>JAKQJM010000048.1 GCA_029561145.1 Pseudomonadota bacterium
GGCGCATGGCACCGCGACGCCGCTCGGTGACCCGATCGAGATCGAAGGACTGACGACAGCATTCCGGCGCTCCACCGAAGCGACTGGCTACTGCGCGATCGGCTCGCTGAAGAGCAACATGGGCCACCTGGTCATTGCGGCTGGCGCGGCCGGACTGATCAAGACCGCACTCTCGCTCGAACACCGGATCCTGCCGCCGACCCTGTACGTCGATGCGCTCAATCCAGCCATCGATTTCGCGCGATCGCCGTTCGTGGTCAACCGCGCGTTGCATCCATGGACCGGGGATGCACCGCTGCGCGCCGGCGTCAGCGCGTTCGGTGTCGGCGGCACGAATGCGCATGTCGTGGTCGAGGAGGCGCCGCCGCCGGGACGTTCCGAACCCGGTGAAGCACCGCATGTGCTCGCGCTGTCGGCGCGGACTGCGCAGGCCCTGTCCGATTCGACGCGACGGCTCGCGGCGGAGCTCGGCAGGAATCCTTCCAGCGAACTGGCCGATGTCGCGCATACCCTGGCGGTTGGGCGCAAGCCATTCGCGGTGCGCCTGGCCGTGGTCGCCGACAGCCACGCCGAGGCAGCCGCGCTGCTGTCCGCGCAGGCCGACGAACAGGCGCTTGCGATCGAGCGCGAGCCCGACACGGTATTCCTGTTTCCGGGCCAGGGTGCACAGTACGCCGGCATGGGACGCGAGCTGCACAGGCGAGAGCCGGTGTTTCGCGCGGCACTCGATACCTGCGCGGAGGTTCTCGCCGGCGAGCTTGGATTCGATATCCGCGAACGCATGTTCGCCAGCGACGGCGCCGCGCTCGCCGAGACCGCGATCACCCAGCCGGCAACGTTCGCGTTCGAGTATGCACTGGCGCAGTTGTGGCTCAGCACGGGCATCCGTCCGGCGTGCATGATCGGCCACAGCGTCGGCGAGTTCGTTGCGGCGAGCGTGGCCGGCGTGATGAATCTCGACGATGCATTGCGCCTGGTCGCCAGGCGCGGTCGCCTGATGCAGCAACTACCGGTTGGCGCGATGCTTTCGGTGCGCCTCGATGCCGCCGCGCTCGAAGCGCGCCTGTCCGGTTCGCTCGGCATGGCCGCGGTCAACGCGCCGTCCGCCTGCGTCGTGTCGGGCGAGATCGCCGACATCGAGACCCTGCGCATCGCGCTCGAGGGCGACGGCATCGCCTGCCGACCCTTGCGGACCTCGCACGCGTTCCATTCCGCGATGATGGATCCGGTTCTCGATCCGTTCCGCGCCGAAGTCTCGCGCATCCCGCTGCGGGTGCCGAGCCTGCCGATCATCTCGACGCTGAGCGGCGAGCGCCTCACCGACGCCCAGGCGGTGTCGATCGATTACTGGACGCGCCACCTGCGCGATACGGTGCGCTATTCCGCGGCACTGGCGGGCGTGCAGGCGGCTTTTCCCGACAGCGTGCTGGTCGAGGTCGGACCGCGCGCGACGCTGACCACGCTCGCACGCCAGCACGCACCGCGCCCGCGTCACGCCCTTGCATCGGTCGTCGACACGCCCGAAGCCGAGGTCCGTGCATGGCGTGGTGCAGCCGCGAGGCTGTGGTGTCTTGGCGCGCCGCTCGACCTCACCACGTTGGATTGGCGCCAGCACAAGCGGCGCGTGTTGTTGCCGACCTATCCGTTCCAGCGCAAGCGCTACTGGCTCGAAGCAACCGCCGCGCCCGCTTCACCTGCCAGCACCCTGGCGCGTACACCCATCCCAGCCGTGCAGCCTGTGCTGCCTGCGGAGTCATCCATGGTACCTGCTGCTCCCGTCGCCGCATCGTCCGATCGACGATCGCGCCTGCTCGCAACGCTGAAATCCCAGATCGAGGAGATCTCCGGGATCGAGATCGAAGGCAACGAAACCGCCAGCCCGTTCATCGAGCTCGGGCTCGATTCGCTGGCCCTGACCCAGGTTGCGCTGCAACTGTCGAAAACCTTCGGCATCAAGCTCGCGTTCCGTCAACTGATGGAGAAACTGTCGACGCTCGAGCAACTGGCCGATCACATCGATCGCGAGTCGCCACAGGCGGTCGCGCCGACATCGCCGGTTGCCGCGGCGCCGATGGCTTCATCGGATCTTCCGCTGCGAGCGATCGGAAACGTCAGCGCCGATGCCGGTCTGGTCCAGCGCGTGATCGAGCAGCAGATGCTGATCATGCAGCAACAACTCGCCGTGCTCGGCGCGCAGCAGGCAATACCCGCGACGTCCGTGCAGCCGGGCTCTGCGCCTGCCCAGTCACCTGTCGCGCCGGCCGAGGTCGCCAGCGCGGCGGCGGCGGAAGCGGTCGACGAGGAAGCCGCTCTCGCGCACACGCGCTATGACGTGAAAAAGGCATTCGGCGCAATCGCGCGCATCCACTCGACGCGAACCGAACTCGGCGAACGCCAGCGCACGCGACTGGCCGCCTTCATGCGCCGCTACATCGAGCGCACGCGCAAGTCGAAGCAGTACACGGTGTTGCACCGACCGCATCTGGCCGATCCGCGCGTGGTCAACGGATTCCGGCCGCTGCTCAAGGAAATGATCTACCAGATCGTCGTCGATCGCTCGCAGGGCGCGCGGGTCTGGGATATCGATGGCAACGAGTACATCGACGTGCTCAATGGCTTCGGCATGAACCTGTTCGGCTGGCAGCCCGCGTTCGTCGTCGATGCAGTCAAGCGCCAGCTCGATGCCGGCTACGAGATCGGCCCCCAGCACGTGCTCGCCGGCGACCTCGCAAAGCGCATCTGCGAGATGACCGGATTCGATCGCGCCGGCCTGTGCAATACGGGCTCCGAGGCGGTGATGGGTGCGATCCGCATTGCGCGCACGGTGACCGGGCGCAACACCCTCGTGATCTTCACCGGTTCGTATCACGGCATCTTCGATGAAGTCATCGTGCGCGGCACGAAGAAGCTGCGCTCGATACCTGCCGCACCGGGCATCCTGCGCAACACGGCGGAAAACGTGCTGGTCCTCGACTACGGCACGGCGGAAACCCTGGCGATCATCCGCGAGCGTGCCAGCGAGATCGCCGCAGTGCTCGTCGAGCCGGTGCAGAGTCGTCGACCGGATTTCCAGCCGCGGGAATTCCTCCGGGATCTGCGCGGGATCACGCGTGATTCCGGCGCGCTGCTGATCTTCGACGAAGTCGTCACCGGCTTCCGCTCGCACCCGCGTGGCGCCCAGCACCTGCTCGGCATCGATGCCGATCTGGCCACCTACGGCAAGGTCGTCGGCGGCGGATTCCCGATCGGCGTCATCGCCGGCAAGCGCGCCTACATGGATGCGCTCGATGGCGGTCACTGGGAGTACGGCGATGATTCCGTGCCGAGTGTCGGCGTGACCTACTTCGCCGGCACCTTCGTGCGCCATCCGCTCGCGCTCGCCGCCGCAACCGCGGTGCTTGAGCATCTCGCCAGCGCAGGAGCATCCCTGCAGGAAGACCTGAACGCGCGCACCGCGGCCATGGTTGCCGAGATGAATGCAGTCTGCGCGAACACCGGCGCCCCGATCCTGATAACGCATTTCGCCTCGGTGTGGAAGCTGAACTTCACCGAGGATCACGCCCTGCAGGATCTCCTGTTCGCGATGATGCGCAGTCGCGGCATCCACATCCTCGACAACTTCCCGTGCTTCATGACCACCGCGCATGGCGACGTCGAGTTCAAGGCGATCGTGCAGGCGTTCCGCGAGTCGATCGCGGAGCTCCAGGAATCCGATTTCCTGCCGCGCAGGGTCAATGCGGCGGTGCCGACATTCGATGCGGAGCATCCTCCGGTGCCGGGCGCGCGGCTGGGCAAGGATGCGCAGGGCAATCCCGCATGGTTCGTGCCGAATCCCGACCTTCCTGGCAAATACATGAAGGTGGATGCGTGACTGCCGAGATGCCGGTCAAGGGCGGCGCGGTTGCCGTCGACTACGATCCGTTTGCCGACGCGCCGTTGCAGCGCGTGGTTGCCGCGACCGAGGCGCAGCGCGAGATCTGGCTGGCTGCCACGCTCGAGCCGCGTGCCTCGCTGGCCTACAACGAAGCAGTGAGCCTGCATTTCGAGGGCGTGCTCGATACGCAGGCCATGATCCGGGCGCTGCATGCGCTGCTGGCCAGGCACGAGGCATTGCGCGGCACGCTCAGCGCCGACGGCGCGCAGTTCTGCATCGCTGCGCAGGTCGAGCTTCCGCTGCAGCGGCAGGATTTGTCCGGCGCCTCCGATGCGCAGCGCGAAGCGGCCATCGGCGACGTCCTGCGTCGCGCGGTCGAGGACCCGTTTGACCTGACGGCTGGTCCGCTGCTGCGCGCCGACCTGCTGCGCCTCGGCGACGCCGCGCATCTGCTCGTGCTGGCCACCCATCACATCGTGTGCGACGGATGGTCGTTCGGCGTCATCGTGCGCGACCTGTCCGCGCTGTATGCGCGCGAATGCGGCGCGGCGGCAAGCGACCTGCCGATCGCCGATTCGTTTGCGGATTTCGCGATGGCCGAGGCGCTTCACCCGCAATCGGATGGATATGCCATCGACGAGGCCTACTGGACAGGCCGCTATGCGCAGGTGCCCGAGCCGCTGGAACTTCCGCTTGATCGCGCGCGTCCGCGACAGCGCAGCTTCGCCTCGCATCGCCAGGACAGGATCCTCGATGGCGAGCTCGTTTCGGCAATCAAGCGCGCCGGTGCGGCGCGCGGCGCCAGCCTGTTTGCCAGCCTGCTCACGATGTTCGGCGTGCTGCTCCAGCGCATCAGCGGACAGAACGACCTGGTCATCGGTATTCCGGCGGCGGGCCAGGCCAGCACGGATCATCCCGGCCTGGTCGGACATGCGGTCAATGTGTTGCCGCTGCGCCTGGAACTCGATCCCGAGGCCTCGCTCGGCGACGTCATCGGCAAGCTCCGCGGCGATCTGCTCGATGCATTCGAGCATCAGCGCTACACCTTCGGCACCCTGCTGCGGCGGCTTGCCCTCAGCCGCGATCCGGGCCGCCTTCCGCTCGTCGCGGTGTTGTTCAATCTCGATCCGGGGCTCGATGACGCGATGCTCGGCTTCAAGGACCTTGCGGCGAGTTTCGGCGGCGTGCCGCGCCACTACGAGAACTTCGAGATCTTCGTCAACGCCGTGCAGGTCGGTCCGGCATTGCGGCTTGAATGCCAGTACAACACCGACCTGTTCGATCAGGCGACGATCGCGCGCTGGCTGGACCTTTACCAGACCTTGCTCGGTGATCTTGCCGGCAACATGGAGAACGCGATTTCGGCGTTGCCGTTGCTGTCGACATCGGCCCTGGCCGAGCTTCGCGCGCTGCAGCCGGAGCCGAGTGCATACAACCGCTCGTGTCGCATCGAGAGCCTGATCTTCGCCCAGGGCGAACGCACGCCCGATGCGATTGCGCTGGAATTCGCCGATGTCCGCTGGACCTATGCCCAACTCATCGCGCGCGCCCGAGCGATTGCCTGCGCCGTGCGTGAACATGGCGTCGCTGCCGGACAGTTCGTCGGTATCGCGCTGGATCGTGGCCCCGACATGGTTGCCGCGCTGCTCGGCGTGCTCGCGAGTGGCGCCGGCTACGTGCCGCTCGATCCGGCGTTTCCGCGCGAGCGCCTCGATTTCATGGCCGCCGATGCAGGGCTTGCGCTGCTGCTGACCGAAACGCGCCATGCCGGATCGATCGATGTTCCAGCCGGACGCAGCGTGCTGGTCGATTCGATCGGGGACGGGGCCGATGCTTTCGGCGACGACGCGAAAGGCGATGCCGAAGCGGTCGCCTACGTGATCTACACCTCGGGTTCGACCGGCAAACCGAAAGGCGTCTGCGTACCGCATCGCGCGGTCGTCAATTTCCTTGACAGCATGCGTCGCGAGCCCGGCCTTGCGCCGGGCGATCGCCTGCTTGCGGTGACGACGCTCTCGTTCGATATCGCGGTGCTCGAACTGCTGCTGCCGCTCAGCGTCGGCGCCAGCGTCGTGCTCGCTTCGCGCGAACAGGCCATGGACGGTCGCGCGCTCGTCGACCTGATTCACTCGCGCAGCATCAATGTCATGCAGGCGACGCCAGCGACCTGGCGCGTGCTGATCGATGCCGGCTGGCGCGGCCATCGCGGCTTCAAGGCGTTGTCTGGCGGCGAATCCCTGCCGACCGATCTGGCGGCCAAGCTCGTGCCGCGTTGCGGGTCGCTGTGGAACATGTATGGACCGACCGAGACAACGGTGTGGTCGACCTGCGCGCGAATCACGGATGCCGCTGCCGCGATCACGATCGGTCGCCCGATCGCGAACACGACCGTGTGGATACTCGATGGCAACGGAAGATCCTGTCCGATCGGCGTGCCCGGCGAGATCGCGATCGGCGGTGAAGGCGTGACGCTCGGTTATCTCGGCCGGGAAGAATTGACCGCCGAACGCTTTGTCGTCGACCCGTTCGCATCAAGCGACGGTGCCCGCCTGTATCGCACCGGCGATCGCGGGCGCTGGCGCAACGATGGCCGGATCGAGCACCTCGGGCGCCTCGATTTCCAGGTCAAGGTGCGTGGATTCCGCATCGAGCTCGGCGACATCGAGGCGAACCTGCTGCGCCATGCGGACATCGCGCGCGTGGTTGCGGTGGTGCGCGAGGATCGACCGGGTGATCAGCGCCTTGTCGCCTACCTGAGCCTGGCCGAGGCAGCGACGTTCGATGAGCGCGCCGTGCGCAGCCACCTGCGCGCCTTGCTGCCCGACTACATGATTCCCCAGCATTTCGTCTGTCTCGATGCGATTCCATTGCTTCCGAACGGCAAGATCGATCGCGCGCGCCTGCCCTTGCCCGGCACGCCATCGGCACCGGAAAAAAGTCACGAAGGTCCGCGCAACCCGATCGAGGCGCGCATCGCGGCGCTCATGGAATCCGCGCTTTCACTGCCTGGGATCGGCGTGCACGATGACTTCTTCGCGCTCGGCGGACACTCGTTGCTCGCGGCGCAATTGACCACGCGACTCGGTCGCGAATTTGCGCTGCCCCTGTCGCTTGGTCTGCTCTTCGAGCATCCGACCGTAGCCGGGCTCGCCGCTGCGATCGGACAGCGCCTGGCGCAACCGGCCGATCCGCGGGCAGGCGCCATCGCCAGGTTGTCCGATCCGACGCGCGCGCCGTTGTCGCTGCTGCAGAAGCGCCTGTGGTTGTTCGAACAGCTCAATCCCGGCAGCGTGGTCTACAACACGCCCTCGGCGCATCGCCTGCGCGGCGTGCTCGACGAGGCGGCGTTCGAGCGCGCGTTCGTCGAACTGACCCGCCGCCAGTCGATCCTGCGCACGACGATCGAACGCGACGGTGGCGAAGTCATCCAGCGCATCCATGAAGCCGGGGCCGTGTCGCTGTTTCCGGCCGAAGACCTGTCCGCGCTTGCGCCAGAGGAGCGCGAGCGCGTGCTGAAGGTGCGGCTCGACGAACTGACCAATGTTCCGATCGATCTCGAAGCTTTGCCGCTCTATCGCGTCCACATGTTCCGCATGGACGGCGAGGAGCATGTGTTCTTCTTCATGCCGCATCACATCATCTGGGATGGCTGGTCGTTCGACCTGTTCTATACCGAGTTCGCCGAGCTCTATTCGGCCTGCCGCGAACAGCGCGAGCCCGTGCTGGAGCCGCCCGCGGCGAGCTATGGCGAATTCTCCGAGTGGCATTCGAGCTGGCTCGAAGGCGCCGACTACACCGCCCAGTTCACGCGTGAACTTGCGCACTGGAGGGAACGCCTCGAACGTCTCGGCGCGCCGCCACCGTTGCCGACCGACAAGCCGCGTGGAGCAAGCCTGGTCGGCCGCGGCGAGACCGAATGGATTTCCGTGCCGGCCGAACTGACGGCGCGGATGCGCGCGCTGGGCAGGAGTGTCGACGCGACGCTGTACATGGCCCTGCTTGGGGCGTACTACGCGTTGCTCTGGCGCTTCGTCGGTGGCTCCAACCTCGTCGTCGGCACGCCGGTCCGCGTGCGCGCTTCGGCCGATGTCGAAAACATCATGGGCCTGTTCACCAATCTGCTGCCACTGCCGCTCGATGTCGATCCGGACGAGAGTTTCCTGGCGCTGGTCGCCCGCGTGAAGGCGGTCGTCATGCGCGGATTTGCCAGCCCCGAAGTGCAGCTCGAAGACCTGATGCGTGAACCCGGCATGCGCGAGCTGGCCGGAACGACGCACTTCTACCAGGCACAGTTTTCCTACCAGGATGCGCGCCAGCGACGATGCAACTGGGGCGGGCTTGCCCAGCAGCAGGTTCTCGTGTTCCAGCGCGCCGCGAGCGAAGACCTCGCGATCTGGTTCCTCGAGCACGGCCAGGGCATGACCGGTGGCGTGCTGTACAACGCGGACCTGTTCGAAAGCGAAACGGCGCGCCTGTTCGCGAGCCGCTACCTCGCGTTGCTCGATCGCGTGATCGCCGATCCCGGGCAATCGATCGCCGCACTGACCTCGGCCGATGCCACCGAGCAGGAGCGCGTTCGCGCGTTCGCGGCTGCGCCGCGCACGGTCGTCGAATCGCGAATCGAGAGCGTGATCGAGGACCTGGCCGAATCCGCGCCGGAATCTCCCGCGCTGCGTATCGACGATCGCGTGGTTTCCCGCGCGCAGCTGGAACAACGCGCCAATCGCATTGCGGCCTGCCTGCGCGCACGCAAGGTCGGCAGCGGAACGGTCGTCGCGATCTGCATGAAGCACGGCGTTGATCGTGTCGCCGGCATGCTCGGCACGCTCAAGGCCGGGGCAATCGGTCTGCCGCTCGATCCCGCGGAGGCGGTCGAGCGGCTTTCGGCACGCATGCAGGATGTCGGCGCGAGCGTGCTGCTGGCCGACGCGGCGAGCGGACGGATCAGGGACTGGCCGCGCGAACGAGCCTTGTATGCCGAGACGGATGCCGCGGAGCTGGATTCGGCATCGGCCTCACGCATTCCGGCGAATGCCGATGCCAATGCGCCGGCCTTCGTCTTTCACGCCGTTGGCGCGACGACGCCCGGCGCCGGCAGCGCGTTCACCCATGCCGACCTCGAAATCCTGCTGTCCGACATCGCGCATCGGCTCGGTTTGCGCGCCGGGCAGGTGCTGGTCGGGACCGCAGCGGCGGGCACCGCGATGCAAGCGATCGAATGCCTGCTCGCCTTGGGCCATGGCCTCGAGTACGCGCCGGCGTCGGCCGCCGAACGCATGCACGGAGGGACCCTGTCGTCGCGTGTTGCGTCGAGCCAGCCCGCGTGCGTGTTCGTCAGTGACGAGGCGTTGCCGGAACTGGCCCTGCTTGCGCAATCCAAAACGCGCGTGCCTTGCGTCGTGCATGTCGGCGACAGCTTGCCTGCCGATACGCTCGATCGGCTGCGCACGGTCGCGCACGAGGTCTGGTTTGCCGGCGGCGCCGCGTGCGCGCTGCCGTTTGTTTCGCTGGGACGGATGCCCGAGGCGGACAGCGATCTCGGCAGTGCGGTTCGCCCGCTGGTCTGGCCAGGCCTGCGCCTGCTCGACGAGCGCGACGCGCTGGTCCCGGTTGGCAGTACCGGGCGGATCTGGATGGCCGGTCCGCGACCGTTCGGTGCGATTGCCCAGACCTCGGCACGCCGGATGCCGGGCGAATCGGACGCCGATCGGGCGTGGATGCCGACTGTGCTGTCGGGACGATGGCTGGCCGATGGCCGCCTCGGCCTGCTCGACAGCTCGGGCCGCGCGCGGCCCAAGCCGCAGCGGCGCGACGAAGCACGCGCCGAGCCGGTGCCGGCGGGCGGTCCCCTCAGTCCTGCGGAGCGCTGGCTGGCCGACCTCTGGCAGGAATTGCTCGGCGTCGACGCGGTCGATGCGCAGGACAACTTCTTCGATCTCGGCGGTCATTCCCTGCTTGCGATGACCCTGGTTGCTCAGGTCGAGGAACGCAGCGGGGTCCGCCTCGGCATACTGAAACTCGCCAACAGCAGCTTGCGTGCGCTTGCCGCCGAGCTGTCGCAGGACGCGATCGAGAACGGCATGCGCAAGGCACCGGGCCTGCGCGACCGTGCGCTCAAGCTGTTCGGGCTGCGCCGCGGGCCAGCATCGTGAAATCGCAGCCGCTGTGGATACCGGTTGATGCGCTGCGCTTGTTCGGTGTACTTCACGAGCCGGTCACGCGCGCGCGTGCCGCCGTCGTGGTCTGTGCTCCCATCCTGCACGAGTATGCGCGCAGCCATCGACTGTTCGCCGTTCTCGCGCACGAACTTCAGGTGCGGGGTGTCGCCGTGCTGCGTTTTGACTATCGCGGCACGGGGGATTCGGAAGGTGACGACGATGCCTTCTCGATGCGCCACGCCGTGCGTGATGCCGGCAAGGCCATCGATGTGCTGCGCGCACGCTTCCGCGACGTGCCTCTGATCATGCTGGGTGTGCGTGTCGGGGCACTGATCGCGGCCGCAGCGGCAATCGAGGGCAGGGCGGATCGCCTGTGGCTGTGGCAACCGGTTGTCGACGGCGCGGCCTATCTGCAGGGCTTGCGCGAGTTCGAGGCGCGGGAACGCCAGTCGCCGATGCGCTATCGAATCGCGAAGCGGGCCGACGCAATCGATGACGCGAGCCTGATGGGATTTCTGTGCAGCCGCGACATGCTTGACGAGTTGGCCGGCGCGAACTGGTCGGATGCAGGGATCGCGCGCTCGAGCGTGACCCTGCTCGATGCGATGGTCGACGGGCGTTCGCCTGCGCACGCGAGACATGTGCCGCTTGCGACCGAGCTGAGTGCATGGGCCGAACAGCTCGACATGACCCGGATCGCGCTCGGGCCGATCCGCGCCCTGGCCGCCGAACTCGCGGATCCGGTGGTCGGCGCATGAGCATCGATCACATCGTCGATCTCGGCGACGACCGCTTCGGCATCCTGAGTCGATCGGGCGAAGCTGCCGACAGCGGTGTCTGCGTGATCCTTTTCAATGCCGGTTTCATCCATCGCAGCGGACCGTTCCGCCTGCACGCACGCCTGTCGCGGCAACTCGCGGATGCTGGCCACGCGGCGTTCCGCTTCGATGCGCCAGGCATCGGTGATTCGATCGGACGTTCCGATCAGCCGCTCGTGAAGACGATGCGCGCCGGCATGGATGCGCTCGAACGGCAGTTCGGATATTCGCGTTTTGTCGTCGGCGGGCTGTGCAGTGCGGCCGACCTCGGCTGGCAGGTCGCAATCGCCGATCCGCGCGTGGTCGGCCTGTTGTCGATCGATGGCCTGGCCCGGCAGGGATGGTCGTACCGGATTGCGCGCCTGCGTCGCGCCCTGCGCAAGTCACCGCTACGTCGGCTGGGTTCGTTGTTGCGGCGCGCGCGGACGGCGCCACGGATTCGCGTCGGCGATGGCGACCTGCGCGACTGGCCCGCAGCGGGCATCGAGCGTACCCAGTTCGCCAGCCTGGTCGAGCGTGGCGTGGAGCAGTTCCACCTGTTCACCGGGGGCGCGGGTTATTTCCTCAGTCGCGGACAATTCCGCGAGACCTATGGCCGCGCGGTCAACGCCGCCAGCGTCGTGTTTCATCATTGGCCGCAGTGCGACCACACGTTCTTCGCCGAGTCGGACCGGCGCGCACTGATCCGCACAATCGGCGATTGGATGGCGCAGCGATTTGAGCGCTACCATGGGCCGCCGAACCGATGATGCGGCGGACCGGATAGTCGGTTCTAGGTGCCCAAGGGCATTCCGCCGCGAGCGGGATCCCGCGGCGGCGATGACCAGGAAAAAATCATGCGTGCCAATTCGATCTGCAAACGGCTGTGCGCTACCGCCTGTTGCTTGCTGCTCTTCGCGTGCCATGTCGCCGGCGCGGCGATTCCGCCCGACCTGCACCTGACCTCCTACGCAACGGGCCTGTCCGATCCGGTCGCGATCCGCAGCCCACGCGATGGCAGCGGCCGCATGTTCATCCTCGAGCGCGCGGGCAAGATCCGCATCGTCAATGCGGCCGGCAACCTGCTAGCCGCGCCGTACTACACGCGCACCGTCGATACCGGCGATGTCGAGCGCGGCCTGCTCGGGCTCGCCTTCGATCCGGCGTTTGCGAGCAACGGCACGCTCTACATCGTCTATACGGCGAGTGGTTCCAGTGGCGAGATCCTGCGTCGGCTCGTCGCGAGCAACCCGGCCGCGAATACGTTTTCGGGCAGCGATACCGAAGTGATGCGCGTACCTCTGTTCTACAACCACAACGGCGGCGACATCCATTTCGGCCCGGACAACTATCTGTACTGGAGTACCGGCTCGGGAACCGGCTCATTCGATCCGGAGGACCTTGCGCAGAACCTGTGGAAGAAGAACGTCGGCAACCTCGACTATTTCCTCATGGGCAAGATCCTGCGCCTGAATGTGCGTCAGACCACGGCGTCGGCGTCGGCCAACATGTGCGGTGCGACGCCGGGCCAAGCGGCGCAGTACGCAATCCCGGCCGGCAATCCGTATGCGGCGACGGCGAACACCTGCGCGGAAATATGGGCTTACGGGTTCCGCAATCCTTGGCGCTTCAGCATCGATCGCGCCAACGGCGACTTGTGGATCGGCGATGTCGGCGAGGGCAATTGGGAAGAGATCAGCCGGTTTCCGGCAGCCGGTGGCAGCAACCGCAATTTCGGTTACCCGCAATGCGAGGGCAATCACCCGGGACGTCCAAGCGGAACCGGCTCGACCTGCCCGGCGACCTACGGCTCGATTGCGCCGGTGATGGAATACTCGCACGCCAACAGCCGCTGCTCGGTCGCCGGCGGCGTTCGCTATCGCGGACCGATCGGTCCGTTGAACGGCAACTACATCTTCGGCGATTCCTGCACCAGCGAGGTGTACATCGGTACCGAAGGCGGCGGTGGCGCATGGTCCTTCGTCACGTTTCCGTCCGGGATCGCCGCCGGCTACGGCACGGTCGTCGCGTTCGGCGAAGGCCAGAACGGTGATCTCTATCTGGTCGACCACCAGAACGGTCGTGTCTGGCGTTTCGATTCGGCGGCGTCCGACCTGATTTTCGCCAGCGGGTTCGAGTGAACGAGCACGCGGCGTAACGGCGTCAGCGGCGACCGCGCCCGAGCAGGTTCAGGGCAATGCGCTTGACCGCCAGCATGCCGGTCGAGCGGGCTTCGCGGCGGATCGCGCGATCGGATGAGTTGCTGCGTGCCTTGCGGATCCAGCGCATCGCATCGGCGAAACGATTCTCGAAGACCGCGCCGCGCGCATTGCGCAGATACGCGGCGGCAAGTGCGCGCTGCGCGTCTGCGCGTGGCACGCGGCCCTCGGCGGAGCTGACCGCACGCTCGATCACCTTCGTGTAGTCGTCATAGGTTCGCGCCAGCGCGGACAGGCCATCCTGCCCGCGCACCGCGCGAGCAAGGATCTCCTCGACCACGCCGATCCTCCAGCGACTGGCGACACGCAAGTGGAAATCGAGGTCTTCGGCCGTGGCCAGGTTTTCGTCGAAGCCGCCGATGTCGGCAAACACCTCGCGACGGAACATCGCCGACACCGGGGCGAGGGCAGGATCCTGCAGCACCATCGAAAGCACCCAGCCGTCCTCGCGGATCACGTCGCGCCGGCGGAAGCGGTCGATCATTCGGCCTTCGCCGTCGACGCGCTCGACATCGCAGAGGACCATGCCGAACTCGGTATGGGCATCGAGCCATTCGACCTGTCTCGCGGTCTTCTCGGGCAACCATTCGTCGTCGCTGTCGAGCAGGGCGATATAACGGCCGCGCGACATCGCCATGCCGCGGTTGCGCGCAGCGGAAACGCCCGCATTGGCCTGGCGCACGTAGAGGATGCGATCGCCGAACGCGGCCTTCAGCGCAGCATCGGTGCCATCGGTCGAACCGTCGTCAATGACGATGATCTCCTCGACCTTGCGCGTCTGCGCGAGCGCCGATTTGATCGCACGGATCACGAGATCGCGCCGGTTGTAAGTCGGTATGATGGCCGAAATTTCGGGAATTGCCGTCATGCTGTCCGACCTCGTCAGGAAGTTTTTCTATGGTAGCGGCCTGCTCGGCCTCTATCACCGGATGCGCAATCGTCGCACGCTGACCGTCGTGATGTTCCATCGGGTGATCGATCCAGCCGATCCGCGCTGGAACTCCTGCGATCCCGACTACACGCTCGAGGCCTCGCTGTTCGAGCGCTGCATCCGCTTCCTGCAGCGCCACTACCGCATCGTTTCGACCGACGAGGTGCTCGCCGCACGCAACGGCGAACGCGCCTTGCCGCCACGCGCGCTGCTGATCACCTTCGACGATGGCTGGTCGGACAATGTCGAGTTCGCGCTGCCGCGATTGCGCGCGCACTCACTGCCGGCCTTGCTGTTCGTGGTCGCCGACGTGATCGGGCGACGCCTGCCATTCTTCCAGGAGCGCCTGATCGCCGGCTGGCGTCTCGGCCGCGTCAAGGCCGCCGACCTGGTGTCCGCCGCTGGCGGCACGCCTTCGTCCGGCGGGAATTCGATCGATGATCTGCGTCGTGCGATCGCTGTCCTCGAGGGCCTCGACGAGGCGACACGCGAGCGCGTGTTCGCGCCATTCGCGGCCGACACCGATGACGGGCTCCGGCACATGGTGGTCGCCGACGAGCTGAACCAGCTCGCGCAGGGTGGCGTGTGCATTGGCCTGCACGGCAAGACGCATACGCCGATGCCGCGCGCCGTCGACCTCGATGCCGAACTCGGCGGCGCGCGCGCGATCGTCGCCGCGCATCTGGATCCGGCCATCGCTCCGCGCACGATGTCGTTCCCGCACGGTCGTTACACGCCCGAGATCGCGCGACGTGCCCACGACGCGGGTTACGAACTGGTCTTCACGAGCGACCCGACGATCAATCCGGTCGACGCCGGCCCGCACTGGCTGCTCGGTCGCATCGGCTTCGAGCAAGCGGGCATCGTCGACCGGCAGGGCCGGTTCCGCGCCGACAAGCTCGCCTTGCTGCTGTTCCGCAAGCCACAGCGGCAGCTCGCCGCCTAAGGAGGGTCTGAACAAGTCGATTCGCGAAGTGGTGCTACTCGATTCGGTTCTTTAGTTCGTCCTCAGCTTTCGTCTATCGATGAAATGCGTGCATTTAAAGTTCCAAGGGGCCATTTTTGGGCGATTTCTGGCCTTTTATGCCTTTTTTGTCCAAACGCCGGGCGCAATGACCCTGTCATCGTGAGCAACGCTCTTCGTGCACGATGCAGGTTCGCCAACGCGACGAGGGTGAGCACCTGGACGGTGTTATTCGCCAGTCCCTTGAAGCGAACCTCGGTAGAGCCGAAGTATCCTTTCACCGTCTGGAACGGCTGCTGGCCACTTCCACATCGGCCATGTCCGCCGGCGTCGTCACGACGGTATGCACCGGGCCACTGTCGACATCCACGCCGATGTGGGCCCTCATGCCGACGACTACAGGGACGCAGGAGATAGAGCAACGCAGGAGCAGTTGCCGAAGTGCCACTGGTTGCCCTTCTTGGTCTGGTGCATCTCCGGATCGCGTTCATGCTTGGCATTCTTCGTTGAACTCGGTGCAGCAATGATCGCGGCGTCCACGATCCTCCCTCGCTTGAGCAGCAGTCCCTTGCGCGTCAAATGCGCATTGACCTGATCGAAGAGACGACGCGCCGGTTCGTTCGTCTCGATCAACCGGCGGAAGTTGAGAATGGTCGTTTCGTCTGGAACGCCATCGCTCAGCGACAGCCCAGCAAAGCGGCGCATCGAAACGATCTCATAGAGCGCCTCCTCCATCGCCGGATCGTTCAAGCCGAATCAGCTCTGCATCAGATGGATGCGCAACATGGTCCGGATTGGATGGATAGATGGGGCGCCGCCATCGGTGCGCCCCGCGAAGGCCTTCGCCTAGCTGTCGGGACCTTGGCACGGGACTTGATAGTCTAAGGCCCACGCGGCGGCCCAATCCCGCCATTTGGCAGGATGCCGCCTAGGATGAACGCATGACACTGCAACACGAGCGTATGGCGCGCCTTCTCGACTACATCGTCGAGCAGGCCAAGGACATCGACACTTCTGCCTTCAACCTCGCGCAGCCGCCCGGCTTCCTCAAGAAGTTAGGCGACCTTCGGGATTTGCCAGGCGTCGAGTTCAATCGCCAAGAGGAGGGCGACCACGTATGGCTCTCCATCCAGCGCCTACCGGTCGAGCCCGCCCCTGGACCTCCAGAAAAAATCGCTCCGTTCGTATCTGGTGCGCCCGACCCGTTTGGCCCGCCGCCGCATGTCATTGCTGCAACGCTTGCGGCGCACCTGGAAGGTCGGGACGAAGCCGGCGCCACGCGTGCGGCCATCGAGCGTGCGACCGACGATTTTGTCCGCAAATGGCATGTTTGGGCCGAGTCTGAGAAGCCGCGGCGCTTGACCATCGGTCTGTACGGCGAACTGTTCGCACTCGCGCAGCAACTGACCACGACGGAAACAGCGGCCAAGCCTCAAGAGCTGGTGTGGGGCGTCGGCGAGACCGTTTGGCGCATGCCGTCCGAGAGTGGCCGCATCACCTTCGACTATCCGTTGCTCACGCAGGCCACCGAAATCACTGTGGACGCGCAAACCATGGTGCTGTCGGTTCGACCACGCGACGTGCCGGTGCGCGTGGAGTTCGATGCCATCGCCGCGTGTGTGTCGACTTCGGCCGACATCGAAAAGAAGATGCGCGCGTACGTCCAGAGCGTCGGCGGCGTCTCGCCCTTCGACGCCTCGACCTACACTCCGGTGCTCAAGATGGCCGGTACCGGCCTCGACCCGGACGGTGTGTACCGCGAGGTCATCGCGCAGGGAGCAGAAGTGCCCGCGCCAAGCGACACATTGGTCGTGACCGACGCATGGGTGCTGTTTGCGCGCCCGCGGTCGAACAACTTCCTCATCGACGACATCCATCGACTGAAGGCCAAAGTGGAAGAGGCGGTCGAACTTCCTACGGGACCGCTTGCCATGGTGGCTGACCCAGCAAACGAGGTCGTCCATCGCGACGCCGTGGTGTTCCGCGGATTGGGCGGAGGCGTCGCCTCCGATGGCACGGTGCCGGTCCGTGAGCTTTTCTTCCCGCTCCCGTACAACGACGAGCAGGTTTCCATTGTGCGGCGCTTGGAGACTTCCCCAGGTGTCGCGGTCCAGGGACCGCCAGGCACAGGCAAAACGCATTCGATTGCGAACATCATCTGCCATTACCTCGCCACGGGGCGGCGCGTGCTGGTGACGTCGAAAGGCGAGCCAGCGCTGGAAGTGCTCCAAGAAAAAATACCCGAAGAAGTGCGGGCATTAACGGTCTCGCTCCTGTCCGGTGACCGCGAAGGCATCCGGCAGTGTCAAGCGTCGATTTCAGCCATCCAGCATCAGATTTCTCAGCTCGACGAAGAGGCGACCGAGCGCGAGATTCGCAATCTTCAAGACCGCATCAATCGCGTCCATGCCGAGTTGTATGCGCTCGACCGCCGGGTGGACACCATCGCCCGCCAGCAGCTCCACGACATCGACGTTGACGGCACCCTATTCAAAGCCCAGAAGCTGGCGGAGCTGGTCATGGAGGGCTGTGAGCGCCACGATTGGTTCGACGACACGCTCACGCTCGCGGCCGAGCACGCGCCGCCACTTTCAGAAACGGAGGCCGCCGCGATGCGCGATGCGCGACGGCGACTCGGCAAAGACCTCCAATACCTCGGCCTGCGCCTCCCGAACGCGGGCGAGCTGCCCCCTGTTGAGAAATTAACGTACCTCCACGACGGCCTTGTTCACCTCGGTCGTATCGAGAATCAGCTCAACGCCGCGCCCGAGTTCGCGCTGCAGTCCTCGACGCTGGAACCACTCGGTGCGGTCGAGCTTTTTTTGAAACGCGTCGACGACGCGGTTCGCGAATCAGCCGAACTCGAAGGCGAGGCGCCAAAGTGGGGCCATGCCCTGCGCGTGAAATGCCGCCAACCGTCCTTCGCCTCCGAGCGCAAGGCGCTCGAAGCCTTGTCCCAGGACATCGACACGCTGACGGCGGAGCGCGCGGCGTTCCTTCAACGACCGGTGGAGATCTCCGGCGAACTGCTTGCCGACCCGAAATCGGTGGAGGCCGTCGAACGTGGCGCCGAAAGCGGCAAACCCTTTGGATTGCTGGCGTTTGGAGCCGGTGAGGCCAAAGCCCGGTTGGTCGCAGTGCGCGTAGCAGGTCTCCCCGTGACTGACGCGGACGGCTGGACGCATGTGTCCCGCTACATCCGCCTCCACGCACGGGTAACGACGTTCCTGGCTCGTTGGAATGCCTTTGCGGGAGAGCTTGGTTTGCCCACTCTTGCGGGGGGCGTGGAAAGCCTGCGCCGTCTGGAGGGCATCGCTCACGCCGCGCGACGCGCGCTCATGCTGGCGACCACGTCTGAACGGGCTTTGCTGGCTCAGTCCAACACGCTGTTCGTCACTCCGCCGACTGGCTTGGTCCTCGGCACCTCATCCGACTTGGCGGCGTTGGCGGCAGGTACCCGTGTCCACCTGACGAAAGCGCAGCTCGCCGGCGCCGCAGTGGCAAGGAGCCGGCTCGACGAGCGCCTTGCGTCGTACCAAGGGCCTGTGGCAGACGGGCTGCGTGCGTTCGCCGCCGAGCAGTTGGGGCAGGCCGACGTCGCAGCGGCAAAGTTGTCGGCCGACTACGCCGCCGCACTCGCTGAGGTTCATCGCGTTTCGTCGCTGTCGAGCGACCTCGCCGTGGTGAGTGACGCCGCCGACCGGTTGCGTGGAGCTGGGGGCGAACGCTGGGCGCAACGGTTGACCGTTAGCCCCGCAACCGCCATCGGCGAAGACGAGGGGATGCCGAGCGACTGGCGACAGGCGTGGACCTGGGCGCGGATGCGTGGGCACCTGGCGTCCATCGAAGCACGGGGCGAGCTCCGTGCGTTGGCCACACGACGCGAAGAGCTCACCCAGGCGTTGGCAAAACTTTATCGAGAGATGGTGGCGCGTTCGGCGTGGCTAAAGACGAAGCAGAAAACCACGCACAGCGTGCTTCAAGCATTGATGGCGTTCGCTACCGCGATTGGCAAAATCGGCAAGGCCACGGGACCCAACGCCTCGATGTACCGGCGCAATGCACGCGAGTCCATGGACCGCGCCGTCGGCGCCGTGCCGTGCTGGATTATGTCCCACGCTCGCGTGTCCGAGTCGGCGCCAGCAGAACTGGGTGCGTTCGACCTCGTCATCGTCGACGAAGCAAGTCAGTCCGACATCTGGGCACTGCCGGCGATTTTGCGTGGCAAGAAAATCCTTGTCGTCGGCGACGACAAGCAGGTGTCGCCCGATGGCGGCTTCATTTCGGCGGCCTCGGTGCGCTCGTTGCGGGAACGCTTCCTCCAGGACCAGCCTTACGCGAATGCCATGACGCCGGGCATGTCGCTCTACGACCTGGCGGCGCAGGTCTATGCGGCCGACCAGGTGATGCTGCGCGAACACTTCCGTTGCGTTGCCCCGGTAATCGCCTACAGCAACAAGAAGTTCTATCAGGGCGCCATCCAACCGCTGCGCACGCCGAAAGCATCGGAACGCATCGACCCGCCGTTGGTCGACCTCTTCGTCCACGGTGGGGTGCGCGACAAGCACGACCGAAACCCGATGGAGGCCGAAGCCATCGCCGACGAAATCGGCGCCATCCTCGACAACCCGAAGTTCGCCCACTGCTCCCTCGGTGTCGTGTCGCTGCTCGGCATGGAGCAGGCGAAGTACATCGACGAAGTTGTACGCGGCAGGTTCTCGGTTTCCGAACTCATGCGACGCAAGTTCGAGTGCGGCGATGCCCGCACGTTCCAGGGCAGCGAGCGGGACATCATGTTCCTGTCGATGGTCGCGGACCCCGGGAGCCACCATGCGTTGTCGGGCATGCGCTTCGACCAGCGCTTCAATGTGGCCGCCAGTCGCGCACGAGACCGCATGTACCTCGTGCGGTCGGTCGAAGCGGACGAGCTCTCACAGCTCGACTTGCGCCTCACCCTCATCGAGCATTTCGAAAAACCGATGGTCGCGGACGCAGGGGCCGAAGAGAGCCTCGCGTCGCTCTGCGAAAGCGGGTTCGAGCGCGAAGTCTTTGCGCGACTTGTGGCGAAGGGTTATCGCACTGTGCCGCAGGTAAAGGTGGGCTCGTTCCGCATCGACCTGGTTGTTGAAGGCGCGCAGGACCGACGCTTGGCCATCGAGCTGGACGGCGACGACCACCATGGCCCGGACCGATGGGCACACGATATGTCCCGCCAGCGCGTGCTGGAACGCGCGGGATGGGTGTTCTGGCGTTGTTTCGCATCAACGTGGTCGATGAGCAAGGAAGCCGTGTTCGCCGAACTGCTGCAGCGGCTGGACGCGATGGGCATCGAGCCCATCGGAGCCCTGGAGCGCATTCCGAGTCTGGTGGAGCGTCGGGAATACCGAAAGGTGTTCGTTCAGGACGCCGAACAGGAGGTCGTCGAACTTATCGGGCGTGGAGGGGAGGCGCCGTAATCCGAGAATCTGGCGCCGCCGGTTTGGCGGCGGTTTCCACGCTATCGTCGGCCGGCGATCTTTTCACTCTAAGCACGTCTGGATTTCTCGCCGCGTGGGCAGTGTCATCGGCGGTGTTGCTTGGGTAACGTGATTACCTTTCATGTGGACTTTCGGAAGAGCCGGCTGTGCGATGGGCGTCTGAATTGTCAACGACGAAGATTGCCTATGGTCACGCGAGCGAGGCTCTATTCGTCCTCGTCGGCCGAGGTCAGGTAGAGGTCGACCGTTCCGGATGGACGTCCATCGGTCCATTTTCCGAATACGGGGCGCCGGCCGCGCTCCTGGAATCCGGCCGACTTCCATCCGCCGACACGGTCCTTCGCGCCCGCGATCTCGAACGACACGGCGGCATGTCCATCGCGACGCGCAGCGGCGAGCAAGGCATCGACGAACTCGCGTCGTACGCCGGACTCGCCATCGACCGACCAGCAATCGCGCACATGCAGCGTGGTGTCGTGCGCCTGGCAGGCAAACCATGCCTGCAGGAAACCATCGACAGGATGGCTCAGCAGCAGATAGCGGGTCTGCTCAAATGGGCAGCGATCGAAGCGCCAGCGTGCAAATGTCGCATCGCGGATAGCCAGCGTGGCGGTGGCGGCCGTCGTGCGTGACCAGAGCTCATCGAAGCGTGCGTCGGCGACCGCGCTCCAGCACGGTTGCCAGCGCGTGTCGGCACGCGAGCGCCAGGCATCGCGGATGCGCACCGCGAGGTCGGTGACCGGGCCGCCGAGTGCCGCCAGCGCACGCGGGAAACGGCGCGCCAGATAGGCGCGATGCCGCAGCACGCGTGCGAGGCGAACGATTTCGCCGAGCCTGCTGTAGCCGATGCGCTTGAACACCGGCGCGGCCTTCGGATTCGGGAAGCCGTACAGCAAGCCGAATCGCCGGCCGGCGGATTCCGCGAGCGCGGTCTGCAACATCAATGCCGGACCGAGTGAACGATGCTCGGCGGTCACGGCGAGGTCGACGAGGACCCCGGCCAGCATCCCGGTGCCGTTCGCAAGCAGGCGCCGCGGACCCGCCGATGCGGCGCCGACCGCTTGCCGATCGGGGCCGTGACGCAGCACGCAGACTGTCGGTTCGCCGAACGGACACTCTTGGTAGAACCACTCGAACTTCGATTGCATGCGCGCGTCGACGCCGAGGCGACCGCGCCAGATCCCGAGCAGTGCCTCGCGATCGCGCGCGACGCTGCCGGCGTCGACGGCATAAGGTGCTGGCGCTTGCACTTCGCTCAATCGTGCGCGTCCAGCTCGCGCACTTCACCGACCAGGATCGGCGCGCGATGCAGATAGCGCGTCGTGCGCCGCTTGCTGCGGATGTCCTCGTAGACCGCTTCCGCCTGCGTCTCGGCGATGCCGAGGCATTCGGCCAGTTCGCTCGCCGGGACATCGTGGTTGAGTGCCCAGAGCGCCAGATCCATCGAGCGATACGGCAGGGCGAAATAGAACTCGTCCTGGCCCTGTTCGAGGCTGTAGGTGTCGGTGGTCGGGATCGCTGCGCAGACGCGCTCGGGCAGGCCGAGGAAGCGCGCCATGCCGTAGACCTGGGTCTTGTACAGGTGTGCGATCGGCTTGACGTCGGCCGCGCCGTCACCGTTCTTGACGAAGAAACCCTGGTCGTATTCGAGCCGGTTCGGCGTGCCGACCACGCCGTAGTTGAGCCGATCGGCGTGGAAGTATTCGAGGTTCTTGCGGATGCGCTGCTTGAAGTTCGTCGCGGCGACGATCTGCAGGTATTCGCTGAGGCCGAGCGGACGATCGACCTGTTCACCGCCCGGCGATACCGCGACCAGGCGAAAGCGGTTGATGCGTCCTTCGATGCCGCCTTCGATGACGATCTTGAAGCGCCAGCCGTCGCCGTACTCGGGCAGGGCGCGTCGCACCGCCGCGTCGCGTGACGCATAGCAACCGATCGCCGCCAGCGCCGGCGCGATATCGACGGTCTCGACGCGGATGCCGAGATGGCTCGCGAGCAGGTTGGCACGTGCGGCGCTGTCGTCGGAGGAATCGCGCTCCGGCAGGATCAGCGCGAAAACCCGCTCCGCTCCGAGTGCCCGCACGGCCAGGGACACGCAGGCCGAACTGTCGATGCCGCCCGAAATCGCGACGACGAGGCCGCGCTTGTGCAGTTCGCGCGAGGTGACCTCGCGCAGGCGTGCCGCGATGCGATCGGCTTCCTGCGCATAGTCGATGTCCAGCACGCTCCAATCCAGTTTTGTCACGAGACCTCCCGCGGTCCGATGGTGGCAGTCAGTTGTGCGCGCCGGATCTTGCCCGAGGCGGTTTTTGGCAGCGTGTCGACGAACTCGATCTGTTTGGGAATCTTGTACGCGGCAAGGTGATCCCGGCAATGCGCCTTGATCTGGTTGATCGTCAACGACGCGTTGTCAACGAGGACGATGAAGGCCTTGATCACCTGGCCCAGCGTATCGTCGTCGATGCCGATGACGGCGACTTCGGCGATGGCCGGCAGTTCGGCGATCACTTCCTCGACATCCTTCGGATGCACGCGATGCGCACCGGTCTTGATCATGTCGCTGCGCCGCCCCGAGAGATAGAGAAAACCCTCGTCGTCGAGATGGCCCATGTCACCGGTGCGCAACCAGCCATCGACGAGGACGCTGGCCGTGGCCTGTGGATCGCGCCAGTAGCCCGGCATGACGTTCGGTCCGCGTGCGTGCACGTCGCCGACTTCGAAGGCATTCGCCGCCTGGCCATCCTCGCGGCGCACGACGATCTCGACGCCGGGCACCGGAATGCCGACCGAGCCCGATTTCTCCTCGCGCCGTGCGGGTGGCAACCAGGTGAGGCGTGCGGTTGCTTCGGTTTGCCCGTACATGATGTAGAGCTCGGCCTGGGGCATCGCCTCGTGCAGGCGCCGCGCCGTCGCGGGCGCCATCGCGCCGCCGGCCTGGGTCAGGTAGCGCAACGAGGAAAGGTCGTAGTCGGCCAGCGGCACGCGATTGAGGAGCAGCAGGAAGGTCGACGGAACGCCGGAGAATCCGCTGACGCGTTCGCGCGCCATGGTCTCGACCATGAGGTGCGGGAACACGAGGTTGGATTCGATCACCAGGAACGCGCCGACCGCGAGATGCGTATGCAGCACCGACGCACCATACGAATAATAGAACGGCAATACCGAAACGATGCTGTCGTCGCGGCCCAACCCGAGGTAGGCGATGATCGAGTCGATATTGGCGGCGAGATTGCCGTGGCTCAGCATGACGCCCTTCGGCGCGCCCGTGGTGCCGGAGGTGTAGAGGATCATGGCCAGCGTGGCGGACTCGGCGCGCGCGATTTCACAGGGATGTTCCACCCGCATGAGCTCGGCCCAGGTTGCCGCCGGAAGCAGTGATCCGGCATCGGTCACGATGCGCAGGAGCGGCGCCTCGATCGCATCGAGTGCCATCGCGGCGTCGCTGTTCCCTGCCTCGTGGATCACGCAACGCGCCTCGCAATGACGCAGCCAGGGCTCGAAATCCCAGCGTCGCGCCTGGGCGTTGAGCGGGACGATGACGCAACCGGCGATCCAGCAGCCATAGCAGGCCACGATGGCCTCGATGCTGTTGGTCAGGATCGTGGCGACGCGATCGCCCGGGGCGAGTCCCGCGCTCCTCAGGTATCGCGCAAATGCGCAGGCTTCCGCCCACAAGGTGGCATAGTCGATGCGGCGCGAGCCGTCGGCGACGGCCCTGCGCTGCGGTTCGCCGATGGCCACGTTTGCGACACGGGCAACGAGCGGTGTCATGTGCAGGGTTTCAGGATGCCCGCTTGCTGGCGACGAAGGCTCCGATCGTGTCGATGGAGTCGAAGTTGGCGGGAATCATCTCGGCGTTCTCGACCTTGATCGCATAGGTATCCTCAAGGTGCGAAATCAGCTCGAGCATGCCTGTCGAATCGACGATGCCCTTGCGGATCAGCGAATCTCCGTTGGCCAGTGCCGAGTCGTCGTCCGTGAAGAGATAGTTCTCAAGGACGAACTTCTTGATCGCGTTGGTTGCATCCATCGACGTGGTATTCCCCTGTTCATGTCTTCCCCGGAGACCGATCGGTGTTCCGGTCCCATCGCTACCCGCCGGCACCCGTATCGACCCCGCATCCGCCGACATTCGGACCGGGCATCCCGATCCAGGCCGGGGCTTTGCAGTCGCGAATTGTGCCTTATTGGCTGCGCGTTGGCTTCCCTCGCCGTTGCGCAGATGGCAAGGTGGACGCCGGATTCCCGCCCGGCTGCGATGCCGGGCCGGAAAATCCCCAGTAACCGTCGACGAGGATGTGCAATGCGATTCGGACCATCGGTGGCGATCTTCCTGCTGGCTGTCGTCGGCTGCACCAATCACCCGGACGCGCCCGCGCGTCCGCAGCCGGTTGCACCGGGCGATCCGGCGGTCACCAGCGAATCGAGCGAGCGGGGCACGGTCGAGATCATCGAGCTCGCCCGAGGGCTTGATCATCCGTGGGGAATGAGCTTCCTGCCGGATCGTCGGATCCTCGTCACCGAACGGGCCGGTCGCCTGCTCCTGCTCAGCGCGGAGGGCGGGCTGATTGCGCAGATCAGCGGTCTTCCGTCGATCTTCGTCAGCGGCCAGGCCGGCCTGCTCGATGTTGCGTTGGCACCGGATTTCGAGCGCAGCGGATGGGTCTATCTGTCGTTCGCCAAGTCGAACCTGCGCGGCAATCTTGCCGGCACGGCGGTGTTCCGCGGTCGCCTGGTCGGCAACGCGTTGCAGGACGGCGAAGTGATCTACGAACAGCAACCCAAGCTGTCGAGCGGAACCCACGTCGGCTCGCGCCTCGTGTTCGACGACGCCGGTCATCTTTTCGTGACCCAGGGCGAGAACAACAAGCGTGCAACCGCGCAGGAACTCGACAAGCTGCAGGGCAAGCTGGTCCGGCTCAATGCCGATGGCAGCGTGCCATCCGACAATCCGTTTGTCGGACGCGAGGGCGTGCGCCCCGAGATCTGGTCCTACGGCCATCGCAACATGCAGGGCGCGGCGATGAATCCGTGGACCCATGTGTTGTGGACCAGCGAGCACGGTCCGAAAGGTGGCGACGAGATCAATATTCCCGAAGCCGGCAAGAACTATGGCTGGCCGATCATCACCTGGGGCATCAACTACGATGGCAAGCCGATTCCCGAAGCGGTCAGCAATGCCGCCGAAGGCATGCAGCAACCGCATCACTACTGGCCGGTTTCCCCGGCCGTGAGCGGCATGGCGTTCTACGCCGCCGAGCGCATCCCGGCGTGGCAGCACAGCCTGTTCCTCGGCGCACTCGCCGGCAGCAGCCTGATCCGCCTTCAACTCGACGGCGACCGCATCACCGGCGAGGAACGCCTGCTCAGCAAGCGCAACGAACGCATCCGCGACGTGCGCGTCGGCCCGGATGGTCTCGTCTATGTGCTGACCGATGCAGCGGATGGAAAGCTGCTGCGGATTGATCTCAAGGCGCAATGAGAGGCATGGGTACCGGGCACGGATACGCTCAGGCTTGGGGTGCAACGCCTGACAGATCGACTAGCGTCGGCCATGGGATGGCCAGTGCAATCAGCGTCGCGTTTCAGTGGTACGCCAGGGTGGTGCCGAGTCGATTTGTCGACGCCGGCGCGAGAAGTGGCGCAGAAGAAGATCGATCGTGATTCCGGTTCAAACCGCAATTCTCTAAGTTGCTCCGCGCCCGCGCACGAAGTGCTCATCGAGCAACATCGTCGACAGGATGCCCACGAGCGCCTGGTTGTCGGCGAAGCCGGTTGCCTTGCCGGCACGGCATTTGTCGACCAGGCGGCCGACCATGACCGGATCGAAGTAGCCGGACTTGCGCAGGCGTTCGGTACTCAGCATGTCATCGACGAACGCCGGAGCCTTGCCGTCGATGAAGAAACTCGCGCTGTCGGGGGCGCGGTAGGGTTGCTTGGTGCGCTTGACGATGTCGTCCGGCAACAGGTCGGCCAGCGCGCGGCGCAGCAGGTATTTCTCGGTCATGCCGCGCACCTTGTAGTGCTCGGGCAGGCGGTTGCCGAATTCGATGACGCGGTGATCGAGGTAGGGCACGCGGCCTTCGATCGAGTTCGAGGCGGCGACGCGGTCGCCCTGGGCGGCGAGCAGGTAGGCAGCGAGCAATGACTTGGCCTCGACGTACTGGTCGCGCGCGAGCGGTCGCCAGTTGCTGATCGCCGATGGCAGGCGCTGTTCATAGAACGCGAGCGGGTCCCACGGGCCGAGGCTTGCGCGCAGTTCGGGCGAGAGGAAGTTCAAGGCGCGCTGCGACGTGGTCCAGCGTGGTACATGGGCGAACACCGGGCGATCGATGTGTTCGAGACCCTGGCCGAAGAACGATTGCGCGAAGGCCGGATTGCGCACCGGCGAGTTTTCCAGATAGCCGTACAGACGGCCAAGCAGCAGCGGGCGGAAGCGCGATTGCGGCTGGCGGGCCCAGAAGCGGCGCACCTTGGCTTCGCGGAACAGGTCGTAGCCACCGAATACTTCGTCGGCGCCTTCGCCGGTCAGCACGACCTTGTAGCCTTCCTCGCGCACACGCGCTGACAGCAGCATCATCGGCACCGGCGCGGTGCGCAGCACGGGCGCTTCGGCATGGCGCACGAGGCGCGGGAACGCTTCGCCGATCTGGCGGCGCGACACCGTCAGCGTGGTGTGATCGGTGCCGAGGTGGCGCACCATCGCGCGCTGGTGTTCGCTCTCGTCGAACTCGGCATCCTCGAAGGCGACCGAGAACGTGCGCACCGGCGTATCGGTGAAGCCGCGGATCATCGCGACGATGCCGGACGAATCGAGGCCGCCGCTCAGGTACGCGCCGACCGGCACGTCGGCACGCAATTGCAGGCGCACCGCATCGACGAGCAGGGCACGCAGTTCGGCGGTGGCTTCCTCGATCGACGTGAACGCAGGCGCGGCGTCGCGATCGGGGAAGGTCCAGTCCCAGTACTGGCGCAGCGTCTCGCTGCCGTCGGCCTCGATCGCGAGCAGATGGCCGGGCGGCAGGCTGTGCACGCCGGCAAAGCTCGTATCCGGATCGACTGGCGCCCAGAACGTCAGTGCCTCGGCGAGGCCGCGCGGATCGAGCGTGGCGCGTTCCGGCAGCACGACGAGCAGGGCCTTGATCTCGGAGGCGAACCACACGCCGCCGCGGGCGCGCGTGTGGAACAGCGGACGGATGCCGGCGCGATCACGCGCGAGCACGAGGCGCTGGCGGCGTGCGTCCCACAGCGCGATCGCGAACTGGCCATTCAGATGATCGACGAAGGCATCGCCGTAGCGGTCGTACAGGTGCACGATGACTTCGGTGTCGGACTGCGTGTAGAAGCGATGCCCGCGCGCGATCAGGTCGGCGCGCAGTTCGACGTAGTTGAAGATCTCGCCGTTGAACACGGTCCACACATCGCCGCGCTCGTTGCGGATCGGTTGATCGCCGGTGGCGAGGTCGATGATCGAAAGTCGCGCATGGGCCAGGCCGATGCCCGCTGCGACATGGAAGCCATAACCATCGGGTCCGCGATGATGCAGGGTATGGATCATCGTCTCGAGCGTGCGACGGGCATCGCCAACCTCGATCGGGGCCCCGCTGAAACCGGCGATTCCGCACATGTCCTCGTCTACTCCTGCGATCCGGATCGGTGCATCGACAGCGCTTCGTCGCAGGCTGTCAGGGTCTCGCCGGCGACCTCGGCCCAACTGCGGGAAAAGCGGCGTGACAGCAGGTTTTCGTCCCAGCTTCTTCCCAGCATGCGGGCGAGCGCGTCGGCCAACGCGGAAGAATCGCGCGGCGGCACGAGGATCGCGCAGGACTCATCGACCACTTCGGGTACGCCGCCGACCGGCGTCGACACGACCGGTCGGCCGCAGGCGAGCGCTTCGACGAGGACGTTCGGGTGGCCTTCGGAATAACTCGGCAGCGCAAGCAGATCGCAGGCCGCCATCCACGAAGCGACCGTTCCGGCGGGCCGTGCACCGGCCAGGCGCAGGCGATTGAGCGGGTCGTTTGCCGCCGCGGCGAATTCCTCGCGCAACGGACCATCGCCGACCATCACGAGTTCGGCGCCGGGGTGGGAACCGCGCAGCGCACGCATCGCGGCCACCAGCTCGCGCAGGCCTTTTTCGGCGACCAGGCGTCCGACATAGAGAACGAGCCGGGTATCCGGCGCCACGTCGAGAAGCGCACGCGCCTGCGCACGATCCTGCAGGTGGAACGTGGCCGCATCGCAGCCGTTCGGAATGACGCGCACGCGCGCCGGATCGGCGCCGTAGTCAGTCACGGCGAGGCGACCGAGGTCGGCGCTGACCACCAGCAAACGGTCGGCGCTGCGCACGACCGTTGCGGTCAGGCGCCGGCTGATCGCATCGCGGACTCGGATGTCCGAACCGCGCGCCCCGGCGATCAGCGGTACGCCGAGTTCGCGCGCGACACGCCGCGCTCCGCTCGCATCCGGGTAGAGCCAATAGGAAAGGATCACGTCCGGTGCGAAGGCGCGTGCTTCGGCACGCAATGCACGTCCGCAAAGCCAGCCGTTGAACGGACGCGAGAGCATCGGCAGGGCAGGGTAGGTCACGTGCACGGCATCGCAGCCGCTTGCGCTCTGGCCCGCGTCCGGTGCGCGGAACAGATAGCTGCGCGGCCTGGCCCAGCGCGGATAGCGGGCCACGGGACTGAGCACGCGAACCGTGGCCAGGCGGCTGAGCTCGGTCAGGGTCTGGTGGATCGGCCGACCGCGTGTCGGCTCGCCGGCAATCGGGAACTGCGAGGTGACGACGAGGATGCGCATGCGGCGGACGGATTGACGAAAGCGCCGATTGTATCGGTAGAGTCCGTCGGCATGAGCCTGCTGCGCATTTCCCGCCTGCACCGGCGTATGATCCGCGCACTTCGCCTCTGCCAGGCGTACGGAATTTCCCGTTTGCAGACCCTTGCGCCGAGCGGATCGCGCGTCGTCGAACTCGATGCCCTGCGAGGACTGGCCGCATTGGCCGTCGTCGCGTTCCATTACACCACGCACTATGGCAACGAGGTCGGGCATGTCGGCCCGCCGCCGCTCTCGTTCGGGTTCGGCAACTATGGCGTCAACCTGTTTTTCCTGATCAGCGGCTTCGTCATTTTCATGACCCTCGAGCGCACGCGCAGTGCACTCGATTTCGTCGTTTCGCGATTCTCGCGTTTGTTTCCCGCCTACTGGGCCGCCATCCTGTTCAGTGCCGCCGTGGTCTACACGATCGGCATGCCGTCGCAACGCCTGCCGTGGGAAGAGGTAGCGCTCGACTTCACGATGATCCAGGAGATCCTCGGCGGCGAACATCTGGACGGTTCCTACTGGACCTTGCAGGTCGAGCTGTTCTTCTACGCGCAGATGCTGTTCTGGTTCATGCTCGGCCAGCTTCACCGCATACGCTGGATCATCGGCGCCTGGCTGGTCATCGCCGTCGCACACGGATTTGCCGAGCAGCACCATACGCCCGTTTCCTACACGCTGAGCGAACTGCTCATCGTCCGCCACATCCCGTACTTCGCGATCGGCATCCTGTTCTATCGATTGCGCACCCGGCCCGACGCACGGCTGCCCGACATCGCCCTGATCGGCGCTTGCCTGCTCGCGATCATGTTCGCCTACAAACCTGTCTACGCCGTAGTCGCGGTGGTGTGCACGGCGATCTTCGCCCTGTTCGCGCTCGGCTACCTGCGTGGCTTGCGCTGGGCGCCGTTTGCGTTCCTCGGGACGATCTCGTATGCGCTGTACCTGTTGCACCAGTCGATCGGCTTCAGCCTGATCTGGCATCTCGAGCACCGTGGCGTCTCATCCGGGCTGGCCGCACTGACCGCCGCGATCGTGGTGACCGCACTTGCCGTCGTGCTGACCTTCCTTGTCGAACGACCGGCGATGCGCTGGATCCGGCGAACATGGAAGGCGCATCGCGAGCGTGCCGCCCAGCGCGCGGCGTCGTAGCGACGAGCGCGAATCAGGCCGACGGGCCGAAGGTCGCATCCAGTCCGCGCTCGACGCCGACCTTCGGCTTCCAGCCGAGTCGTTCGCGCGCGGCGCGCGTATCGAAGTTGGCCAGTGGACGCAGCGAACGCACGCGGTAGCGGGTCAGCGGCACGTCGCGGCCGAGCACCTTGCCGAGCAGCTCGACGCCATGCGCGAGCGTCATGAACACCGGCACCGAAACGCGGGTCAGGCGCAACTCGTCGCCGAGCTTGCGCTTGGCACGATCGAGATAACGCTGCTGGGTGACCGAGGCCGGGTCGACGATATTGAAAACCTGGCCGACCGCGTCGGGTGCCTCGGCGGCGAGCAGCACGGCATCGACGACATCATCCAGATAGACCAGCGGCAGGGTCATCCCGCCATCGCCGACCGCGATCCAGCGCCCAGCCAGCGCGATCACCGCATTCGGTGTCACCTTCTCCGCGCCGATGCCGAAAATCTGGCCCGGGCGCAGGATGACCGCCGGAAGGGCGTTGTCGCGAATCGCCTGGCGAACGAGACGCTCCGCGGCCAGCTTGGTCTGCGTATAAGCGCCACGCAACTGCGGCTGCGGCTCGTAGGCGGCGTCCTCGTCGAGCACGACGGCCGGATCGCGACCCGCATGGTCGAGCACGCTCATCGAGCTGACATGGACGAGGCGCGAGCTCCGATGCTTCGTGCAAGCTTCGACGATGTTGCGGGTTCCCCAGACCGTGCCTGCCTCGAAATCGCGCAGGCTGCCGCGCATCGCCGCGCCGACGTGATAGACCGTGGTCGCCCCGGCGACCGCGTGATCGACACTGCGCGGATCGCCGAGATCGCCGATGACGACCTGCACGCCGGCGTCGCCTGCATAGCTGGCGACCGGCTTGCGCAGCAGGACGCGGACCGTCTGGCCGCGTGCCCGCAAGGCCTTGACCACGGCGCGGCCGAGAAAACCCGCTGCACCGGTGACCAGCGCGTCGGCCGGAGCCAGTGGCGCATAGCGGGATTCGATCTCCTCGCGGCGCAGGCGATCCGCCTCGACACACAACGGTTCGAGCAGGGTGATCACGCGCAAGGCGTCGGCGCCGTCGAACGGCGGCTTGCCGTTGTCGCGCGCGGCCGCTGCGAAGTCCGCCGCACCCTTCTGGATTCCCGGTGAGGGCTTGAGCATGCCGGTGGCGAAGCGGAGCACATTCCACGGTACGCGGAACACATCGGCCGCGGCGCTGAGAACGGTGTTCAGCACGATGCCGATGAACTTCGGCCCGGGCAGGACGCGATGGATGCGGATGATCTGAAGGAAGCGATCCGCTTCGATGATCCCGCGCGTGCCCCGCACGACCAGGCGGTTCTCCATCGGTCGCGCGTTCCATGACAGCAGCAGCCGGCCGAATCCGGTTTCACTTTTTGCCTGCGCCTGCCATTCATCGAAGCGCAGGTTCGGATCGCGGCCACTGGCCTGGAACCCGACCTCGAACCTGGACAGCGGTCCGAGGAAAGCCTCGAGCGTGTACAGCCCGTGCACGCCGAGATCGCGGAACGGATACGAACCCTGTGCGACCTGGCCCGGCAGCGGACCTCCCGCATACGCCGGATACTCGGAGCTGCGCAGGATGTCGACCGAAACCACGTCGCCGATACGTCCCGCGCGAACCGCTTGCAGCGCCTTCATGACGACCGGGTCGAGCAGGTCGGAATGGTTGACACCGAGTATCAGGCCTTTCTCGCGCGCCTTGTCGATCATCGCGGTGCACTCGGCCACCGTATCGGCCATCGGCTTCTCGACCAGTACGCCGCAACCCATGTCGAGGGCCTCGATCGCCAGCGTCGCGTGCGATGCCGGCGGCGTCAGCACATGCACGACCTGCGGCCGGCTGCTGGCCAGTCCGGCGAGATTCGCGGCGACCTGGGTGATCCCGAAGCGCTTGGCCAGGGTCTCAGCGGCCGCCACGTTGGAATCGCAGATGCCGACCAGCTCGACAAAATCGAGCCGCTTCAGCGCGGCCAGATGATGGCTGGCGACGTAGCCGGCGCCAACGACAGCGACGCGCAGCTTCGCGGGATGTTGTGTGCTCATGGTTGTCTCGGAAAACTCAGGAAGAGGGGCTGGATCGGCGGGCGAGCTCGACCGTCACGCGTTCGACGACATCCTCGACGCGCCGGTCCCAGGTCTGGTCGGCAACCGCGGCCATGCGTCGCGCGCAGGCCTCGGTCGACTTGTCCAGCACGGCGGAGTCGAGCGCGTCGAGAAAGGATGCGCGATTGTCGGCGATATGCACCCAGTTCGCGAACTTCTCGATCTCCGGATTGCGCACGCTGACGACCGGTTTGCCGGTCGCCAGGTACTCGCGCAGCTTGAGTGGATTCGCATTGGCGACCTGGCGGTTCAGTCGATACGGGATGATCGCGGCATCGAACGCCTTCGCCCAGTTCGGCAGGTTCGCGTAGGGCTGCGCGCCCGGCAGATGCACGTTGTGCAATTGCCGCAACGAACCGAGCTCGACTGCTACGTGACCGACCAGCAGGAACGACCAGGACGGCCGTTCGCGCGCCAGCCATTCGATCAATTCGAAATCGATCCACTCGTGCAGCGAGCCGAAGTAGCCGACGACGGGGTGGGGCAGGTCGCGCGCCGCGGGTGCGATCTCGGTACCGGCATCGGCGGCGCGCCCGAACAGCGCCGCATCGACCCCATGCGGCGAGAACACGACATTCGCGTTGAGTGCACGCCGCGCCTCGACCAGCGACGGCGGGGCGACGAAGACGATGTCCGCGCGACGACACAGATCCGCGTCACGTCGGGCGATCAGCTCGCTGTCGACGCCCGGATGCGCGGCATAGTCATCGATGCAGTAGTAGACGCACAGGTCTTCGCCCAACCGACCGGCAAGAAACCCCGGATGCGGCACGACGAACCAGGAGATGCGGCGGCCGATGCCAGCCATGCGCGCCGCGCGCTTCACCGCCCAGCGTCCGAACCAGCGATTGATCGTGTCGATGCCCGGGATGCGGCGGAACGGAAGTTGCGGCACCGTGCAGTGCCAGAGATTGTCGGCGACGCGGGTCGGACGACGCAGCGTCGCCGCGAGTTTCCGGAGCAGGCGTCGCAGGTCGCGCCCGCTGGCCTGCGGCTTGCGCATGCCTGGCGAGCTCACGTAGAGGACGGGCGTCCGCTGGGCCAGGCGGATCGCGACGTGATGGCTGCTGGTGCGGTTTTCCGCCTGCCAGTCGTTGCCGAAATAGAGGATTCCGCGGCCGTTGAACGGATCGCCAGGCTCAGCCATTGCGCCACCAGCAGACCAGCCAGACCGTGCCGCCATGCCAGATCCAGTCCTTCTGCAGGCCCTCGATGCGATCGAGATGCGGACCCACCCGGCGCGCTGCGGGTGCGAAGATCGTGACCAGGCAGTTGCGCCCGAGCTCGGACATGCGCGCCAGCGTGCGGTCGACGTCGCTCATGTAATAGAGGACTTCGCAGGCCGTGACGAGATCAAAGGCCGGCGTGGCCTTGCTCCATGGCTGGTTGAAGACATCAGTCGCCGCGAACTCGCCTTGCGGCAGGCGCTCGCGGGCGCGCCTGATCGCCTTCTCGCTGACGTCGATTCCGTGCACCTGCCGTGCGACGCGGGCGAAGTGGCTGGACTGGTGGCCTTCGCCGCAGCCGATCTCGAGCAGCGAGTCGAGTTTGCCGAACTCGCGCTCGATGATCCGGTTGGTGCCTTCGAAACGGGCAATCTCGCCGGCGGAATCCATGTTCCACGGATCCTCGATCGAATAGGCAAGATCGAGCCGCTCGAAGTTGTCGTTCGGCCCGACCCCGCGCAGCGCATATTTCATCCACGACCGACGCTTGATCTTCTGCAGCAGCGTGCGCGCTTTTTTCAACATGGCTATCGCAATCCTGTTCGGTGCGGTGTGGCGCGACATTTGCCGGCGAGACGATCGGGGCCGTGCATCGCGATCGTCACCGGCCCGGCATGGACCTGCGCCTTCCCGATGGCATACACGTGCAGCAATGCGGCGGGCTTCCGGTTGCCGGAAACGCTTGGGGTCGACATGCGGACGCCGCCGCGCTGCCCTGCCGGGAAGAGCATCATGGATGCGCCATGCCTGTCGTGATTGCCCCCTTGGCCGCCAATCTTACCGTGCTGTGGACTTTCGCGCTGTCGCACGTGCATGCTTCGCCGACAAGGGCGTCGTCGGCAGGCAGGGTGGCCGCGGCGATGGCCTCGACTGCGGCCAAGGTTGCAGGATCACGGGAGCCTGGGGCGAGGGATGCTGTGGTTCGAACAATCACCTGCGCTGACGAAAAGCGTGCGCCGCCCGGGTCGCGGCCCGGATCGCCGCGCGGCATGACGCGGGCCTGCATTCACCCGCGAGATGGGGAGCGCATGGGGCATGAACGCGGTGATTGAGGAGAAGAACGACAAGGCGCCTTTTTCGAGTCGGCGCCAGATGCTGGCCTCGCTGCTCTTCCATTCGCGTCTGGTGGGAAGCGTATCGTTGCTGCGCTCGGCGCTGGTTCGTGACTTGCGCATCCTTGCCTACCATCGGGTGCTGTCGATTGCCGATGAGGAGGCGTTCGATTTCGACCTCGAGCTGGTCAGCGCGAGCGAATCCGGGTTCCGCGAGCAGATGTCGCTGCTCAAGCAGCGTTTCAATCCGGTCCGTTTCAGCGACGTGATCGAGGCTTTCGAACAGGGCAAGCGCCTGCCGGCACGTCCTGTCATCGTTACCTTCGACGATGGATACGATGACAACTATCGCATCGCCTTTTCCATCCTGCGGGAACTCGGAGTGCCAGCAACGTTCTTTGTGTCGACCGGCCATATCGACAGCGGGTTGCCCTTCTCCTACGACTGGTTCGTCCACATGATCACCCGATCGTCCGCGGCGCGCCTGGAGATCCGCGAACTTGACGTTGACCGGCCGATGCCCCGTTCGCGCACGCAGCGCCGCGAACTCGCCACGGAGTTGCTCGACCGCATGAAGTGGCTCGACGCTTCGACCCAGGAGGCCGTGGTTGCCCGTCTTGAGAGCGACTGGTCGATGCCGAGGCGGGCCGGGCACGTGGATTGCCGGCCAATGAGTTGGGACCAGTTGCGCGAAATGCATGCCGGCGGGATGGAGATCGGCTCGCATGGCATGTGGCACAACATGCTCGCAAAACTGTCGCCCGACGCAATGCGCAACGAGGTCTTCGGCTCGAAGGCGGCGCTCGATCGCGAACTGGATGCGCCAACCGTGGCGCTTTCCTATCCGGTCGGTGGCAACGACGCCTACGACGAGAACGTGATCGCAACGGCCAGCGAGGCCGGTTACAAACTCGGCTGCAGCTACATATCGGGGACCAGCCCGATGCCGGCGGGCCCCCATTTCGAATTGCGCCGGCTGCCGATCGAGCGGCACATGGATCTCGCCTGGTTCGCTTCGCTGGTGGGAATTCCGGAGGCCTTCAGCTATCCGTCCCGTCACCGACTTGGTTGAGCGCCTGACCGGGAATGTTCCTCTTCATGCAGCTTTATCTCGTCCTCGTGCTGATCCGCCCGCAGGACTATCCGGAGTGGGAGAACATCGGGATTCCGGTATTGCCGATCGTCCTGCTCATCGCATTCCTGTTCTGGCTGCCCTCGCGCAACAAGGATCTTTCCGCGCCGCAATTCATCCTGCTGCCGGCCTTCCTGGTGACCTTGATGCTGTCGCAGGTCGCCAACGGCTGGACCGGTGGCGCCCTGGTCCAGCTGTCGACGTTCGGCCCCGGCATCCTGGCTTTCCTCGTGCTGAGCCAGGTCGCGACCGAACAGAAGCGCGTGATCTCGGTGATGGCCTTGATCGTGGTGTGTTCCGCCGTGCTTTCGTTCCATGGCATCCAGCAGGTCGCGAATGGCATCGGCTGGACCGGTGTCGGCCTGTCCCAGGAGACGCGGATCCAGTACGTCGGCATCTTCAATGACCCCAATGATCTGGGCCTGCTCTTCATCATGGCCCTGCCGATGGCGATGTTCCTGTCGGCCAGGGGCGGCCTGCTCGGGTTGCGGCGGCTGTTCTGGTGGAGCGGCGGGGGATTGCTGATGTACGGAATCTACCTGACCAGTTCGCGCGGTGCGCTGCTTGCCCTGATCGCGGTGTTCGGTGTCTGGATATGGCGCAGGCGCGGCGCGCTGACCGCGATGCTGCTCGGCGCGGTTGCGCTCGGCGGAATCATGATGTTGCCAACGCGCATGGGCGAGATCGATGCCAGCGAGTCTTCGGCGGCCGGTCGCGTGGATGCCTGGTACAGCGGCTTCGAGATGTTCATCGCGCATCCCCTGTTCGGCATCGGGCCAGGCAATTTCGCCGACAACAACTTCAACCTGACCGCGCACAATTCGTTCGTCCTGGTCCTCGCCGAAGTCGGCATCTTCGGCTACACGATCTGGCTCGCATTCGTCTGTTACGGGTTCATGATGATGTCGGCAATCCTGCGTCACGAGCCGGAGTTGTCCGGCGAAGCCGAGGCAGCCGACTGGCAGCGCGATCAGTCGCTCGCCATGACGCTGCTGCTCGCGCAAGCCGGATTCTTCACGGCGGCGTTCTTCCTCAGTCGCAGCTACGTGATCCTGCTCTACCTGCTGGCGGCACTGGTCCTCGGTCATTACACCGGCGTCCGCCAGCGTTATCCTTCGCTGCCGCGCTACGAGCTTTCGCGCGATCTTCTACGCTGGCCTGCGGTTGCGCTGGGCAGCATCATCGGCCTCTACATTCTCGTGAAGATTCTTCTGGTGACATCATGACCGCTCGCGCGCAAGCGCTACGCAACACCATGTTCTCTTCGGTCGGCATATACACCGAGTATTTCCTCGGCATGCTCACGTCGATCTTCATTGCACGGCATCTCGGGCCGACCGACTACGGTGCGTACAGCGCGATCATCTGGCTGGTCGCGATGGGCGTCGCGATCACCAATGCGGGCACCGCCAGCGCGGTGATCAAGTTCGTCGCCGAGTTGCGCGGTTCGGGTCGCGAGGACCTGATCGCCTCGACGATCAACTACCTGCGCCATGCACAGCGATGGTTCCTGCTCGCGGTTCTGGTCGCGACCGGGCTGATGCTGCTGCTCGCAGGCCAGCATGTCGCGCCGGGGTTCAATCACTGGCTGCTGTTCGGCTTTCTCGCTCTCGGCGTGGCGCTTCGTTCGCAGTACATGTTCAACGTCGGCATTGCCAAGGGATTCGAGAACTTTCGCGCGATCGCGATCGTTGCGAGCATCGCCACGCCGATCAACCTCGGCATGGTCGTGCTCGCCTGGACGCTCGATGCCAAGGTCGAGGCATTGCTTGTCGTGTTCCTGATTTCGGGTGCCATCTTCTATGGCGTTTCGCGGTACCAGACGGTACGCCTGATCCCGCCATCGCCGACCGATGTCGTGTTGCCGACGGAGTTCATGCGGCGCTTGCGTCGACACATGCGCCTCGTCGCAGTAACCGTGACGATCGGTTTCTTCGCTGCGAGCGAAGTCGAGGTGTTCTTCCTCAACATGTTCGGTACGGCTGCTGCGGCCGGTCATTTCAAGGTTGCCTACCTGCTTGCTTCGGGGGCGGCGATGCTCGTGCCCGGCGTGATCAGCGCATTGCTGCTGCCGATGATGGCAAACGCGCTGAGTCAGGGTCGTGACGTGGCGGGGCGCCGCTTTGTCGCGTCGACGACCTATCTGGCCCTGCTCGCCGCCCCGCTGGTCGGGTTCGGCGCGGTGTTCTGCGTGCCGATCATCGGATTCATGTATGGCGCGCAATATGCGCCAGCAGCGCCGGTGTTCGCCGCGTGCCTGTTCGCCTGCGCACTCTCGACCGTATCGCAAAGCGGTTCGAGTCTGCTGATCAGCGCCGACCGGCAGATCACGATCCTGGTCCTCGTCATACTCTGCGGCGTGATCAAGGTTTCCCTCGATGTGATCCTGATCCGCGCCTACGGCCTGGGCGGTGCGACCATCGCCTATGTCGCCGCCGCGATGTTCGGGGCGACGGCCAACCTGATACTTGCCCTGCGCATGATTGGCATGCAACCCAACTGGGTCCGGCTCGCGCGCATCATTCTCGCGGCCGCGCTCACCGCCCTGGCTGTCATGCCGCTGCGTGGGCATTGGCCGCCATTGCCAACCCTGATCGTCGCCGGCCTCGTCACGGTCCCGGTTTACGCGGTGCTGACCCTGTTGCTGAAATGCTGGAGCAGTGAAGACATCGAGCATCTCGCGCAACTGCACCGCCGTTTCGCCGGCGGTCGGCCGCGCGTGTTCGGGCGCCTGCTGGCCTGGTCCGGAAGGTCGGTGGCGCGGGACCAGGCGCAATGAGTGCGTACGAACATGCGTTCAGGAGCGCGCTGTTCCCGCTCTACGAAACGCTGCTGCGGCGACGCAGCACCTTGCGCTATCTGCGCGAGTACGAGGCCAGCCAATGGCTTCCTGCGGATCGCGTCGCGGAATTGCAGTGGCACAAGCTGCGGCGCCTGATCGAGCATTGCTGGCGTGAGGTTCCCTACTATCAGCGTCGCTGGAAGGAACTCGGGCTCACGCCGGAAGACATCCGCTCCCCCGCGGATTACGCGCTGCTGCCGACCCTGACCAAACCCGAGATCCGTGCCTGCTTCGATGAGCTGCACGCCAGCTCGTGGCGCGGCAAGTTGCTCTACAAGACCACCGGCGGCTCGACCGGCGAACCGATGCGTTTCGGCTATACGCGCGAAAGTTACGAGCGGCGCATCGCCGCGATGTGGCGCGGCTATGCCTGGGCCGGCGCACGCATGGGCCGACGCACGCTGTACCTGTGGGGCATGGCGATCGGGCAACCGATGCGGGCCCATGCGATCAAGGATCGCCTCTACCATGCGGCGTTCAACCGGCACATGCTCAATGCGTTCCTGATGAGCGAGGAACACATGTCGGCATACGCCGACGAGATTGACGCTTTCCGCGCCGAGGTCATCGTGGCCTACGCAGGCCCGCTCTTGCGCATGGCGGAATGGCTGCTCGCCAATGGCCGCAGCGTGCATCGCCCGCAGGCGATCCTCAGTGCCGCGGAGGCCTTGCACGACGCGCAGCGCGCGGTCATCGAGCAGGCGTTCGGCTGCCCCGTGTTCAATACCTACGGATGCCGGGAGTTCATGCTGATTGCATCGGAGTGTGGGCAGCGCGACGGTTTGCATCTGACTGCCGATCATCTCGCCGTCGAATTGGTCGGATTGCAGCCGAGCGCGACGGGTGGATCCATCGGCGAGATTGCGGTCACCGACCTGCACAACTACGGCATGCCTCTGCTGCGCTATCTGAACGGCGACCTCGGAACACCGTCCGCAAAGGTGTGCGCGTGCGGTCGCGGCCTGCCCTTGCTGCAGCGCGTGGACGGACGCAAGCTCGACACGCTGCGGACTCCTGCCGGTCATCTGCTGCCGGGTGAATTCATCGTCTACGCCTTCCTCGGCGTCACTTCGATCAAGCGCTATCAGGTCGTGCAACGCGAGATCGGCGCCCTCGATATCCGCATTGTTCCCGATGCGGGCTTCGATTCATCCGTGCTCGAACAGATACGTGGCGAGATCGTCAAGGCGACCGGTACGAGCATGGAATTGCGCTTCGAACTCGTCGACGAGATTGCAGCGAGCGCCAGCGGCAAGTTCCGCGTGGCGATATGCGAGCTGCACTGAGCGGGTGCCGCGCATGAACATCACGCATTTTGTCGAGAACCTCAATCGGGGAGGCCTCGAGCGAACCGTCATCGACCTGGTCCGGGCGCAAGTGGAGCTCGGCCATCGCTGCCAGATCATCTGCCTGTTCGAACGCGGAACACTCGCTGACGAACTCGCCCAACTCGACGTGCCCGTGCATGCCTGCCGCAAACGCCATGGCTTCGATATGGCTGCACTCCGCCTGGCGCGCCGCTGCCTGCGAGCGCACGCCACCGATATCCTGCACACGCACAATGCTGCCGCGCACTATCACGCCGTCCTTGCGTCGCTGGGCCTGTCGATTCGCCGTATCGTCAATACGCGCCACGGCATGGGTGCAATGCAAACCGCCAGTCGCCGCGAATGGCTGTTCCGGCGCTCGCTTTTTTCGACCGATGCCATCGTCACGGTTTGCGAGGCCGCGAGGAGGCAGCTGCTCGCCGCAGCGTCGATCCCGGCGGCAAAACTGTTCGCGATCCCGAACGGGATTCGCATCGAGCGATTCCGCACGAGCGATGTCGAATCGCGCAGTGCGCTCGTCGAAATGCTCGGATTGCCTGCGCGGACACGCCTGATCGGCACGGTCGGGCGGCTGGTTCCTGCGAAGGACCAGACCGGGCTGATCAGTGCATTTGCCGCCTTGCGCGAACGCTTTGCGGATTGCGCCCTGGTCATCATCGGTGACGGTGCGTTGCGCGAAAAATTGGCTTCGCAGACGCGCGAGCTGGCCGTCGACGGTCGGGTGTTTCTGCTCGGTGATCGCAACGATGTCGCCGAGCTGCTGCGCGGGCTGGATGTGTTTGCGCTGTCCTCGTTGACCGAGGGCTATTCGATCGCCTTGCTCGAAGCCTGCGCGACCGCCTTGCCGATCGTTGCCACCGATGTCGGCGGCAATGCCGAGATCGTTCGCGACGGAGTCAACGGACGGCTGGTACCGGCGCGTGCACCGGCCGCGCTTGCGCATGCGCTGCACGAGCTGCTCGGCGATCCCGAACGAGCCCGGGCGATGGGATCGCGCGGACGCGCGTGGGCAAGCAAGGAAGGTTCGTTCACGACCATGGCCGCGCGCTACGACGCGCTGTACGCCGTCGCCGGTGCCCGAGCATGAACATGCGCCCGCATCCGCACCGGTCGGGTCGAAACACAACAAGGCGGGTGTTGTCTGCGGGCGGCGCCGGTATGCGGCGTCCTATGCGGATGTGGCGGTGCCGCGTAACATGCAGAAGCGTGTTCGAAATCGATGAGGACCGTCCTGGTCGTGGCGATCCTTCAGCGCAGTTCCCGGTTACCGGCCGTTTCGCCCGATCGTATGCATTCCGGAATCATTGATGAATCCAAGGCCCAACAAGCTCCAGTTGTTCAAGTGGTTGCCGAACTCCTGGATGATGACGACCGGGCCGGTTTCGGGCAACGCACTTTATCTGACATTCGATGACGGGCCGAACGTCGGTTACACCGAACGCGTGCTCGATGTGCTGGCCGCACACTCTGCAAAGGCGACATTCTTCCTGCTCGGCGAGCAAGTGGAAGCGCATCCCGCCGTCGTCAGACGCATCGTCGACGAGGATCATCAGCTTGGCAATCACTCCTACAATCACCCGCGCTTCACGCGCATTCCGCATTCGCAGCAGCTCAGCCAGATCGAGCGTACCGAGCGCCTGCTGGCTGCCATCGACGGCAAGCGCGAGCACCGCTTCCGTCCTCCCTCCGGGCGTTTCCCGCTCTCGCTGCTGCTGCATTTCGCGATGAACCGGAGCAGCATGGCCTACTGGTCCTATGACAGCCTCGACTACACGGGCATGCCGGCGGAGAAGCTGATCGATGTCCTGCGTGGCGATCCGCCCCGTGCCGGCGATATCGTGTTGCTGCATGACGACAACGACGCGACGGTCGAGCTTCTCAACGTCATGCTGCCCGAATGGCGGAAAGCCGGCTTCGAACTGCGCGCCTTGCCCGAGTTGGCGAGCGCATGAGCATGCTAAGTGTTGCGTTCTGCATCGTCGTGCTGCTTGCAGTTCTCGGCATCCTGTGCGTGTGGCTGGTCCTGCGTTCGCGCAACATGCAGATCTGGATGCGCAGCTACCTGACGCGGCCGCAACGTCCGCAGGCGACCGGGCCGGTGCATGTCCTGTTCTGTTTCGTCGACCACTTCGAACCGATGTGGGGACGAGCCGATCCTGTCGTCCAGCGTCAGCGCGTCGATCGCTGGTGCAGCGACTACCGGAAGATGGCCGGGCGGCACCGCGATGCCGACGGTCGACATCCGCAGCATGGTTTCTTCTATCCAGAGGAGGAATACGTCGAGGAGCACCTGACCAAGATCGCTGCGCTGTGCGCGGACGGCTTCGGTGAGATCGAGATACATCTTCACCACGACGATGACACGCCGGAGAATTTCTGCCTGTCGATGCGCCGGTTCTGCAACACGCTGCATGAGAAGCATGGAGCGCTTTCGCGCGATCCGCGCAGTGGCGGGCTGGCGTTCGCCTTCATCCACGGCAACTGGTCGCTCGACAATTCGCGTGCCGACGGCCGCTGGTGTGGCATCAACAACGAACTCATCCTGCTGCGCGAGCTCGGCTGCTACGCCGATTTCACCCTGCCTTCCGCCCCGAGCGATACCCAGACCAGCACGGTCAACGCGATCTACTACGCGACCGATGATCCCGCCCGGCCCAAATCGCATGATCGTGGCGAACCGGTGCGGGTCGGCGGCAGCGCGGTCGGTGACCTCATGATCGTGCAGGGACCACTTGCCCTGAACTGGCGCAGCCGCCGATTTGGCATCATCCCGCGCATCGAGAATTCCGATGTGCGGCGCTCGTGTCCACCGACGCCGGAACGTGTCGATGCATGGATCAGGACCGGCATCCATGTCGAAGGACGCCCTGAATGGGTCTTCGTCAAGATCCACACCCATGGCACCCAGGAAGGCGACATGGATACCCTGCTCGGCGAGCCGGTGGATGCCATGCACAGCTATCTTGAATCCGCCTACAACGATGGCCGCAACTACGTGCTGCATTACGTGACCGCGCGCGAGGTCTACAACATCATCAAGGCAGCCGAGGCGGGCAAGCAGGGCGATCCGGCGCAGTGGCGGGACTTCATCCTGCCGCGCCCGTCGCACATGCCTGCTACCAGCGTTTCGTGATGTCGCCGGATCCAGGCGCGGGCGCATCCATCGCGAACGGGCCACTGGTCAGCGTGATCATGCCGGCCTACAACGCCGAGGCGTATATCGCACGTTCGATCGAATCGGTGCGTGCGCAAACACTGACGGATTTCGAGCTGATCATTGTCGATGACTGCTCGACCGACGGTACTGCCGGATTGATCAATCGCCATGCACAGGCCGATGCCCGCGTACGCCTGCACCGGTTGCCGGTGAACTCCGGAGTCGCGGCTGCCCGCAATGCCGGGATCGCCGAGGCACGCGGTCGCTACGTCGCCTTTCTCGACAGTGACGACTGGTGGCATGCACGCAAACTCGAGCTCCAGATCGGGCAGATGCAGGCGTCCGGTGCGAGGCTCAGCTACTGCGCATACCAGCGTGTGCACTGCGATGGCCGCGTGCTCTCCACGATCGTTCCTCCCGCCCGGGTCAGTCATGCCGACATGTTGCGAAGCAACTTCATTGGCAACCTGACCGGTGTTTACGAGGGCACTCTCGGTCCTGCGACCTTCCTGAAGATCGGGCACGAAGACTATGTCTTCTGGTTGCAGATGGTCCAGCGTGCCGGTTCGGGCGTCCGGATCGAACATGACGAACCCCTCGCCTACTACCTTGTGCGTGAAGGCTCGGTCTCGGCGAACAAGCTGCGCGCGGCGGGCTGGCAGTGGCGCATCTATCGCGACATTGAGCGGCTTCCGCTGCTTCGCTCCTGCGTCTACATGGCGCACTACCTGTGGAATGCCGTGTCCAAGCGCCAATAGCCTGCTGGCACGGTTGACGCGAGGCGATGCCTGGGCGCACGCATATGTTAAGGACTGGTTGGATTCCAAGAAAAATCACGGACTTGCGCGGCAGTTCACACAAATTCGCGGGTTTCCCCGTGAATCCTGAACGGTGTACTCAATTCCGCGGGTCCGGTCCGTATAACGTGGCGCTCCCTGATGCGCGACTGGTCACAAGCAGTTTGCATGTGCCCGGCGCGATGACTGTAGCGGAGCTCGCGAGAATCATGTCCACGTCCAAGCGCATTCGATCTGTCTTCCGAACCATCCTGCTGGCTGCGCTGGCATTCGGAGGTTCGGGTGTCGCCCAGGCGAGCATCAATACCGATCTTTCCTACGTCAATCAGCAATCCGCGGCCTACACGCGATTCAGGAACTGGGTGAACCAGGCCGTCGCCGGCAACCCGGGCTACGGGTTCTCGGCCAATGACGCGGTGGTGATGTTCCGGCTGACCGGGCAGGCGCAGTACTGCACGCTTGCAGCGAGCATGGTCGAAGCCCAGGTGAGTGCGGCGGAAACGGCGATCGCGGCCAACCAGAATCCGGAAGTCGCCCACGATTCCTATCTGTATGCGGGCGCCATGATCGGCGACCTGGCCCTCACCTACGATTGGTGCGCTGCCTTCGTCTCGGCGCCGCAGAAGACACGCTGGTCCGCCTATGCGGAGCGCAGCATCGCCAACATCTGGACCCCCAATGCCGCAATGTGGGGCAGCCGCCCCGCGCCCTGGACTGGCTGGGGCACGAATGATCCGGCCAACAACTACTACTACAGCTTCCTGCGCGCGACGATGTACTGGGCGTTGGCGATCAACAGCAACACGTGGAAGACCTACCTGCAGACACAGAAGATCCCGCCGCTGCTGAACTACTTCGCGATGCTGCCGGGTGGAGGCAGCGAGGAAGGAACCGGCTACGGCACCTCGCATCACAAGCTGTTCGAGCTTTACCGGGTCTGGCGTGATTCGACCGGTTCCGACCTGGCCAACGCCAATCCTCACCTGACCGACACGATTTCGTATTGGCTGCATGCGAGCGTGCCGACGCGCAACCGGTTCGCGCCCTACGGCGACCAGTCGCGCAGTTCCAATCCCGAGTTCTACGACTACCATCGCCACCTCATTCTCGAGGCGCGATACATGACCGCCAGCCCGGCCGCGCGTGATCTCGCGTCCTGGTGGATCAACAACAATTCCGTGCAGCAGATGTCCAGCGCGTTCAACTATCGCGACGACCTGCTGCCACCGGGCAGCTCCTCGACGCTGCCGGCGGCGCCGCTGGTCTACGTGGCATCGGGCATCGGTCACCTGTTCGCGCGCACCAGTTGGGAAACCGGCGCGACCTGGCTGAGCTTCTCGGCCGGTTCCTACGTGCAAAGCCATGCGCATCAGGATCAGGGATCGTTCACCCTGTTTTCCGGCGACTGGCTGGCTGTCACCGAGAATATCTGGAGCCACAGCGGCATCCAGCAGGGCACCGAGGTGCACAACGTGGTCCGTTTCGTGCGCAATGGCGCCAACGTCAAGCAACGTGCGCCCTCGCATTCGACGATGAACATCACCCAGCAGGGCCCGGGACCGGGCGAAGTGCATGTCACCGGCAACCTGTCCGCCGCCTACCCGGCCGGCTCGGGCGTGAACTCGTGGCAGCGCAGCCTCGACTTCACCGGCAACCGGTTGCTGGTCACCGATCAGTTCGCCGTTGTTTCGGGAACGCAGGCGATCTTCCAGGTCAATACGCCGACCCAGCCGACCATCAACGGCAATGTCGCGACCGCAGGCAGGTTGACCGTCCGCGTGCTTGAACCGCTCGGTGCGACCTTGACGGCGGTGAACTGGCGCAATGTCGACAGCGACTTCACCTCCGGCTGGAAGCTCGAAGTGAGCGGCGCCTCGACGAACACCGGCTTCGTGGTCGAACTGACCACCGGTGAAACGATCATGAAAAACGGGTTCGATCCGCAGGGATGACGATGCGTCGCGTGCATGTCGCTGCCGCGTTCGTGACGACACTGACCTGATCGCAGCGTATTGGCAGGCCCATTCACCGCTCGGCCCGGTCAGGAGGCGAGCGGTCCGCTCTTGCGCGCGATGAAATCGACGCTGGTGATGCACAGGCGCTCTGCGGGAATCGAGGCGAACTGGGCATGCACGGGCGTTGCCGCGAGTTGGCCCAGGCGCAGTTCGGTAGCCTTGGCCGTGTTCAACAGGATCTCGAAGCCTTCAGCCTCCGCGCGCTCGACGAATTCGTGCGCGCGCATCCGGTTCTGGTAAAGGAAGGCGTTGTCCCAGCGTGCCCATTGCGCGTCGGAATAGCGCAGGTAGTTGAGCTGATGGATGCTGCGATCGACGTAGGCGTAGTGGTCGCCGCAATTGACCGAATGGAACATCACGCCGCCGCTAACGAGAATGCGTTTCGCCTCGACGTACATCGCGTCGATCACCGCGCGTGGCACGTGCTCGAGCACGCTGTTGGAGAAGATGCAGTCGAACAAGTTTGCATCGAGGCCGGTGCAGGTTGCATCCAGCGGCGCGCGATACTCGATGGTTCCTCCGGTCGCAGCGCTGAGGTCGGCCGAGTCGCGCAGCGCGGCGAGCATGTCGGCATGACGCAAGCGGACCTGCACCGGGTCGGCGCGGCTGGCGTCGCTGATCAGGTCGAGCGCGCCCCCCAGCCTTTCGGCGCAGGCGAGAACGAGCGATGGTTTCATGTGCCGATTCAGGTCGACCGTCGTTATCCGGGCTGCGCCGGCGAGATGACAGGCCATCGGGAACGTCGGATACCAGCCGCTGCCAATCTCGAACAGCCGCTTCCCCGGAATCTCGAAACCGGCTTCGCGCAGCCGGCTGAGCATGATCTTCCAGTCCTCGAGCTTGATGTCGAACTCGCGATTGAAATCCCGCAATCCGCCGAAGCGCCGTTGCAGGTGGTAATGCATGCTGTCGCCGCCGGGCAGGTGGCCAAGCAGCCATTGCAGGCGCGCCTTCAACTTCCAATGCATGCAGACATCCCGTCGATTCGACTGCTGGAGAACTTGATAGCCAGTACCGACGCACGATGCAAGGCGCTGATCGAGCGCTCGCGCTTTGCATCGAAGGGAATGGCAGATTGGCCGATCGTCGCTCGTGGACTCAAGGCGCATCACCCGAGAGTTCGACGACGAATTCGTCACCGCTGCCACGGACGTCAAGGCGCCATCCCGAGCGGAATTCCGCGCTGTCCAGACTCGACCATTCAAGCAGGCTGAGGCGTGCGTCCTCGGGTTTGATCACTTTCACGTGCAGGCGTCCGGCCCTGGCGTCACGACCCTCGATGACCGGCTTGACCGGCACGTTGACCTGGAAGATCGCTTCGCTGTCCGCGCCTTTCGAAATCCGGTCATGCACGGTCAATCGGCCCGCGACGAAATCGACATCGCGCTTCCACGAGCGCACGCCGGAATCCGCCGCATAGGCTGCACCGAGGTCGGCACTTGCATGGATCTCGCCGGTGCCCGCATCGATGCTGCGGATTTCCATGGTCGACGTGGAGGGTTCGCGCTGGCGTATCGTCTGTCCATTGCGTTCGAAGCGGACGACGTTCTGCACTTCGGTGCCCTGCTGGATGCCGCTGTGGCTCCAGATATTCTCGCTGACCGCCAGCCAGTCGCGCGAGAACAGCGTGAAAGCGCCCTGGTCCTGATGCGCGTGGCTTTCGACATAAGGCCCCGCGTTGAAGCCCAGCCACGTCGCTGTCTTGTCCCACGAAGTGCGCGCGAAAAGATGGCCGGTGCCCTTTGCGACGTAGACCAGGGACGACGGCGGCGTACGCCCGCTCCCGGCTGCGAGCAGGTCGTGGCGAAAGTTGAATCCGCTCGTCATCTGCGGCACCGAAATCGCGTTCAGCCACCAGGATGCGATGGACCGCGCTTCCTCGTCCTTGCTGAGGTTGCGCGCTTCCAGCATGAGCCGGCGGTGGTAGTCGTAGATCTCGGGTATCGAAACCCGCGACTGGTCGCCGATCGGGGCGAAGCGGTCGAGGGTCGGCATCGTTGCATGCGCCCAGAAGCGGATGCTGTCGTCGAGATGGCTGTTCGCGGCGGCCAGGTCGACGCCGGTCGAATCGCGCCATACGCGATAGATCGCGAACAGGCGCATGTGCGCCGCGCCATAACCGGTGCCCTCGAGGCTGCCGCCGCCGGGCAGCTTGCCGAAATAGTTCGTCAGTGCGGGCAGCTTGTCGTCGCGGAGCAGGTCGAGCCAGGTCGGGTTGCCGCTGGCCAGGCCCCAGTACATCGTCGCCTCGACGAAGCTGTAGTAGTAGTTGTTGCCGGGGTTGTCGATCGACCAGCCGGTCCATGCGAATTTCTTCCCGCCCCAGCTCGCCGCGCCTGGATGCCAGATGTTCCACACGGTCTGTTCCGCGTACGCCGACCACTGCTTGCGTTGTGCATCGGAGATACGCGCCCGGCAGACCTGCCAGGTCAATCCCAGCGCGCTGATCATCGGCCCCGATTCGAGATAGGAATCGCCTGCGACCGGCGGACGTTCGCCCTTCGCGATCTGCACGTTGGCTTCGTCGACCTGCTGCTGCACGGTCGCAACGGCCAGGTCGCAATATTTCTCCTTGCCCGAAATCGCAAACAGCGTGGCCGCATCGGTAGCCGAGAATGCATAGCCCGGATTGCCGGCGACAGCCGCGTCGACGAAATCCCTGAAGCGTGCGTACTGCGGTGATTCCTGGTCCACGCCGCTGGTATCGATGCGCAGGTCGGCCCCGGCCGGACCAGCGCAGGCGACCAGGCTCGCGATGAGCAGCAGGAACGAGTGCCGCATCGTACCGGTGTCTTTCATGTCAGGGGTCCTTTGGCGCGATTGATCGGGTGAAGCCGAAGCGGGACCGCCTGGATGTCGCGCGAGCGCGAATTGCTGGTGGATCACGTGCCGGTTCATCCGGGAACCACGTGTGGAATCCGGCGCTCCCAGTCGAGCGCGGTCCGCACGATGAAATCGAGATCGTCATGTCGCGGCTGCCATCCGAGCACCGACTTCAGTCGCTCGCTGCGCGCAACCAGTACCGGCGGGTCGCCCGCACGCCGCGGCTCGTAGACGACGTTGAGCGAGCAGCCGCTGACCCTCTCGACCGCATCGATGACCTCGCGAACGCTGTAGCCATGGCCATAGCCGCAATTGAGCGTGATCGAATCGCCGCCCCGGCGAAGATGGTCGAGCGCCTGAAGATGCGCGCTGGCCAGGTCCGCGACATGGATGTAGTCGCGGATGCAGGTTCCGTCGGCGGTTTCGTAGTCGGTTCCAAACACCGAGAGCTGGGCACGCTTGCCCAGGGCGTGCTCGCACGCGACCTTGATCAGCAGGGTCGCATTGCGCGTCGATTGGCCGATGCGGCCGCCCGGATCGCTGCCGGCGACATTGAAGTAACGCAGGATCACGTGGCGCAATGCCGAGGACGAGGAGAGGTCCCTGAGCATGTGCTCGCTCATAAGCTTGGACATGCCGTACGGATTGATCGGCGCGGTCGCGGTCTGTTCGTCGGCCTCGCCGGCGGCGGGCATCCCATAGACCGCGGCCGTCGACGAGAAGACGAATTCGCCGACACCGGCTTCGGCGCAGGTGGCCAGCAGGGCGCGTGTCGCGCAGGTATTGTTGCCGTAGTACTTCAACGGGTTGGCGACCGACTCGGGCACGATGGTATGCGCCGCAAAGTGCAGGACGGTGCCGATTGCATGGTCATCGAGAACCGAGCGGACCAGGCTGCGGTCGCCGACGTCACCGACGACCAGGTCCGCATCGAGCACGGCGTCGCGGAACCCCGTGCTGAGATTGTCGAGGACAACGACGCGTTCACCGCACTCGACGAGCTGACGGACGACGTGACTGCCGATGTAGCCGGCACCGCCGGTAACGAGTATGGATTTCATCAGGCCTTGGCGGAACCGGTCCGGGTCAACGGGTGTAGACGAGACGCAGATAGACCGAATTCTCGTCGTAGGATTCGGCGCCGTCATCGGCGTGGCGTTCGTTGCGCGCGAGGTCGACACGCCAGCGAAGGTGCCGGGTCATCTGCTGCGACAGGTACGCCCCGTATCGATAGTTGCGGTCGATGACATCGCTCAATTCGAAGCGACGGCGTACCGCCTCGGCGTTCAGGCCTATGGTCAGCGTTGGACGCAGCAGATAGCCTAACGTGAAGCCGGCGCCAACCTCGTTGCGATCATTGGCTGACGCTTCGATCTGTTCGTAACGGAACGTTCCGTAGCGGACCTGGGTGGCGATGTTCAGGCGCGTTCCGTGCAGAAGGTAGCTCGCGTCGATGCGCCGTTCCCGGTAGACGTCCGGAGTGATCGCAGCCCCGCCCACTCCCACGCCACCGAAACCGCTCTCGATCGCTGCGGCACCTTCGCTGATGCTCGTCGCCGCATCGGTGTATTGCCAGGCGAATCCCAGGCCGAACGTATCGCGATCGGAAGCGCGCCAATCCAGCGACGTGCGCGCAAGGGGGCCGGAGGCGCTGTCGCCTCGATCGAAATCGAGGTGCGAGTAACCCAGCGACGCGTTCAGGTCGATCTGCGAAAGCACCTGCGTGTAACCCGCGAAGACCGAGTCGCGTCGATAGTCGACGGCGAGCAGGTCATCGTCGAAATCGACCTCCTGGATCTCAATGTTTCCCGAGAGGTGGCGCGTCGAGCTGAAATCGTAGAGCGCGCGCAACGCAGCCGTGTAGCGGCGCGAATCGAACGCGCCGGTTTCTTCGGCGTAACTGTCGATGTAGCGCAGTTCGGCCTGGCCGAGCAGGGCCTTGCCGAGCCGGAAGCGCAGGGTCGGGCCGGTCGTGAACACGTTGGTCTGCTGCAGATTGCCCGGCACGTCCGGATTGCGCAGGTTGACCGGGTACAGCCCGAGGCTGTCGGCAAACGTCCAGTTCAATCGTTCCGGTGCCAGCGACCAGATCACCGAACCATTCAGCGTGCCGCGGAATTCGTTGCCGAATGCGCCGCCCAGGTAATCGCGATACTCGAGCGTGCCCGTGATCTGCGCCTGTGCGCTCGAGCCGCTTTCGCTGAGGCTGAAATCGATCTGAGGTATCAGCACGTTCTGGCTGATCGGATCATCCGCACTGAGATTGACGTTGTCGCTGTGCAGGAAACCAAGCTCGGCCGAATAATCCAGGCGCCACGCGAGCGCGTTGGAGCTCGACAGCGCGAGCACTGACGAGCCGAGAAACAGAGCGATCGTACGCATGACGTATTCCCCCTTGTTCCGACGCTCACGGCAATTCGTTGAGAACGATTCCGGCCAGTTTGGACGGGTCGAAATTGGCAACGACCTTCTGGATGGCGGACGGTGTATCACGCCCGCTTCCTGCGACGAGCACGACGAAATCGACGAGGTCCGCGAGGATGCGCGCGTCCGGCGAATCCTTGGCTGCGGGGCCATCGAGAAAGATGTAGCGATCCGAGTAGCGGCTGCGCAGCGAATCCAGCATGGCGCGCATGCGGAATGATGAAAAGTATTCGCCACCGATTTCGCGTTCGCGCCCGCTCGGGATCAGGCGCAGGCGCGGGATGCCGGTGTGGTAGAGGATCTTCTCGACGCCGAGGGACGGGTGGTCGAGATAGTCGATCAGCCCGCCATTCGTCGTGTCGACCCGCAATTCGACGTGCTGGGACGGATGGCGAAGGTTGCAGTCGATGAGCAGGGCGGTCTTGGCTTCGTCGAAGGCGAATGCTGCAGCCAGGTTGCGCGCGACGAAACTGCCACCCGAGCGTGGGCTGATCGGCGCAACCATCGTGATGAAATTCTGGTCGCCGCCGAGGGCGAGCAGGCGCGTGCGGATTTCCCGGAAGGCATCGGCCTGACGGCGCACCGACTCCTCGCGGTGAATCAGGCGCCTCTCCTCGAGAACGACGGTCGGCAGCGTGTTCGGCTCGACGATACGTGCGATCGAGCGGCTGGCTCCCGCGCGGCGGGCGATGTCGCCTGCGGCGGCACCGAGTGCGGCGCCGACGTGGTCAGGCAGACTCGCGTCCCTGGAAGGAGGATTGCCCATCAACCTGATACCTGTCTGATCCAGTAGGTGAAGCCATAGGCGGCGAAGACGCCGACCACCATGAAGACCGCGAACGCGATCCGTGCCCTGTTGCGGACGCGTTCGCGACTGGTCGCATAAAGCGGAATCGTGGCAAGAATGTTGAGGCCGGTGGCGCGTTCGAGCTGGCGCGCCGACCGCACGCGCGGATCGAAGCGGATCAGCACGAACAGCAGGCCAAGCGGAATTGCGACGGCGAGACCAAGCCCGGCGCCGGCGAAATGCGCGAGGCGCAGGCCGGAAGGGCGCAGCGGCATCACGGCCGGATCCTGGATGCGGAAGGTCAGTCCGCGCTGCTCCTGGTCAAGCACCATCGATACACGGGCGTTTTCGCGCCGGCGCAGCAGGTCCTGGTAGATATCGCGGTTGACTTCGTAGTCACGGGTCAACTCGGCCAGTGCACCCTCCGATGCTGCGATGCGCCGGCTCCGATCCAGTTCGGCGCTGAGCATCGATTCGCTCGTGCTCATGCGCGACTGGTTGGCGGCGATCTCGCGGCGAAGTTCGGCGAGGCGCTGCTTGAGTTCCTGGTAAAGAGGATTGAACTGCGCATTGTCGAACGGGCTCTGGCCGGTGCTTTCGCCGGTACTGCGGCGCTGCTCCTCGGTGGCGAGCTGGCGCTGGATATCCTGCATCTGCAGCCGCGTGCGAACGACATCGGGGTATTGCTCGGTATAGGTGAGCAGCAAGCGGTCGAGCTGGGCCTGAAGTTCGATGAGTTGCGCGCGGTACAGTCCGGCCCGGGTCTGCACGGCAGTCACTTCCGACTCGCCGGAAAGCTGCGCGATCAAGGCGGATTCACGAGACTGCTGTTCCATGAGGCTCATCCGCGCCTGCTCGACCTGGGTGCGCAGGGCGCTGATGCGTGCATTCGCGTCGGTCGCGCTGCCCGGCTGCGCATCGGCATGCTCGGATCGATAGGTGAGCAGGCCGGCTTCCGCCGACGTCAATTTCGCGTGATAGTCCTGGACCTGGCTGTCGATGAACTCGAAGGCGTCGCGACTCTCGCGCTCCTTGGTCGCCTTGCTTTCCTCGATGAATTTTTCGGCAAAACGCTGGGTCAGCAGGTAAGTACGGGTCGGATCCGAATCACGATAGGTGATCTGGATAAGCTCGGGTCGCGGACTCGTGATCGTCGTACGGCCCTTGATCTGTTCCATCAGGCGATCCTGCATCACCGGTGATGGCTTTTCCTCGGCCCAGCCGCCGACCACGAGTGCGTCCTGCAGCACCTTGCGGTTGAAGACGACCTGGCGCGCGATGCCCGCACGATCGGTGACGCCGGTCGCGACCGCGCGACCCTCCAGCAGTGGCTGGATGATGTCGCTGCTCTGCGCGAGGATCGTGGTCGAGGCGATATAGGTGCGCGGCCAGAAGATGCCGATCAACAGGCCGATCATCGCGATCACCGCAAACAGGATCGACAGCGTGATCGCATGGCGCCGTGATTCGCGTGCGAACACGGGCAGCATTTCGGCCACGGGCGCCATCTCGGTATTCATGCAGTGCGTTTCACCAGCGCCGGAGTCGGGTCATTGCTCAGAACGTCCTTTCGGGTACGGTGATCACGTCACCCGGCTGGACCGGAAAATTCGTTTCAAGCTCGCCCTTCTGCAGGATCCGCTCAAGGCGCACCGGATAGGCCCGGGTGGCATCGCCTTCCTTGCGATAGAGCTCGGTGCGGTCGGCGGCAGCGAATTCGTTGGTTCCGCCGGCAGCCAGGACCGCGTCGAGTACGGTCATGCCTTGCCGATACGGGACCGAGATCGGCGTCCTGACGGCTCCGGTGACGCGCACCCTGGCCAGGTACTCATGGCTGCGCAACTGATCAACGATGACCGTGACCTGCGGATTCCGAACGTAGTTTTCGAGCTTGGTCTTCAACTCAGCGGAAACTTCCTCGGGCGTGCGGCCTCCTGCCTCGACATCGCCGACCAGCGGTACCGAGATCCGCCCATCCGGGCGCACCGGCACGGTCACGTTCAGATCCGGGTTCTGCCAGACCGCGACACGGATGACGTCGTCCACGCCGATCCGGTAGGCATCGACCGCCTGCGCGGCCGGATTGATGGTGGGGGCCTGGCCCGGACGCGGGCCGCTGGCGCAGGCCGCCAACAGGAGGAGGGTCAAGCCGACGACGATGCTGCGCATGAGCTTCATGGAAGTCCCCTTGTACACTCAGGTTCAAACTGTGAACCGTATCACACTTTTTGTGGCAATTCGGCGGCTCAGACCCCGTAATAGTCGCGATACCAGGCGACAAACCGGGCCACGCCGTCCTCGACCGACGTGGCCGGAGCATAGCCGGTATCACGGGCGAGCTCGGTGACATCGGCATAGGTGTCGGGCACATCGCCGGGCTGCAGCGGCAACAGGCGCTTTTCGGCCTTGCGGCCGACACAGCGTTCGATCACCTCGATGTAGTGGGACAGCTCGACAGGCTGGTGGTTGCCGATGTTGTAGACGCGATACGGCGCGCTCGACGAGGCCGGCGTTGGCTGCAGCGGATCGAATGCCGCATCGGCACCGGGCACGCGGTCGAGGGTGCGCATGACGCCCTCGACGATGTCGTCGACATAGGTGAAATCGCGCGTGTGCCTGCCGTGATTGAACACGTCGATCGGCTCGCCCGCGAGGATCCTGCGGGTAAACAGGAACAGGGCCATGTCGGGCCGGCCCCATGGGCCGTACACGGTGAAGAAGCGCAGACCGGTCGTCGGCAGCTGGAACAGGTGGCTGTAGGTATGCGCCATCAACTCGTTGGCTTTCTTGGTCGCCGCATACAGGCTGACCGGATGATCGACCGGGTCCTGCACCGAAAACGGCAGCTTGCGGTTCGCACCGTAGACCGAGCTGGAGGATGCATAGACCAGGTGCTCGACACCACCATGCCTGCAGGCTTCGAGGATATTGGTGAAGCCGACGATGTTGCTGTCGATGTAGGCGTGCGGATTCTCCAGCGAGTAGCGCACACCGGCCTGGGCGGCGAGGTTGACGACGCGTTGCGGACGGAAATCGGCGAATGCTGCTTCCAGGGCAGTGCGATCCTCGAGGCCGGCACGAACGAAGCGGAATCCGGGATGCGGGGTCAGCCGTGCGCGTCGTGCCTCCTTGAGGGTCGGGTCGTAGTAGGCGTTGAGATTGTCGTAGCCGAGCACCTCATCACCACGTGCGAGCAGACGCTCGCTCAGGGCCGAGCCGATGAAGCCTGCGGCGCCGGTGACCAGTACGCGCATTCCGTGGATCCTCCTAGAGACGATCGTCGACCGCTGTACGCGGAAGTACCTGCTTCACATCGAACACGACGCAACCGGGCTTGCCGAGCGCGCGGATGCGCTCGGCGCCCATCTCGACGAACTGGCGGTGGGCGACGGCGAGAACGATGGCGTCGTACCTGCCGTCCTCGAGCTCGCCGACGAGGTCCAGGCCGTATTCATGACGCGCCTCGGCGGCATCGACCCACGGATCGTACACCTCGACGTTGGCGTGATAGCCGCGAAATTCCTCGACCACGTCGACCACGCGTGTGTTGCGCAGATCCGGACAGTTTTCCTTGAACGCCAGGCCGAGCACGAGCACGTTGGCGTTGGCGGCATGGATGCGGCGCTGGATCATCAGGCGGATCACGCGCTGGGCGACGTGGCTGCCCATGCCGTCGTTGATGCGGCGCCCTGACAGGATCACTTCGGGGTGATAGCCGATCTGCTGGGCCTTGTGGGTCAGGTAGTACGGATCGACGCCGATGCAATGGCCACCGACCAGACCGGGGCGGAACGGCAGGAAATTCCACTTGGTGCCTGCGGCGGCAAGCACTTCGCTGGTATCGATTCCGAGCCGATGGAAGATCAGGGACAGTTCGTTGATCAGGGCGATGTTGAGATCGCGCTGGGTGTTCTCGATGACCTTGGCGGCCTCCGCGACCCGCATGCTCGATGCCTTGTGGGTGCCCGCCTTGATCACGACACGGTAGAGCGCGTCGACGAAATCCGCCGCTTCGGGTGTCGAGCCCGAGGTCACCTTCACGATCGATTCGAGGCGATGCTGCTTGTCGCCCGGATTGATCCGCTCGGGACTGTAGCCGGCGTAGAAATCGACATTGAAGCGCAGGCCGGACTCGTGCTCGATGATCGGTACGCAAACCTCCTCGGTCGCGCCGGGATAGACCGTCGATTCGAAGATCGCCACGCCGCCGGGACGGATCGCCCGCCCGACCGTCCGGCTGGCCGATTCCAGCGGACGCAGGTCCGGGCGTTTCGCATCGTCGATCGGTGTTGGCACGGTGACGATGAAGACGTTGCGGTCGGCGAGGTCGGCCGGATCGGCCGAGAATTTCAATCCTTCGGTGGCCTTCAGTTCCTCGCTGCTGACTTCGAGCGTGTGATCGCGATGCGCGCGCAGTTCGTTGATGCGCGCGGCGTTGATATCGAAGCCCACGGTATCGAGTTCACGTCCGAAACCCACCGCCAGCGGCAGGCCGACGTAGCCGAGTCCGATGACCGCCAGTCGTACATCGTGCGGGCGTGGCAGTTCGGCAGGGAGCATGGACGACATCCGGCGAAAAGAGCGGCGAGTCTAGCAAGACGGCAAAGGACTTGGCTAAAGGAGGCGGGCGTGCGCAACAGCTTGGACACGCCCGATCGCCGATAGCGCACGGCAGACGAGAGCGGCCGCCGGACATCGGCACCACGGTGCGGGGCCTGATCCACTGTGACGCAGCCGACAGAGTTCGAACGTGCCAGGCCGGCGCACTGCTACAGTGTGACCCGATTCCATGAAACCCGGGGATCGGACGCCCATGATCGCCACCCCTGATTCTGGAGTGTGGCCCTTGTTTCTCGCTCGCATGATTCTCGGCCTGGCGATTTCGCTGGCCGGCACTGCTCTGGCGGTTGAGCCGTTCTTCGCCCCGGCCTCTACCAGCGGTTCGATCCAGGTCCAGCTCGTGCCGACGGAAGTGGTCACTCCCGGCGGCAACCGACTGGTCACCTTCGGCGTGCCGTTTCCAAGGGGCTCATTGTCGGTG
>JAKQJM010000083.1 GCA_029561145.1 Pseudomonadota bacterium
TAGGCCGCGCCGAGCTCGGCGACAAAGGCATCGCGATCGTTGTCGTAGCGTCGGATATCGAGCGTGGGAACGTGTTTCATCGTCGTTTCCAGTTTCCCGACCGCGATCGGGAGGATTGGGTGTCAGCAGGAACTGGCCTCAAGCCGGCACGCGGTTTCAGGCACGGCGTGCCGCAATTCTTTCACAAGCGCTCAGGAAACGCGCGATTGCGCTTCACGGACCGCGTTGGCGAGCTCATCGACCAGGCGGGCAACGAGATCCGCATCAAACGCTTCGACGGTGACGCGAACCAGCGGCTCGGTGCCGGACGGGCGCAGGACGACACGCCCCAGCCCAGCCAGTTTCGCCTGCACGTCCGCGAGCACCTGCTGCACGCCCGCATCGGCCACCAGGGCTGCTCCGCCGCTGGCGCGAATATTGACCGTGGTCTGCGGAATCCTGCGCATGCCGTCCGCTGATTCGCCAAGGCTGCGACCGCTACGCGCGAGTGCTTCGAGGACCTGCAATGCGCTGACGATCGCGTCGCCCGTGGATACCCGGTCGAGGCAAAGGATGTGGCCCGAGGTTTCCCCGCCGAGCACGCCCTCGCGTTCGCGTAACGCCTGCATGACGAAACGGTCGCCGACCCTGGTGCGCAGGAACGGGACGCCGAGCGCGTTCATCGCCTGCTCGAGTCCGAAGTTGCTCATCAGCGTGCCGACCAGCGGGCCGCGCAACCGCCCTTGTCCATGCCAGTCGACGGCGAGCACGTAGAGCAGCTCGTCGCCATCGATCACGCGTCCGCCCGCATCGACCATCTGCAGACGATCGCCATCACCATCGAAGGCGATGCCGAGATCCGCGCCCGTCTCGACCACGGTACGGCTCAACAAGCCGGGACTGGTCGAACCGCAGTCGCGATTGATGTTGAGGCCATCGGGACGGTTGCCGATCGCGGTGACCCTGGCGCCGAGTTCGCTGAACATCTTCGGCGCGATCTGGTAGGTCGCGCCGTGTGCACAATCGACAACGACATGCACGCCGTGCAGGTTGAACGAACGCGATACCGTCGACTTGCAGAATTCGAGATAGCGGGCCGAGGCGTCCTCGATGCGCATGGCCTTGCCGATGGCCTGCGATTCGACCGTGGAGAACGGCGCATCGATTTCGGCCTCGATCGCCAGTTCGACATCGTCATCGAGCTTTTCACCGACCGCGGAAAAAAACTTGATCCCGTTGTCCTGGTGCGGATTGTGCGAGGCGCTGATGACGATGCCGGCATCGGCGCGCATCGAACGCGTCAGGTAGGCCACGCCGGGCGTCGGCATCGGTCCAAGCAGGCGCACCTCGGCGCCAGCGGCGAGCAGGCCGGCTTCGAGCGCGGATTCGAACATGTAACCCGAGACACGCGTGTCCTTGCCGATCAGGACGACGGGTTTGTCGGTATCACGCCGCAGCACCACGCCCATCGCGCGACCGAGCCTGAGCATGAATTCCGCCGTGATCGGCCATTGGCCGACCTGGCCGCGAATGCCGTCGGTTCCGAAGTAGCGCTTATGCACGGGAATCGGGAATCGGGTATGGGAAATGGAAATGCAGCGCCAGGGGGTTGGCGGGAACAGAACGCGCGATCCTCCGGAAACCCACTGCTTCCGGGCATCTGCTCAGCATCCCCTACTCCCTGCTCCCGACTCGGGGCACTTCAATCACCCATCTGCTTCTGGCGATGCTCCCAACGTTCCTGGGCATCAAGGCACAACGTCGCGATCGGCCGTGCATCGAGGCGATCAAGACCGATGTCCTCGTCGGTCTCCTCGCAGAAACCGTAACGGCCTTCCTCGATGCGCTTGAGCGCCTTGTCGATCTTCGAGATCAGCTTGCGATAGCGGTCGCGTGTGCGCAGCTCGAGCGAATTTTCGGTCTCGCGCGTCGCGCGTTCGGCTTCGTCGCCGACATCACGGACCTCGTCACGCAGGTTTTCGATGGTCTGCTTGGATTCCTCGACCAAGTCCTCGCGCCAGCGCTGCAGCTTGCGCCGGAAATACTCGAGGTGTCGCGGATTCATGTATTCCTCTTTCGCCGACGGCTTGTAGCCATTCGGCAGGTTGACCACGGCATTGGTCGGCAGCGCATAGCGGCCGTCCTGCATGGTCGCCTGGCTGTCCTTTGCGGAGGGAACAGCACGAGCCTTGTTCTTTGCACTTGCCTTCAGTGTTGCGGATGACGCGTTCGTTGTTTCAATCACGGATGAATGGGTGTTCTTCGAGGGAATGGGGGCGGGCGTGGTTGCCCGATGGGATGTCTTGCTTTCCTTGCGCGCAGCCGGCCGGACCGGCGCGGGTGCACTCTTGGCCGCTTTCTTCGCGGGTTTTGCCGGCGCAGTCTTGCCTGTCTTGACCGGCTTGCCCGGCTTTACTGACTTGATCGCCTTGACTGGCGCCTTCGATTTCGTTGCAGCCACGGGCTTCTTCGCCGGGGCCGCAGGTTTCTTCGCCGCACCCTGCTTGCTGGCCTTCGCCACCGGCTTTGTCTTTGCTGGCGGTCTCGGCTTGGCGGTGGCCGCCTTGGCAGTCGGTTTGGCCTTTGTTTTTGCAGCGGGTTTTGCGCGTGCAACGACCTTGGCGGACTTGCTGCCAGCCTTGGATTTCGCGTTCGATTTCGCCATTTCAGTCCTTACCTTGTGACCCGGCGGCGGCGTGTTATAGCCTAAGTACCCGCCCCCGGCAACCGCAGACATCGCGCTTCAGCCGGCGCCCCAGTGCGATCAACGCTATCATCATCGTGTCACGTCTGATCCTCTCACTGCTGACATTCTACAAACGCTTCATCAGCCCGATGCTGGGCGCGCGCTGCCGCTTCCACCCGAGTTGCTCGGATTACGCACGGGTCGCGGTGGCACGTTTCGGTAGCGCGCGCGGAAGCTGGCTGGCCCTGAACCGGCTGTTGCGATGCCAACCGCTGTGCAAGGGAGGACTCGATCCGGTACCTGCACAGTTCAGCTGGCGACCGTTCCTTCGCGAAAGCACACACACTGGACACGACCATGAATGACTGGCTGATCACCAACGCGCATCTCGTCAACGAAGGCCGTCGGTTCGATGCCGATATCCGCGTGCGCAATGGCCGGATCGAACGCATCGACGCGCAGATCGCAGCCGCGCCGAACGAACAGGTCTTCGACGCGGCCGGCCGCTGGCTGTTTCCGGGCATGATCGACGACCAGGTGCATTTCCGCGAACCGGGACTCGAGCACAAGGCGAATATCGAATCGGAGTCACGCGCCTGCGTTGCCGGCGGCATCACGAGCTTCATGGAAATGCCGAACACCAAGCCACCGGCTGTCAACCGGGAGGCGCTCGAAGCGAAGTACGAGCGCGGCAGGATTTCATCACGCGCGAATTACGCGTTCTATCTCGGCGCGACCAACGACAACCTCGAGGACATCCGCACGCTCGATCCGAAATCCGCGCCCGGCATCAAGGTGTTCATGGGTGCGTCGACCGGCAACATGCTCGTCGATAACCCTGCCACCCTCGATGCGATCTTCCGCGACGCGCCGACGCCGATCATCACGCATTGCGAAGACACGCCGATGATCAGCGCCAACGAGGCGAAGGCACGCGAGCGCTGGGGCGATGACATACCGGCTGCGCAGCATCCGCTGATCCGTTCGCGCGAAGCCTGCATCAAGTCGACCGAACTGGCGATCGGCCTCGCCCGCCGACACGGCACGCGCCTGCATGTGCTGCATATCTCTACCGCGGACGAACTCGCGCTGTTTTCGCCGGGTCCGATCAGCGGCAAGCGCATCACTGCCGAAACCTGCGTGCATTTCCTGCATTTCAGCGCCGAGGACTACGCGCGCCTCGGGCACCGGATCAAGTGCAATCCGGCCATCAAGATGGCGAGCGACCGCGCCGCGATCACGCAGGCACTGGCCGAGTGCCGCATCGACGTGCTTGCCACCGACCATGCACCACACCTGGCCGACGAGAAGGCGCATCCGTATACCAGCGCGCCATCCGGCCTGCCGCTGGTCCAGTATGCCCTGCAGGTCGCGCTGGAACGCGTGTTCGCCGGCGAACTCACGCTGGAGCGCCTCGTCGAATCGGTCACGCATGCGCCGGCAACCTTGTTCAACGTGCACGGGCGCGGCTATCTGCGCGAGGGCTATCACGCCGACCTGGTCCTGGTCGATCCCGATCGCCCGCATACGGTCGTACCGAGCGAAATCCTGTCGAAGTGTGGATGGTCGCCGTTCGAGGGCGAAACCTTCCGCTCGAGCATCGCTGCGACCTTTGTCAACGGCCAGCTTGCGTGGAACGACGGCAAGCTCGACGACAGCGTGCGCGGCCAGCGCCTCGCGTTCGATCGCTGATCGCGATGCGCAGATGGCTGTTCGCGGCGCTTGTCGCCCTGCCCGCGTTCGCAGGCGCCGGATCTCCCGACGATGGAGTGATCTTCCCGCACAGCACCGTGCAGGGATCGATGCTGATCGGCAAGGTTCCACCCGGCAGCAAGGTCGACTATGCCGGTCGCCGCTTGCGCGTGACCGCTTACGGAACGGTTGCATTCGGCGTCGGTCGCGAAGAACAAGGACCGTTGGCAGTCAAGATCGAACGACCCGACGGCAGCAAGGTCAACGCGGAAATTTCCGTCACGCCGCGCGACTGGCCGATCGAACACGTCAACGGCGTGCCGCCGAAGACCGTCGATCCACCGCCCGAAATTGCCGAGCGCATCCGCCGCGAGCAGGCCGCGGTTGCCGCTGCACGTGAACGCGATGACGACCGCAGCGACTTCACCGAGGCGTTCATCCGGCCGCTCGCGGGGCGCATCAGCGGGCGCTTCGGCAACCAGCGCGTGTACGACGGCAAGGCCGGCTCGGCGCATTCCGGCATGGACATCGCGGCGCCGAGCGGAACGCCGGTCAAGGCGCCTGCCAGCGGCATCGTGAGCTTCGCCGCGATCGATCTGTACCTGACCGGAGGTACCCTCGTCATCGACCACGGCTTCGGCTTCAGCAGCAACTTCCTGCATCTGTCGCGCATCGACGTGGCAGTCGGCGACCGCGTCGAACAAGGCCAGGTCGTCGCGGCGGTCGGTGCCAGCGGTCGCGCCAATGGACCGCATCTGCACTGGGGCATGAACTGGTTCGACGTGCGCATCGATCCGCAACTGGTGCTCGACGCAGCACGCTGAAGCGAGCGATCACTGCCGGTGCGCGGGTTTCCAGCGCAGGAATGGACGCTCGACAAGACGATGCGACAACTGCGCGACCAGCACGCTGGCTGGAAGCACGGCGCCGAGCAGAGCCCAGAAACGCATCGCCTGCGACCACGCCTCGGGCAGCAGCGGAAGCACCACAAGCACGATCGGCATGTGCCACAGATAGACACCGAAGCTGATATCGCCGAGATGGCGCATCGCGCGATTCGCGAACAGCCATCGTGCCGGCGTCGCGTTCCAGGCCGAAGCGAGCAGCACAGGCACGAGGCAGGCCGAGAACAGGCCGTGCCACACATACAGCAGAGGATGGCCGGCCCAGTACCGGTCGGCAACCGCGATCAGGCTCGCGGCGACACCGATCATTCCGGCCACGCCCGCGGCGAACCACAGGCCGGGGCGCTGCGGACGCCAGCCACGCAGTCCGGCACTGACGAATGCGGCGCCGGCCAGCATGCCGATGACGAACTGGTCGATGCGCCCCGGCAGGCGCTCGACGACGATCACCTGGGTCGAGACCGGTTCGTCGGCGAACGCGACATGCATGAGGATGCGATAGGTGATGCTGACGGCGATCGCGGCAAGCAGCAGCCACGGCCAGCGTCGTCGATCGATCAGCGGCGCGAGGAAAGGCAGCAGCAGATAGAAAGTGAATTCGATCGGCAAGGTGAACCAGACACCGACCAGGGGCGCGACCCAGGTCCAGCCGGTGTAGAACCAGAGGAACACATGCGCGATCAGCTCGTGCGCGTTCAACATGCGTCCGTAGCCGAACAGCGCCGCCACCAGCAACAGAACGGCAAGCTGGAACAGATAGGCCGGATAGATGCGCAGGACCCGTCGCAGCAGGTAGCGGCCGGTATCCGGTCGTGCCGCCGACCCGTAACGCCATTGCGCATACGGCAGGATCAGCAGGAAGGCCGACAGGCAGAAGAACAGGTCCACACCCGCCCAACCGGTCGACAACAAGGCGCTGCCGCGCAGGAACTCGATGCCTGGCACGCGCAACGCAGGTCCTCCGCTCATCGCCCAGACGTGATAGAGCAGAACCCACAGTGCCGCGAAACCGCGCAGCCCGGTCAACGCCGGCAGTTCGGGCAGGCGCTCGTTGCCAGGCTGCGCGACGCGCTCGCTCATGCGTCGGCGCGCTCCAGTGCCGAAACCGAGCGGATCAATCGAGGCGCCAGGTAGCAATGCGACCCGCAGGCCATGAGTCCGGCTTCGGCGAAGCGTTCGCGATACCACGAGGGTGCGCGCGCGATGAAACCCTTGATGTCGCCGTCGACCGGGTCTTTCGACGTGAACAGTTCGATGAAGGCCAGCCCTTCCAGCAGTTCGGCAAAACCCGAAAGTCCCTTGCGCAGTTCCGCAGCCGGCAGGTAATGAACGACGTCGGAGCAGACGATCAGATCGAATCGCCGATCGAACCGCTGTTCGGCGAGATCGGCAAATTGCGCGAGACGCAGGTTGCGCGAGCGTCCGAAACGGCGGATTGCATACTCGCTCGAATCGAGGCCCAGGTAGTCGATACGCGGGCGAAGCTTGAGCAAAGGCGAGCGCCAGACGCCTTCGCCACAGCCGATATCGAGCACGCTGGTGATCGCACGACCGAGGTAGTACTCGGCCAGACCGACCACCATGCCGACCTTGCGCGT
>JAKQJM010000106.1 GCA_029561145.1 Pseudomonadota bacterium
TCGAGTCTGAAGGCGAGCAACTCGCAGATGGCGTCAGCCATCGCCGATGTCAGCCACGCAGACGGTGGTGGTGCCATCGCACGTATCCAGGAAGCGAACCGGGCCTTCCATCACACGCTGCTTGATCATTCAGGATCGCCGCGCCTGCGCTCGATGCTCGACACGATGATCGACATGCCGATCATCGTGCGGTCGTTCTACCTCTATTCGACCGCCGAACTGGAGCAGAGCCTGCATCACCACCAGGACCTGACCCTGGCAGCCGAAGCCCGCGACGGCGAGCTCGCCCGCCAAGTGATGCAGTTGCACCTGCGCATGTCCTACCACCGCTTCATGAGGCACCGAGGCGAGTACCGGCCGAAACCATAAGTGCTGCGCGAGTGGCTCGCAACTCCGATGCAATGGCGCCCTTTGGAGGAAAGCAGCATCCTGAACGACCACGCGCTACCTCTGCAATGGGTCGCGGGCTGCTGCTCGCGTCAGTGCAATGCGGTCATCGGACGCTGGCCGCGAGCAACGCCCGGCGAGCAGCGAACGCAGCGAGCGTCGCTTGGTCGGGCGCTCCGTAGTCGATGACCTTCAGCGGCGTCCTGGCCAGCCAGAGCGATTGCGCCAGCAGCGTTCGATCAGGAAAGTCGCTCAACCCGACCTCAAGCTGGAACGCCAAATCGTTGAGCGATCCCAGGACCCGCCGGTTCGCCGTCTTTCCGATGGCCCATCGTTGCATGGCACCGCGCTCGGCGATCGCGTCGTCAGGTGGAACTCCGACGGCGGAGAGCATGAGCCCCAAGGCTTCGCTGAGCCGCTGGACGAGAGATCGACCATCTCGTGCCGGTACCACGACGGGCAGCAAACTTCGCTCGCTGACAGCGAGCACGACCTGAATCCGGCCAACGCGGATCAGGTTGGCATACCAGTCGCCAAGGACTGTGTCCGGCGGTGCCGGCTCGGGCTCAGGCGTGGCGTTGAGCCTGTCGAGCAGTTTCTGGGTGCAGCGTAGGACAAACACAGCGGCGAAGCATGGGGGACAAGCACTGAGTATCGAGGCCGGTGAACGTCACCTTGCGGCGACACAGCAGTCATACGCGTTCTGAAGCATCGAATGACCGGTGATGAACACTGCCGTCGCTCGGGACATGAACATCGAGTGACCGAGTTCAGTCTCGACCGGGTACTCGCCAGGCTGACCGGAATGCCAGCTCCTGGCCGAGTGTCGGCCACGACGGGCGGCGACTGACCGACATCCTGATCGCCGTGGAAGGACGGATGGCCCGGACAAACGCGTCGACAAGCTGCACC
>JAKQJM010000118.1 GCA_029561145.1 Pseudomonadota bacterium
AAAGCGGACGGAATGCCGATGACATTCCCCGAATCGCTCCACAATGGCTAGGTTCGTCCCCGTTGTGCGCACACAACATCTTGTGGTGGCTGCACCCTCGCACCCTACGCCCGGGCCTGCGCCTTGTCCAGTGGCCGACACCTGCTTTTACAGAGCCGCCTCGCTACACCGCGCAGTGCTTCAATCACTGGCATTTCGGCGCGGAAATCGAACCTGCGTGAAACCGAACGGACGCGGCGCGGTCTGTAGGGCAGGCCGCAGGCGACACGGCGTTTCGCGGTTGCGAAATCCACGCGATGACACGACATGCACCCGATCCGCCCTTCGCTGCGGCGATCCGATCCTCGCCCTCCGCTGCGGCCTGATCGATCCGCTCCGACCCACTGCCCTGGAAATCCACACCATGCCCTGGAATCCGACCTTTCGTTCCTTCCTGATCGCCCTCGGCTTCTCGATCGCCGGCCTGTTCACGGCGTTGTCCGTGCAAGCCGGCCTGCCACCCGCCGTCGACGGCCAGCCGCTGCCTTCGCTCGCGCCGATGATCGATCGGGTGACGCCGGCGGTGGTCAACATCAATACGAGGACCCGCGTGCAGGTGCGCGACCCGTTCTTCGACGATCCGGTGTTCCGGCGTTTCTTCAACATGCCGAACCAGCCGCGCGAGCGCGTCCAGCAATCGCTCGGTTCCGGCGTGATCGTCGACGCCGCCAAGGGCTACGTACTGACCAACAACCATGTCACCCAGGGCGCCGATGACATCGAGGTGACCTTGCACGACAACCGCACGGTCAAGGCACGCGTGATCGGTTCCGATCCCGATACCGACCTGACCGTGCTGCAGATCCCGGCCGAAAACCTGCAGGCGCTGACCCTCGCCGCGTCGAAGAACCTGCGTGTCGGCGATTTCGTCGTCGCCGTCGGCGATCCGTTCGGACTCGGCCAGACCGTGACCTCGGGCATCGTCTCGGCGCTGGATCGCACCGGGCTCAGCCGCGGCGGCTACCAGAACTTCATCCAGACCGATGCCTCGATCAATCCGGGCAACTCCGGTGGCGCCCTGGTCAACCTGCGCGGCGAACTGGTCGGCATCAACTCGATGATCTTCTCGCCCTCGGGTGCCAGTGTCGGCATCGGCTTCGCGATTCCGAGCGACCTTGCCGCGAATGTCATGCGCCAGCTCGTCGAGAACGGCGAGGTGCGGCGCGGCGCACTCGGCGT
>JAKQJM010000123.1 GCA_029561145.1 Pseudomonadota bacterium
AGTGCAAGCGGCAGATTCGCGCGCCAATAGTCGGTACCGGCGACGACAGCCGCGAACGAGGCGGTTGCCAGGTACACCGATGCCGACAATTGACGCACGCTGGAACGCGATCCGCTGTCGATTGCCAGCCCAAGGCAGACCACGTACAGCGGTGCGAACGCAGGACCCAGGCACATCATCGCTGCGATCGTGGCAAAGTCGGAAACCTGGCGGATTCCGCACCGCACGGGCGACGCCGCCGGGACGATCGCCGCATGTGCGAGGACCGCGGCCAGAACAGCGCTTTCGAGGGTCAGGATCAGCAAGGCCCGCGCGGCAACCTGCCAGTCGAAGTCCTGCGCCCATGCCACCGCGAAGGCAAGAATCAGGAATGGCGCGACGATGAGGAGGCGCAAAGCCACCTGAACGCGCTCATTGTCAGGGCACGCTTCGCACCATGAACGCAGCTTGTGGGTGAAGATTCGCATTCGAGCCGCCTCCTTCAGCGCGAACGACAGGTTTCAGAATCCGAAACCTGGTGGCGCCAACTTGGCCTGCTGGATTTCGATGATACGAGACTCGTTGGCCAGCAAGATCTCGACACAAGCACTATCAAATAACGTGCCAGCGTGCTCCCTCAGGTAGCTGAACGACTCCTCGTTGCTCCAGGCCCGCTTGTACGGACGTTCGGATGTCAGTGCATCGAACACATCGGCAATGGCCACGATACGGGCGTTCAGCGGGATCTGTTCCCCTTTCAGGCCGTCCGGGTAACCGCTTCCATCCCAGCGCTCGTGGTGCCTCAGCGCGATCTGCGCACCGGTCTGCACGAACCGGCTCTGGCTGTCGCGCAGGATCTCGAAGCCGATCAACGGATGCTTGCGCATCACCGCCATTTCCTCGTCGGTGAGGCTGCCGCGCTTGAGCAGGATCGAGTCAGGCACACCGATCTTGCCGATGTCGTGAAGCGGCGCTGCCAAGGCAAGCGTGCGCACATCCTCCTCGGGCATGCCGATCTCCTCGGCAATCATTTCGGAATAGCGGGCCATGCGCAGCAAGTGCGCGCCCGTTCCGGAATCCCGATATTCGATGGCCCTGGCAAGGCGAAACAGCATCTCGCGCTCACGCTGCTCGATTTCCTGCACGCCCTCGAGGACCTTCTGCTCAAGCGATCGGGCCCGCTCCTTGACCGACTCGCCCTGGCGACGCATCTGCAACAGGTTCTTGCAACGTGACCTGAGCTCGCGTGGCCGCACCGGCTTGATCAGGAAATCGATGACACCGGCATCAAGCGCTGCCTGGCGTACCGGTTCGTCTCCGACCACGCTGATCAGCACGATCGGGACATCGCGTCGCGAGAACGGACGCCGGAATCGCCGCGCAAACTCGAGACCGTCCATTTCCGGCATCCGATAGTCGAGCAGGAGCAGGTCCGTGCTGTTGGATTCCGACCAGCGCAAGGCGTCGACCGGATTCCCGAAATCAGAGACATGCACCACCGGCCCGATCCCCTCGACGACGTGTCGAAGCATGGTCCGGGCAGAAGGTTGGTCGTCGACGATCAGTACATTCAAACCGCATCCTCCGCCGTCGCTCGCGCAGGATCGGGAGATCCCACGCGTCCGCCATCCGATAGCAGGACAACAACTTCCTGGAGTGCTGTTCTGGAACCGGATAACCGAAGTCCAAAGGCTATCACATCACCGCCGCCCGCAATCCGCATCAGGTCGGCGTTCAGCCCGGGCGGTACCACGATCCCGCGTCGATCGATTGATCAGACGACGGTTTCCCGTGGTCAGGCTTCCGGACGCATGTAGGGGAACAGGAGCACGTCGCGTATCGAGCCGACATCGGCAAGCAGCATGACGAAGCGGTCAATGCCGATGCCGAGTCCGCCGGTCGGCGCCAGGCCATACTCCAGCGCCCGGATGTAGTCGGCATCGAAATGCATGGCTTCGTCGTCTCCGGCCGACATCGCTTCGACCTGGGCCTGGAACCTCGCGGCCTGGTCTTCCGGATCGTTGAGTTCCGAAAAGCCATTGGCGAGCTCCTTGCCACCGACAAACAACTCGAACCGATCGGTGATCCCGGGCTCGTGGTCGCTTTCACGCGCCAGCGGCGAAACCTCGACCGGGTGCGCCGTGATGAAGGTCGGCTGGATCAGGCTGGCCTCGACCGTTGCCTCGAAGATTTCAAGCAGGATCTTGCCCCAGCCGTAAGCGGGCTTCACGGCAATCTTCAGGCGCGTACAATGGCCCGCCATCGCCTCGCGATCGCGCAGTTCCTCGCGTTTGATTTCGGGATTGTGTTCGAGCACGGCATCGTCCATGCGCCAGCGACGGAATGCCGGCCCGAGGTCGATGTCGCGGCCTTCCCAGCTCAGTGCAGTTCGACCCAAAGTGGCTTTTGCCGTTTCCCGCAGCAATGCTTCGGTCAGATCCATGATTTCCACATGGCTCGCGTACGCCTGGTAGAGCTCGAGCATCGTGAACTCGGGATTGTGCCGGGTCGACACGCCTTCGTTGCGGAAATTCCGGTTGATCTCGTAGACGCGCTCGAAGCCGCCGACGACGAGGCGCTTGAGATAGAGCTCGGGTGCGACGCGCAGGTACAAGTCAAGATCGAGCGCGTTGTGATGGGTGACGAACGGGCGTGCCGTCGCACCGCCAGGAATGATGTGCATCATCGGCGTCTCGACTTCCATGAACCGCCTCGGCGTCGCTTCGAGCCACTGGCGCATGAAGCCGATCGCGCGCGAGCGCAGGACGAAGGCGCTGCGCGATTCCGGCGTGACGATCAGATCGACATAGCGCTGACGGTAACGCTGCTCGATATCGGCCAGCCCATGCCACTTGTCCGGCAATGGACGCAGTGATTTGGTCAGCAGGCGCAGGCCATCCACCTTGATTGAAAGTTCGCCGGTCCGCGTGCGCATCAGCTCGCCCTCGGCGCCGACGATGTCGCCGGTGTCCCAGCTCTTGAACGCTTCGTAGGAATCGCCGAGCACGGAACCCTGCAGGAACAACTGGACCTGCCCTGTCATGTCCTGGATCTGCACAAAGCTGGCTTTGCCCATGATGCGGCGGGCCAGCATGCGGCCAGCGATGCGCACGCGACGCGGTGATGCCGCGAGGGCTTCGGCGTTCCAGCGATCGCCATCCGCGAACTCGGTTTGCAGGTCGCCGGCGAACGCATCGATGCGGAAATCGTTCGGATAGGCAACCCCGTTTTCACGCAGGCCGCGAAGTTTCTCGCGGCGCTCGGCAACCAGCTTGTTCTCGTCGACCGCTGGCGGTGCCCCGGCGGATGTCGCTGACGATTGATCGGGACTGCTGTTGGCCGTCATCTGTGGATCCGTTGTGTGCGTTGAAACGTTTCTGGATGGACAAGCGTCGACTGCTTCGCTCTGCGGGGACGCCAACGATCAGGCATCGCTGCGTCTGGCGCCGGCCTCAAGGCCGGACTTGAGGCTGGCCTCGATGAATTCGTCGAGATCGCCATCGAGGACTTTCTGCGTATCGGTGCGCTCGACCCCTGTTCGCAGGTCCTTGATGCGGCTTTGATCAAGCACGTAGCTGCGGATCTGGTGGCCCCAGCCGATGTCCGACTTGGTCGCCTCGAGCGCATCCCTCTCGACATTGCGCTTCTGTACTTCAAGTTCATAGAGCTTGGCACGCAGCATCTTCATCGCGTTGTCGCGATTGGCGTGTTGCGAGCGTCCGGTCTGGCACGCGACGACGACGCCTGTGGGCACATGCGTGATGCGCACGGCCGACTCGGTCTTGTTGACGTGCTGGCCACCCGCTCCGGACGAGCGATAGACATCGGTCCTCAGGTCGGCCGGATTGATCTCGATATCGATGTTGTCGTCGACTTCGGGAGAAACGAACACCGAAGTGAAGCTCGTATGGCGACGGTTGTCCGAATCGAACGGCGACTTGCGCACGAGCCGATGCACGCCGATCTCGGTCTTCAGCCAGCCATAGGCATACTCGCCCTCGACCTTGAAGGTCGCGCTCTTGATGCCGGCGACTTCGCCGGACGAGGCTTCGAGCAACTCGGTCTTCCAGCCCTTGTCTTCAGACCAGCGTAGATACATGCGCAACAGCATTTCGGCCCAGTCCTGTGCTTCGGTGCCGCCGGCGCCGGCCTGGATGTCGACGAAGGCGTTCGAACTGTCCATTTCGCCCGAGAACATGCGCTGGAATTCCAGCTTCTCGACCCGCGCCGCTGTCGCGGCAACGTCGGACTCGACCCCCTTGATCACCTCTTCATCGGCTTCCGCCTCACCGAGTTCGAGCAGTTCTCCGGCGTCGACGAGGCTTTGCGTCAGGACAGTGATCCCGTTGACGACCCGTTCAAGCTGGGCGCGCTCCTTGCCGAGATCCTGGGCGCGCGCTGGATTGTTCCAGATATCCGGGTTTTCAAGCTCGCGACCGACTTCCTCGAGGCGCTCCGACTTCGTATCGAAGTCAAAGATACCCCCTGAGCGAATGCAGCCGGCTCTTCAGGTCGTCGATGCTGGCATGGATGGGATTGGTCTCGATCACGGTATTGGTGCGGTACAATGTGGGCCGCGAAGAATAGCAAATCATGGCGCGACGCGGCGCCGGCCTGCCCGCACCCTGCACCGCCCGCTGGGTGCCAAAGTTGCGTTGCGACTCAGATCGACGATCCTGCTTGCGCACAACGCCGGAATTCCCGCCATCGTCCGGCAGGTTGGCGCGAGCCCACGAATGGCTCCGCCAAAGTATCCTCCGGGTCAATGCTCAGGCAGGCATGATGTGCCGCAGGATCAAGCGCAACGACTCGCGTCCGTTCCAGTCATTGATGTCCAGTTGGTAGACCGCGCGCAGGCGGTCGGGCGGTCGGGCGCCGGCATCTGCATTGAACAGCATGGCCTCGATCGGACGCTCGAGTCCGGCCAGGCGCAGGCCAAGCCGCCAATGTGCATTGCCGACAACCCGCCAGGAATCGAGCGCGAAGACATTGTCGAACAACGGCTCGTCGAACGACTGGCCCCAGGGCATCGCAAAGCGCAGCAGGCTTGCCAGTTCGAGACAGAAGTCAGTCGGCTCCAGCTCACCGTCCGTCCAGACGACGGGATCGAACAACTCTGCCGCGGCGCGTGTGCGGATCACGCTGTCGAATGCAGCGGAGAACCCGTCGAGCGACGCACGACGCAGGGTCAGGCCGGCAGCCATGGCATGGCCACCGAAGCGTTCGATCAGTCCAGGGTGATTTGCATCGACCTCGGTCAGTACATCGCGGATGTGAATGCCGCGTATCGAACGCGCCGATGCGCGGATCTCGTCCGTGCCCTCGCCGGCAGGCGCACAGGCGACCACGGGGCGGTGCAGGCGTTCCTTGAGCCGTGCGGCGACCAGCCCGACCACTCCGGGGTGCCACGCCTCGTCGAACAAGGTCAGTCCCCTTGGCAGGGCCGCCTGCCCCTGCATGGCAATCCAGCGCGCGACGAAGGCCTCGGCCTGTTCGATCATCTGCGCCTGCAATTCGCGGCGTTCCGCATTGATCGCCGACAGGCGTTCGGCCAGCTCGGCGGCGCGCGCCGCATCGTCGGTGAGCAGACAGGCGATGCCTAGCCCCATGTCTTCGAGGCGGCCCGCCGCATTGATGCGTGGTGCGACGGCAAAGCCGAGGTCGCTGGATACCAGCATTGCCGGGTCGCGCCCCGCTGCGCGCAGCAATGCAAGCACTCCCGCACAGGCGCGCTGTTCGCGAATCCGCCGCATGCCGGCTTCGACGAGGATGCGATTGTTGAAATCGAGCGGCACGAGGTCGGCTACGGTGCCGACCGCGACCAGATCGAGGAGTACGCCGAGATCGGGTTCGGCCAGCCCTGCCGAAGCGAAAAACCCCTGGGTCCGCAAATGTCCGCGTAGCGCAACGAGCAGGCAGAACATGACGCCGACTCCGGCCAGCGCCTTGCTTGGAAATGCGTCGCCATCCAGATTCGGATTGACGATCGCGTTCGCGATCGGCAGGTCCGGCCCCGGCAGATGGTGATCGGTGATCAGCACATCGATGCCGCGTGCGCGCGCTGCTGCAACGCCGGCCAGACTGGCCACGCCATTGTCGACCGTCACGATCAGGTCCGGTGCCGGATCGTGCAGGGTGTCGACCAGTGCCGTCGAAAGCCCGTACCCATGCACGGCACGATTCGGCACGCGGAAATCGACATGGGCCGCGCCAAGCATGCGCAAGCCACGCACCGCAACAGCGGTACCGGTTGCGCCATCACAATCAAAATCGCCGACGACAAAGATGCGCCGCCCGCGTTCGATTGCATCGGCAAGCAGGACGCACGCTGTGTCGATGCCGCCGAGCGTCGCTGGCGCTGCCATGTTCGCGAGTCGATGGTCGATCTCGCCCGGGCTGCCTACTCCACGCGCGGCAAGTACGCGCTGCAGCACCGGATGCATTCCGACCGGCCAGTCGATCCCGCGGATATCGCCAGCGCGTCGGCGAATCTCCCGATTGCTCACGAACCGAGCTCGTCGACGCGTCGCCAGAAGCGCAGCCTGTGGCTGTGGCGGATCACGACATGCTCGCCCGAGGCGAAACGGAGATCGATCGACTCCACTCGCCGCCGGGCCATCGCGCGGTCCAGCGGCAGCAGCCATTCTTCCTCGAGCACACGGTCGCGCAAATCGACCAGATCGAGCACTACGGAGCCATCCGAACCAGGCGACTCGACCGAATCCGCAATCGTGCGTTGTCCGAGCGGCAACGATTCGATACCGGCAAGCCCGGCCAGGGCGCGCATTTCGGGCCGATTGCTGGAGGTGCTGCGCAGTTGCGTGCGCACGTAGTCGGGCAAGGCCCCGGCGCCCCAGAACCACAGGCTGTTCACGCCGATTGCACCGCGCGCTATGCGGCCTGCGTTGACTGGATGGTTGTGCAGCGCGATCTGCGCTTCGTTGAACAACTGCCGCCAGCGCTTGCCGGCGGGGCCTTGCGGAAGATGAAGCTTGAGGTCGTCGCCGATCGCATCATCGGGCGAGGCTGCGTGCGGCAGCTCGGAGCCTTTCGCCGCGCGCAGGTACCAGCGGTCGGTGCGGCACGCGTCGAACTCGAATCCGGCGTCGCCGAACAGCGGCTTGAGATCGCGCTCGATACTGCGGCATTCGGCGATCGACAAACCCAATTCACCGCAGGCGAGCATGCGCGCGGTCGACATGTCGGCACGCACGTGGGCCGGGTCAGCGCGCATCCACAGCGAGCCCGCCGCATCACCTGCGTCGAACTGGCGACTGAGCGCGGCAATCGGCAAGTCCTTGCCCGGCCACTCGAACAACGGGCGAAGGATGCCTTCGTCCGGGGATGCGTTGCCGGCCAGACGATCACCTCGTGCCGACCAGCGGGCCAGGGTGCCGCTGGCCACGACCGCGGACGCGACGCAGCGCTTCCACGCAGGTAACAGCAGAATGATCCGGATCATCGGGAAGTCCGATGTGATCGTCGCCGCACGGCGGCCTGGATTCCCGGCAGCGACGACACGCGACGATCAGACCAGGTAGCGGACGCCGGTGATCTCGTAGTTCCGGGTTCCGTTCGGCGCCTGGAATTCGAAACTGTCGCCTTCGTTCTTGCCGATCAGGGCGCGCGCGAACGGTGACGACACCGAAATCAGCTTCTGCTTGATGTCGGCTTCGAGGTCGCCAACGATCTGATAAGTGATTTCCTCGCCGCTGTCCTCGTCGGCGAGGTCAACGGTCGCACCGAAGACGACCTTCGAGCCTGCATTGAGCTTCGAGATATCGATGACATCGGCATAGCTGAGCGCGGCTTCGAGCTCCTTGATGCGGCCCTCGGTGAATCCCTGCATCTCGCGCGCCGCGTGATATTCGGCGTTCTCCTTGAGATCTCCGTGCGCACGCGCCTCGGCGATGGCATGGATGATGCGCGGTCGATCGACCGACTTGAGGCGTTCCAGTTCGGCGCGCAGGCGATCGGCGCCTTTCTGTGTCATTGGAGCTCGATTCATGCAATCAATTCCCTGTGCAGTTCCTGCAGGCTGTTGACGCTCTCGCTGTCGCGGAAATCCATCGAGTGCAGCAAGGCCCTGGCACCGGAAATGGTAGTCGAATACGTCACGCGCTGCTGCAGGGCCTGACGACGGATCGAGAACGAGTCGGCGATCGCCTGCTTGCCTTCGGTCGTATTGACGATGAACACGATCTCGCGATTCTTGATCAGATCGACGATATGGGGACGTCCTTCGATGACCTTGTTGATGCGTTCGCAGGCGATGCCGCGTTCGCTCAGGTAAGCGCAGGTGCCGCTCGTGGCGACGAGGCCGAATCCGCGGCGCAACAGGTCCTCGGCGATCGGGACGAGACGCGCCTTGTCAGATTCGCGAACGGACAGAAAAGCCTTGCCCAACGCCGGAGGTGCAATGCCGGCCGCCTCATGGGCACGTGCGAAGGCTTCGCCAAAGGTCCGCCCGACACCCATGACCTCGCCAGTCGAGCGCATCTCCGGGCCAAGGATCGGATCGACATTCTGGAACTTGAGAAAGGGGAAGATCGCTTCCTTGACCGAGTAGTAGCCCGGCACCAGTTCAACACCGACACCCTGTTCATCGAGGCTGCGTCCGACCATGCAGCGGGCGGCGATCTTGGCCAGCGATACACCGGTCGCCTTCGACACGAACGGCACGGTGCGTGACGCGCGCGGGTTCACTTCGAGCACGAAGATCGAGTCACCCTGGATCGCGAACTGCGTGTTCATCAAGCCGATGACCTTGAGTTCCCGGGCCATCTGGCTGACCTGGTCGCGCAGGCGGTCCTGCAGTTCGGCACTCAGCGAATACGGAGGCAGCGAGCACGAGGAATCGCCCGAATGCACGCCGGCTTCCTCGATGTGCTCCATGACGCCACCGATCAGCACATTGCCTTCGGCATCGGCAACCAGATCGACATCGATTTCTGTCGCGTGATCGAGAAAGCGGTCAAGCAAGACAGGAGACTCGTTGGAGACCTTGACTGCATCGCGTATGTAGCGCGAAAGATCCTCATCATCGTGCACGACTTCCATGGCCCGGCCGCCGAGCACATAGCTCGGCCGGACAACGAGCGGATAACCGATTTCGCGCGCCAGGGCGAGCGCTTCGTCGGCATTGCGTGCGGTACGATTCGGTGGCTGGGCGAGCCCAAGCCGCGTGATCATCTTCTGGAACCGCTCGCGATCCTCGGCAAGATCGATCGAGTCCGGCGATGTGCCGATGATCGGCGCCCCGGCGGCTTCGAGCGCGCGCGCGAGCTTGAGCGGCGTCTGTCCGCCGTATTGCACGATGACCCCTTTCGGCTTTTCCTTGTCGATGATCTCGAGCACGTCCTCGAGCGTGAGCGGCTCGAAATAAAGACGATCCGAAGTGTCGTAGTCGGTCGAGACCGTTTCCGGGTTGCAGTTGACCATGATGGTTTCGTAACCATCCTCACGCAGCGCGAGCGCCGCGTGGACGCAACAATAGTCGAACTCGATACCCTGTCCGATACGGTTGGGCCCACCGCCCAGCACCATGATCTTGTCGCGCGAGGTCGGCTCGGCCTCGCATTCTTCCTCATAGGTCGAATACAGGTAGGCCGTGGTCGTCGCGAATTCGGCCGCGCACGAGTCGACGCGTTTGTAGACCGGTCGCACGTCGAACGCGCGACGCAGGTGGCGCACGGCGTTCTCGTCGGTATCGAGCAACTCGGCCAGACGCGAGTCCGAAAATCCCTTTCGCTTGAGCGAGCGCATGCGTGCGGCATCGATCGCCGCCAGGCCCTGTCGGCTGACATCCTTCTCGATCGCGACCAGATCCTCGATCTGGGCAAGGAACCAGGGATCGACACGGGTCAGGTTGTAGATGTCGCGCAGCGACAGGCCCGCACGAAAACCGTCGCCGATATAGAGGATGCGTTCCGGTCCGGGCTCGCGCAGTTCACGCTTGAGCGTGTTCATTCCCGTTTCGGTCGAGGCATCGAGTTCCAGCGGAGAGAGGCCGTTCTTGCCGGTCTCGAGGCCGCGCAAGGCCTTCTGCAGCGATTCCTGGAACGTGCGCCCGATCGCCATGACCTCGCCGACCGACTTCATCTGGGTGGTCAGGCGCGAATCGGCCGCCGGGAATTTCTCGAAGGCAAAGCGCGGAATCTTGGTCACCACGTAGTCGATGGCCGGCTCAAACGAGGCCGGCGTGAGTCCGCCAGTGATCTCGTTGCGCAGTTCATCGAGGGTATATCCGACCGCCAGCTTCGCGGCGACCTTGGCGATCGGGAACCCGGTCGCTTTCGACGCGAGCGCCGACGAGCGCGAAACACGCGGGTTCATTTCGATGACGACGACGCGGCCATCCTCGGCATTGATGCCGAACTGTACGTTCGAGCCGCCGGTGTCGACGCCGATCTTGCGCAGCACGGCGATCGATGCATCGCGCAGGCGCTGGTATTCCTTGTCGGTCAGGGTTTGCGCCGGCGCCACGGTGATCGAGTCGCCGGTATGCACGCCCATCGGGTCGAAGTTCTCGATCGAGCAGACGATGATGCAGTTGTCCGCCGTATCGCGGACCACTTCCATCTCGAACTCCTTCCAGCCGAGCACCGACTCCTCGACCAGCACCTCGTTGACCGGCGACAGTTCGAGGCCGCGTTTGACGATCTCCTCGAACTCCTCACGGTTGTAGGCAATGCCGCCGCCCGAGCCTCCGAGCGTGAAGCTCGGCCGGATGATCGTCGGATAACCGACCTTGAGCTGGGCCTCGAGCGCATGTTCGAAGGTGCGCACGACCTCGGCCTTGGGGCATTCGAGACCGATCTCGGCCATCGCGACGCGGAACAACTCGCGGTCCTCGGCCATGCGGATCGCCTCGCGCGAGGCACCGATCAGCTCGACCCCGTACTTCTCGAGCACGCCGCGATCGGCCAGATCCAGCGCGCAGTTCAGCGCGGTCTGTCCGCCCATGGTCGGCAACAGGGCGTCGGGTCTCTCCTTGGCGATGATCTTCTCGACCATGCGCGCGTTGATCGGCTCGATATAGACCGCATCGGCGGTCTCCGGGTCGGTCATGATCGTCGCCGGATTCGAATTGATCAGGACGACCCGATACCCCTCGTCCTTGAGGGCCTTGCAGGCCTGTGCGCCGGAATAGTCGAACTCGCAGGCCTGGCCGATGACGATCGGACCGGCACCGATGACGAGGATGGTGCGTAGATCAGTTCTTCTTGGCACCAGGCTTGCCTTCGGTCGGGGTTGTTTCTGTCGGAAACAGGGGATCGGCCGCACCGATCTCGACCATCACCTTGCGGATGGTCGATCGCGGGACTGCCAACTCGATCGAACCGCTCTCGGGACCGAGCTTCACGACCAGGGTGACGTTCGAATAACTGATCAAGTTGCCCGTGCGTGTCGTGTTGTTGGTCGTGTGGATGACAAGCTTCGCGCCGATCTTGCTCTCGAGATCCGGGTAGTTGACCTCACGCAGGCTGGTCTGCTCGACCGCAGGGCGGGATTTGCCGCCCTTGACCGGCGTCGCGGCGATCGTCGCGTTCGCAAATACCAGTGACACGATTGCAACGGTGATGCGGATCAGCATGGCTGGAATCTTCATGTTTCTACGCCGCGGCGACCGCGCGCGCCTCCATCAGATGAATGAAACGATCAAACAACGGAGCCACATCCTGTGGTCCTGGACTCGCCTCGGGATGCCCCTGGAAGCCGAAAGCCGGCGCATCCACGAGCTCGATACCCTGCAGCGAACCGTCAAACAACGATCGGTGGGTCGCACGCACGCCCTCGGGCAGACTGGCTTCGTCGACTGCGAAGCCGTGATTCTGGCTTGAAATCATCACCCGCCCTGTGACGAGGTCGATTACTGGATGATTTGCCCCGTGATGGCCGAATTTCATCTTGAGCGTGCGCGCGCCGGCGGCAAGACCGAGCAACTGGTGGCCCAGGCAGATTCCGAAGGTCGGAATACGCTGTTCGACGAAGCGGCGGATCGCCGCGATGGCGTAATCGCAAGGCGCGGGATCGCCGGGTCCGTTGGACAGGAACACGCCGTCCGGCGACAACGCGATGACCTCGGCGGCCGAAGTCTGTGCCGGCACGACGGTCAGCCTGCAACCGCGATCGACGAGCATGCGCAGGATGTTGTGCTTGATGCCGAAATCATAGGCGACGACATGGAATCGCGGCTCGCTCGTCCGCTCGACGCCCTGGTCCAGATCGAAGCTGCCGCGTGACCACGCATGCGCTTTCCCGGTCGACACGACCTTGGCCAGGTCCATGCCGGACAAGCCCGGAAAGGCGCGCGCCGCATTGAGCGCATCATCAGCAGAGAGATGTTCGCCGGCG
>JAKQJM010000128.1 GCA_029561145.1 Pseudomonadota bacterium
GTGTAGCCGCTGCCGTTGCCGGATGGCAATTCGTAGAACGGGACATTGCCCTGCGTTGTGCGTATCGAAAGCGGAAAATAACCCCAGGCAGCGAAATCGCCGACGCCATTGATGACGCTGTCCATGAGACCCGGCAGAAAAGGCGCCTGCAGGCCCAGATTCAGTACTGAACCGGAGTTGGTCGCGACGGGAACGGCGGGGCGTTGCGACTGCGGCAATGAAACAGCCCCTTCCGAGCCACCGGGTGCTGCCAATCCCTGATTGATGTTGGCGTACAGAGCAACCTTGGTTGCCAAACTGGAAGTGGGGGTTCCATCGGGAAGCGTGACAGGACCATAGTTGCGATTGTTGACGACCGAGCATTTCTGATGCCACCAAGGCGCTGCAGTCTGCGTACCTTTCTGGCTCAGCACCAGATTGGAGCAGCCGATCGAGGTGATCAGGTCCGACAGACCATCGCCGAACAGGTCATCGGCGCTGCCATCGTAGTCATTGAGTTCCGACACCATGGACGTCTCGGTTACCGCAACGGCGAATTGCTGAGCGCCTTTCTGTACAAACTTGAGTTGCGCAAGACGGTAGACGCTGTTGTCCTCGCCCGGGCCTTGATGCCTCGCGTCGGACGAGTAGGCGCTGAAGGCAGGCAGCGGATTCCCGTTTTGATCGGGCCATTGGTAGGGATATCCCTGCGCGTCGCCCAACGGTTCTCCATTGACCGGCATCGGTGATGAATTGTCGGGATTGGGTGAACAGGAGTAAGCGGCGCAGACGGCACCTTCTGCCATATACATGCTTGATGGCTGGTTCAACTGCTCGGTCGCGCTTGGGCACTTTGGGCCATCGGCTGTTTGAATCTTGAGCACGCGCTTGATCGTGCACATCTTCAAGGCAAACGCCTGCGCGCCAGGTGCTTGCGATGGGATCAGAAGATCTGCCCGGCCATCCGAATCCACATCCATCGAAGGAAAGCCGCCCGCATAGCGAAATTTGTACTGCGGGCTGCCCGATGCTGCATCGGTAGAATCCGACTGCAGACCGGCGGAACTGCCGGTGTCTATCTGTGGGCCAAAGCCGCCATTGCCCAGATTGACGCGCAGCTTCCAGGTGCCCTCCGAAGGCCGGGCGATGACAAAATCTTCCAGGCCATCGGCATTGACGTCCATCCATTGATGAAAATAGTTCTTGCGCGGCGAGCAGTCGTCAAGGTCGGTGCCGTTATCGAGCAAGCCAACTTGCGCGCAAGAATTGACCGTGGCGAGACTCCCGCCGGGATTGGTTATGGCGATGCCGGCAATTCCGCCGGTCAGCTCACTGCCGCCACCGGCGTAAACCAGATAGAAGTCTGGAAAACCATCTCCGTTGAAATCGGCGATATGGTCGATGTCGGCCTGCGCAAAGCCGTGTCCGGAATCATTCTCGATTCGAGGCAGGCAGAACAGAAGGCTCTTTTCCTGGAAGTCGACCTCGACATTTGGATTGATGACAAATTGCCCGGCGTGATTATTCCGATACAAGAAAACTCCGTTCCGGGCTCCGATGCCATCGCTGCCGCAGGATTCCGCGCGGATAGTCAGAATATCGGTCTTGCCGTCGCCATTTACATCCGCAGCCAGTATTTGCTTGCGAATTCCAACGGCAGGGCCCGGCAGTGGAATGTCGGTGCGGACCTTGCCGAACGGATTGCTGTTGGCGGGCGCGCCACGCGGGAAATTTGCGAGATCCCACAAGGCAAACGACACATTGCTGCTATCCAGCAGCGGAAGTCCGATCAGCGCGGCACGTCCACTGCCATCCATGTCGGCTTCAGAAACCGTCGCAGCCCCGAAACCGCTGAACGGCGAAGTGATCGCAGCGGAAATGTTTGCGCGACGGTCGGCGGTGAACTGGGTCAGATACGATCCCGAACTCCTGCCCGCCGAGACCGATACCACGGTTTCGCGGGTGCCGTCGCCGTCATAGTCACCAGCCACCCGGACGCGATAGGTTTCGTTTGCTTCACCTTCCGGCGGAACGGGCGAGGCCAAGCCGAAGCCTTCCAGGGATTTGAGCTGGAAATTCAGGCCGCCATCGCTATAGGAGAACCGGGTCGCCGGATGGCAGGGCGCGGACTCCCCTGCGCACTCCGTCATCGATTTCATCAGCAGGCGACCGCTGTATGAGGACCTCGCGTAGCTTGGCGTGTACTTGCGCACAATCGTGCCGTCGATTCGGGTGCGTATCGATTCAAGGGCCTGCGTCTGCATGGTCAAACCCCCGGCCAATGCGCTGGAGGCGATGCCCTGGACGCCGGGGGCGGCAGCGACGCGATTCACATAGTCAAACTTGACCGACCGGTTTCCTGCAGTGGAATTGAGGCCTGTATACGTCACCGAATCGAGCAGGACTTCGCCGTATCCGTTGCTCTTGTCGATATAGGTGTAGGTTTGAAAGTTGCCTACGCGATCCCGGATATCATTGACCAGCCAGCTCAACGGTGCGGTTGCACCATTTGGTTGAACTCGTGAATTCGAGGCGCTGCCGTAGGCAAGAATCCGCCCATCCTTTTGTTCCACCTTGAAGGACGTGGAATTGCTTGTCAGCGAACCCCCAAGCTGGGTGATCCGCGCGTAACTGTCGATCTCGGTCTTGTAGGTCGTACCCGCATTGCCGTAGCCGCCCTCGACACTGACCAGGCGTTGACCGTCCAGGCACAATCGGTCATTCGCCGAGTACGACACACCGCGCGTAGCACCATCCTGCTCGGGTGTCTGTGGACAGCGATGGATCGAACTCAACCCGGAAATCGACCAGCCCATGCCGGCGACGCCGTCACCGCTGCGGCTGCTGTAATTGAGGGAGAGCGACGGCTGCATGCCAGCGCGCCCCGGCGGCACCACGATCGGGATCCGGTAGTTGGCTGAGCCACCATCGGTACCCGCTTCACCGCCGAGCGTTCCGGTTTTTTCGTCATGTATGGGAGGCACATCGGGGGCCACATCGGGCGTGGCGATTGACGACTCGCTCGCGAGTGCTTCGTGAGTCGGCGCAAATACCGACATCCCCCCGGCCAGTGTCAGCATCAGTGCAAATAAAAAAGAACACGGCGCATGCCGTCCGTGACAAACGTTTTCCATGTCCTACTCCGGTCTTCGAGGCACTCAAGTAGCCTACGAAACCCGCAGCTCCAAAACTGAAACTAGCGTTTCAAGCGGGACTTACTGGAACTTCGCCCGCGATTGCCGGCGAATTCCTCGGCAAGCAGGATCAGAAGCGAACGCCTGCTCGTTGGAATCTGCCGAAATGCCCGGAGCAGACCTTCTTCCTGGAGAGAGTGCGCATAGACATCCAGCGAAACTGCAGGCAATTCGGAATCGACTTCGCTCGCCGGGCGAGGACGCGAGGCTTTTCCCATCACAAGCCAATCGGGAGACACCCCGGTTATTTCGAGAATCCGAACAAGGCTCTGCAATGAGGGCTGGGTACCGCTCGGGTGCTCCCACTGAGCAACCGCGCTGGCACTCACTCCTATCCGCCTTGCTAGTTCCGTCTGCGATATCGAGGCCTTGCGCCGTGCCAATCGAACCCGATCCGCCAAGGTAGGTTGCTCGGAAGCGTTAGCTGAACTTGGATTCTTTTTCAAGAGCTACTTGTCCTTAAGCAGTGCTTCCAAAGCAAGCTCGCAAGCTTAGCGAATCCTTCGACTTGCGCAAGAGTTCTGGTTCATGGCAATCGGACGACCCGCTTCGTCCTGATGACTCCCACGGATGCTTTCGTTCGCCTTCGCAAGCGACGTGCAGCGGGTAATGGCGAGGCAGCCGGCGTCGACGATGCGAAATCCCCTCATGTCCCGCTGGAGGGCAACACGCGGTGTGGGATCGACCTGCGTAATGATGAGAGGATCAACGAGGCCGCTATCAGGCAGCTCATCCGCGCGGCAGTGGTGGCGAGCAACGAAGCCCTCGTCCAGCGCGGCGAAGAAGAAAGCGGCGCGCCACTGGGGACATGCTCCGCATATCGCGATTCCGTGCCCTCTGCCGGTCAGGGTTTCGCCGGGAATCTGCTTTCAGGGCCTCGCTGCATAAGACGCTTGCAAGTCCGTACGCTTATACGTACATTAGTACGTATGGACGAATTCGAGCTGACCGACAATCAACGCCGCGTGCTGGAGCATATCCGCCAGCACATGGCCGAGCGCGGACGTGCACCAACCCTGCGCGAGATTGCCGAAGCACTCGGCTTTGCCCGCCACAGCTCGGCCCAGGATTATGTCGAGGCCCTGGTGCGCAAGGGCGCCCTGGAACGGATGCCGCATCGCGGCCTGCGTCTTCATCATCGCTCAAGGACTCCGGCGGCCATCATGCTGCCCCTCGTCGGCCGGGTGGCCGCCGGTAGTCCGATCCTCGCCACCGAAAACATCGAGGGCGAATTCGGCATCGATGCCAGCCTGTTTCGTCCGCGTCCCGATTATTTCCTGCGTGTCGTCGGCCTGAGCATGCGCGATGCCGGCATCCTCGACGGCGATCTTGCCGCCATCCATCGTACCGAGACTGCCGAGGACGGACGCATCGTCGTCGCCCGCGTCGATGACGAAGTCACCCTCAAGACCCTTGAGCGCAAGCGCGGACGGATTCGCCTGCTTCCTTCCAATCCCGATTTCGCGCCGATCGAGATCGATCCCGAGCGCGAGTCCTTTGCGATCGAAGGACTTTATGTCGGCATGATCCGGAGAACCTGAGCCATGTCCGCCGTCCTTGCGATGCCCTTTCACGCCACTTCATCCCATGTGCGGCCCTCGACGCTGCGTGAAGTACTCGATCGCCCCGATATCTGGCGCGGCGGTGCCGAACCTGTTTCGTCGATACGCACGCAGCCCAGCGGCAATGCATCGCTGGATGCCCTGCTGCCGGGTGGTGGCTGGCCGATCGGCTGCCTGATCGAGATCCTCATCGAGAACGATGGCCTCGGCGAACTTGGACTGGTACTTCCCGCGCTGGCGGCATTGACTCGTACGCGCCGTCGCATCGCGATGGTTGCGCCGCCCTATGTCCCCTATCCACCCGCGCTGAAAGCCGCCGGAATTGACCTTGATCTTCTCGTGCAGATCGATGCAGGCGTCGCCGACTCGCACTGGAGCGCCGAGCAGTGCCTGCGCGCTGGTTGCTGCGCAGCCGTCCTCCACTGGTTGCCGGAAGCCGATTACCGGCAACTGCGCCGCTTGCAGCTTGCCGCTGAAACCGGCGGCGCGCTGGCCTTTGTATTCCGCCCGCTGCGAACCATGGAGCAATCCAGCCCAGCCGCTGTTCGGCTGAAGATTTCGCATTCAGAAACAGGAAGTTGCATCGAAGTATTGAAGTGCCGCGGCATCATGGATAGACGCGAGAACCGGCTGTCCCTGGTACGCCCGTGAGATTGCCTGTCCGGGATTCGCCAGCGTCGATCCCGCCGGATACGGCACCGCAGGGCCAGCTTTCGAACCGGGCACGAAAAGCCTTGCAGGCAACCGATCAGACCGATCCGCGACCCTGGTATTTCCGCGCAACATAGTTCTCGACGACTTCGATGAAGTCGCTGGCGATGGCATCGCCCCGCAAGGTCATCGCCTTCTGGCCATCGATGAACACCGGCGCCGCAGGCGATTCACCGGTGCCAGGCAGCGAGATGCCGATGTCGGCATGCTTGGATTCACCCGGTCCGTTGACGATGCAGCCCATGACCGCGAGGGTCATGTTCTCGACACCGTCGTACTTGATCCGCCACTCGGGCATCTTTGCCCTCACGTGTTCCTGCACCGACTGCGCAAGTTCCTGGAACAGCGTGCTGGTCGTTCGTCCGCACCCCGGACAGGCCGTGACCATCGGCGTGAAAGCGCGCAGACCCATGGTCTGCAGCAACTCCTGCGCAACGATGACCTCGCGCGTGCGCGATTCGCCCGGTTCCGGCGTCAACGAAATCCGGATCGTGTCGCCGATGCCTTCCTGCAACAGGACGCCGAGCGCGGCCGTCGAGGCGACGATCCCCTTCGAACCCATGCCCGCTTCGGTCAGACCGAGATGCAGGGCGTAGTCGCAACGCGCGGCAAGATCACGATAGACCGCGATCAATTCCTGCACGCCGGATACCTTGCAGGAAAGAATGATGCGGTCACGCGCCATGCCTAGTTGTTCGGCGCGCGCAGCCGAATCGAGCGCCGAGCGGATAAGTGCTTCGCGTGCCACATGCGCTGCTTCCCAGGGCTCGGCACGCGCGTGGTTCTCGTCCATCAGGGTGGCGACCATGGTCTGGTCCAGCGATCCCCAGTTCGCACCGATGCGCACCGGCTTGTCGTATCGAAGCGCGGTTTCGATGATCGCGGAGAACTGCGTGTCCTTCTTGCGCCCGAAGCCGACATTGCCCGGATTGATCCGGTACTTGGCCAGAGCTTCGGCCGCGGCTGGTTCGTCGGCCAGCAGCTGATGCCCGTTGTAGTGGAAATCTCCGATCAGGGGCACCTGCACGCCCATCATCGCCAGGCGATCGCGGATCTTCGGCACGGCCGCTGCGGCTTCGGCATTGTTGACGGTCAGGCGCACGAGTTCCGAGCCGCTGCGCGCCAGTTCGGCAACCTGTCGCGTGGTACCGACGACGTCGGCGGTGTCGGTGTTCGTCATCGACTGGACGACGACCGGCGCGCGATCGCCGACCAGCGATGCGCCGATCCGGACACCGACGCTGCCACGGCGTTTTTGCCGGCTTTCTGGGAGACTTGTCATCATCAATGCAACGGGTCACGGGCACCCGGACGATCGGGCCTTTGCAAGTATGCCGGATGAATCGATCAATCCGTCTCGGTCACGGACTCAAGCGTGTCGTCCTGCACACTCAAGCCGTCATCGGGCAGGTCCAGTGGCGGCAGCGCGAAGCGCAGGTACGCTCCTGCCGATTCCATCGCTCCGACTCCGCTGACAACCAGGGTACAGGCCGAGGAGGGCCAGCGATTCGGATCGACCGGCAAGGTCAGGCGAATCGCCGACGGCTCCCGCTCGAACAGACCCGGGGTCAGCAGCGAGCTGTAGATCGCCGAATCCTCGGTCCGCATCGGTGAGAGCAGGATCCCGCGACGATCGTGCAGCGCGTTGCGCGATTCGTCGAGCGCATTGATGCCGATGGCCAGGGAGCGGCGTGCGAGCAGGCCGATACCGGCATCGACCCGACCTGCATCGTCGATGCGCATCCAGCGAATGATGCCGACCATCCAGTCCGATGGAGGCATGGGGGATTCGGGAAGTGCCAGGCCAACCAGCTCGCCCACCTTGACCTTGACCGTCTCGCCGGCGCCGCCACGTTCCCAGAGCACGCGATAACCGCCAAATCCCTGATCGAGGATCTGCACCGGCAACGGCTGCGCGCGCATCTGCTCACCTGCACCTATCGTCCAGGATGCCGCTGAATCCTGCTCGGAAAGCTGGATCGACGTACCGCGAACGCGACGCAGGAATCCTTCAAAGTCCTCATTGCCGGCAAGCACGTAGTGCAGGTCATGCAGTCCGATCACGCTTTGCATGACGTAGCCGCCCGGAAGTCGGACGTTGCCGCGCGTTCCATCCGACGTCCAGCCGTCAACGAGGCGATGCGCCATGTCGATGTCGACGTGGATCGGAGGACCGCCGCGCATGCGGAACGTCACGATGCGGATCCCCGGGGGCAGGCTCGCGACCTGGCCTTCGATATGCTCGAGCAGCGAGCCGATATTGAGGAAGTAGACGCCATCGCTCGATGCCGCGCGCTCTTCGGGCAGGTAGCCAGGCCCGTTGTCACTCTCGACATCGATCGGATGCGACACGACAGCCGCATCCGGCGATTTCTCGAGTTCGCAGTACGCCGCAAACGCGCCGGTCAGCGCGCTGACCTCGAGAAGCTCGCGCTGCGTATACCGGTATGGATTGGCCAGGGCCAGCAACAAGGCGTGGATATACGCGGTACGCGCGGTGACCGCAGCGCCCATCGAAGCGTCGTCGATCGGCTTCCTGTCCAGTCCAATCGATGCGACAAACCGGTAGACGTCATGCAGGCCCTGCCACGCACCGGCGGGCGTCGTTCGATACAGGAGATAAGCCTTGTGCAGGCGTGCGCCGGCATGGACGAGGGCGCGCGCCGCCGCCGTCGCGACGAGTTTGCCGCGCAGCATCGGCACACTGCCGCTCGGTGCGCAGAAATCGTGGAGCGAGAGGCGATAGCCCGTCGCGAGTTCGTTCTGGAATTCCTGCGCCAGCGTTCCGAGTTCGGCACGCTGCGGTGGCAGCGGAAAGCTCGCGCCGACAATCTGCTTGTCGACGATCGCGGCGAGCTGGGCAACCGGCGCGCGCAGTATCTCCAGCGCTTCGAGTCGCTCGGCGGGCGGGATGCGCAGCTGATTCATCGCCCGCAAGGCTTCGACAAGCATGCGCGCGGTGGCGGAGAAATTGGCGAGCGGCAGCGCGGCGACCCAGCTCCGCACCGCACGCGGATCACTGTTGAAGTCTCCGCTCCTGGCTGCACGCCGATCCGGCAGATCGCGCAGCAGGCGTCTATGCAGTTCGCTCATGATTCCAGTTCCGACCCATGCCGGCTAACTTAGCAAATATCGGACCATGCGGAGTCTTCGACTGTTCCCGACGACTCGTCCGCCAGGCACGCCCCGACGGATCCTGATGCGAATGTAGCCGCCTTTCGCCTTTTCAGGGCTGCCAGCAAGGCAATGCCTTGCACGAATCCGCTTCAGCCGCGAAGCGCCTTGTTGAGGCCTTTCCCCAAGCCAATCACCTGGCGCGATTGAGCGCGCCTGAAACCAGCCGGGCCAGAATCCTCTCGCGCACGCTTTGCGGGCGATCGAGTCCCATGCGTGCGAGCGCCTCGCGATCGACGATACCCGGCGCGATCACGGCGGCCGCGAGACGGGGCCAATGACGCGCACTCGAAGATGCCGTCTTCAGCCAGGTCAAGGCCGGCAACAGCCGTCGCTCGACCGCATCGAAATCGCTGCCAAACGGAAAATCCGGCAGAAGTCCGCGCTTGCGGTAGGGTTCGAGCCGCGCCTTCAGTGCGCTGCGCGTATTGCGCGACCAGTCCCCCGGAACAATGAAGCCCGCTGGCAACTTGCGCGCCCTGATCGCCTCGTCGACAAGACTGCCCTGGAATGCGGCATCGGTGATCGCGAGCATGGCGATCACGCATTGTTCGTCGGTCTTGCCGCGCAGGTCGGCCACACCGTATTCAGTGACGTAGATGTCGCGCAGGTGGCGCGGGATCGTTGCGTGGGCATAGTTCCAGCGGATGTTCGAAGCCAGCACACCGTGCTCGCGGCGCGTCGCGCGCAACATGAGGATCGAACGTGCGTCCTCCAGCGCATGCGCCATCGCGACAAAGTTGTACTGGCCGCCGACACCGCTGACCACGCGCCCGTCATCGACCGCATCGGAAACTGCAGCACCCAGTGCGGTCGCGATCATGCAGGTATTGAAGAAACGCGCATCCCGACGCTGCACGGCCGCGAGTTCCTCCGCGCCTCGCTGCAGCAGGTTCACTTCGGAGATCCGGCACATGGCGAGACCTTCATGGTCCTCGCCATCGAGTTGTGCCAGCCACGTGTAGAGTTCGCTCGAACCGAGACAGAACCCGCCTTGCAGGTAGCGGCCGCCGCGCAATGCACGCCCGCGGATCGCGTCATCGAGCCGGGCAAGGATGACCGCATCGTCGAGATCCAGGCCGACGGAACCGCCATCCGTCGAGGGCAGCAGGTCATCACCGAACCGCGTGCTGTCCGGCAGGATGCCGAGGCGGACCAGTCGCGCGACCGCTTCCGCGTCGAGCCGCCGGGGCAGCACACCGCAGTCGCGCAATCGCTGCGCATCGCCCGCCACGAGCACCTGCCCGATGACGCCGCGGTCGAGAGCCTGCTGAAGCTTCAGGTCGTCGTGGACCTTGCGCTTGAGGATTCCGGCGCGGCGAAGATGCATGAATCCGTCCATGACCATTTCGCTCGAACCGTAGAGCCCGCGGTCAAACGACCCGAGGCCACCGATACGCGCCGCTACCGTGGGGGCACCGGCGCCATTGCGCAACGCATCAAGGATCGCGACGTAGTCGTTGTTCTGCTTCTGACGCAGCAGCAACGCTTCGACCAGGGCATCCGACAAGGCACCGATGCCGATCTGCAAGGTTCCGCCGTCACGAACCAAGGTGCTTGCGTGCAATCCAATTGCATACTCCACATCGTCGACATCCTCGCGCGGCACCGCGAACAGGCGCTGCGGCTGGGCAGGCACATCCAGGATCACGTCGAACAACTGCCCACCGTCGCCGACATCGGCGTCGCCACCGAGGAATGGCATGTCCTCGTTGACCACGCCAACGACGAACGGCAACGGCATTCCGGCTTCCCTGGTGCGATCGATCAGATCGAGGGTGACATCCGGATTGCAGCCAAGGCTGTAACGCGCCTGCTCGCCCTGCCCTCTCCTTGCCACCAGCTGCACGATCACGTTGACGCCGGCATCGACCAGATCACGCGCGACGACGCTGTAGTTGAGGCTTGCGTAATCGCGCTGGGCCTGTCGCGAGCGCAGCATCGTGCCGGACTGGAAATAGAACTCGTGGACCCGGATGTTGCCCGGCAGTGCATCCGCCTGCATGGCAGCGACGTAATCGAGCGCCGGATAGTCGGACCCGAACTGGCGTAGCAGGAACGGATCGGCAAAACGCCGCTCGAGATCGCCGCCCGGTTTCGGCGGATCGAGCGACAGCGCGGTATGGATCGTCAACCGTCGCGCGGGATCGGCGGCGATCCGGCGATACACGGCATTGATCAATCGGTTCGGCTTGCCGAGCCCGAGTGGCGCAGCCAGCACGACCGCCTGACCGCAGGCATCAAGAATGCGATCGACGCAGGCATCGATCGACCCGAGTTGCGTGATCCGCTGCATGGATGCTCCGTCGTGTTGCAGACCTGCATCGTACTTCGCATGGACATCCGAATGCGCGTCGATGCACATCTCGCCGGCAACCTTGGGTATGATCGACCCGGGCGGAGGAAACTCATGAGTGAGCGGTTCAAAATCGCGATCGTCGGATCCGGTCCGGGCGGGTTGTCGGCCGCTGCCCGCGCCGCCGAACGCAACGAGTCGCATGTGCTGCTCGAGGCGGAACCGCACCTTTCCAACACGATCTACCGCTACCAGAAGGGCAAGTACGTGATGGACGAGCCCGGCATCCTGCCGCTGCGCTCGCCGATTCCCTTCGTGGCGGGGCTGCGCGAGACAATCCTCGGCGGCTGGGACGAGTCCGCGGCGCGACTCAAGATCAATGTCAGGCATCAACACGAGGTTTCGGCGATCCAGCGGCGCGGCGACGGCCTGTTTGAACTCAAATGCACGAACGGCAAGACCTTCGAGGCGAATGCCGTCGTCCTCGGCATAGGACTGCAGGGCAATCTGCGCAAGCTCGGCGTGGCCGGCGAAGATCTGCCCTTCGTGCAATACCAGCTCGACGATCCCGATGCCTATGAAGGCGAGACGATCGTCGTCGTCGGTGCGGGCGACGCGGCGATCGAGAACGCGGTCGCCCTCGCCAAGCAGAACAACGTCGTCATCATCAATCGCAAGGACGAGTTCGGCCGCGCCAAGAAGGGCAACGAAATGGCCATCCTCAAGGCCATCGATGACGGCCTGATCGAGTGCTACTACAACTCCGCGCCGGAAAAGGTCGAAGCTCTCAGCGCGGGCCGCAAGCCCGGCAGGATGATCCTCAACACGGCCAACGGACGTGCCCAGATCCTGCTCGACCGGGTCATCGCCCGACTCGGCGCCACCGCACCGCGCGGATTTGTCGAAGGTTGCGGCGTGGTTTTCCCGAACAAGGACCCGGCCTCGGTGCCGGCGATCAGCGCGCAGTACGAATCCAACGTCAAGGGTCTCTACATCGTCGGCGCGCTCGGCGGTTATCCGCTGATCAAGCAGGCGATGAACCAGGGCTACGAGGTCATCGAGTACATCACCGGCACGGCCGTGGAGCCCGCCGACGCCCCGCTGCTCAAGGCGAAATTCACGAACCTCAAGGGTATCGGCAACGTCGACCAGGCCCTCGCCCAGATCCAGAAGAACGTGCCGGTGCTGTCGCACATCACGCCTCTGCAGATGCGCGAATTCATGCTCGACTCGGATATCCGCACGCCAGCCGCTGGCGAAGTGATCTTCGAACGCAACGACTACACCAACAGTTTCTATTCGATCGTCGAAGGCGAAGTGCGCATCGCGGTCGAAGGCAAGTCGCAGCCGATCGTCCTTCGACGTGGCGAGTTCTTCGGCGAGATGAGCCTGATCTCGGGCCGGCGCCGCTCGGCGACGGTCAGCGCCGGCCCGAACTGCATCCTCGTCGAAACGCCGCGACGTTCGATGAATCGCCTGATCAATTCGGTCGAGGCGGTCAAGACCGAGATCGACCGCGTTTTCATCATGCGCGCGATCCAGTCCCGCTTCGCTGCGGAAGCCGGCCCGGAACAACTTTCCGAGATGGCCGCTGGCGCGACGCTGAAGCGGTACAAGGCCGGCGATCTGGTTTTCCAGGAAGGCGAGGAAGGCGATTGCCTGCATCTGGTGCGGCTCGGTTCGCTGACCATCTCGCGCAACATCGGTGGCAAGGACATCGTGCTGACCTATGTGGCGGCCGGCAACTACGTCGGCGAGATGGCCCTGATGGGCGAGGCGAAGCGATCGGCAAGCGCGCGCGCCGCGATCGCCACTGAAACGATCCAGCTTGACGGCGCCACCTTCAAGAAACTGATCAACCGGATTCCTGCCCTGCGCCTCAAGCTGCAGGCGGAGTTCAAGGAACGCACCGCGGCGAATCTGGCGATGCAGGCGATGCCGGGCGGCGGCGACATCATTTCCTTCCTGATGGCCCAGGGTGCCGGCGAGGCGACCGATATCCTGCTGATCGATGAATCGCTTTGCGTGCGCTGCGACAACTGCGAGAAGGCCTGCGCCGAAACGCATGGCGGGACCTCGCGTCTCGACCGCGAAGCCGGGCCGACCTTTGCCAACGTGCACGTACCCACCTCGTGCCGTCATTGCGAGCATCCGCACTGCATGAAGGATTGCCCGCCTGACGCACTGCGTCGCGCGCCGAATGGCGAAGTTTTCATCGCCGACAATTGCATTGGCTGCGGGAACTGCGAACGCAATTGCCCGTATGGCGTCATCCACATGGCCAGCAAGCCGCCGAAGAAGCCGGGCCTGCTGCAATGGTTGCTGCTCGGACGCGGACCCGGCCCTGGCGAGGCACCGTACGATCCCGATGCGGCGAAGGATCCAAAGGCCAAGAAGGCAGTCAAGTGCGACATGTGCAAGGACCAGGCCGGCGGCGCAGCCTGCGTGCGCGCCTGTCCGACCGGTGCTGCGATCCGCATCAGTCCCGAGGAATTTCCGGCCTATGCGCAATCGAGGCGTTGACCCGGTGAACATCCCCGGACACGCGGAAACGATCATCGCGGCACGCGGGAAAGGAGCATGCCGTGCATGATTCCATCCTGACCCATGCGCGATCGCGCTATCTGTGGATCTCGCTGGCGCTGAGCGCGATCTCGATCGCGCTATACCTCTGGCACGATCCGGCGGTCGCGCCGAACGGCGGCACCTGGCTTGGCTACACGCTCGGCACGATCGCGGCATTGCTGATCGTCTGGCTGATGCTGTTCGGCATCCGCAAGCGCAGCTACTCGACAACGCTCGGAAGCACGCGCGGCTGGCTGTCCGCACATATCTATCTCGGCACGACCCTGATCCTGCTCGCCCTTCTGCATTGCGGATTCCAGTTCGGCTGGAACCTGCACACGCTCACCCTCGTCCTGATGCTGATCGTGATCTTCAGCGGCTTCTTCGGCGTCTATGCCTACCTGCGCTATCCCACCCTGATGACGCGCAATCGCGAAAGCGCGACGCGCGACGCGATGCTCGAGGAAATTTCCGAGATCGACCAGAACGCGCTCGCCCTGGCCGACGGCATCGCACCCGAAATCCACGCGGTCGTGCTGCGCTCGATTGAAAACACCAGGCTGGGTGGCGGCGTCTGGACCCAGCTTCGCGCCCGCGACGGCTCCGATATCGCGATCGCGCGGATCCGCGCCGCCATCGAAAAGCGCGAGACCCAGGCCGGTGCCGCACCGCCGGCATTGCAGGCCGGGCAGACCATCATCGCGATGGTCGATTTCCTGGCCGGCGGCGCCGACGACAAGCAATCCGAAGCGCTGCGCAAACTCATCGACATGCTCTCGCGCAAACGCGCGCTGGCGACCCGTGTCGCGCGCGACATCCAGTACCAGGCGGTCATGGAAATCTGGCTCTATATCCATGTGCCGCTTTCAGTGACCCTGCTCGCGGCGCTGATTGGCCACATCATCTCCGTATTCTTCTACTGGTAACCGCCAATCCCGCCGATGTCCATTGCCGACGCTGACACGAATCACGGGAGGCCTCGCGAATGCGCTGGCTGATCCGTCGCGTCCTCAAGAAGGGCAAGAGCTCGATCTCCTACGAAGACGATACCCACTACGGCGAGATCCTCACGATCGGCCGGGCATCGGATCAGGCAATCTTCCTTCCCGACCTGCGCGCTGCACTCAATCACGCCAGCGTAACCGCGGTGGGCAACGGGAAATATCGCGTCGAGTCGCTGATCATCGCGGGAATCCGCGTCAACGGCGAGATCACCTATTCGATCACGGTCGCGTCGGGGGCGGTCATCGAACTCGGCTCGACCCGGTTGACCCTGCTCGACGCGCGCGGTGACTACGATGCCGCCGTCGAGGTTTCAACGATCGACAAGAGCGAGCAGGCGGCAATCAGTTCGAGCCGGAAGAAGCCAACGAGTCTTTCCGAAACGTGGATCAGCAAGCGCTGGCCGTCATGGATCGGATTCGTCGTCGTACTGCTGCTCGGGCTGCTGCTGCCGGCCGCCACGCATGTCGTTCCGGGCTTGAACAAGGTGCTGCGTTATTCGCCCCTGCCGAGCACGGCCTTCTGGAATCCCGGCGAAGTTGACGCTGCACACAAGATCATCGCGAACGACTGTACGCGCTGCCATCAGAATGCATTCCTGATGGTGCGCGATACGGCCTGCACGTCATGCCACGCCAGCACGAAGGCGCACGCCGATCCGGCACGCTTCAACATCCCTGCCCTCGGCGACGCGCGCTGCGGCACCTGCCATCAGGACCACAACGGCAATCGCGGCATGGTCAGCCAGGCCCAGGAGCTCTGCGCCGACTGCCATGCCGACCTCAAGGCACGCACGCGCAATGCGAGCCAGATCGCCGACATTTCCGATTTCGGCAGCAACCACCCGGAGTTCCACGTCAACCTGCCTGGCTGGAGTGGCAATGATGAGTTCACGCCGAAGTCCATGCCGTGGTCTGCTGCCCTGAAGGAAAACTCCGGACTCAAGTTCAACCACGAGAAACACCTCAAGGCCGATGGCCTGAACGCGCCAAACGGCCGCAAGGTTCTCGTCTGCGCGAATTGCCACCAGCCCGATGTCGCCGGCGCTGCGATGCTGCCGATTTCATTCGAGAAGATGTGCCACGAATGTCATCAGCTCGGCTTCGACACCCTGGCACCCGAGCGTGAGGTTCCGCACGCGGATGTTCCGGCCGTGACCTACACGCTCGACGAATTCTATGCACGACGCGGGCTCGAGGGAGGCTATGCGGATGCACGCGCACCGACCATCGTGCAGGAACGCCGGCGGCCCGGTTCGCCGCCGCTGTCGCGCCAGGAGCAGGTCGAGGCCCTGGCATGGGCGCGTGATCGCGCGCGCGAAGCAGCACGTACCTTGTTCACCAGCAAGGCCTGCGTGACCTGTCATTCGATCAATACGACCGCCGGCGCCGACGGCGGCTGGCACGTTGCGCCGGTGCGCGTCTCGGGCATCTGGTACGTCGAAGCGAGCTTCAGCCACGCGAAACACCAGACCAAGGCTTGCAACGATTGCCATGCAGGTGCCGCATCGTCAAAGGCATCGAATGACCTGCTGATTCCAGGCATCGACAACTGCCGCGAATGCCACGCAGGCGCCCATTCGAGTGGAAAGATCGCAAGCACATGCATCGCCTGCCACGACTATCATCGTTCGCCACTGCTGACCCTGGACAAACCGGCACCGACCGCGGCGAATCGCTGATCGGTTCCTCGGCGGGAATCGGTCGGCACCAAGGCGCCGATGACGTCCATGCCGATCGACCCTGAGCGCATCGCTGCAACGGAAAGCGGGCGAGCCGGGACAAGCCGACGATAGGCGTCATCGGTGGACTGAGCTATGATCCGCGCAGGGTACCGAAGGCACGCTCAGCGCTGGCAACGGGAGGGTTGATGGGGATCATCAGATTCGGCACGCTGCTTGTGGGCGCCTGCATGCTTTTTGCATGCGGCGGCGGCAGCAACACGGGCAGCGATGTCGGGACAAATCCCGGCACGCCGGCAGGCAACGGGGATTCCGGTTGTGCGGGTTCCTGTGCGAATGCGAATTCGTTCCTGACCGTCGACGACATACAAAAGGTCATTGCGCAGGCCGTCGCCGAAGCACAGGCGCAAAGCAAGCCGGCGACCATCACCGTCATCGACCGCGTCGGCAACCTGCTTGGCGCATATCGAATGACCGGGGCGCCGGTCACGCAACGTGTGGACTCCGGGCGTGGCATCAGCGGCGGCCTCGAGGGACTGCCCATTCCGAGCGAGCTGACTGCCATCGCCAAGGCGATCACCTCGGTCTACTTTTCATCCGAGGGCAATGCCTTCGGTTCGCGGACCGCCGGCCAGCTCGCCCAGGAACATTTTGCACCTGGCGACATCACGGCGCCCTCCGGCCCCTTGTTCGGTGTGCAGTTCTCCCAATTGCCCTGCTCCGACATCAGTGCGCGCTTCAACGGGATTGGTCCCGATGCAGGCCCGCACCGTTCGCCGATCGGTATTGCCGCCGATCCCGGTGGCCTGCCGCTTTACAAGGCAGGCGTCCCGGTCGGGGCGATCGGTGTCTCTGCTGACGAAACCTATGGCGTCGACACCAATTCCGGCGACATCGATCGCAACATCGACGAGATCATCGCTGTCGCCGGTACCTTCGGTTTCGCCGCGCCCGCCGACCGTCGGGCCGACCAGATTTCAGCGGGCGGCTTGACCCTGCGTTACGCCGATGTCGGATTTTCCGACCTGGCCCGCAATCCAGCCACCGCCCCGGCGTTCGCGACGCTGGGTTCGAGTGCGGGATCGGTGTTCCCGATCCCTGGATTCTTCAGCGGTACGATCGCGCGCGGAATGGCGTTCGGCCAGGTCGAATCCGGCATTCGCCCGGATCCGGTCAACTTTCCCGGCCTCGATGCATTCGTCGTCGACGATGGCACAGGGACAAACCGTTTCCCGCCACGTGACGGCACCGATGGGGCGGCAGCGCTGAGCTCCAACGAAGTGCTGACCTTGCTGCGCGAATCGCTCGCGATCGCAAACAGGACGCGTGCCCAGGTGCGCAGGCCATTTGGCTCGCCGGCCGGAGAAACCGTCGTCGTCGTCGATACAAAGGGCGTCGTGCTCGGCATCGTGCGATCACGCGATGCGCTGCTCGATGCGGTCGATGTAACCACACAGAAAGCCCGCACCGCGGCATTCTTCTCGGGTGACTATGCGGCGGCCGATCTCGCATCAGTAGGCACGGTCAGCTATCTTTCCGGATCGCTCGACCTCGCCAACGGCCGAGTCGCCTTCACGACGACATCGACGAGCTCACCGGCGAACTACGTCACTGCACTGCGCGCCTTCCTGCCCCAGTCCACTGCGCTGGGCGATGGTGCGATCGCGCTCTCGAATCGTGCCATCGGCAACCTGTCGCGCCCGTTCTATCCGGACGGCGTGCCAGGGCGGCCGCCAGGACCGCTGAGCCCACCGATCGACAGCTGGAGCGTTTTCAAGACCGGCCTCGAACTCGACCTCGACTACAAGCAGACGGCGCTCTTCCTCGTGTCCTACCTGCAGCAGATCGGACTGACGGTCAGCCTCGACGGCACCGATTTGCCCGCTCTCGGCGAAGCGCCGCGCAACTGCACGGGCATCGATCGCATTCCCAACGGCATCACGTTGTTCGGCGGCAGCGTGCCGATCTATCGCGGCAACACCCTGGTCGGCGCAATCGGCTCGTCGGGTGACGGCACGGATCAAAGCGATCTGGTCGCGTTCCTCGGTCTGCACAATGCAGGAGTGACGCTCGGTGGCGCGATCGGCAACGCGCCACCGGCAATGCGCGCTGACAACTTCACGCCGCAGGGGGCGCGACTCCTCTACGTGCAATGCCCGCAGGCGCCGTTCCTCAATTCCACCGAACAATTCGTCTGCGAGGGCAAGTGACATGCGCACCGGACACTTCCGCCGCAATGCCCTGACCAGCGCCCTGGCTGCGACGCTCGCACTGATCGCGCCTGCCCTGCACGCGCAGGGCGGCAGCGTATCCATCGGTTGGCTGCAGCTGATCGGCCTGATCCCCGCTCCTGCCTACGATCCCTACGAATCCCAGATCCCGCGGCGACGTCCCGGCCATCCGCCCGAAGCCCTGCCGATGTGGGTAGAGCAGAATCCCGATGCGCTGAATCCCGCGCCGGTCGATCAGGTGGGCAATTTCGTGCCGGTACCGGATCGTTGGCGCATCATGGAATCGCTCGGCGTCAACACGCCGTGGTACGACCCGTACAACCAGAACGTCCTGAAGGGCGACAAGCCGATGTTCGGCGACTCGTGGTTCTTCTCGATGACCGGCATCTCCGACACCCTGCTTGAGCCGCGCGGGATTCCGACCCCGGTTGGCCCGCAGTCCGGGCCGGACGCGGGGTCGAATGACGTGCTCGGCAATACCGACCAGCTGATTTTCGCGCAGACGGCCATCACCAGTTTCCTGCTCTATGAAGGCGACACCTCGTTCAAGCCACCCGATATCGAATTCAAGGCCACGCTCGCTTTCAACTACAACCGCGTTCGCACCGAGGAAGTTCGTGCGCTGCAGGTCGATCCGACCTACGGCAGGACGCGCGACGATGGTTTTGTCGGGGTGCAGGAACTGTTCGTCACCAAGGATCTGCGCACGGTGTCGGCGCGCTACGACGTCGACGAGGTTCGCGTCGGCATCCAGCCATTTTCGTCGGATTTCCGCGGATTCCTGTTTCAGGACAACCAGCTCGGCGTGCGCTTCTTCGGCAACCGTGACAACAACTACTGGCAATACAACCTGGCCTGGTTCCGCCGTCTCGAGAAGGACATCAATTCAGGCCTGAACGACCTGAGCAAGGGTCCGCGCAAGGACGATGTCTTCCTCGCCAGCCTGTATCGTCAGGATTTCCCGTTCACCGGATTCGTTTCGCAGGCGATCTTCGCCTACAACCGCAATCGCGAGGATTCGAGTTTCTACGACTCGAACGGCTTCATCCAGCGTCCCGCCGCGATCGGCCGCGAGTTTCCGCGCACCTACGATGTCGGCTATCTCGGCTACAACGGTGACGGCCATTTCGGACGACTCAACCTGACCGTCTCCGCGTACGCCGTCGTCGGCAAGCAGAAGCCCGGCGTCTTCGTGGCGCAGGACACCGATGTGCGTGCCGGATTCCTGGCCGCCGAAGCATCGATGGATTTCGACTGGATTCGCCTGCGCGGTTCACTCGCCTGGGCCAGTGGCGACGACGATGCCTACGACGACCGCTCGACCGGTTACGACGCGATCTTCGAGAATCCGATTTTCGCCGGCGCCGATACGAGCTACTGGATCCGCCAGAACCTGCCCCTGATCGGTGGCGGTGGCGTGGCGCTTGCCGGACGCAACGGCCTGCTCGCGAACCTGCATTCATCGAAGGAGCAGGGTCAGTCGAACTTCGACAATCCCGGCCTGCAGTTGATCGGGATCGGCGCCGATTTCGACGTCACCCCGCAGTCGCGCATCTCGACCAACATCAACGAGCTCTGGTTCGACGACACGGAAATCCTCAAGGTCGCGCGCGCGACTGCGGATGTCGGGCGCAACATCGGCACCGATCTGTCCGTGGCGTGGACATGGCGGCCGCAAGACACGCAGAACATCATCCTGCGACTGTCGGCTGCCACCCTGCTGCCTGGCCAGGCGCTCAAGGATCTCTACGGTACCGACACCCGCTACTACACGGTGCTCGGCAACATGATTTTCACTTACTGAGGGGGCGCGCAGGACAATGAAGCGATCCATCGCTGCCATCTTGCTGGTCGTCTGCCTGCCGTTGGCCGGAGCGGCCTGGGCCTCCGGCGAAAAAGCCGAACGCATCGAGCGCGACTACGTTACCGCTCCGAACGCGCCTGCATTCCAGACCTGGGATCAGGCCGACGAGAAGTCACGCGGCTGCATCAGCTGTCATACCGAAAGCGACCGCAAGACCATGCATGCCAGTTCAGCGGTCGTGCTCGGCTGCACCGACTGTCACGGTGGCAATGCCAGCGTCAGTGTCGCCGCCGGTGAACGCGAAGGCGTCGGCTACCGCGATGCGATCGACAGGGCGCACGTGCTGCCACGCTATCCATCGCGATGGGAATCCAGCGCGAACCCCGAGCGCAGCTATACCTGGCTGTTGCAGGAATCGCCCGAGTTCGTGCGTTTCATCAACCCTGGCGATCTTCGCATCGCCCGCGAAGCCTGTGGCGCATGCCACTTGCCGGTTATCCAGGCCAATGAAAAGAGCCTGATGGCCAACGCCGCGATGTTCTGGGGTGCCGCGGCGTACAACAACGGCATCCTGCCGTTCAAGCATTCGATACTCGGCGAGGCCTACAACCGCGAAGGCGAGGCAGTCAGCGTCGACAACGGCATTCCGAATGATGCGACGATGGACGCGCACGGCGTGCTGCCGAAGATCAGCCCGATGCCATCATGGGAAACCGTGCCACCCGGCGACGTGTTCCGCATCTTCGAGCGCGGTGGCCGCAACGTGAACAATGTGTTCGCCGAACTCGGCCTGCCCAACGAATTCGGCCAGTTGCAGAAACTCGAGGAACCCGGCCGCCCGGATATCCGCCAGTCTTTCCGCGGTCCCGGTACGGCCCTGCGCGTCTCGATCCCGGTTCTCAACATCCACAAGACCCGGCTCAACGATCCGTTCATCTGGATGCTCGGCACCAATGACAATCCGGGCGACTTCCGTTCGTCCGGTTGCAGTTCCTGCCATGTCGTCTATGCCAATGATCGCGATCCGCGACATTCGGCGATCTACGCGAAATTCGGCAACATGGGCATGAGCCAGCAGGTCGATCCGACGATTCCGAAGGATCAACCCGGCCATCCGCTCAAGCACGAGTTCACAAGGCAGATCCCGACCAGCCAGTGCATGATCTGCCACATGCATCAACCGAACATGTTCATCAACACGATGCTCGGTTACACGATGTGGGACTACGAGTCCGATGCTCCGTTCATGTGGCCGGAGAAGCAGCAATATCCCGATGCCGAAAAGATGCGCAAGATCCTCGATCGCAATCCCGAGGAAGCATCGATCCGCGGCAAGTGGGGCGATCTCGAGTTCGCCAAGGACGTTTCGCTGCTCAACCCGCAACTCAAGGACACGCAGTTTGCCGACTATCACGGCCATGGCTGGAATTTCCGTGGCGTCTACAAGCGCGATCGGAAAGGCAACCTGCTCGACAAGGTCGGCACCAAGATCGCCGACGATGATCCGGACAAATGGAAAAAGGGCGTGCACCTTTCCTCGATTCACGTCGACGTCGGCATGCAGTGTGTCGATTGCCATTTTGCCCAGGACAACCATGGCAACGGTTACCTGAAGGCCGAAGTCATGGGTGCGGTCGAGATCCAGTGCCAGGATTGCCACGGCACGGCCGACGAATTGCCCACGTTGAAGACGTCCGGGCCCGCGGCATCGAAGACGGGCAAGGACCTGCTCCTGATCCGCAACCCGGATGGCAAGAAACGTTTCGAGTGGGTCGGCGACCGGCTGATCCAGCGTTCGGCAGTGACGCCGGATCTCGAATGGACGATGTCCCTGGTCAAGAACACGACCGATCCGCTGTCGGGCACCTACAACCCGAAGGCCACGCGCGCCCACACGATGGCGATGGGAACCGACCAGCTCAAGTGGGGCGCGGATGTCCCGCGCGACCAGCGTGCGCACAGCGAGGACAAGATGCTGTGCTATTCCTGCCATACCTCATGGACGACGAGCTGCGGCGGCTGCCACCTGCCGATCCAGGCCAACTGGAAGACTGAAAAGCACAAGTACGAGGGGGGGTTCACGCGCAACTTCGCCACCTACAACCCGCAGGTCGCCCGCGACGAGATGTTCTTCCTCGGCAAGCATGGCGACATCAAGGGCGGCAAGATCGCGCCGGTGCGTTCATCCTCCGCGCTGGTCCTTTCATCGACCAACATCAACCGCGAGAAGATCTACATCCAGCAGCCACCGGTTTCCGCATCCGGCTACAGCTCGCAGGCGTTCGCGACGCACTACCCGCATACCGAGCGCAAGACCGAGACCAAGGACTGCGAGGACTGCCATCTGTCCAAGGCCAATGACAACAACGCGATCATGGCCCAGTTGCTCCTGTTTGGTACCAAGTTCATCGACTTCGTCGGCTACAACGCGTGGGTCGGAGGCGACGGCCAGATCAGCGCCGTGCAGGTGACCGAATGGGATGAACCGCAGGCGGTGATTGGCAGCTACCTGCAACGCTACGCGTATCCGGACTGGTATGCGGAGCATCAGAAGCGCGATCTCCAGTTGCAGCACGCGCAGAAGCACTCGGCCGGCACCGCCAACTGCATCCAGCTTCGCGGCGAGTACCTGTTTGTCGCCGAGGGCAGCAAGGGCGCGCGCGTCTACGACGTTGCGAGTATCGCCAACAAGGGCGTATCACAGAAGATCATCACGGCTCCCGCCTCGCCGCTTGGCCAGGACACCGCGATTGCGTCGAAGAATGCGACCTGCATCGCGCTGGCGACGACACAGCCGGTCGCGCCCGAGCGCAACACCGGCGAGCTGATGCGTGACAAGAACCGCGAACAGCCGATGCATCCGGTCTACAAGTACGCCTTCATCACCGATGCCGAGGAAGGCCTGATCGCGACCGACGTCGAAACGCTGGCGAACCGCGAACCGCGCGACAACTTCCTCGACCGCGCGATGACCTGGAACGAGAACGGCGTGCTCAACGGCGCGCGTCATCTCGCCATCGCCGGCACGACTTTCTACGTTGCCACCGATGCCGGCATCGTGATCCTCGATCTCGATGATCCTCTGAAACCCCGCTACGTGAAGACGATTCCGATCGCCGATGCGCGTGCCAGCCAGGTCCAGTTCCGCTACATGTTCGTCACCGCGAAGGATGGCCTGCATGTGGTCGATGTGACCCGGCCGGAGGATGCCCGCGAAGTCGCCGGGGCGATGCTGCCGCTGCGCGATGCGCACAAGCTGCACGTCGCACGTACGTACGCCTACATTGCCAATGGCACTGACGGGCTGGCCATCGTCGATGTGACCAATCCGGAGCATCCGAAGCTGTACGAGATGTTCACGGCCGACGGCAAGATCAACGATGCCCGCGATGTGATCGTCGGCACCACGAACGCTTCGTTGTTCGCCTACGTTGCCGACGGCGCCAACGGACTCAAGGTCATCCAGCTGACATCTCCTGAATCGCAACCGAAGTTCTACGGCTTCGCTCCGGATCCGAAGCCGCAACTGATCGCCTGGTATGCGACCGGAAAGCCGGCGCTGTCACTCTCGCGCGGCCTGGAGCGTGATCGCGCGGTCGACGAGACCGGGCACCAGGTTGCAGTATTCGGCCGCATCGGCGCACGTCCGTTCACGCTTGAGGAAATGCGCCGGCTTTTCCTCAGGAATGACGGAACGCCGTGGTATGTCAGCAACCGCGTCGATGACAACGAAACCACCGCGACGACGTCAACGGATGGCAGGAACCACGCCCCTTCGGAGACAGCAAGCAAGCCCGTTGCCGCTGGCTCGCCCCACTAGGAATGGATATGGCTCGCCCATGCAGGCGAGCCATGCTTCCAGCCATGTCCGACCCTCGCAATCTCTCGACGATCGAACGCTATTTCTCGGCGTTCGCGTCGCGTGACGGAAAGGCCATGAGTGATTGCTACGCTCCCGACGCGCGCTTTCGCGATCCCGTGTTCGAACTTCGCGGCGCGGAAATCGGCGCGATGTGGCAAATGCTTTGTTCGCGCGCAACCGACCTGCGCATCGAATCGTCCAATCTTCGGGCGGGCGAGAGCGACGGCAGCGCGGACTGGCAGGCCTGGTACACGTTCTCGGCGACAGGACGGGCAGTCCACAACGTGGTCAGTTCACGGTTCCGCCTTGCGCAGGGCCGCATCGTCGAACAAACCGATCATTTCCCTTTCTGGCGCTGGTCTCGACAGGCCCTAGGCATGCCCGGCCTGCTGCTTGGCTGGACACCGCTGATCAGGAACAAGGTCCGACAGACTGCGCGCGCATCACTCGCGCATTACATGAAATCCGGGCAATCCAAATATCAGGGCTGAGCCCACCCCACTCCATTCACGAAGTCGCGGCTAAACTCCCCGCATGCCTGCCCTGCCCGATTTCAAGCGTGACAATCCTGTGCACGACCCGGTTCGGCTGCTGGCCGCACAGGTACTCAGTCGTGCGGCTGGCGCGCCACTCATCGCCGGAAACAGCGTTGATCTGTTGATCGACGCCGAGCGCAATTTCGAGGTCTGGCGCGAGGCGATCCGGACGGCACGATCGAGCATCTTGTTCGAAAACTACATCTTCAGGGATGACGAAGTCGCACGAGGCATGCGCGACCTCCTCGTCGACCGTGCAAAGGACGGCGTCAGTGTCCATGTAGTGCGCGACTGGCTGGGCTGCCTGGGGCAGTCTCCGCAGCGATTCTGGCAGCCGCTGGTCGAGGCTGGCGGTGAAGTCCGCACCTACAACCGCCCGGACATCGGCAGTCCGCTGGGCTGGCTCTCGCGCGACCATCGCAAGCTGCTCGTGATCGACGACAGCGTGGGTTTTGTCGGCGGCATCTGCGTCAGCGCGAAATGGCTGGGGGACGCCGGCAAGGGCATTGCACCCTGGCGCGATACCGTTGTCGCGGTGCGTGGACCGGCGGTCCCCGAGCTTCGACTCGCCTTCGCCGATACCTGGGTGCGCCTCGGCTCGCCGCTGACCGCTGAATTGCGAGGCGACGATTCCACCATCGCATCGGTGGGCGAGGTCGATCTGCGCGTCATCGCCACCATTCCGAATGCGGCAGGTCTCTATCGTCTCGACCAGATGATTGCTGCAATGGCCGAATCCAGGCTCTGGTTGACCGATGCCTATTTCGTTGGCATTGCGCCGTATGTGCAGGCCCTGTCGTCCGCTGCCAGGGACGGTGTCGACGTGCGTTTGCTGGTGCCAGGAACCAGCGACATTCCCGCCATCGGCGGCCTTTCGCGCGCCGGATATCGCCCTCTGCTGGAAGCCGGTGTTCGCGTGTTCGAGTGGAATGGCTCGATGCTCCACGCGAAAACCGCAGTCGCCGATGGCCGCTGGGCGCGCGTAGGCTCGTCGAACCTCAATCTGTCCAGCTGGATCGGAAACTGTGAACTCGACGTCGCAATCGAGAACCGGCCGTTTGCCGAACGGATGGAACTCCAGTACGAATCCGACCTCGGCAATGCAACCGAGATCGTCCTCGGTGCACGGCAGCGCGTCCGGCGCAACGCGGTGCAGGCACTGCCCAGACGGCGTGTCCGTGGCGGCAGTTCAGGGCGTGCCGCCGCGGGCGCACTGCGACTCGCCAACACGATGAGCGCGGCGATGACCAATCGTCGCGTGCTGGGACCCGCCGAATCCACCTCGCTGGGCACTGGCGCGTTCGTGCTGGCAGTCATTGCACTCGCCGCTTTCCTCGTTCCGCGCCTGGTCGCCTGGCCCGTCGGTGCACTTGCCGCCTGGTTTGCCGTTGTCTTCGTCGGTCGCTACGTCATCGCACGGCGGCGGATCAAATCCGCTGGCAAGCCCGACTGACATCTCAACACCCCGCAAATCCGGAATCAGTCCTTGGGCGGCAACACGACGATCGTCAACCAGAAGTTCTCGATGTTGCGCACGACGTCCATGAAATTCTCGAATCCGACCGGCTTTGTGATGTAGCAGTTGGCGTGCGAGTCGTACGCACTGAGCAGGTCCTTTTCCGCTCGCGAACTGGTCAGTACGACAACCGGAATCTGTTTCAGCTCGGCATCGGACTTGATCTCCGCGAGTACCTCGCGGCCGTCCAGCCGCGGCAGGTTGAGGTCGAGCAGGATCAGGTCCGGCCGCGGCGCCTCCGCATACTCCTGCTCCCGGCGCAGGAAGCGCAATGCATGTTCGCCGTCATTGACGACGTGCAGGCGATTGCGAATCCTGCCTTCCTTGAGCGCCTCGCGCGTCAATCGGACATCGCCCTCGTTGTCTTCGACCAGCAGGATCTCGACGACCCGATTGACCGATCCAGTGCCTGAATTCATTCTGATTGCCCACCTGCTGGTAATGTGAACTGGAAGGTGCTTCCCTTGCCGGAAATCGAATCGACCCAGATCCGCCCACCGAAACTTTCGACGATCTTGCGACAGATTGCCAGTCCGATTCCGGTGCCGGGGTACTCCCTGCGTGTATGCAGACGCTGGAATATCGCAAACACGCGCTCCTGATGACGAGGATCAATGCCGATGCCATTGTCGGTGACCGTGATCCGCCAGAACGATCCTTCGAGCAATGCATCAATGGTCACTTCAGGCGCGCTCTCGCCGCGGAACTTGAGGGCATTTGCGATCAGGTTCTGGAAAACCTGGGTGACTTGTGCGGGCAAGGCCAACACGCTGCATTCGCAGCGGACTCGAACCACTGCGCCACTGCGGCTGACCGCATCGTGCAACTGCGCGATTGCCCGCTCCGCGCATTCCCTGACATCGGTCTCGATTGGCCCACGGCCTGATCGTCCGACCCTTGAATAGGCAAGCAGGTCTTCGATCAGGCTCTGCATGCGTGTCGCTCCATCGACCGCAAACGCGATGAACTCATCGGCGTCGGCGTCGAGTTGTCCCGAATAACGCCGGGACAGCAGCTGCACATAGCTGGCGACCATGCGCAGCGGTTCCTGCAGGTCATGCGAAGCCACGTAGGCGAACTGCTCGAGATCCGCGTTGGACCGCTCAAGATCGCGCGCGCGACGCTCCAGCTCGAGCTCGGCCAGCTTGCGCTGGGTGATATCCGTGATGATCGCCGTGAAGTATTTCTGATCATCGCTGGCCCAGGCCGAGAGCAGGAGTTCGAGCGGGAATTCGCTGCCATCCGCCCGCAAACCTGCAAGTTCGAGAGCCGTGCCGATCGACCTGGGTTCCTCACCGTTGGCGATGCGACTCATGCCCTGGCAGTGTGCTTCGCGATAGCGCTCGGGCATCAGCACGGTCAATGATTTCCCTTCCATGTCTTTTGCGTGCACACCGAATCCGGTCGCAGCGGACGGGTTCATGTAGAGGATATTTCCGTTGCTGTCGGCCGTGATGATGCCGGCGGTGGCCGTATCGGTCACGGCTTGCTGGGCGCGTTGCGCGCGACTCAGTTCGCGATTCGCCTGATTGGCCAGATGCGAGGCGCGAGCCCTCAGGCCGGTGAGAACCCAGGTCAGGACAAACAGCACAAGGGCGCAGAACAATCCAGTCGCAAGGACGATCGCTGGCATCCTGGATCGGCTCGCCCGTATCGCCTCCGCACTGAACTGCGCCGACACGGTCCATGTCCGACCGTAGAGATCCAACACCGCCGAATCGAATTCGAGCGCGCGATCGAAGCCGGCGGAAGTGAACAGCGACGCCGCATCACCGGGATCTGTACCGTCGGAAACCTCCACCCTGAGGTCTTCCGTATTTGAACCGGCAGCGGCCAGCGACACGACTCTGTCCATGTCGACCACGCAAAACACGATACCGGTCTTGCCGATGACCTCGGCGGCGGAGGGGTCTATCCGATCGGTCAGAGGCAGGGCCACGACGAACCCGCCGCGCCCCTTCGGATCGCCATATTTGCCGAAATCCAGACGTCCCGACAGTGCAGCCCCTCCGCTCTGCCGGGCCCGCGCGACCATTGCCGCCAGAACCGGGTCGGCGTCGAGATCGACCCCAAGGACCGATCGTGCGGCCTGCGTGTCCGGCATGATGTAGATCGTCGGCATGCGCGGCGCCGCGGTATCGTGCGCATCGCGGCCGATTGCCGGGCGCTTCCCTGCCGGCTGCGGCGACCGCACGTTCGCGCCGTCGACCTGATCGGCTGGCAATTGCGCGGCATACCCGATCGCGATAACGCCGGCATACTGGTCCGCCAGTGGCAACTCGTGGAAGAACCGCTGCCATTCGCTGGCATTGACGTTGTCGGATGCCGCGAACAACCCGCGCACGCCATTGAGGAGATCGACCGCGTTAAGCGCCGTGTGCGCCAGCGAGTCGGCGAATCGATGCAGGGCATTGTTGCGGACAACCGCATCCTGCCGATCAACCTGGTCCTTTGCCTGTCGCCATGCGATCAGGGTCGCGCCGAGAGTGAGCAGCAGGATGGCGAGCGCGGCGGCTAGCCCGGAACGATCCTGAAGGTCATCCTCGAAGGCCGGTCGCTCATCGCGTTCGGCCGGGCCGGTGCTGCGCAGTCGCGCGCCGGACATCAGGCTCAGGCCACCTAGCAGAAGCAGCACTGCACCGGGTAGCCGCATTCCGTTGAGCAGGGTCGCATCGAGCTCGACCGCCAGACCCGTTATCAGGGCGAAAATCCCTGTCGAGCCGATCAAGGCGGTAACCGCACCGAGCATTCCGAACAGCAGGTGCCGCCCCCAGCGATGTGGAAGTATTCCGTCGAGCACCAGCGCGGCACCGATGCAGAACATGCCTGCAGCAGAACTCTGGGTTGTGTAGACAAGCGAGGTCGACTCGGAATGGGCCGTGCCGCTCATGACAAATAGGGCAAGTTGCGAGACGCTGGCCAGCAGCACAACGGAACCGCAAGCCAACGCAGGAATCCGCCCGCGCGGCTGGACCCGCAGCAGCAACCCTACGGCGGCTATCAGCGACAACACTCCCGACGCGACCCGGAACTGGAGCCATTCCGGCACGACGGCGACTCCAAGCACGATCGAGACCAGGGCCGTGCCAGCGAGGGCAGCGGCCAGGGTCGTGTAGAGCGGATCCTTCCGTTCGACTCCATTCATCACGATGCGTCGCGAGCAGCGGCTTTCAATCGGGATGAAAGGAACGTCTGCACGAAGTCCTGTGCAGCCATTGGCTTGCCGAGCAGGTATCCCTGCGCCTCGTCGCATTCGATCTCGCGCAGGAACTCCAGCTGGGCCGTGGTCTCGACACCTTCGGCAACGACCGATAAGCCGAGGTTGCGTGCCATCGCCACGATCGTGCGAACGATCGCGGCGTCACGATCGTCCTGCGGCACTCCGCCAAGGAAACTGCGATCGATCTTGAGCATGTCCACTGGAAACCGCCGCAGATACGCGAGCGACGAATATCCCGTTCCAAAATCGTCGATCGCAATCCTGACGCCGAGATCACGCAACGCTACCAGGGTCTCGCGGGCATGCTCGCCCTGCATCGTGCTCTCGGTCAGCTCGATGACGAGTGATCCAGGTTCGATGTCGCAGGCCTGCAGGGCGTGGCGGACGATCCCGGTGAACTGGAGGTCTTCGAGCTGCTGTGCCGAAACGTTCACCGCGACCTGCATCGGCACGGCAGCGATGTGGCTGAAGGATTTCGCCACGCGGCAGACTTCCTCCACAATCCACGCGCCAATTCCACGCATCATCCCGCGTTGTTCAGCGACTTCGAGGAACTGCTCCGGGACAAGCAAGCCGCGCGCAGGATGCCGCCAGCGCAGGAGCGCCTCGGCACCACGCAGCTGTCCGTCGGCAACGGTGAATATCGGCTGGAAATACATCTCGAATTCGTTGCGATCGAGTGCGACGCGCAACTCGTGCTCGACCGCCAGACGGGCGAGCGCGGTCGCATTGAGTTGCGCGGAATAGAAGCGGAACGTATTCGCGCCGAAACCGCGCGCCTGGTACAACGCGGTCTCCGCGCATTTGAGCAGGGCCGTCGGATCCTCCGAATCGATCGAGAAAAGGCTGAGTCCGACATTCGCCTCGAGATAGAACTCCTGCTCGCCGATCCGGCCCTGCCGGCTCGCCGCCTCGATAACCTGCTCGGAGAGTTGAGGCGTATCCGCGATCGACTGGGTATCGGTCAGGATCACCGAGAATTCGGCACTGCCCGTGCAGGAAATCCTCGCGTCTTCCGGCAGGACGCCGCGAATGCGACCGACCATCGATTCGATCACGAGGTCGCCGAAATCATGACCATGCAAGTGGTTGATCCTGCCAAGCCCGGAGAGCGCGACGATCATCAGCGCAGCATCGCTTCCGCGTCGATGACAATGATTGAGGGTCGTCGTCAACTCGTCGATGAAGCTCTGCCGGTTCGGCAACCCGGTGACGCCATCGTGGGTGGCCAGATAGTCGAGACGTTCCTGCACCAGCTTGCGTTCAATTGCATAGCGCAGGCCACGGGTCAGCATCGCGGCATCCGGACTGCCCTTGAGCACGTAGTCCTGTGCGCCAAGCTGGATCGCTGCGAGAGCCAGCAATTCATCGTCTCGCCCGCTCAACACGACAAGTGGCATGAGCGGCGCGATGCGCAGCATCGTCGCGATCGTGTCGATCCCGTCCGAATCCGGCAGACCTGGATCGACGAGGGCCAGCGTGAAGGGAGCCTGCTTCAGTTCGATGAGTGCATCGGCGAGACGCTCGACATGGACGATCTCGATGTCCGAGCCGGACAGCAGCTCCCTGACCAGTCGCGCATCGCCGGGATTGTCCTCGACGAGCAGCAATCGCCATGAGTCCGGTCGATCCCTCACTGCCGGCTCGGGAAGACTGACCACCGAAAGCCAGAAGTGGCTGATGCCGTGCACGACAGAAAGCAACTGGTCGATGCCGACCGGTTTGCGGATATAGCAGTTTGCATGCGATGCATAGGCACGAGCGACGTCCTCATGCGCATCGGAACTCGTCATCACGACGATCGGGATTCGTGCCATGCGCGGATCGGACTTGAGAACGCCGAGCAGCTCCTGTCCTGAAAGTCCTGGCAGGTTGAGATCCAGCAGGATCAGGTCCGGGCTGCGACGATGGATATGGGTGTCGTCGCGACGCAACATCGCGAGCGCCTTGGCGCCGTTGTCGGCAACCGAAAGGCGATGCAGCAGTTTGCCTTGTCGCAAGGCCTCGACAACCAGGCGCACATCTCCCGGGTTGTCCTCGACCAGGAGGATTTCAAGCGGTCGGGCACTTGCTGCATCCAGCTTCACACCGAGATCTCCCATTCCCCATCCTTGCCCAGGTCCGGTCCCTGAGCGGAAACCTGTCTTGATCAACCCGGACCGAACGTTGCCACAATGCGCTCGATGGTACCGATGTTCAGGCTCCAAGGGTAATTTGTCCGGCGGGCCTTGCGCGTGGCCGCGGATCCCATCGGCTGGCCGATGCGTTCCAATGCAGGCAGACTTGGCAGGGTCGGGAACGCACCACGCTCCCGTTCACTACCGGAACCCTTGGCGGATCGATCCCGTGACCCCGGAAATTCCCAGCGAACGCCAGATCCTGACACCGTCCGCGCTGAACCGCCTCGCGCGCGACCTGCTCGAGGATGCCCTGCCCCTGATCTGGATCGAGGGCGAGCTCTCGAACGTTTCACGACCCGCGTCCGGCCACGTGTATTTCACCCTCAAGGATGCCGCCGCCCAGATCCGATGCGCGATGTTCAAACCGAAGAGCACCTGGTTGCCGTTCAAGCCGACCGATGGCTTGCAGGTACTGGCACGCGCGCGTGTCAGCCTGTATGAGGCGCGCGGCGAGTTCCAACTGATCGTCGAACACCTCGAACAATCGGGCGAGGGGGCACTGCGACGCGAATTCGAACGATTGAAAGCGCGCCTTTCCGCCGAAGGACTTTTTGCGGAATCCGGCAAGCGCCCCTTGCCATCGCTGCCGCGCCGTATCGGCATCATCACCTCGGCGACCGGAGCAGCGCTGCGTGATGTGCTGCACGTGCTCGGAAGGCGATTTCCAATGGTCGAGGTCGAAATACTGCCGACACCCGTGCAAGGCAGGGAAGCGCCGGCAGCGATCATTGCGATGCTCGATGCCGCCGCGAAGGCGATGCGCCATGACGTCCTGTTGCTGACCCGGGGCGGCGGCTCGCTCGAGGACCTGTGGACCTTCAACGACGAAGGTGTCGCGAGAGCCATTGCACGTTGCCCGATACCGGTGGTTTCAGCGATCGGCCACGAGATCGATTTTTCGATCGCAGATCTGGTGGCCGACCTGCGCGCGGCAACGCCTTCGGCCGCCGCCGAACTGCTCGTCCCGGATGCCGGCAACCTGCGTCGCGTGCTGTCGCGCAACAACGATCGCTTGCGTCTGCGCACGCGACGGAAGCTGGAATCCGTCACCCAAAAGCTCGACCACCTGCACGCACGTTTGATGCAGCAGCGCCCTTCGACCCGCCTCGGCCGCGGCAGCGAACGCCTGGCGCAGTTGCGGGCGCGGCTCGCGCGAGCCGTACAAGGTGATTCGCTGCGTCGGCGAACGCATCTTTCCCAGACCGCAACACGCCTGCGTGCGCAGCATCCACGCAAGCAGATCGACCGGGCTGGCGACGACCTGCGCGCACGCGCCAGTCATCTGCGCGCGGCCATCCTGCGCATGCTGGAACGTCGACGCTCGCGCACCAATCAACTGGGCGGCGCACTGCACGCGCTGAGCCCACTCGGCACCCTGGCCCGCGGTTACTCGATCCTGATCGAGCAATCCTCATCGAACATCGTGCGCAGCACTGCCCAGGTCGACCAAGGCAGCCTGCTGCGCGGCATCCTCGCCGATGGCGAACTGCGCCTGCGGGTCGAATCCGGCAATTGACCCGTAGCGATCGCGACGCCCACAATCGAGCCGGCGCGACCGGATAGGTTTTCCACGTTCATCCCACTGAGTGGAGCACGATGCATGAAAGCTTCGGATCTGTTCATCAAGGCACTCGAAGGCGAGGGTGTGGAATATGTTTTTGGCATTCCCGGCGAGGAGAACCTTGATCTTCTCGAATCGCTGCGCACCTCCAGCATCAAGCTGATCCTGACCCGCCACGAGCAGGCCGCAGGGTTCATGGCAGCAACCTATGGACGCCTGACCGGCAAAGCCGGTGTCTGCCTCGCCACGCTCGGCCCGGGCGCGACCAACTTCGTGACCTCGGCGGCCTATGCCCAACTGGGCGGCATGCCGATGTTCATGATCACTGGACAGAAGCCGGTCAAGGCCTCCAAGCAAGGACATTTCCAGATTGTCGATGTCGTCGACATGATGAAACCATTGACCAAGTACACCCGTCAGATCGTTTCCGCCGACAATATTCCGGCGCGGGTGCGCGAATCATTTCGCCGCGCCGAAGAAGAACGTCCTGGCGCGACGCATCTCGAACTGCCCGAGGACATCGCCCGCGACAACACCGATTCGATCATCATTCCGGCCAGTTTCCACCGTCGCCCGGTGGCTGATGAGAAAGCGCTCAAGCGCGCCGCAGAAGCCATTCTCGACGCGAAGCGGCCGCTGCTGATGATCGGCGCCGGAGCCAACCGCAAGACCAGCAGCAAGATGCTCGGCGATTTCGTCAAGCAGACCGGCATTCCGTTCTTCACGACGCAGATGGGCAAGGGCGTGCTCGACGAGACCCACCCGTTGTGGCTCGGCAATGCCGCCCTGTCCGACGGCGATTTCGTGCATCGGGCGATCGAGAACGCCGACTGCATCATCAACGTCGGCCACGATGTCATCGAGAAGCCACCGTTCTTCATGCGTCGCGGCCTGCGCACGGTGATCCACATCAACTACCTCGGCGCCGAAGTCGATACCGTGTATTTCCCGCAGATCGAGGTCATCGGTGACATCGCACACTCGATCTGGCGCCTGCGCGACACGATCGAGGCGCAGACCCATTGGGACTTCTCGTACTTCGACACCGTACGCGGGCATCTCGCGGCGCATCTGGCGAAAGGTGCCGAGGACCCGCGCTTCCCGATCTATCCGGTGCGCATGGTCGCCGACGTGCGCAAGGTCATGCCCGACGACGGCATCCTCTGCCTCGACAATGGCATGTACAAGCTCTGGTTCGCACGCTACTACCATTGCAAGCAACCCAACACGATGCTGCTCGACAATGCCCTCGCGACGATGGGTGCCGGCCTGCCCTCGGCGATCGCGGCGAAGATCGTGCATCCGCATCGCAAGGTTGTCGCGGTCGTTGGCGACGGCGGTTTCATGATGAATTCACAGGAAATCGAAACCGCGGTGCGGCTCAAGCTCGACATCGTCATCCTCCTCCTGCAGGACGATGCCTACGGCATGATCAAGTGGAAGCAGGCGCACATGCAATTTCCGAATTTCGGCATGGACATGGGCAATCCCGATTTCGTGCGCTACGCGGAGAGTTATGGCGCGCACGGCCATCGTCCGGGTTCGGCGGAGGAATTCGGTCCCCTGCTTTCGAAATGCCTCGATACGCCAGGAGTTCATCTGATCGACCTGCCGATCGATTATTCCGACAACGACCGCGTGCTCAATCGCGAGATCCGCGAACTCAGCGCCAAGCTCTGAGGGCAAGCCGCCCGGCGCAGCAATGCCGGAACGTCACCCATCCGCCGACACAGGAGCGCCGCATGCTCAAGTCCAGTTATCCGTACTACCTGGCCAACCAGGCCTGCCAGCCGAATACGGACCTCGAAGTCACCGACAAGTACAGCGGAAAAGTCGCCACGCGGGTTGCCCTGGCCGACGCGAAGGCGATTGACGCAGGTATCGCGGCAGCCGTCGCTGCCACGCAGGCGATGCGTGAATTTGCGCCGTATCAGCGCCAGGCAGTGCTCGAGCACTGCGTCAAGCGTTTCCGTGAGCGCTATGACGAACTGGCCATGGCCCTGTGCATCGAAGCCGGCAAGCCGATCAAGGACGCGCGCGGTGAGGTCACGCGGCTGATCGACACATTCAAGGTCGCCGCCGAGGAAGCGGTGCGCATCAATGGTGAAGTACTCAACCTCGAAATATCGGCACGCGCCAAAGGCTATCGCGGATTCACCCGTCGTGTCCCGATTGGTCCCTGCTCGTTCATTTCACCGTTCAATTTCCCGCTCAACCTCGCCGCACACAAGGTCGCACCGGGCATCGCCGCGGGTTGCCCGTTCGTGCTGAAGCCGGCCAGCCGCACGCCGATCGGTGCGCTGATCATCGGCGAGATCCTCGCCGAGACCAATCTGCCGAAAGGTGCTTTCTCGATCCTGCCGGCGCATCGCGACGGCGCCGACCTGTTCACCACGGACGATCGCCTGAAACTGCTTTCGTTCACCGGATCACCTGCGGTCGGCTGGGACCTCAAGGCCAAGGCCGGCAAGAAGAAGGTCGTGCTCGAACTTGGCGGCAACGCCGCCTGCGTGATCGAGGCGGACCAGCGTGATCGGCTCGACAAGGTCATCGAGCGGGTGATCTTCGGTGCGTTCTACCAGTCTGGCCAGAGCTGCATCGGCGTGCAGCGCATCCTCGTCCACGAGGATCTCTATGACGAGTTCCGCGACCGTTTCGTTGCGGCAACCCGCCAGCTCGTTGCCGGCGATCCGAAGGACGAAAAAACCTTCATCGGGCCGATGATCGACGAAAAGGAAGCCAGACGGCTCGACGACTGGATCCAGGAATCGGTGAAGGCCGGCGCGACGCTGCTGTGCGGCGGCAAGCGCGACGGCGCCATGCTCGAGGCGAGCGTGCTCGAACACGTTGACGCCAGTCAGAAGATCAACTGCATGGAGGCGTTCGGTCCGGTTGTCACGCTTCGGGCCTATGCCGACTTCGACGAGGCACTGGCGATTGTCGACGACAGCGAGTTCGGACTGCAGGCCGGCGTCTTCACCAGCGACATCAACAAGGCGATGCGCGCATGGGATCGCCTTGATGTCGGCGGCGTCGTGATCGGCGATGTACCGAGTTTTCGCGTCGACAACATGCCCTACGGCGGGGTCAAGGATTCCGGGCTCGGTCGCGAAGGCATCCGCTACGCGATCGAGGACATGACCGAGTTGCGCCTGCTGGTCGTTCGCGACCCGAGCTGACTCAGTTCGATCTATCGCGTGCCGCGGTCGTGCGCCGTCAGCCGAATCGCGCGACGTTGAACGGGGCAAGATCGAGCGAAGTCCCGGTACCGGCGATAACCTCGCTGACCAGCTGTCCTGTCGCGGCCGACATCGTGACGCCCAGCATGCCGTGCCCGGTTGCCATGCACAGATTGTCGATTCCCCGGACCCGACCGAGAATTGGCAGGTCATCGGGAGTCATCGGACGCCAGCCGTACCATTCTTCCTGCATCGTCGGTCCTTCCGGTTCCTGCAGGTAGATGGCGGCTGATCGACGCAGGGCATCCAGCCGGGTCCGGTTGAGGCTGCTGTCGTATCCGGCGAACTCCATCGTGCTGCCGAGACGATAACCCGAGTCCCATGCGGTCACGCAGACGCTCGCTTCCTTCAGCGTCAACGGCGTGCGCGGACAAAGGGCCGGCCGCGAATAGGTGATCGAGTACCCCTTGCCGGGCTGGATCGGCAAGCGCAAGCCCAACGGGCGTGCCAGCGCGGGCGACCATGCGCCCAGCGCAAACACGAGCTCGCGCGCCGAATAGTCGCCGTTCGTGGTACGCGTTCGCGAAATGCGGCCACGTTCGACTTCGATCGAATCGATGCGCGTTTGCTCATCGATCTGCCCGCCGCGTTCGACCACGAGACGCGCCAGCTCGGCAACGTAACGATCGGGGCGCAGCTGGGCGTCGCCAGGATTGAAATAACCGCCGACGGTGCCTGGCTTAAGTGCGGGCTCCATCGCTTCGACCTGGGCAGGATCGAGCAATTCCACCGCAATTCCGACCTCGGCCAGGGTGCGTGGATACCAAAGGGAATCCGCCAGCGCCTTCTCGTCGCGAAAGACATGCAGGGTACCCTCTGCCCGGTATTCGCAATCGAGCTTCTCGCGCTGAACCAGCTCGGCAATCAGATCGGCCGAACGCAACAGCAACGGCGCCTTCGCAGCCGTGGTCGCCGAGAAGTCATCCCAGTTGCAGCGGCGACGAAATGCCTCGAGCCACCGCAGCAAGGCCGGGTCCAGGCTCGGTTTGATGCGCAACGGCGCATCGCGTTTGAACAACCAGCGTATCGCGGTGCCGACGACGCCCGGCATCGCCAGGGGCATCGCATGGCTCGGGGTCAACGTACCGCAATTGCCGTGCGAACTGCCTCGACCGACTCCGCCCTGGTCGATGATCGTGACGCGCCGCCCGGCCGCGAGCAGGTAGTGGGCGCAGGCCAGTCCGATTACGCCTCCGCCGAGGATGAGCACATCCGCATCATGAGATTTCATGGTGTTCGATTCTACGGGATCGACGTTCCACTGCCTCTTCCCGTTCCATCGCGGAATCCGGCACGGCGCTCGCCTGCCTCGCGAATGCCGCACCGGCACTGTATGTCAGCATGTGACGAAGCCGGACAGGCCGCCCCGTGCAGCCACGCCGACTGGTCCGCAGCGCGGCGCAGTAGCCCGGCCAGATCCGGGCTCTGGCGTCCGTTCCTTCGAGAGCGATCGACTGGCAAGACAAACACTCCTGTCGCGGCGTTCGGCCTGAAAACCGGCATGGGAATGCGGGTCGGGACCGGGACAGGCAATCCGCTGCGGATTCCGCGCACGGGGGCCGTCGCCAACAGGAGCATCACGGTCCGGGTCGTGCAATTCGGGAGCGGGAGGCCCGGGTCCTGCCCGGCTGCGGTTGGCACAGTGCATGCATCAATCTGGGCAAGGATCCACTTCAATCGGGAATTCACATGACAACATCGACCAATGAACTGCTGCTGGCGCTGCGTGCACCGACGTCAGGCTGGCTCGCGGCCGTGATCTGCGCACTCGATGAGGCCCTCTTGGACCACGATTTCACCGAACAGCATCGTGCCATGCTGCGTGACCTGCTCGATTCCGGACAAGTCCCGGCCAATGTCGCCGCGGCGTCACATGATCGCCTGCAGCGTTTTGAAGAAGCCGTTCAGACCTTGCATGACGCGCTGATCGGCGATGGCGACCCGGTTGAGGACATCAAGGCCTCGCGTCCGCACCTGACGCTTTGCGCAACCGCCGCCTGAACTTTCCGAGTCGCCGCTCGTTTCCGAATCCACGAGCGGCGTCTTTTTTTGCATGGATTGACAGATCGCCCGACCTGAATCAAGGTCGGGCGATGTGCCATGTGCGCTCCGCCATTTTTGGCCTGGTGTTTCTTCTCGCTGCCTGCGGCAAGAACGCGACACGCCCGACGATTCCTGCCGACGCCGACATTCGTCCGCGGTCAGCCAGCGCGACGGACGTTGCCAACAACGTCCTGTTTCGAGCGATGTCCCTGGTCGGCACACCGTATCGATACGGCGGAAATACTCCGGAATCCGGCTTCGATTGCAGCGGACTTGTCGGCTACGTGTTCCTAGATGCGGCAGGCATCGCCTTGCCACGCACATCGGCTGAACTCGGCGTCTTGCGGCGCCCCGACGTTTCCCTGCAACACCTGCGCAGTGGAGACCTCGTGTTGTTCACCAGCGGTCGCCGCACCAGCCATGTCGGCATCTATGTCGGCGAAGGCCGTTTCGTGCATGCGCCGAACAGTGGCGGCACGGTGCGCCTCGACCGACTCGATTCGCCGGGGTGGAAGGAATCGTTCAGCAGCGGAAAACGTGTGATTGACTGATCCGCTGATTCGATGACGCCCCGGGGGCAATACCGATCAATGCTGCACGCCACCCTCGCCATGCACGTGGCGATGCGCGATTTCCTCTGCGCTGGCCTCGCGCACCGACACGATCTCGACATCGAAATGCAGCTTCAGTCCAGCGAGCGGATGATTGAGATCGACGTCGACCACGCTCGATCCGACCTTGACGACGGTTACCGTGCGCTGGCCGCCTTCCTTCATCGCCAGGTTCGTGATCATGCCGGGCTTCAATCGGTTCGAATCGCGAAAGTATTTCTTTGGTACACGCTGCACTTGATCCTCGCGACGATCACCGTACGCTTCGGCGGGATCAACCGCGACTTCGACGCGATCACCCGCGGCGTGGTCGATCAACGCTGATTCGAGACCCGGAATGATGCCGCCATGACCGATCAGCGCCTCGATGGGGCGCCCCGCGACACGTGAACTCTCGATCACTTGGCCATCATCGCCGGTCAGCGTGTAGTGAATGGCGACAACGGTGTTCTTGGCTACCTGCATGGCGTGCTCCTGCTCAATCGAGCAATCCGGAAAGCGCGCGAGACTACCAGCAAAGGCGCGTGTCCGCAGCCTCGCAGCCGGATCACGCGAGTTGCTCGACACGCCCACGATGATGCAGGAGTTCCTCGACCAACACGGCGCGCTGCTTCGCGAGAGCGCAGGCCCGGGCGATACGCTCGGCGCCCTCGTTGACCGCCGATTCGAGGGAATTGCGAAACAGGCAGAAGCGCTTGTACGCACTGAGCACATGGCGCATGCGCCGGGCCAGCAGTTCGAGCATGATCGCGTCATCGATGAGGCCGATGACCTCGATGTGATCCGGAATCAGGTCGTCGGGATCTCCGAAATAGGTCAAGGCTGCCAGGGCATCGGCTCGATCAGGCATCGGCAATTGCCACTCGTCGTCCTCGAGCAGCAGGATCAGGCGCTGCACATGGACGAGACGCTTGCGTACGTAGGCAGGGACCTTGTCGATGCAGATGGCATCGAGCGCCTGCTTGGCCGCGTCGATGACATCGATCTCATCCGCATCGACGGCCAGCTGACGCGCGCGATCGAACGCTCCTTGGAAGCGTTCGAGATCGGCTGATTCAAGCTCGAAGGTGATGCGCATCGGATGCGGACCCTAATTAGCAGGGAAGCCTTCGTCAATGGCGGATTGTCACAGCTGCGCCATGACATTGAACCTGATTATGGCCGACTCGGCCGAATTCCTGTAAGATTCACTGGTTTAGTCGCGTTGACCCCCGCTCCCTTCCGGTCATTCGAGCGCCATCCGGTCCTCCGGATTGCATCTAGCCTCACCGCTCGCGGTCCCGACGCCCAGAACCGGAATACCCGCCATGTTGGCCGGTGTCCGAAAAATACAGACCTGCAGCGCGGTTCATCAGGGACGCTCCGGGTTACACATCAGGAGTTTCATCGATGAATTTCGACACCCTCGGGCTGTCGCCAGCACTGCTGCGCGCGCTTGACGAACAGGGCTATACCGAGCCCACCCCGGTCCAGGCCGCAGCGATTCCGGTCGTTCTGGCCGGCCACGATCTCATGGCCGGTGCGCAGACTGGTACCGGCAAGACCGCCGCATTTGCCCTGCCCTTGCTTGAACGCTTGTATCCGGAGGGCAAACGCATGCCCCTGGCTCGTCGCCCGCGCGCGCTGATCCTGACCCCGACCCGCGAACTCGCGGCGCAGGTGCAGGAAAGCGTGCGCAGCTACAGCAAGCACATCGGCGTGAAGTCGGCGACGATTTTCGGTGGCGTCGGCATGGGTCCGCAGATCGACGCCTTGCGCCGTGGCGTCGACATCGTGGTCGCCACTCCAGGTCGCCTGCTTGATCACATGCAGCGGCGCACCGTCGATCTCGCCGACATCGAGATCCTGGTCCTCGACGAAGCCGACCGCATGCTCGACATGGGTTTCCTGCCGGCCATGAAGCGCGTGCTGAGCGCCCTGCCGAACCAGCGCCAGACCCTGCTGTTCTCGGCCACGTTCTCGACCGAGATCAAGGCCCTCGCAAGCCAGTTCATGCGCTCTCCGCAAGAAATCCAGATCGCCAAGCCAAACAGCGTGGCCTCGACCGTCACCCATCGCGTGCATCCGGTCAACATGGAAGCCAAGCGGGACCTCCTGTTGCACCTGCTCAGCGTGGACGGAAGCCAGACCCTCGTGTTCTGCCGCACCAAGCATGGCTCGGACAAGTTGACCAAGCAGCTCGAAAAGTCCGGATTGCGCGCCGCTGCGATCCACGGCAACAAGAGCCAGAACCAGCGCACCCGTGCCCTGGCCGACTTCAAGAACGGTCGCGTCAATGTACTCGTGGCTACCGATATCGCGGCGCGCGGACTCGATATCGACCAGTTGCCGATGGTCATCAACTTCGACCTGCCGATGGTGGCCGAAGACTACGTCCATCGGATTGGACGCACCGGCCGCGCCGGAGCCGAAGGACTGGCGATCTCGCTGGTATGCCGCGCCGAGGAAGGACTCTTGCGCGATATCCGCAAGCTGCTCAATCAGGAAATCGCGATCGAGAACGTGGCGGGATTCGAACCGTCACAGCCGTTGCGGCTCGACGGTCCTGGTGGCGGCGCGAAACCGCAATCGGGTCGCCAGCAGCATGCGCGTCGTCCGCATGCGCAGCAACCTCGTGGCAACGGTGACCATGCAGCGGCCAACAAGAAGCGTCGCCAATGGCGCGGCAAACCGATGGCGTCGCGGCCGTCCTGATTCGACGCAGCAGACTGGGGCAGCTCCCGCGATCGCGTGAACTGCTCACCGTCTCTTCGAATCCTGATTCGCCAACGAAAACGGCGGCCGGTTTGCACCGGCCGCCGTTGTTCGCCAAAGCTGGCGAAATCACATACCTGACTACGGCGTGAAGCTTGTTGTCAGCGTGACTCCTGAAAACGCCGCATAGGCGCGGACGTTGACGTAGTAGGTACCGGCTGTTGGTGCCGCGAACGTGCAGGTTTCACTGTTGCCCGAGGTGTAAGGGCGGCAGGTGTAGCTCGTTGTGGTCGGTGCAGATCCGAGGCGCACATAAAGATCCGCGTCGCCCGTTCCGCCAGCGATCGCGAACTTCAGGTTGGTGGCACCGGCCGGCACGACCAGGGTGTAGGTCGAAGTGGTCGCGTTGGTGCTCGCCGCCAGTCCGCTGACCGATGAGCCGTTGCACAGCACGGTACCGGACGGTGTGCAGCTGCCACCACCACCGCCACCGGTCGTGTAGCTGCCCGTCAATGATGCACCCGAGAACGTCGAGTAGGCCTTGAGACGGACGTAGTACGTACCAGCCTGGGCGGTAGCGATCGTGCAGGTTTCTGCGTTGCCGCTGGCATACGGACGACAGTCATAGCTCGAGTCGGTCGGTGCGCTGCCGAACTTGACGTACATGTCCGCATCACCGGAACCACCCGACATGACGAACTTGAGGCCGGTTGCGCCTGCTGGCACCACGAGCGTGTAGTTGACCGAGCTGCCGGTAGACGCACCGATGCCGGTCACCGCGACGCCGTTGGTCAAGGGACCGCCGGTACTGCCACCGCCACCACCGCCACCCGGACAGGCGACACCCACGGAGGTAAACGCCGCAGTCACTGCCGCGGCGCTCAAGCCAAGATCAGTAGCCGCCGTCACGACACCACAGGCACCACTGTTGAACGTGCTGCTCGGTGTCCAGTACAGGCTGTTCGCGCGCGCGAAGACCTTGAACGCACTCGGCGTGTTCCAGCCCGCCGTGGTCGCCAACTTGTAGAACGCCTTGTTGTACACGCCAGACGAGTAGTGCACATCGAGCGAACTGGTGTAGTTGGCCGCATTGTCGATCGAGCCGCCGTCCTGCGGCGGGTTCGCCATGTAGCGCAGGGCACCCGAACCCTTGAAGATTTCGGGACCTACCAGAAAGTCATTCGTGCCTTTCCAGTAGTACTCGGTCGCCTCGCCACCCATGTCCGAAAACGCTTCGTTCATGCCGCCGGATTGGCCCGAGTAGGTCAGGTTCGAGTGCTGCTCGGTGAATCCGTGCGAAACCTCGTGACCTGCGACATCGACGCTGACCAGCGGGTAGAACGTCGTCTTGCCGTCGCCGAAGCTCATCGTCGAACCATCCCAGAAGGCATTCTCGTACTGGCTGCCGTAATGGGTGCGCATGACCAGTTGGAAGGTCAACGCCTTGACGCCGATATAGGACGAGTACATGTCCTGGATCACGCCGCCGAAGTAATGGGCGTCGTTGATCGGCGAATAGGCGCCGTTGATGGCCTTGTAGGTATTGTTGGGGCAGGTATACGAATAGGCCGTCGTGCTGCTGCCCGTGCTGCCGTTGAGATTGACCGACTTCACGTCGGTGTTGTTCATCGTGCAGGTCGTACCACTCTGGGTTACATCGAGAAAGCCGTAGTTGCCACCCGAGCCCCAGTTGTACTGCCCGGTCTTGGCGTTGCCACCGGGGCCGGTGCCAATGTCGGCCGTGGTCAGTCCATCCCATTGCTTGAGCACGAGACCCGTCTGTGCATCGACAATCACGAACGGGCGCGTCGGCTGGGCCTCGACGTGTTTCGAATCGGCGGACGGCTTGTTGTCGGCGAAGAACGAGACGACATAGCTCAGGTGCGCGACATCGTTGTCGTCAACGAAGATCATCTGCACGCTGGACTGGTTCTCGATGCGCATCGTCGCCTGCTTGTTGCCGAGAGCGAGGTTCTTGGCGATGCTGAACGCACTTGCGTTGCTGATGAGCGGCGCACGAAGCGGCACATCGGCGGCAAGACCGTCCACGGATCGGCCAAACAGGCTCTTCAGTCGGCCCGCGCCGTCTTCCGATACAACGACATGCTCACCCCACACGGGGATACCGCGGAACATCTGTTGGTAGCGGTAGTGCGTGGTTCCGTCGGCGTCATGGTTGACCGCAAGCGCACTCAGCGTCGATTCGCTGTCGAGGCCGAGGAGCTCGGCATGTCGTTCGCTGGCCACGGTCGATGCGCCGATGCCATTGGTGGCAGCGGCATAACGGGAACTGAGCTGATCGACACTTTGCGCATGAAGATCGGAACGCGTCGCTGCCTGCGCAGAGGCGGCCAGTACGCCCATGGCAAGTGGTAACAAGGCAAGATTTACAGCACAACGTAGATTGGATTTGATCACGGATAGATTCCCAAGAGTAGTAATCGTTCGCCGCCGAAGCGGCCGTGAATACCGCACCAATTCCGGGAGGACGGAACGCACCGTCCTGTTGAGTCCGACTTCGACCCAATGACCTAGCACACCGTTGCTGATTTCCCGGAGCACGTCAGAACCCCCCAGGCCCTGAACGCGAAATCGACGCTATCAAGTTGCATTTGAAATGTAATGACGCATTGCAAGGCAAACGCTTGCTGCAGTCGAAAACCATGATTTGATCAGGTTTTTATCCGCCTAGAGGCGGATATTTTCGGCAGGGCGACGACACGAGCTTGTCGAACATTGACAGCCAGTGGCGTCCGTGGCCATCCGCGTACGCAGCCGATTCACGCCGGGATTCGACCCGAATTCAGCGCAATCCGGACAGCCCATCAATGCCTTTCAGAGGACACGATGACGTTTCGCCAGGACAGTCCCTATCGCGATTTCCCGGCGCGTTCCGAAGAACTGGCGCTCAACTCCGGCACATCGTCCGGACGTCCGCATACCCGGTAAATTCCGCATCGGAACCGCAACCGGGACAGGCCGGATCGCGAGGCAGGCTCAACTCCCGAAACCTTGCCTCGAGTGCTTCATAGCAAAGCAGCCTGCCGACTAGTGCGCGCCCGATGCCGAGGATCAACTTGATCGCCTCGGTGGCCTGCAGCAGACCGATGGTTCCGGGCAGCACGCCCAATACACCGGCCTCGCTGCAGTTGGGCGCTTCGGCCGAGTTCGGAGGTTCGGGGAACAGGCAGCGATAGCACGGCGATGCCGCGTCGCGTGAATCGAATACGCTGACCTGGCCACTGAACCGGTGCACCGCTCCGTAGACCATCGGAATACGAAGCCGCCTGCATGCCGCATCAAGCAGATATCGGGTCGGAAAATTGTCTGCTCCGTCGATGACGACATCGTGTCCGGCAATCAGCGACTCGACGTTGCCAGCGCTCAGTCGCGTCTGCTCCGCGTGTACCCGCACGGATGGATTCAACGCAGACAGTGTCAGGCGGGCGGATTCGGTCTTGGCCATGCCGATGCGGGCATCCGTATGCAGCACCTGGCGCTGGAGGTTCGAACGTTCGACGACATCGTCGTCGATCAGGCTCAGATGACCGATTCCCGCTGCGGCCAGATAGAGCGCTGCCGGCGACCCGAGTCCGCCTGCGCCAATCATTGCGATGCGCGCCGTCGCAAGCCTCTCCTGCCCGCCCGGTCCGACCTCCGGCAGGACCAGATGGCGCGCATAGCGCTCGGCGGAATCAGCATTGATCGGGTCACGATCAACCGGCAGCCCCAGCGTTAGCCAGCGTCGGAATCCGCCGCTGACGGATGTGACGTCCGCGTAACCCAGTTCGAGGAGCTGCTCGCGCGCGAGCAGCGAACGCTGCCCACTCGCACACAGCGTGATCAGAGGTACCGACCTGTCAGGAGCAACGGAGGCGATGCCTGCCGTGATGTCATTCCGCGACAAGCCGATCGCCGCATGCGGTGTTCCGGCTGCACGCTCACCGGGTTCGCGCACGTCGATCAACAGGGCTCCTGCGCTCTGCCGGGCGAGTGCTTCGGCCGGGTCGATTTCGATCGTCGCCATGTTTTCGCTCTCTTGCTCCGCCGGGGCTGCGTCAGTCAGTACGCATCATTGAATGGAATGACCTGGACTGGCTCACCCGCCGCAATCGACTGGCTGGTTTCGGGCATGACGATGAATGCATCGGCATCTAGCATGCCACGAAGCATCGATGATCCCTGCTTGGCAAGCGGCCGAACCCAGAGCGAACCGTCCTCGCGGAAGTCGAGGCGACCCCGCAGGAACTCGGTGCGTTCATGGCGCTTGGTGATCGACGCGGCAAGCCGTGCATGGCGCGTGCAGAGGTCGACACGCGCACTCCCGAGCAGCGCCTCGAGGCCAGGCCGGACCAGGTAGTGGAAAGTCGCCATCGTCGACACCGGATTCCCGGGCAGCGCGAACACGAGGCATCGTCCGATTTCGCCGCACAGGAAAGGCATCCCCGGGCGCATGCGAACCTTCCAGAAATGCACCTGACCCAATTCCGCGATCAAGCCAGGCAGGAAATCCGCTTCACCAGCCGACACGCTACCCGAGGTGACCAGGACATCGGCATCCGCGGCAGCCTTGAGCAAGGCAACGCCAAGCAGGTCACGTTCGTCCCGAACGTGCAGGAACGGAAGATCAGACTCGCCTTGATGGACGCCAACCGGTTCGATACCGATGTGCCTGAGCATGCCGGCGAGACTGTAGCCATTGCTGTTGTAGACCTGTGCCGTATTGCAGGGATCGCCAGGCATGACCAGTTCATCGCCTGTCGTCAGCACACGGACACGGGGTCGGCGATGAACCGGAATCCGCGCCATTCCGAGCGTTGCAAGGACACCGAGGCGAACAAAATCGATGCGCTCTCCGCGAGCGACCGCGATTTCGCCTGCTGCGATGTCGTCGCCGCGGGCCCGCACATGGGAACCCGCCTGCTCCCCGGCCGAAACGATGATCTCGCCACCTTCGACACGCACTCTTTCCTTGATGATGACGGTATCGACCCCGCCCGGCATCGACGCTCCGGTCGTCACGCGCACGCATTCGCCGACACCGCACTGGATCGATGAAGCATCCCCGGCAAGACGTGTCGCGAGGATGCGAAATGTCCGTTCGCCGACTTCCGGAAGATCGGCTCCGCGTAGCGCGAATCCATCCATCGCCGAATTGGCAAATGCAGGAATGTCGTGCCCGGCAACGGCATCCACGGCCAGCACGCGGCCCTGCGCTTCGTGCAACGGGATTGACTCGACCGGCATCCGCCGACCGGCACAGATCGCGACCACTCGTTCGCGCGCGGCATCGACGGAAAGCATGGTCGGAGAATCAGGCCTGGACACGCAATTGCCCCTCGAAACCCGCAAAGTCCTCGGCAGTATTGAGGTTGGTCCATTCTCCGCACAAGTCGGACAGATCGATGACGCGTGCGCCGATCGACTCCTGCCAGCGGGTCACGCCCAGCCCGATGTCGAGCGCCTGCTTGGCGGACGTGGCAAGTTCACGTGGATACAGCGCAAACAAGGGTTGCCGGCGGCAGTTGTCACGCGCGACAACCGGGCCGTGATTTCCTCCCCCTGCTTCGTGCAGGAGCCGTTCGGCGAAACCAGCCGGCGGTCGAGGGCAATCAACCGGCAGGGTCAGCAACCACGGCGTCGTGCAGTACGCCAGCGCAGCCGCGATTCCGGCCAAGGGCCCGGCGAACCCCGATTGCGCGTCGCTGATCGTCGGTGCCCACGCGAGGTATTGTTCGACATTGCGGTTCGCAACGATCAACAGGCGCTGCCGGCACTCCGCGGGAAGCGCGTCGATCACCCATTCGATCAGCGGGCGGCCCTGCAGGAGAGCAAGCCCCTTGTCGATTCCGCCCAGTCGGGTGGCTGCACCACCCGCCAGGATAGCGGTGGACACGTCGATCATGGCGGGACGAGGCGGCCGGAAGGCATTGGGAAAAACCTGTACGGATCAACTCTCAGCGCTTGCCACGCTTGGCATTCTTGGCATTGCGGATCATGTGTTGACGGCGTTTCTGCTGGCCTTCCGTGAGCACATTCTTCTTGCCGGCGTAGGGATTCTCGCCCTCGCGAAAATCAATGCGGATCGGCGTACCAACCAACTTGTAGCGCTTGCGGAAATAGTTCTCGAGATAACGCCGGTAGGATTCGGCCAGGTGCTTGGTGCGCGAACCATGGATCACGATCGTCGGCGGGTTCGAACCACCGGGATGCGCATAGCGCAGTTTTGGAGCATGCCCGCGAACCAGGGGCGGTTGGTAGGCCGCATACGCCGTCTCGAGTGCGCGTGTCAGCTCCGAGGCGGTCAGCTTCCTGTTCGCCGAAGCATGCGCACGATTGACCAGCTTCATCAATTCGCCGATACCGGTTCCATGCAGGGCCGAGATGGTTACCTGAGGCGCCCACTCGACGAACACGAGCTTGCGTTGCAGGGAACTCGTGCACCGGTCGCGATCGTATTTCTTGAGTCCGTCCCATTTGTTGACGGCGATCACCAGCGCGCGACCCGCATCCAGCGCATGCCCGATCAGGCCCGCGTCCTGGTCGGTGACGCCCTCGTTGGCATCGAGCAACACGACCACTACGTTCGCCGCATCGATGGATTGAAGCGTCTTGATCACGCTGAATTTCTCGACCGCGTCATCGATGCGCGAGCGCCGGCGCACGCCCGCCGTATCGATCAGGGTATAGGTGTGTCCATCACGCACGAGCGGAATGCGGATCGAGTCGCGTGTCGTGCCGGCGACATCGGAAACAATGACCCGGTCTTCGCCAAGCAGTCGATTGACCAGGGTCGACTTGCCGACATTCGGCCGTCCGACGATCGCCACGCGCACGCCACCCTCGTCGTCGCCACTGACCGGCTCGTCGCCGGCAGGAGGCAACAACGGTTCCAGCGCCTTGATCAGATTGAGCGTGCCGTGATTGTGCGCAGCCGCCAATGACAAGGGTGACGCAACCCCGAGGCGCGCAAAATCGGCCAGCGCGAGCGTCTCGTCGAGGCCATCCGTCTTGTTGACTGCGAGCAGGATCGGCTTCGCGGCCCTGCGCAAGCGTTCGAGGATGGCCTGGTCCGTCGGCAGCAGGCCGTCACGGGCGTCGACGACGAAGATGACTACATCCGCTTCCTCGATCGCCAATTCGACTTGGCGCGCCGTGAGCCCCGCGAGTCCCTCTTCGCTGTCCGCGAGTCCGCCGGTATCGACAAGCACGAAGTGACGTTCACCGACCCGGCAGATGCCGTAGTGGCGATCTCGCGTGACTCCGGGCATGTCCGCCACAAGTGCGTCACGCGATCGTGTGAGTACATTGAACAGGGTGGACTTGCCGACATTCGGGCGTCCGACCAGGGCGACGACAGGAAGCATCGCGGGCGCTCCGTTTCAGTGGCAGCGGGAGTCCGGCGTGAGCCGGCGACTCCCGATGATAGTGCAATCAACCCGCCGCAAGCCGCCTTGAGGACGGGCGACGACAACGAGTCCGTTCTTCGTTACTCGGTGCGATAGGCGCCGATACGTCCGCCGGCGTCTTCCACGTAGACTACGTTTCCGGCAACCACCGGCGCACTCTCGACCGGACGCTTGCCGAGTCTCTGGCGTGCGGAAAAGCTTCCATCGGAAAGGCTCAACCAGTGCACGTAACCTTCCAGATCGCCGACCACGGCGTAGTTGCCGACGACAGCCGGAGGACTCAACCATCGGTGCATCAATCCATCCTGCTTCCACAGATTGGCACCACTCTGCCGATCGAACGCCCAGACGTTGCCATCCGCGTCGCTGACGACTACCGCGGTCGTGCCGACGGCAAGCCCGGCGAAACTGGACAGGTCGCGGCTCCAGATCACCCGACCGCTGTCGGGGTAGAGCGAGGCGATCTTGCCCCGATAGGCGCTCGCAAATAGCACGCCCGAATCGAGCACGATCTGGCCGTCGGAATCGGCGAGACGCTCGACCTCGGTTCGACCTTCGCCCGTTGACAGCGTTTGCGTCCACGCCTGTGCACCATCCGAATCGCGCACGGCGACAACGCGACCAGTGTCGTAGCCATTGATCACCAGTCCACCGGAGATCAATGGCGAACCGTTGCCGCGCAGGCTCAATATCGGGACTGTCTGCTCATAGACCCAGCGTCGCGTGCCATCCGCCGGGTCGAGTCCGTACAGGCGTCCGTCCTGGGACCTGACTGCGATCATTCCATCGGCGATCGCAGGCGCGCTGATCACTTCGGAGTTGATCTTTGTCTGCCAGCGTTCACTGCCATCGGCTGCAGAAAATGCGCGAACCTGCCCATTCAATGCGCCGACGACAACGACATCCGCATTGGCTGCAGGACCGCCCGAAAACGGAACCTTCTTTTCTCGAACGGTCCACAGCTTGCGACCAGTTCCTGCATCGAGCGCATCGATGGAACCATCCACGCTTGCAACATAAAGGCGATCACCGACGACGGCTGGCGCCATCCGCGCTCCGGACTTGCCCGAGCCCTTGCCGATCGACGCATTCCACAAGCTCTGGACATTTGCGCTCGGCGTGAACTCGACCAGTGGCTTCGGCGGCTCGACATTGTCTTTCTTGCCAAGACTCTTGAGCCAGTTGCAGCCGCCAAGGGCCACCGATGCGATGGCCACGACCAGAAGAGCGCGCTTCATGATTTCTGCTTCTCCGCCGCAGCCGAAAGATCGCCAAGTTTCATCTCGACGAAGGTCCGCCCCGGCGACTGCATGTCGAGATGGGACAACGCTTCCTGGTAGGCGGCGCGGGCGTCCTCGATGCGGCCGAGCTTGGCCAGCACGTCACCACGCAACTCGCCTGCGAGCGCTGGATAATCCGACTTGGCCACGCGATCGAGTTGGGCGAGCGCCTTGTCCGCCTCGCCAAGAGCAAGGCTGACGCGCGCTTGCCTCAGGACGATGAGCGATTTCATCGAGCTTTCGCTGGCGGTCTTGTCGGCCCAGTCGAGGTCTGCTGCCGCGGCGGCGAGATCGCCCTTTTCGACGGCAATTTCCGCCTGGCGCATCGCTGCGAGCACCGCATAAGGGCTGCTTGGGTAGTCCTTGCGAAGAGTGGCCGCAACAGCGGCTGCGTCGTCAGCCTTCTTCGCCTCTACAGCCTCGATGAACGATCCGTAGCTGGTCGCTGCCTCGGCATGGCTGCGCAGTTCACGCGCCTTCCACTGCTGGAATCCGAAAATGAGCAGCAGGCCGATCGCGATACCAATCAGGATGGACATGGCGTTGGCACGCAACCACTTGCGCACCAACTCACCTTGTTCGTGCTCGTCGAGAACTTCAAAAGCCATACGCATCACCGGGTGAGGCGCCGCAAGACAGGATTTGCCGGATGACCGGCGGGCGCGGCGCGAGGGGCGCTAGGGTAACAGGAAATCAACCGCCACCTGTAAAAAAGGCGTGGTCGAGAGGACTCCTCTCAGGAGTCCACGCGGGTCGCCAAGGCGCCTTCCGCGAACACCCGGAGATGGGCGACATTGGCCCGGCGGAACGGGGCCAAGTCGATGGTCTGGCCATCAGCAGAGACTTCGGCACCCTGTGCATTTCCAATCCGCACGGAAATCGCACTGTCGCTCGAATAATTGTGCTCGGTTCCTGCTTCGAGCAGACCGTACTCGAGCTTCTGGCCATCCAGGGCAGTAACCTCGACCCAACTGGCCTGCTTGAGCTTGAGAGTCAACGTATGCCGGCCCGCCGGAGTTGCCGCGACCGGACTCACGACGGGAGCCTCAATCGCGGAGAACGGCGCCATCGATGCAACGATCGGTGTCGGATCCTTGGCTTCGGTCACCAAGGCTCCATCGCTCGACGTCACTCCTGGCGGAACCTCGGCAATCACGGCGGAGGACGGAGGCATGCCAGCCGGTCTACTCGATTCGCTTGCCGATGGCGGGCGCACCGGCGCTTCGAAGGTCGTCCCTTGGCCATCAAGCATGACCGTATGCGCAAGATTCTGTTCGAGCCCGCCATGCGTGGCGAGCCACACCGCAGGTCCAATGACCAGCCCCGTCAGGATCAGGTAGGTTGCACTGACCGAATAGCGATCAAGCAAATAGCGTGAACGGGATACCGTCCCGGTCGAAACGAGCGGGACCTGCTCGGAGTTCCGGGACGCGACCCGATCGGCAAGCGTACTCGGCAATCCGAGCAAGCGCGTATAGCTGGTCAGGTAGCCACGCAGATAGACAGCATGTGCAATGCCGCTGAAATCCTCGCGCTCGATCCGTCGCACGAGGCTGGCCTGCAGCTTGAGCCGCGACGCCACTTCCTCGCAGGTCCAGCCGCGACGTTCGCGCTCGGCACGCAAAAGCATGCCTACAGACATCCCGTCATCGTCCTCGGCATCTGTCGCAGGCAGGCGGATTTCGTCCAACTGCGTGATCTCGCTCGAGAATTCAGCAGGAGAACCATGCAAATCCCGCTGTTCGACGCCGATCTTGCTCACTGATTCGATCTCCGGATTTGGCAGCAGGTCGAGCTGATGAGGGTCGTTGCTCATCATGACCCGACCTCAAAATTGTTCTTGACGCAAAATGAAACCGACATTTGTCAGTCTCCGAAATTTCACCGCGATCCCGAAGCATCGAGCGAGCGAGCCTGTTCCGATTCCGGAAACTGGCCGCGCAACCGTCGCGTATATTCCCGCGCGGCATCGCCGTTACCCAGACGCAATTCGATGTTTCGCCCCAGCAATAACGCATCCGCGCTCGATTGCCCTACCGCTTCGTAGCGCTGGATGAAGGCGCGCGCCCGAAAAAAGTCGTCCCTGCGATACAACACGGTCGCCATCTGGAACAGTGCCTCGGAGTTGTCCGGAGCCCGACCCAGGGCAGCCCGAAGGTCTCGTTCAGCCACGTCCAGCTTGCCACCCTTGATCGCACAAGTGCCCGAATTGGTCAAGGCCACAACTGGCGTCTTGTAGAACGGATCTGAGACGGCGCGCTCAAAATAGACGGCCGATTCGTCGAAACGCCCCAACTTGCACAGGAAAGCACCGTAGTTGTTGTTCTCGCTGCCCGATTTCGGCACGAGCTGTGCGGCACGACGGTAGTGTTCCTCTGCCTTGGCATTGTCCCCGATACGCTCATACAGCAGGGCGATCACGGTATGCGCATCGGCATGGTTGTTGTCGGCAGCCAGCGCCTTGTTGAGATTCTCGAGAGCGACTTCAAGCTTGCCTTGCGCCATGTATTTCTGACCCAGGTCGGTATACAGCGCCGCTGCCTTGGTCTTCGGGTTCTCCGGGTTGCTTTCCGCTGCCGGGCGCGAACGCGCGCTGCCGCTGCCGGTCGCGCAACCTGCAAGCAGGGCCAGGATCAGGCCGACAAACAGGATCCGATCAAGCCGCATCAGCCACGCCCTCCTCGATCTTCTTGCGGAACTCGGCCTGGCGACGGGTGCGATCCATGACCTGCCCCTTGAGCTGGCCGCAAGCTGCGTCGATATCGTCACCGCGCGTCCGCCGCACCATGGTCAACACCCCGGCATCGAGCAGGATGGTCTGGAAATCCCGTATCACCGATTCGTCGGAGCGCTCGAAGCGTGTGCCGGTGAACGGATTGAACGGAATCAGGTTGATCTTGCTCGGCACCCTGCGCACAAGCCTGACCAGCTCGCGTGCCAGTTCGGGCGTGTCATTGACACCCTTCATCATCGTGTATTCAAACGTGACGGTCGTGCGCGGGCGACGCTGCGTGTAACGGATGCAGGCATCCATCAGTTCGGCGATCGGGTACTTCTTGTTGAGCGGAACGAGCTCGGTGCGCAACGCATCGTTCGGCGCGTGCAGCGACACGGCGAGCGACACGTCACTTTCTTCCGAAAGGCGATCGATCATCGGCACCAGTCCGGCGGTCGACAGTGTCACGCGCTTGTTGGCCAGGCCGAACCCCAGGTCATCGCGCATGATGCTCATCGCGCGCACGACGTTGTCGAAATTGAGCAGTGGTTCGCCCATGCCCATCATGACCACATTGGTCAGCTTGCGCTGATGGTGCGGGACATTGCCGAGGTGCCGGGCCGCAACCCAGACCTGGCCAATGATCTCGGCGGTGGACAGGTTGCGGTTGAAACCCTGCGTTGCGGTCGAGCAGAACTGGCAGTTGAGCCCGCAGCCGACCTGCGAGGACACGCAAAGCGTGCCGCGCGAATTTTCGGGGATGAACACGGCTTCGATGGCATTGCTGCCATCCATGCCCAGCAGCCATTTGTGCGTGCCGTCGCTGGATTGCTTTTCGAACAGCACGTTCGGCGGCACGATTTCGGCGACCGCCTCGAGCTTGCTGCGCAGCGCCTTGCCGACATCCGTCATCAGCGAGAAATCGGTGACGTGGCGGTGATACATCCACTTCATGACCTGATCGGCACGGTAAGGCTTCTCGCCGGCCTGCGCGAACCACTCGCGCAGGCCATTGCGATCAAGGCCAAACAGATTCGTTCGGGTCGGTGTCGCTTCCATCGACTTCAGCGCGTTGCCAATTCGGAGCTGGCGAAGAAATAGGCGATTTCGACGGCGGCGGTTTCCGACGCGTCGGAACCGTGCACCGCATTGGCGTCGATCGAATCGGCGAAATCCGCACGGATCGTTCCGGCGGCCGCCTTCTTCGGATCCGTCGCGCCCATCAGGTCACGATGTACCGATATCGCATTCTCGCCTTCGAGCACCTGGATGATGACCGGGCCCGAAATCATGAAATCGACCAATGCCTTGAAGAACGGGCGTTCGCTGTGGACGGCATAGAAGCCCTCTGCTTCGCGTCGCGAGAGCTGCTTCATGCGCGCAGCGACGATCTTGAGGCCGGCTTTTTCGAATCGCGAATAGATCGCGCCGATCACGTTCTTGGCAACCGCATCGGGCTTGATGATGGAAAGGGTGCGCTCCAGCGCCATTGTGTTAGGGCCTTATTGAATGAGGTAATCGAGGGGTGAGAACGCCGCTGCGGGACTAAACCTACGGCAATCCGGATAGTTAGCGTGTTATCCGACTGCGCATTCTAGCTAGTTCCGGGCGTGATTTGCACCCCGAAAACGTGACTTCCCGCCGATTACCGGCGTTGCTCAACACGACTCACCGGCATATTATTCAAACGATCGTTTGGTTTCCCGGCCCGGACTGGACCCTGTCACTTGAATTCACCTCATTTCTCGACCAAGGAACGGATACTCGGTGCTGCCGAGGAGCTGTTTGCGCGCCACGGATTTGCCGGCGCATCGTTGCGTGAGCTGACCGCAACCGCCAAGGTCAACCTCGCTGCAGTCAACTATCACTTCGGCTCCAAGGACAACCTCGTCAACGAGGTATTCCGGCGGCGCCTTGACGAGCTCAGTGCGCATCGGCTGGATGCACTTCAGCAGGTGCTGGCCAAGCCGCAGCCGACACTTGAAGACATCCTGTCGGCGTTCATCCATCCGGCCCTGTTGTTGTCACTCGACAAGTCAGGCGGCGCAACCTTCGTTCGCGTGCTGGCGCGCGCCTATGCCGAGCACAATGAGCGCTTGCGCAAATTCCTCTCGGAAAACTACGGTCATGTCCTCAAGGAGTTCGCCGCGGCCTTCAGTATCCAGTTGCCACACCTGGACAAGGAAGAGCTTTACTGGCGCATCGACATCATCGCTGGCGCCCTGACGTATGCCATGGCGGACTTTGGCGTGATCAAGCGGCGCGCCGCGATGTCCGAGAAGATCCACCGCGAGCGTGCCGCCGAACACCTGATCCGCTTCGCTGCTGCCGGCCTGCGCGCCGACTGACCACACCCCCGAATCCCGTTGCGCTGCCCTGCAGTTGCATCGCCCATCCGATCTTCCTGCCCTGCGAGGTATTGCATGAGCCACTCCCCTCTCCGCATCCGCAAGGTTGCCGTCCTCGGCGCCGGCGTCATGGGCGCACAGATCGCCGCGCATCTGACCAATGCCGAAGTCGAAACGATCCTTTTCGACCTGCCGGCCAAGGAAGGGCCGAAAAGCGGCGTCGCGATCAAGGCCATCGCGAACCTGGCCAAGCTTTCGCCGGCCCCGCTGGCCGAAGCATCGCGCGCTGCGGCGATCACGCCGGCCAACTACGACGAGCATCTCGATCTGCTCAAGGGCTGCGACCTGATCATCGAGGCGATCGCCGAACGCCTCGACTGGAAGCTCGACCTTTACAAGAAGATTGCGCCGCATGTCTCTGATTCTGCGTTCATTGCAAGCAACACTTCAGGGCTTTCCATCAATGCCTTGGCCGAGGCGTTGCCGGCTTCTATGCGACCGCGCTTCTCCGGCATCCACTTCTTCAATCCGCCGCGCTACATGCATCTGGTCGAATTGATCCCGGATCTGCAGACCGACCCCGCACTGCTCTCCGGGCTTGAAGCCTTCCTGACCACGACGCTCGGCAAGGGCGTGGTACACGCCAAGGACACGCCGAATTTCATCGGCAATCGGATCGGCGTGTTTTCGATCCTCGCAACCATGCATCACACCGAACAGTTCAAGCTCGGCTTCGATGCAGTCGATGCGGTCACCGGTCCGGCAATCGGTCGACCAAAGAGCGCGACCTATCGCACGTCGGACGTGGTCGGACTCGACACGATGGCGCACGTGATCAAGACCATGGCCGACACCCTGCCGAATGATCCGTGGTACCGCTACTACAAGGCGCCGGCGTGGCTGATGGCGCTGATCGAGAAAGGCGCGCTCGGGCAGAAATCCGGGGCAGGCTTTTTCCGCAAGGTCGGCAAGGAGATCCAGGTACTCGATCTCGCCACGCAGGACTACCGGGCGGTTTCCGAAGACGCCAGCGAGGAGGTCGCCAGGATCCTCGCGATCAGGAATCCATCCGAGAAATTCGCCGCCCTGCGCGCCTCTTCGGACAACCAGGCACGGTTCCTCTGGGCGATGTTCCGCGATCTTTTCCATTACACGGCTTTCCACCTCGCCGATATCGCCGACACCGCGCGCCACGTCGATTTCGCGATCCGCTGGGGTTACGGCTGGAAGCTCGGCCCGTTCGAGACCTGGCAGGCTGCGGGCTGGAAACAGGTTACCCAGTGGATCGCCGAGGATATCGCCGCCGGCAAGGCGATGAGCGATGCGCCACTGCCCGCGTGGGTCAGCGATGGGCGCGACGGCGTGCACGGCAAGGATGGCTCGTGGTCGCCGAGCCTCGGCAGGAACGTGCCGCGCTCCGATGCAGCGGTCTACCGGCGCCAGTTGTTCCCCGATCCGCTGCTCGGTGAATCTGCCGGCAACGGCACCACGGTCTGGGAAAACGATGGCGTGCGCCTCTGGCACCTCGGCGATGACATCGGCATCGTCTCGTTCAAGACCAAGATGAATACGGTCAATGATGCGGTGCTCGATGGCCTTCAGCGCTGCGTCGAGGAATGCGAAAAACAGTTCAAGGCGATGGTGATCTGGCAAACCGGCGAGCCATTCTCGGCCGGCGCTGACCTGAAGGGCGCGCTCGGCCTGATCCAGGAAGGCAAGATCGCTGCGTTTGAAGCGATGGTCGCGAACTTCCAGGCGACCAGCATGCGCATCAAGTACTCGCTGGTACCGGTGGTGTCGGCCGTACGCGGCATGGCGTTTGGCGGCGGCTGCGAGTTCCAGATGCATTCCGCGCGAACGGTGGCGGCGCTCGAAAGCTACATCGGCCTGGTCGAAGCGGGAGTCGGCCTGCTGCCGGCAGGTGGCGGCCTCAAGGAATTCGCCTTGCGTGCATCGCGCAACAGCATCGATGGCGATCCGTTCAATGGCATCAAGAAATCCTTCGAAGCTGCCGCGATGGCCAAGGTCTCGACCAGCGCGCTCGAAGCGAAACAACTCGGACTGCTGCGGCCGGACGACGTGATCGTCTTCAACAGCTTCGAACTCCTCTACGTCGCCAAGCAGGTCGCCGCCTCGCTGGCCGAAGCCGGCTGGCGTCCACCCCTGCCGGCGCGCGATGTCACGGTCGCCGGCGATGTCGGCACGGCCTCTCTCAAGATGATGCTGGTCAACATGCTCGAAGGCCGATTCGTCTCGCCACACGACTACGAGATCGGCAGCCGCATCGCCGACACCTTGTGCGGCGGCGTCATCGAGCGCGGCTCGCAGGTCGATGAAGCCTGGTTGCTCGACCTCGAGCGCAAGCATTTCGTCGAACTTGCGCAGATGCCGAAGACCCAGGAACGCATCGCGCACACGCTGACGACCGGCAAGCCGCTGCGGAACTGAGATCCGGGATTTGGGATTCGGGATTCGCGAGAACCCGCCTTCCACAATCCCGCGATCCCGTCACTCCGCGAGTCCCGAATTCCCAATCTCGAATCCCCGTTTTTCGGAGAAAGCCATGACCCGACAACTCCAGGACGCCTATATCGTCTCCGCCGTGCGTACTCCGGTGGGCAAGGCCCCGCGCGGCGTGTTCCGCAATACCCGTCCCGATGACCTGCTCGCCCACGTGATCCGCGCGGCGGTGGCCGGTGCGCCAGGCATCGATCCTTCGCGCATCGACGATGTCGTGATCGGCTGTGCGATGCCCGAAGCCGAGCAAGGCATGAACGTCGCGCGTATCGGCGTGCTGCTCGCTGGTTTGCCGAATGCGGTTCCGGCCCAGACGATCAATCGCTTCTGCTCTTCGGGCGTGCAGGCGATTGCACTGGCGGCCGATCGCATCCGTACCGGCGATGCCGACCTCATGCTTGCAGGCGGCACCGAGAGCATGAGCATGGTGCCGATGATGGGTCACAAGATTGCGATGAATCCCGCGGCCTTCGCGGACGAGAACATCGCGATCGCCTACGGCATGGGCATCACCGCCGAGAACGTCGCCAGTGAATGGAAGATCAGCCGCGAAGACCAGGATGCGTTCGCCCTCGCCTCGCACCAGAAAGCCCTCGCCGCGATTGCGGCGGGTGATTTCAAGGACGAGATCGTGCCGTTCAAACTGGATGACCATTACCCGGATCTGGTCGGACGTTCGATCCAGACCGACAGTCGCCTGATCGATACCGACGAAGGCCCGCGCCCCGACACGAGTGCCGCTGGCCTGGCCAAGCTGCGCACCGTATTCAAGGCCGGTGGCAGCGTCACCGCCGGCAACTCCTCGCAAATGTCCGATGGTGCCGGCGCACTGGTGCTGGCCAGCGAAAAGGCAATCAGGGAATACAACCTGACCCCGATCGCCCGCTTCGTCTCGTTCGCGGTCGCCGGCGTGCGCCCCGAGGTGATGGGTATCGGTCCGATCGCCGCCATTCCCAAGGCCTTGAAGCTGGCGGGACTGAGCCGGGAACAGATCGACTGGATCGAACTCAACGAAGCCTTTGCCGCGCAGGCACTGGCCGTGATCTGCGATCTCGGCCTCGATGCGGGCAAGGTCAATCCGCTCGGCGGTGCGATTGCGCTTGGTCACCCGCTCGGCGCGACTGGCGCCGTGCGTGCAGCCACCCTGATCCACGGTCTGCGCCGACGCCAGCAGAAATACGGCATGGTGACGATGTGCATCGGCACCGGCATGGGCGCAGCGGGAATCTTCGAGGCGCTTTGAGACAGTCAGGTCAGACGCGTGCCGTTCGGGACCGGTCGCTCGATCGTCGTGATGACGACGCCAGCCTCGGTTTGAAAGCCGGTCAGCAGGAACTGTGAGCGGAACGGGCCGATCTGCTTCTCGGGAAAATTGATCACGCCGACGATCTGGCGACCGACCAGATCGTCGGGTGAATACAGGGCGGCGATCTGGGCGCTGGTCTTGCGTTCGCCATGGGGGCCGAAATCCACCCAGACCTTGAACGCCGGTTTGCGCGCCTCGGCAAACACTTCGACGCGTGTCACCGTTCCGGCGATCATGACGACACGTTCAAACTCGTGCCAGGCAAGCGGTGCGTCGTCGACCGGACCGGACATGGTCAACGCGCCGGAAGCGCGGGAGCGACATCGAGGCCGACCTGTACCCAGCCGAGATTGATTCCGATCCGGGTCGCTTCAGGGTTGGCCCACGCATAGGCGATCGCGTGTCGGCTGGCATCCTCGATCACCGACAGCTTCAACACCGGCACATTGCCATCACGGTAAGTCGCCCGTTCGAGCTTCAGCGAATACCCGGAACCCTGGCCATCGCGCCACTTCAGACTCGCAACGCCGCCTTCATTGCCGATGTGCAGGTCGCGGCTCATGTGCCAGTCCGTACCCTCCGGCTTGGCGTTCGGGCCGGCTCCGTTGATCGCGGCCCAGCCGGAGTACCAAACCACCTTTCGCGCATCGGCACGCGCATCGGGTCCACGCGCCTGGTCCGCGTACAGGCGCACCCGCAACGATTCACCATCATGCTCGATCGACAGCGGCAGCAGGGCCGCCGACGTGCCGATGCCGGGAGCAAGGGTCGAACAACTGGCGAGACTGGCAGCAACCTTGAGTCCATCGGCCACCGCGCTGCCATGCAGCGCGCAGCCGTCGAGGGCTATCCACTTTTCCGGGTCGAACGCCTTGCCAAACGCTGGATCCGGCGTGATCGATCGATACGGCGTCATGGTCAGACTGCCGTTGATCGACTTGAATGACTGCATCGCCCATGTGGCGGAAACTCCGGCACCGCCGATCAGACGCACGTTCCATGCGTACCATCCCGGCAGGTGCAGCGGCGTGATTTCGAACTGCACGCGTGGTGCGCCCGAGGCGCCAGTCTGGGCGGCCTGCTCATTGTTGTCATAGAGACCATCGAACCAGATCCGCTGGCCACTGGCGGCCGGGTCCGCGGCGGCGCTGCGCGTTGGGTTGCTCTGGCAGGCAACGAGCGCGACTGACAGCGCGATGAGCAGCGATACGAGCGGAATGGGCATCTTCATGCGCCCAAGGATAGACCGGCGCAGTGATTCGGCGATATACGGCGGCCCGATTCCGCACTGACATCGCTATGCTGTTCGAATCAGGCGAGGGAGAGAACCTTGAGCGACGGCATGCTTCCCGCAGATCAACGCCTGCGCCGCCAAACCTTTGCCGTGCTGGGCCTCGCGGCGATTCTTGCGATCGTTGCGATGATCTGCTTCCACTACTGGTTGCTCGATCTCGGCACGGCCCCAGGCAACGATCTGCTGATCTTCCGCCTGCGTCGCATGATCGGCGTGGCGCTGACCGGCAGCGCACTTTGTCTCGCCCTGCTTGCCTGGCATGCCGCGCACAAGGCATCGCGGATCAGGAATCTGCGGCAGTGGCCGCTTCCCGGAACGCGCGTGATCCGCGATACGCCAATACGCCGCGATACGGCGGCGCTCTCGGTGGGTCGCCAACTGAATGCGATCGCGATCCTCCTGCTTGCCCTGGCGTTTGCGCTGGGCTACATCAGTTGGCAGATGCTGCGCTGATCGACCAGGCCGCCCGCAGCGCGGTCAATCGACTGCCCGGACGCGGAACTTGCGCCCCTTGATCTTGCCATCGCGCAGTCGCTTGAGCGCGGTAGCCGCCTGATCGCGCCGAATCGCGACATAGGAGCGCGTGGCAAAGATGCCGATCTTGCCGACGGCCGTGCTGACGATACCTGCATCGCCGGTCAGGGCACCGAGGATATCGCCGGCCCGCACCTTCTCCTGACGCCCCCCGTCGATGCAGAGCGTACTCATCACGGCGAGAATCGGCTCGCCGGATCCGCCCATCGAAGGAAGCTTCGACCAGCGCACTGACAGGCCGGTGCGCGCTTCGATCGGTGCGACACGCGGCATCTCCGCTGCCGCCACCAGACTCCAGGCCTGGCCCTTGCGCCCAGCCCGGCCGGTACGACCGATCCGATGCACGTGCACGTCCGGATCAGTCGACAACTCCCAGTTGACCACGGCGGGAAGGTCATCGATGTCGAGGCCGCGTGCCGCGACATCGGTGGCGACGAGGATCGCGCAACTGCGATTGGAAAAACGCATGAGCACTTCGTCGCGATCGCGTTGTTCAAGGTCACCGTGCAGGGCAAGCGCGGAAAATCCGCGCTGGGCCAGGCCATCGGCCAGATCCTGGGTATCGCGACGCGTATTGCAGAAGATCAGCGTCGATTCCGGACGATACGTCGTTAACACCCGCAGCAACGCATCGAAGCGGCGGGTCCCGTCCACTTCGTGGAATTGCTGTTCAATCTCGGGCAGATCCGCGCCGTCAGCGGTCGCGACTTCCACCGGATCGCGCTGCAGGCTGCGGCTGAGCTTGCGGATCTCGTCGGGAATCGTCGCCGAAAACAGCAGGGTCTGGCGTGATGTCGGGCTCTGCTTGAGCAGGCTCGTGATCGCCTCCTGAAAACCCATGTCGAGCATGCGATCGACTTCATCGAGAACGAACACGCGGATATCGTCGAGCGACAACGCGCCCTGGTCGATCAGTTCCTGGATGCGCCCCGGCGTGCCGACGACGACATGGGGCGGATGGACCAGCGAGGCCAGTTGCGGGCGTAGCGGAATACCGCCACACAGGGTCAGCAGCTTGACGTTGGGCACGAAACTCGCGAGCCGGCGAATTTCCTTGCTGACCTGATCGGCGAGCTCGCGTGTCGGGCACAGCACGAGCGCCTGCACGACAGCCAGTGCCGGATCGAGTCGCGCGATGATGCCGAGCCCGAATGCCGCAGTCTTGCCGCTGCCGGTCGGAGCCTGCGCAATCACGTCCTTCTGGTCGAGCATCGGGGGCAGGCTGAGCGCCTGCACGGGGGTCATTTCGTTGTAGTCGAGCGCCGACAGCGCGCTGAGCAGCTGCGGATCGAGTGGAAGCGTCGAGAATGCGTTCATGCACCATGATCGCACGTCGACACACCGGATCGACCCGCCCTTGCATGTCGCCGGATTGTCTCCACAGTTGGACGACCCGCGATCCTGCCTCCCGGAAGCGATGTCGCTGGCCCTTTCATTCCAACCGCATCATGGAGTCAGCAATGAGCATTTCGATGTACCAGGCTTCCATTCCCGTGTTTGTGCGCGCGCTTGGCAATCTCTCGCATGTCCTCGGCAAGGCTGCCGCCCACGCCGCGCAGCACAAGATCGACCCCGGCGTGCTGCTCGCTGCACGCCTCTACCCGAACATGTTCCCGCTTTCGCGCCAGATCCAGATCGCCACGGACATGGCCAAGGGAGCGGCGGCGCGCCTCGCCGGTGTCGAGCGTCCGGTCCACGAGGACACAGAAGCCAGTTTCGACGAGATGCAGGCGCGCATCCAGAAGACCATCGACTTCCTCAACTCGATCACGCCCGCACAGGTCGATGGCAGCGAAGAGAAAACCATCACGTTGACGATCGGCGGCACGGAGCGGCAGTTTGCCGGTCAACCCTATCTGCTGCATTTCGCGATCCCGAACGTGTTTTTCCATACTGCGACTGCCTACGACATCCTTCGCCACAACGGTGTCGAACTCGGCAAACCGGACTTCATCGGCGCCGCGTAAGGTCGCGCGCCAGCCGGTCGAACGGATCCGCGGCCCGAATGCTGCGGATTCGCGGATTTCAGCGGGCTGCCAGCAACAAGGGCCAGAGGCTGAGCGCAACCAGGATTGCGATACCGCCAAACATCACCAGCAGTTGCAAGGGCTGCCTGCGCATCTGCTCCCACAAGGACGGCACCTTGCCTTCCTGGATCGCCTTCTGATGTTCGGCCTGCGCGACCGCCTTGCGCTCTGCCTGATAGGTCGCCATCAATTCCTTCGCCGGCGCCGCATCCTGGTCATTGGCAACCCAGATCGCGCCGGCCGAGATACCCCAGCGATTCGGCTCGGTTTCGTAGAACGCTATTCCATGACTCTCGAGCAGGGCGCGAACTTCCTCGACCTCGTCGTCTGGAACGTGGCGCAGATTGAGCAGAAGTACCGCCATGTCGCGTGTTCTCGCAGGATGGAAGGACGCCAAGGCGAGCCTTGCGCCACAGTGGCGGCGCACGAGTCGCATCTTAAGGGCATTCGGACGAAGTTCGCATGCGTGGCGCAATGAACGGATACTTGCGTTCGATGATTCCGTCCGATGCCAGCACGCTGAGACTTCCGCACGGCCCATGGCCCAGCGTGCTCGATTGCCTGTGTGCGCACTTCAGCGCGATTCCGCGTGCCCAATGGCTGGATCGATTCGAACGCGGCCGCATCCTCGATCGAAATGGCACGCCTATCGACGCCGATCATGCCTACCGGGAGGGACTGACGGTCCACTATTTTCGCGAAGTCGCCGACGAAGCGCGCATCCCGTTCGAGGCGCGCATCGTCCACGCCGACAAGGAAATTGTCATCGCGGACAAGCCGCATTTTCTCGCTGTCACGCCCGCAGGCCGCTTTGTCGAGGAGACCCTGCTGCGTCGCCTGACACGCACGCTGGGCAACGACAATCTGGTGCCGCTGCACCGCATTGATCGCGGAACCGCCGGCCTCGTGATGTTTTCGGCCAACCCCGCGACGCGGGGTCGCTATCAGGCGCTGTTTCGCGAGCGACGTATCACCAAGGGCTATGAAGCGATCGCTCCGGCGCTGCCCGAACTCGCTTTTCCGCTTGTGCGCAGGTCGCGCATCGTTCGTGGCGAGCCTTTCTTCGTCATGCAGGAAGTCACCGGACCTGCCAACAGCGAATCGCGAATCGACGTGATTGATCGCACCAAGGCCGGTTGGCGCTATGCGCTGCACCCCTTGTCGGGACGAAAGCACCAGTTGCGCGTGCACATGGCCGCCCTGGGCGCAGCCATCGTCAATGATCCGTTCTACCCGGAGCCGGCTGCGCAGCAGGAAGACGACCACGAGCGTCCACTCAAGCTGCTGGCGCGGGCACTGGCCTTCGACGACCCACTCAGTGGCGAACCGCGGCACTTCGAAAGCCGGCTCACGCTTTAGGGCATTCCTTGTAGAATCGGCGTCTTTGCGCGTCGCTGACTGTCGCACGCGCCATGGGAGGAAACATGCGACTCGAAAACGTCAAGGCCATCATCACCGGCGGTGTCTCCGGACTCGGCTTGAGTGTCGCCGAACACGTGGTCGCGCAGGGCGGCAAGGTCGCCCTGTTTGACGTCAACGATGACAAGGGCGCCCAGGCCGTCGCCGCACTCGGCGCCGACAAGGCTCTCTACCTGCGCACTGACGTCACCGACGAAGACGGCGTGCGCACGAATGTCGCCGCCGCCGCGGCCTTCTGCGGGGGACTCAATGTCGTGGTCAGCTGTGCCGGCATCCTGGGTGCCGGACGCATGCTCGGCCGCGATGGCGCGATGCCGCTGAAGACCTTTGCCACTACCGTGATGGTCAATCTGGTCGGATCGTTCAATGTCGCGAAGGCCGCTGCCGAGCTGATGCAGAACAACGATCCAGCCGAGGACGGCGAGCGTGGCGTCATCATCAATACCGCCTCGGTCGCCGCTTTCGAAGGGCAGATCGGCCAGGCCGCCTATTCGGCGTCGAAGGGCGGCGTCGTCGGCATGACCTTGCCAATGGCGCGTGAACTCGCGCGTTTCGGCATCCGCGTGATGACGATCGCGCCCGGCATTTTCTGGACTCCGATGGTCGATGGCATGCCGGACAGCGTGCAGGAATCACTCAGCGCGTCGATCCCGTTCCCGTCCCGTCTCGGCACATCGAGGGAGTTTGCCGAACTCGTCGCGCACATCCTCGGCAATCGCTACCTCAATGGCGAAACGATCCGCCTGGATGGCGCCGTGCGCCTCGCGCCGAAATAGCCGGGATTCTGCATTGGAGGTTCGCAGTGTGGCCCCCGAGAACTCCGCTTCATCGAAGCAACCTGCTTTCCGAATGCCCGCTTGAGCCCATTCCCCCATCACCAGTTCCCAATCCCGGTTCCCAACCATGAAAGCATCCGAAGTAAAACGCGGCAACGTTGTCGAACACGAAGGCAAGGTCTATCAGATCCGCGACATCGAACGCAGCTCCGCGCAGGGTCGCAGCGGCAACGTCACGTTCCGTTTCATCATGTACAGCGTGCCCGGCGGCGTGAAATGCGATCTTTCACTGCGTTCCGAAGACGAGATCAAGGAAACCGAAGTCAGCCGTCGTGCGGTCAGCTTCTCCTACAAGGATGGCGATGCCTTCGTCTTCATGGACAGCGAGGACTACACCCAGTACACGCTCGACGCGGATGTCGTCGGCGACGCTGCCGGCTACATCGTCGACGGCATCGAGGGTTGCTACGTGCAGATCATCGACGACGCGCCTGTCGCCGTGCAGTTGCCGCCATCGGTCATCCTCGAAGTGATCGATACGGCTCCGGAAATGAAGGGCGCGACCGCAACGAAACGACCCAAGCCGGCCAAGCTCTCGACGGGCATCGAGATCCAGGTTCCGGAATACGTCCGCACCGGCGAGAAGATCCATGTCAGCACGGTGACCGGGGAGTTCGGCGGCAGGGCCTGAGCGCAGGAAGCCGGGAGCGGAGAATCGGGATGGCGCAAGGTAGCTTTTCGGCAGCGCTGGATTGCCGGTCGGCACGCTTGTTTCGCCTGCGCCTTTTCCATTCCGGATTCTCCGTCAGCCATTCCAGGCTCCAACCATTCCAGGCTCCGGCCTATTCGCTCCGCCAGCGTTCCAGCCAGCGCCGGGCCATGCGTTGCAGCGACGGATCGGCATCGGCATCGGCGGCGATACCGCCGATATCCCGCCACGCAAGCGCGTGCGATTCCGCACTCACGACATACGCCTCGCTTGCCGTGGCGCGCACGACATAGCGCACGTCGAAGTGCCAGTGTCCTGGCTCCTCGGCCCGTTCAGGAATCCAGTGGCGATCGAGGTCGAAGATCCGCGACTCGCCTTCGAGACCGGTCAAACCGGATTCTTCCTCAGCCTCGCGCAGGGCTACACGCGCCAGCTGGATATCCCCATCCGCATGCCCGCCGAGCTGCAGCCATCGGTCGAGCTTGCGGTGATGGGTCAACAGGACACGCTGGAGATCAGAGCTGACCAGCCAGGCGGAGGCGGTGAAGTGTCCTTCGAGCCGGGCGCGCGTGAAGGCGAGGCCTGTTCGCTCCGTGGGTTCGTCCAGCAGGGCTTGAAATTCCGCGATCTTCGCGATTTCGCCAGGCCATGCCCATTGATAGTGCGCCAATGCATCGGCGAGCGTATCGGCCATCCCCGCACCTCCCAAAATCCGGCCCTTTGCCTCGACGGCCGCTGCCGACATCGACCGCCTCCCGGCTCGGTCAATGCTTGTTTCTGCCGCAGCCTGCGGATAAGGTTACTCGGTTCACGACGGCAGAATCGACGGCTCGCCCGACTGCCTGACTTCGCCGACAAGGGAAATGAACAGACTCCCGATGCCCGACCTACCACCAGGGGAATGATTGATGTCCAGCATACCTAACCGGGGCCTCATGCAGCGCCTGCTTATTCGCAAGACCGTCGAACAGGTGCAGCGCGAGACAGAGAGCAGTCCGCTCAAGCGGACACTCGGACCATGGAATCTCGTGTTTCTCGGCATCGGCTGCATCATCGGCGCGGGTATCTTCGTGCGCACCGGCAACGCGGCCGCGTTGCACGCGGGTCCCGCCGTCCTGCTCTCCTTCCTCGTCGCCGGCATCGTCTGCGCCCTGGCCGGACTTTGCTACGCGGAATTGTCCTCGACCCTCCCTGTTTCGGGGTCGGCTTACACCTACAGCTACACGACAGTCGGCGAATTCGCCGCATGGATCATGGGCGCCCTGCTCCTCCTTGAATACGGACTGGCCGCGTCCGTGGTGGCCGTGGGCTGGTCCGGCTATGTGGTCAGCCTGCTCGGTGACTACGGGATCGTCATACCGCTCGAACTGACCGGCCCGTCCGGACATCCGATCCTCAGGGATGGCGTCGCGGTGCTGGCCGCGGACGGCAGTCCGATGACCTCACTGTTCAACCTGCCCGCCTTCCTCATCTGCGTGGCCCTTGGAGCACTGCTCGTATTCGGCGTCTCCGAGAGCGCCAAGGTCAACAACGTCATCGTTGCGATCAAGATGACCGTCATCGTTGCGTTCATCCTGATCGTCGGCTGGTACGTCATCCAGCACATCGACACGCTCAAGGCCAACTGGGATCCGTTCATTCCCGAAGCGACAGGTGCCGATGGCGAATTCGGCTGGAGCGGCATTTTCCGTGCCGCCTCGATCGTCTTCTTCGCCTATATCGGCTTCGAGGCCGTGTCGACCGCCGGGCAGGAAGCAAAGAACCCGAAGAAGGACATGCCGATCGGCATCATCGGGTCGCTCGTGGTTTGCACGATCCTGTACATCCTCGTGTCGATCGTGATGACCCTGGTCGTCAACTACAAGTCACTCAACGTTCCCGATCCGGTGGCTGTCGCAGTCGATGCGCTCGGTCCGCAATGGGGCTGGTTCGCGAAGATCATCAAGGCCGGCGCGATCATCGGCCTGACTTCCGTCGTCCTCGTGCTGATGTATGGCCAGACGCGAATCTTCTACACCATGGCGCGTGACGGACTGCTGCCGAAGATGTTCGCCACCGTGCATCCGAGGTTCCGTACGCCCTGGATCAACACGATCCTCGTTGCCCTGCTGACGGCTGTTGCCGCCGCGTTCTTCGACATCAATACACTCGGCGACATGACCTCGGTGGGCACCTTGGCCGCCTTCGGAATCGTCTGCCTGTCGGTCATCTGGCTGCGCACCACGCACCCGGACATTGCGCGTGGCTTTCGTGTTCCGCTGTATCCGATCCTGCCGGCGTTCGGCATCGTCGCCTGTTTTGCGCTGATCTTCACGGTCGAGACCCGCGTGCTGATCTTCTTCGGCTGGTATGCCCTTGGTGCCATCGCGCTCTACTTCGTCTACGGCATGCGCAACTCGCGGCTGAACAAGGGCGAAGACCAACTGAGCGGGCCGGAAATGCCGGAATTCAAGGAAGACGCGATCAATCGCTGATAGCCCTGGCTCCGGCGGACCAGCGGGTTGCCCTGCGACCCATTCCAGCCGGAGCCAGCCAGTACCGATGGGTCGCCCTCGTTTCCCGCCGAACCATGGAATCACCTCGGGGAAGAGGAACAAGCCCTAACGCGCTTGATCGTCCAGCGCACCGGTGGTGTCATTCGAGGGCGGCTCGTCGCCCCCCTCGTCGCCAACCGCTCCTGCGGCGTCGACCAGGCCTCGCGGCAATGACTTCTTGGCAGGCGCGCCCATCTCGGCGAGGCTCCGGACCTGCAGGATCACACTGCCCTTGCCGCCCTCGGTCAAGCGACGCAATACGCTCGAATGGGCGCCCTGCGCCTTGTCGAGTTGCGAACCCAGTGCCTCGAGCTCGTTGACCAGCGAGACGAAATTGTCGTGCAGGTTGGCGGCGCGACGGGCAATCTCGATCGCATTGCTGTTGCGGCTTTCGATGCGCCACAGATAGGCAATCGTGCGCAGGGTCGCCAGCAGCGTACTCGGACTGACCAGCGAGATCTTGCGCTCCAGCGCGTAGCCATAGAGTCCGCCATCCGCCCGCACCGCCTCGATGAAAGCGGCTTCGACCGGCACGAACAGAAGCACGAAATCGAGCGTGCGCATGCCCGGGATATCGCTGTAGTTCCTGCCGGCGAGTCCATCGATGTGACGACGCAGGGAAGCCAGATGCTCGCGCAGGGCGGCCTGCCGTTCCGCTTCGTCGTCGAGCGTGACCGATCGCTCCCACGCAAGCAGCGAGACCTTGGCATCGATGACGACATCCTTGTTCTCGGGAAGATGCACGATCACATCGGGGCGCTGACGCGACCCGTCCGCGCCTTCGAAACTTTCCTGGGTATCGTATTCACGGCCGGCCTGCAGGCCGGAAGCTTCGAGCACGCGTTCAAGGACCATTTCCCCCCAGGCGCCCTGGGCACGCGAGTCGCCCTTTAGCGCCCGGGTCAGGTTGACTGCATCCTGGCTGATCTGCTGGTTGAGATCCTTCAGCGAGCGGATCTCCTGCACGAGCATGCCGCGCTCGCGTTGTTCGTTGGCGTGCGTCTGGGTGACTGCCTCGCGGAACTCCCTGAGCTGCACCTTCAACGGATCAAGCAGGCCACCCAGATGTTCGGCATTCTGCTCCTTGAAGCGCTCCGCTTTCGCGTCGAGGATCTGGTTGGCCAGATTCTGGAACGATTCGCGGAGGCGCTGTTCGGCCTGGTCGAGCAAGGCCAGTTTCCCACGCGCCGCCTCGGCTTGTTCGTGCGCGCTCGCCTTGAGCGCGGCGTGCTGACTGGTCAGGATCAGATGTTCGCGGTTGCCGGCATCGTGCCGGGATTGCAGGTCGGCCAGTTGACGGGCCAGCGAATCGATTTCGGATTTGCGCTCGGCCGCCTGCGCGCCGGCGGCGTGGACGCGTTGCTCAAGCATGGCACGCTCGGTCGTGAGCGCCTCGAACTGCCCTTTCAGGTCCGTCCATTGGCGCTCGAAAGCCGCGCGCTGTTCGCGCAGCGTCGAGATCTCGGGTTCGCGGCGCAAAACCGCGTCGGCTGCCGCCACTTGCGCCCAGCGCCGTGCGAACCAGGCCAGGATCAAGGCACCAACGATCAGGCCGAGGACAAAGATGCCGGCCGTCAGCACGAAATAGGAGTCAGGCACCAGGTTGTTCACCGTGCGAATGGGATCCGGTGATCATCTCAGACCTCGGTCGCAGTGCGCGAGATCGATGCATTCCGGTCCGGGAGGGAAGCCAGGCGACTGGTGCTCATGCCGCAGTCGCGCAACCTGTTCCCCGCCGCCCACATTACTCGCCACGGGCCACGCGGCGGACTTCGTAGAGGCACCGATCGGCTGCGGCGAGCGCTTCATCGAGGCTCATCGGGGGCTTGCGTATCGCATGACCGAGCGTGAATGCGATCGGAGCTTCGTTGCGCGCGGCCTCGAGCGCCTCGACGACGCGGCACGTAGCCGATTTTCCAGCATTCCTCAGCAGGATCAGAAATTCGTCGCCGCCCGTGCGGACAACCGCGTCGCCTTCGCGAATGTGACGATTGAGAAAGAGGCCCATGCCCTTCAGTACTTCGTCGCCGCGCTGATGTCCGTAGGTATCGTTGATCAACTTGAACCGGTCAAGATCGATGGCGATGCAGCCGAGCAACGACTGGGCATCAGGGCCAGTCTCGATTTCGTCGAGGAAACGCCGGTTGAAGCAACCGGTCAGCGGATCGCGTACGCTCAACTCGCGCAGTCGGCTCTCGTAACCCAGGCGCTCGGTGATGTCTTGCGAATAGCCGATCACGTAGGGCTCGTCGCCCTCGTCATCGACGATATTCCTGTACTGCCAGGTATGGATGCTGCCGTCCCGCGCAATCATCTGGACGATGCCGGAGTCGGTCCGGTTGGCGAGGATTCTGCGCAGATAGCGATCGAACTTTTCGTGTTGCGAAGGGGGAACGAACTCCTTGAACGGACGTCCCATGACATCGGCCACCGAGTAGTCCAGCGCATGTGCGGCAGCTGGGTTGATCGATATTATGTTCCCGGCCAGATCATGCGTGCAGATCAATCCGAGGCTGTGCTCGAACAATTTGCGAAAGCGTCCTTCGCTGAGCTCGAGCGCCTGCATGGCCTGTCGGCGTATCGTGGTTTCCTGAAAGGCACCGATCAGCCAGCGCGGCTTGCCGTCGACATATTCGACGGTGCCCATGACCCGCACCCAGATATGTCGACCCTTCGCTGTAACGAACGGCAGGTCCAGATCCCAGTCATTGCCGTGGATTGCCGCCTTGCGCACGGCCGCCTCGATTTTCAGCCGTGCTTCGGGAGGATAGTAGCTGAGGGCTTCGTCCATCCCGGGACGATAGCCAGGCGCAACTTCATGGATCCGGCAAGTCTGATCCGAGAACGTGAATTCGCGGGTTTCGAGATCGACCTCCCAGCCGCCGACGCCGGCCAGCCAGCCGGTGCGGTCAAGGAACGCTTCGCTGTCACGCAGACGCTCCTCGGCCTCCTTGCGCACGGAATTGTCGACAATGACACCGCAGACGAGGAGCGGACTGCCGTCGGAGGAACGACTGATGATCCGCCCTCGGCAATTGACCCATACCGGCCGACCGTCCCGGTGGATCATGCGCAGCTCGCAGTCCAGAATCGAGGTGCGGCCCTCGAGATGCGCCTTGAGTTCCGCGACGATCCTGCTCCAGTCGGCCGGATCGGCATGCAGTTGCCACGTCTCGAGAGTGGTCGGCTGCAATTCCTCAAGGGGGAACCCGATCAATTCCGCCCAGTATTCATTGAGCCGCAGATCGCCGGTGCGGACATCCCATTCCCAGGTTCCGGCCCGCGTCGCCTCGATGATGCCCGACAGGCGCATCCTGTCTTCGGCGGCCAGTTGCTCGATCTCGACCTGCCGTTGATGTGCCGCCGTCCGATCAAGCGCAACCAGGCGCTGCTCAAGCGCATTCGCCACGCCATCGGCAAGCGCAGCAAGCGCCTGCCGCTGGCGATTGTCGAGTTGGCGTGCACGCCGGTCGATCACGCACAGTGTTCCGATGCGCAGACCGTCGCTCAACGTGATCGGAGCACCTGCATAGAAACGTATTCCCGGTTGCCCGGTCACCAGCGGATTCTGCGCAAATCGCTCATCGATGGCGGCATCCGGCACTTCCATGACACCGGCCTGCAGGATCGCATGGGCGCAGAACGCAATATCCCGCGGGGTCTCGCTATAGCCTTCCAATCCGACATTCGACTTGAACCACTGCCGGCCGGCATCGATCAGGCTGATCAGCGCGATCGGAGCATCGCAGACCAGGCTCGCCGTGCGGGTCAGGGAATCGAACAGCGGCTCGGCGGCGGTATCGAGCACCTCCAGCTGGCGCAAGCGCATGAGTCGTTTCGATTCGTCACGTGGCAATGCTGCAGACATCATCAGGTCGCCTTCCGGTCCTCCGGTCTCGCCGATTCTACACCTGCACCCCAACTTGCTGACATTTTGCATTTGCGCGGCTGATTCGCGCGTTCCCTGCTCCGCGTTCAGCACGGTGGGCCGGATCGGCAGTCCAGCGGAAGCGGCAAGGAATGGAATGTCGCAGTCGTCTCGACGAGCGTCGATGTCCCTTACAATTACCGATCGGAAGGGATCCGGACCTTCCATTCACGTTGACGAGACACTTGTCCAGCCCATGGTTCATGTCGAAGGCGAAACCCCTGTCCCCCTGTTGCACGCCCGCGGGCTGTCGTATGCCCGCAATGACGAGTCGATTTTCGGCCCACTCGACTTCATGCTCCACCGCGGCGAAGTCGTGTTGATCGAAGGCGACAATGGCTCGGGCAAGACGACCCTGCTCAAGGTGCTATCGGGCCTGCTTGAACCGGCCACAGGCAACATCCTTCTCGACGGCGAGGAGCTGACCCTCGCGCGGCTTTCGCATCAGGTTGCCCTGATGGGTCACCTGCCCGGGCTCAAGTCCGACCTGTCCGCAATCGAGAATCTTGATTTCACGATCGGCGTGTTCGGCCTGCGCCCGGGGATCACGCCGGCTCTCGCGCTCGCCAGCGTCGGCCTGGAAGGCTATGAAGACGTCGCGATCCGGCAGCTTTCCGCCGGGCAGAAGAAGCGTGTCGCACTGGCCCGCCTGCTGCTCGTACCCGCCGCGCTGTGGTTGCTCGACGAGCCGTACGCCAATCTCGACAAGGAAGGCATCGACCTCGTCAATCGCCTGCTCGATGCGCATGCGCGACGCGGCGGCGCCGCCCTGATCACCTCCCACGGAGCGTATGCGTTCACGACCGGCGCACCGCGCCGCCTGCCGCTGAGGTCGGCGGCATGAGGTATGGCACGACGGCGTCCGCCTGTGCCGCGCTGATCCGGCGCGACCTCGTCCTGACCTGGCGACGCCGCGGCGACGCGCTGAACCCGGCCATGTTCGCGATGATCGTCGTCGTGATGTTTCCGCTTGCGCTTGGCCCCGAGCCGAACCAGCTCGCCCGCATTGCCGCAGGCATCCTTCTTGTTGCGATCCTGCTCGCCGGGATGCTTGCCCTCGACAACCTTTTCCGCAGCGATCACGAAGACGGCACCCTTGAGCAACTTGTGTTGTCCCCGCATCCTCTCTCCCTGCTGCTCGCCAGTCGGATCATCGTGCACTGGCTGACGACGGCACTGCCGCTGATCGTGGTCGCACCGCTGCTTGCGGAAATGCTGCATCTGCCGAGGTCTGTCCTGCCGGTCCTGCTCGTGGCATTGGCCCTTGCGACCCCATTGCTGAGTCTGCTCGGCGCCGTGTGCGTCGCCCTGACCGTCGGCATGCGACGCTCTGGTATGCTGCTCGCCCTGCTGGTGTTGCCGCTGTACGTGCCTGTGCTGATCTTCGCTGCGGGCGCCTGCAATGCGGCTCAGGCAGGCTTGCCGTTTCTTGCTCCCCTGCTCTGGCTCGGTGCGGCCCTGGCCCTGGCCCTGGTGCTTGCACCGATGGCTTGCGCGGCAGCGTTGCGGATCTCGATCACCTGATGAACACCCTGACCCTCTGGTTCCACCAATTCGGCTCCCCACCGATTTTCCATCGCGTGACCGCTCGGCTGAGTCCGTGGCTGTATGCGTCCGCCACATTGATCGGATTCATCGGCCTCTACGGCGGACTCGTGCTGGCTCCCGCCGACTACCAGCAAAGCGATGCCTATCGGATCATCTTCGTACATGTGCCATGTGCGTGGATGAGCCTGTTCGCGTATTTCTTCATGGCGATCAATGCCTTCATCGCCCTGGTCTGGCGGATCAAGATTTCCGAGATCCTCGCGATGGCGAGCGCGCCGATCGGTGCCGTGTTCACCGCGATCACGCTCGCGACCGGATCGATCTGGGGCAAGCCGATGTGGGGAACATGGTGGACCTGGGATGCGCGACTCACTTCCGAACTGGTCCTGCTGTTCCTCTATGTCGGCGTCATTGGACTTTACAATGCGATCGAGGATCGCCGGCAGGCGGCGCGCGCGGCAGCGTTCCTCGCCCTGGTAGGCATCGTCAATGTGCCGATCGTGCATTTCTCGGTCACCTGGTGGAACACCCTGCATCAAGGCTCGACGGTGCGCTTGCTGGGGCCCTCGCGTATCGATTCGAGCATGCTCTGGCCACTGCTGCTGCTCGCCCTGGCGACGCACGTCTGGTTCTTCGCCAGCGTCTTCGCACGTGCCCGCGTGAGCCTGCTCGAACTCGAATCCGGCAAGGATTGGGCGCGGTCAGCAGTGCTCGGGCCGGGAGCCGCGCATGACTGACTTCCTCGCGATGGGTGGCTATGGCGCCTACGTGTGGTCTTCGTATGCGATTTTCGTCGTGGCCTTGCTGATCGACTTCCTGGCCCCGCGCCTGCGCCGCCAGCGCGTCATCACCGATCTCGGTGGTCGTCTCAAACGTCAACGGAAGCGCCAGGAGAAATCTGCATGACCCCGACACGAAAGCGACGCTTCATCCTGGTCGGGCTGATCCTGCTCGCCGTCACGGTCGCGACGACGCTGAGCGTCTTGGCCCTGCAGGAAAACATGACCTACCTGTTCACGCCAAGCGAGATCATCGCCGGCAAGGCCCCTGCGGACTCGCGTTTCCGCATCGGGGGCATGGTCAAGGAAAATTCGATCGAGCGCGGCGAGTCATTGACTGTCGCCTTCGTCGTCACCGATGGCGATGACGACATGCGCGTCGAATACGAAGGCATCCTGCCGGACCTGTTCCGCGAGAAACAATCGGTGATCGCGACGGGTTCGATGCAAGGCGGCAAGTTCGTCGCCAGCGAAGTGCTGGCCAAGCATGACGAAAACTACGTGCCGCGCGATGTCGCCGAGGCGATGCAGAACGCGCATCGCAAACACGATGTGCCCGTCAGCGCGGACGTTCCATCGCCCTGACGCGCCCCAAGGCAGCGTCATTCGCAGGATCGGTTGTCTTCACCACTGTCACCAGGCCACGCCATGCTCCCCGAACTCGGTCAATTCGCCCTCATCCTCGCGCTGATGCTGAGCCTGGTTCAGTTCGTGCTGCCGATCCTCGGAGCGCACACCGGCAACCGTGCATTGATGGCCGTGGCCAGGCCAGCAGCGGCCGGCCAGTTCGTGTTTGTGGCCTTCGCGTTCGGCACGCTGACCTGGGCTTTTCTCAGCCAGGATTTCTCGGTCGCCTATGTCGCACAGAACTCGAATCTGGTGTTGCCTTGGTACTACCGCCTCTCGGCGGTTTGGGGTGCCCATGAGGGCTCACTGCTGCTGTGGATCCTCATCCTGAATATCTGGACGATCGCCGTTGCCGTGCTGAGTCGGCGGCTACCGGAAGATTTCATGTCACGCGTACTGGGCGTTCTGGGCTTTGTCAGCGTCGGATTCCTGTTGTTCGCCGTCGTTGCGTCGAACCCCTTCGTCCGACATTTGCCAGCCTTGGCCGATGGAAACGATCTCAATCCGGTGCTGCAGGACATCGGCATGATCATGCACCCGCCGATGCTCTACATGGGCTTTGTCGGATTTTCAGTGGTTTTCGCCTTTGCTATCGCTGCTCTGCTCGGCAGCAAGCTCGACCAGCAATGGGTGCGCTGGTCGCGACCCTGGACGAATGCGGCCTGGGGCGTCCTCACCCTCGGCATCGCGCTCGGCAGCTGGTGGGCCTATTACGAGCTCGGCTGGGGCGGCTGGTGGTTCTGGGATCCGGTGGAGAATGCTTCGTTCATGCCGTGGCTGGTCGGCACCGCCCTGATTCATTCCCAGGCGGTCACCGAGAAGCGTGGCAGCTTCGGCATCTGGACCCTGCTGCTGGCCATCTTTGCATTTTCGCTTTCGCTGCTCGGCACCTTTCTTGTGCGTTCCGGCGTGGTGACCTCGGTGCATTCGTTCGCCAGCGATCCCGCGCGCGGCTTGTTCATCCTTGCCTTCCTCACAATTACGGTCGGTGGGTCGCTGCTGATCTTCGCATTGCGCGCACCGAGGGTTGCCGGTGGCGAGCCATTCGCTGGTGCTTCGCGCGAAACCATGCTGTTGATCAACAACCTGTTGTTCACTTCCGCCGCAGCGATGGTCCTTGTCGGCGTTCTCTACCCGTTGTTTGCCGAAGCCTTCGATCTCGGTCGCATCTCGGTCGGCCCACCGTATTTCGGTGTCATGTTCTTGCTCCTGATGGCACCGGTGGTCCTCCTGATACCATTCGGACCGCTCCTCAAATGGCGGCAGGGAAACTTTGCCGCAGCGCTACGCATGCTGCGACCGGCCCTGATTGGCGCCGTCATCGCCGGCGTCGCCGCATGGCTGATCGCCGACTCGATGCCGTGGAAAGGCGTGGCCGGCATTGCCGCCGCGATCTGGGTCGGACTTGGCATCGTCTCGTATGCACTGATGCGCTGGCGCAATGCCCCGGCGGGTCGCCGCTACACGCCGGAAATGCTCGGCATGATCCTGGCCCATTTCGGTTTCGCCGTGTTTCTCTGCGGCGTACTCGTGACCGAAGGAACGAGCATCGAAAAGGATGTTCGCCTCGGCAAGGATGAAACCGCAACGCTCGGCGCCTACACGTTCCGCTTCGACGGCGTCGAACATGTTGAAGGGCCGAACTTCAAGGCCGACCAAGGCACGATCACGGTGACGAAAAACGACGCCGTGGTCGCTGTCATGCATCCGCAGAAACGCCAGTACACGAAGACTTCGCAGATCCAGACCGAATCGGACATTGATCCCGGCTTCACGCGCGATCTGTATGTTGCGCTCGGCGAGCCGCTCGGAGACAGCGGTGCCTGGTCGGTACGCGTCTACCTGAAGCCGTTTGTGCGCTGGATCTGGCTCGGTGCCTTGCTGATGATGCTCGGCGGCTTTGTCGCCGCGGCCGATCGCCGTTTTCGCGCATTTGGAGTCAGTGCAAACCCGGCTCCGGAAAAATCCCCAGTGCCTCAACCTGCAATCGGCGCAGAGGCGCAGGCATGAATACGCGCTTTGTTCCGCTGGCCGGATTCGCGCTGGTCGCTGCCCTGCTCGGCTTCGGCATTTCCTACATGCGCAACAATTCGATGAACGAGGTGCCGTCACCGTTGATCGGAAAGCCGGCGCCGACATTCGACCTGCCCCGGCTCGGTGACCCCGACAGCCGCTTCGGCAGCAAGGACCTGAATGGCAAACCCTACCTGCTCAATGTCTTCGCCAGCTGGTGTTTCGCCTGTCGCGACGAACACCCGGTGCTGATGGCCGAGAGGGAAGCCCTGGGCATCCCGATCATCGGCTTCAACTACAAGGACGAACCCGACGATGCGAAGCGCTGGCTCGAGCAGTTCGGTGATCCGTATTCGGTCGTGATCGCCGATCGCGAAGGGCGCATCGCGATCGATTTCGGCGTTTATGGCGCGCCCGAGAGCTTCCTTGTCGACGGCAAGGGCATCATTCGCTACAAGCGCATCGGTGCGATCACGCCGGAAGTCATCGCTTTCGAGCTGAAGCCGCGACTCGCCGCGATGAAAGGAGAGGTGCAATGATGCACGGCACGCGATCGTCGTTCCTGCGAGCACTGTTGCTTGTGCTGGCCTTGCTGACGCCTGCGATTGCCTGCGCAATCGATGCCCTGCCGTTCAAGGACCGCGCCGAGGAGCAGCGGTTCCAGAACCTTGCGCGTCAGTTGCGCTGCCTGGTCTGCCAGAACGAAAGCCTCGCCGACTCGAGCGCCGACCTGGCCAAGGATCTGCGTCAGGAAGTGTTCGAACAGATGCGCCAGGGCAAGGCGGATGCCGAGATCAAGACCTACCTGACCGCGCGCTACAGCGATTTCGTCCTGTACAACCCGCCACTCCGCGGCAGTACCTTCCTGCTCTGGTTCGGCCCCTTGCTGATCCTCGTGATCGGCTCCGCTGTCGTATTCCGCATTGTGCGCCGACGCGCAGCGGTGCCGCGCAACCCGCCTTCTGCTGTCAGTTCCGAGGATGACTGGTAATGACCGTATTCGTGATTGTGGCAGCAGCCATGCTCGCCATCGCCCTGGCTTTGCCTTTGCGCCCGCTGCTGCGCCAACGGGCGATTCCGGACATCACGGCGGGCGCCGATCCGAAACGCCTGAAGGCATTGGACGATGCTCTTGCCGCCGGTGTCATCGACGAGGTCGAATACCGCACCAAGCGCGCAGGCATGCAACCCATGGCCGGGACGCCGTCGACAACGAGCGCGCGTCGCCTCGCGATGTGCGCCGCATTCGCTGTCGCGCTGCTGCTGCCGGTCGGCGCCATCGTCCTCTATCGACTCAACGGCGAACCCGCCGCGCTCGATCCTGCGCTTCGCACAGCGACCACCGCACCGTCTGCAGACGAGCATGGCGTGGACATGGACCAGGCAATTGCAGGACTCGTTGCCAAACTGCAATCGGATCCGAAAAACGCAGAAGGCTGGGCCTTGCTCGGTCGCGCCTACCAGTCGATGGGCAAGTTCGGCGAATCGCGCGACGCCCTGAAACGGGCCTACGACTTGATGCCGGACAACCATGATCTGACCGTCGAGTACGCACAGGCATTGGCCCTGGCGAATGAAGGTCGGCGCATCAGCGGCGAGGCGCGCCAGTTGATCGAAGGCGTGCTCAAGGCCGATCCAGACCATCAGCGCGCGTTGTGGTTGATCGGCATCAGCGATTACCAGGCGGCGGACTACGACGCTGCGATCACGGCATGGAATCGCCTGCTGCCGGCGCTTCCAGCCGACAGCGACATTGCCCGCAGCGTGCGCGCGCAGATTGCCGAAGCGCAGGCTCTGGGCGGGACAGTGGCGATCACGAGCGCTGCTCCGGCGCCATCGGCGGCCTCTCCCAGCCCCGCCGCCGCTGCGGCGACGACAACGCCGCCGGCAAGCGCAGACGGGCCAAGATTGACGGTGCAGGTCAGCCTCGATCCGGCGTTGAAGGGCCAGCTCAGCCCGGATGCGGTCCTGTTCGTGTTCGCCCGAGCTGAAAATGGCCCGCCGATGCCGCTGGCGATCCAGCGACTGCCGGCCGGCGGATTGCCGCAGACGGTGCTGCTCGACGATTCGATGGGCATGCTGCCTTCGATGAAACTGTCGATGTTTCCTAAGCTCGTCATCGGTGCGCGAATCTCGAAAAGTGGCAACGCGACTGCGCAGGCCGGTGACCTGCAGGTGCTTGCCAGCGGCATCGATGTCAACCGCACGGAGCCGATCGACCTTGTCATCAACAGCGTCGTGCCGTGACCGTCGAACATCCCGCAGCACGCTGAACTTCGCCAATCCGGCCCGAACCGATGACCGATGCACGACGCTATTTCGAACTTGCCACGCCGTTCGCGATGAAGCGCGGCGGCGAACTGCACGGGGCAAGAGTCGCGTATGAGACCTGGGGGCAACTTTCGGCGTCGCGAGACAACGCGATCATGATCCTGACCGGCTTGTCACCGAGCGCCCACGCTGCATCCTGCGCAGACGATCCCGAATCGGGCTGGTGGGAGGACATGCTGGGTCCCGGCAAGCCGATCGACACTGATCGCTGGTTCGTGATCTGCGTGAACACGCTGGGCAGTTGCAAGGGATCGAGTGGTCCGGCTTCGACCAATCCCGAAACCGGCAACACCTATCGACTCGATTTTCCCGAACTGAGCCTGGAGGATGCCGCCAACGCGGCAGCCGAACTCGTGCACGGTCTCGGCATCGGACAGTTGGCTTGTCTGATCGGAAATTCGATGGGTGGAATGACCGCCCTTGCCTACCTGAGCCTGCATCCGGCGAGCGCCCGCGCCCACATCAGCATTTCCACCGCCGCGCAGGCGCAACCGTTTGCGATCGCGATCCGCTCGCTGCAGCGCGAGGCGATCCGGCTCGATCCGAACTGGAATCACGGCCGCTACGACGATACGCACTATCCCGACACCGGCATGAGCATCGCACGCAAGCTCGGCGTCATCACCTACCGATCGGCCATGGAGTGGGTCGGCCGCTTTGCGCGGATCCGTCTCGATTCCGAGCAGCGCGAGGATGAACCGTTCGGAGCCGAATTCCAGGTTGAATCCTATCTCGCCGGCCACGCGCGCCGATTCGTGCGCAGCTTCGATCCAAACAGTTACCTGTACCTCTCGCGCGCGAGCGACTGGTTCGACATGGCGGAGTACGGCAATGGCAGCGCGGCGGCAGGTCTTGCCCGGATCCATTTGCAGCGCGCGCTGGTGATCGGGGTCAGCACCGATATCCTGTTTCCATTGTCACAGCAGGAAGAACTGGCCGAAGGTCTGCGCGGAGGCGGCGCCGACGTCGACTTCGTCGCCCTGGACAGCCCGCAGGGCCACGATGCATTCCTCGTCGACATTGCCGGCTTCGGCGGGGCAATCGCACCGTTTCTTGCGTCACTGTAGAATCCGCTCACGCGTGTGCGCCGGAAAACACTGGGTCCCGACGTGCTTGCGACCCGAATTGCGGAGGACTCCCGATCATGCTCGCCGTCGATTTTCCAGGCTCCCGTCGACTCGTCGATGCACTTGATGCAGCCGTGCGCAACGATTGCACGACGGCGATCACCGATGCACTGCGCCAGACCCTTTGTCGACTCATGAAGGAGCGCGATGTCAGCTTGCCCGACTGCGTCTACGAGGCAGCCAGCGACCACTATGCGCGACGCGAGATCTACAGCAGCGAGGAACTGGGCTACAGCGTCATCGCGATGACCTGGGGGCCTGGCCAGGGAACTGCGATCCACGACCATTGCGGCATGTGGTGCGTTGAAGGCGTCTGGCACGGCGAGATCGAAGTGACCCCCTACGAACTGGTCGAACGCGACGAGGGACGCTATCGATTCGAATCCCGCGGCACGATGCTCGCGGGTCCAGGTTCAGCCGGATCCCTGATTCCGCCTCACGAATACCACACGATCCGCAATCCCAGCGACGACGCTGTTGCCGTATCACTGCACATCTATCGCGGCGCGATGACATCCTGCGCGGTGTTTCGTCCGCTCAGCGACAACTGGTATGAGCGCGACCAGCGCCAGTTGTCACTGGACCGCACGCATTGAAAACCGATCTCTGCGCCGCCGGGGGCTTGAAAACGGCACCTTGTTCTGGCGTATACTCCGCGCCCCGCGCCGAAGTGGCGGAACTGGTAGACGCGCCGGACTCAAAATCCGGTTCTGGCGACAGAGTGCGAGTTCGATTCTCGCCTTCGGCACCAAACTCCCTGGAACCCCGCAACACGCTTGCGCGCGGCATGAAGGGCACGGCATCATGCCGTATTGCGGGGCGGTCTCCACAGGGGCTGGCTGCCCGGGCGATATCCTATCGGGACCTCCAGAACAGGCTTGTCGACCGCGCATGATCGAATTCGGCCACAGCTCGCACGTAGGCTTGCGTCGCGAGCACAATGAAGACACCTACTATGCAGATTCCGACATCGGCGTCTGGCTCGTCGCCGACGGCATGGGCGGGCATGAGCATGGCGAAGTTGCCAGCGCGATCGCCCGCGACACCCTGATCGCCGAGATCAACAAGGGGACGCCGCTGGTGCGTGCCGTGCAGCTGGCGGACGAGGAAATCATCCGCCATTCCAACCGGCGCAGCGAAGCGTTGCCGATGGGCACGACGATAGCGACGATGCGGCTGGTCGGCGAGAACGAATACGAGATCGCCTGGGTCGGCGACAGCCGGATCTACCTGTGGAACGGCACCCTCAAGCAGATTTCCCAGGATCATTCCTATGTGCAGGAACTGATCGATCAGGGTGCGATCACCACCGAGCAGGCGCGCAACCATCCGCATCGGAACGTCGTTACCCAGGCGCTTGGCGTGACCGATCCACAATCGCTGCGGGTCGAACTCGTGCGTGGTGAATTCGGCCCCGGCATGCAGATCCTGCTATGCAGCGACGGCCTCACCGAGGAAGTCGGCGATGCCGAGATCGCCGCCCTGCTGGCGCGTGGCGAACTGTCAGCGCAGGAGTGCGTCGATCAACTGATCCTTGCCGCGCTTGATGGCGGCGGCTCGGACAACGTGACGGTTATCCTCGTCCGCAATCGCTGAAGCCGGCAACAATACGAAGCAGCGAAAAAAGCGCCGTCATTGACGGCGCTTCTGCTTTCAGGGCGCCGCTGCGCGCAAGGCCGCCAGGGCCGTCCTGAAATTCTTCACCGACCACGAATCTTCATTCTTGATCGTGGCGTACAGGGCATCGAGGCGGGCGCGCAACACGGTCGCTTTTTCGCCATCGATCTTGCCATCGTTCTCGAAGGCCACGACCACCGACTGGGCAGCCATGGCAACCTGCTCGGCCGATGCATAGTCCCGATACTCGCCGCGCTCCGCATCGGCCTCGATGCTGGCAAGGATCGCGTCGAGGCTGTCCGCTCCGTAGTTGAACGCGGCAACCGTCGGCAACATGCCTTCGACGCTCGAGCGCAGGCGACGCGCCGCGGCGAACGTGGCTTCGCGGCTCTCGGTCGTTGCCCGGTGCAGGGCTCGCGTCTGTTCGAGTATGCGGGCAGCGGCAGCCTTGTCGACCGGCGCGAGGACATGGCGGAACATGAGCATGTTCGAATCATTCAGGCGCACGACGCCCGGCCCGAGACCGGTGCCCTGGCGTGGCCCCCATTGCCTGCCCGACATGAGCTTGTGGCAGGCATGACAATCGAACAGGACGAGTTCCGGGAAGATCCCCTTCCAACCGGCCTTTTCATCGGTGATCAGGTCGAGCAGGTTCTCAGTGGCGACGCCCTGTCCGACAGCCCAGTCGCGAACGCCGTTCCATTCGCCCTTGCGCTTGGTCCACGCTTCACCGATCTTGTAGTGCGGATGCAGCCAGGTGAATGTGTCGAGTTCGAAAGACAGGCGTGGATGTCCCGCACCCATGATGCGATGCGTGATCATCCGGTCGCTGGTGCCCATGTGGCAGGACAGGCACAGCCGTGCGCGCTCGACCGGTTGATCGGTCGGATACATCCCGTTCTTGAGATTGTCCGCATGTGTCACGCTGCGGTCGGCGTGGGCGTTGAGCCACATTTCCGAACCGCCGTGGCAGGACTCGCAACCGACGCCATCGGAAAGCTGGAAGCGTTCGCCGCGATTCTCGACCGCGATCGAATCGGCGTGGCAATCAAGGCAGATCTTCGCCGAAGCCGGATCACCGATGCCGAGCTTGCGGCCGATTTCCTTCGACGCGGCGCTGCCGAGCGTCTGCCAGGCCTTGGCGTGCGGGTCGAACTCCTGCCACACGGCAAATTCGTTCTGCAGGACGTTCGAATCGCGGAATGGCTGCGAGGCACCATGACACACGCTGTTGCTGCAGCTGGCCACGCCAAGGTGCTTGTGGGATTCGATGGCACTCACTGCCGATGTTCCGGCACTCGCCAACGGAGCGCACAAAGCCAGCAGCACGATGAACAAGACAGTTCCGCAACGCTTCATAACCCTCTCCCCGCAGCTATCCGGACGGACTCACGATCGGGCAATCTTCCCCGGCGCGATTATGCACCACATGATGCCCCGATCTCACTCCCCCCACGAGCCATTCGACGCAAGCTTGCACGGCGCGCCCGCCCGGTTGGACTGTCCCGAAAGGAGCTGCGGCGATGAAGTCCGAGCGCGCATCAACGGCAACCCCGCCACAGCCGGAGCTGGAGAAGCCGACACGCTCATCGATTCCCGAACGGCTGACGGGCGCCGAAATCGAGCGGCTGCGGCAAAACAAGCGCGAGTTGAGCGACTTCGCTCAAAAAGCGTTCGCCAGGAAGTAGCCGCCGCGGCCGTCGACGAATCCAAACCCCCGCCAAGCGACGGGTCGACGTTGCCCTAGCGCTTCCAGACGCAGCGACCACCGCTTTTCCGATCGATCGACTCGATCCGCCCCAGATGCGCTTCCAACTCGGCGGGACTCGCCCGCTGGACACGCAGCGCGATTCCGGCCAGCGCAACGCTGCTCGCCGCACGGACATTCGCGTGCTCCTCGATTTCGACGGCCAGGCCAAGATCGCCCTGCCCTGCGGTCATCGCCAGATAGACGTCGGCCAACAGATGGGCATCGATCAGTGCGCCATGCAATTCACGGTGGCGATTGTCGATGCCGAGACGCTTGCACAAGGCATTGAGGCTGTTCTGCTGGCCAGGATATTTCTCCCTCGCCAGTTGCAGCGTGTCGAGGATGGCGGATTGCTCGCGCAACGATCCGTGCCCGTTCCGGGTCAGTGCAATTTCCGCATCAAGGAAGCCGACGTCGAAACTGGCGTTGTGCGCGATGATCTCCGCTCCGGCGACAAAGGCGAGAAACTCGCCAACGATATCGCCAAAGCGCGGCTTGTCGACGAGGAAAGTGTCGTCGATCCCGTGAACGGCGCGGGCACCCTCGTCGATCGCCCGATCGGGGTTCAGGTAGGCATGAAAGGTACGCCCGCTCAATCGGCGCTCAAGCAGTTCGACGCATCCGATCTCGATCACGCGATGGCCCTTCCTGACATCGAGACCCGTGGTTTCCGTATCCAGCACGACTTGTCTCACGGCACCTCCAGCTGACTGTCACGTGCCGCTTCAGCAGCCTTGCGCGCAATCACATCGACGCGTTCGTTCTCCGCATGTCCGTCGTGACCGCGTACCCAATGCCAGCGCACGCTGTGTGGCAACAAGGCTGAATTCATGCGTTCCCACAGGTCACGATTCTTGACCGGTTCGCCCGCTGCCGTGCGCCAGCCCTTGGCGATCCAGCGCGGCATCCACTCCGTGACGCCGCGCATCACATACTGCGAGTCGGTCGTCACGTCGACCGTGCAGGCCTTGCGCAAGGCTTCGAGCCCGGATATGACGGCGAGCAGTTCCATGCGATTGTTGGTTGTCAGGCGTTCACCGCCATGCAGTTCACGCTCGTTTCCGGCGCTGCGCAGCAAGGCGGCCCAACCGCCCGGGCCGGGGTTGCCGAGGCATGCCCCATCCGTGAACAACTCGACGTCACTCATTGTCCCGCTCGCCGGCTTGGCGCCTGCACGAATCCCGGCTGAATCACGCTGCGCTGTCGGTTCCCGGGCAATCGCACGAGGCGCCCCGCGACTCGCTGCTTGCGCGCGGAGAGCAGCCAGGCCCCGTGCCAGCGGGCACCGTGCCCAGCGCCGGAATCGACGTGCAATGTTCCCGGTTTCGATGGCCATGCGCCACCCACGAACTCGTCGACCGCCAGATCGAGGTTCTCGCTGGCAAGCAATCGCCTCACCTGCGACGCACTGCGCGCACGTGGCCTGCGCATGCCAGACCTGGCATGCCGCGAGCACCAGAGCCGCCACGGACTCAACGGATTCAATCCGAATACAAGCAGGAGCCCTCCAGGCGCCAGGACACGCGCGAGCTCCGCCTCGACTCCGCACGCAGGGTCGAGGAACTCGAAAATGTGCCTGACGACGACCAGCTGGATGCTTTCGCTTTCGATGGGCAGAGATGACAACGCACAACGAACATCCCCGCTCCAGCCGGCATCGTCGAGATCCAGACAAACCATGCGGGAATGCGTGGGAAGCAGCGCCTCGTCGACCCTTCGCAACGGACTGAGCGAAAGCGCAGGACCTGCGGCGACCCGCGCGGCACGCTGGCGGACCACCGACCATTCGTCGGCCAGCAGTTTCTGCGTTTCGGGAAGTGCGAAAAGATTGTCGGCAACGAACTGCACTGAATGGGATCTCCGGCACGAGCCCCCGAATCGGGGCGCCGATGGCAGCGGCGAGTCTAACGCAGCCACCCTTGCCTTTGCGTACCCGGGCCCGGCTATAGTCCGGGTCATGAATCGTTTTCGATTGCTGCCCCTACCCGCGCTGCAGGACAACTACATCTGGTTGCTTGCAGACGAATGTTCCAACGCGTTCGTCGTCGATCCCGGCGAAGCCCCGCCCGTGCTTGCAGCGCTCGAGCGCGAACAACTGCGATTGCGCGCAGTCCTGCTCACCCATCATCACCCGGACCATGTTGGCGGTGTCGAGCAGTTGTGCAGAGATGCGCAGATCGAGGTGTTTGCCCCGCATGATGCGCGCATCGCGCATGCAACGCAGAGGATCGGCGAAGGCGATGTGGTTCGCATCCCCGCGATGGATTGCAGTTTCGGGGTCATCGCAGTTCCCGGACATACCTTGAGTCACGTCGCCTATCACGGTCACGATTTGCTGTTCAGCGGAGACACCCTGTTCAGTGTCGGCTGCGGGCGCCTGTTCGAAGGCACGCCAAGGCAGATGCTGGATTCGCTTGATCGCCTCGCTGCGCTTCCTGCGGGCACGCAGGTTTGTTGCGGGCATGAATACACCGAAGCCAATTGCGCATTCGCACTCCATCTTGATCCGGACAATCCGGCACTGGCGGCGCGCGCGGTGGAGGCCCGGGCCTTGCGCGCGGCGAGTCGACCAACCGTGCCGGCCCTGCTCGCCGACGAGATCGCCTGCAACCCGTTCCTGCGCATCGATGCTCCTCAGATCCGCCGCGCACTTGCGTCGCGGGTTCCGCATGACGCGGATCGCTACACGTGCTTTGCCGCATTGCGCAGCATGAAGGACCAGTTCCGGGCATGAGCGCCCGCTTTCTCCCACCGGGACGCAGGGCGTCCATCGCCACCTGCGTCGCGCTGGTGCTCGCTGCGTGCAGCGGACCACAGCCACGTGCGCCGGGCAGGCCGGTGCCAGCCGAAGTGATCGAATCACCGGAACCGGCTCAGTCTGCGGTGCCCGAGATGGACGTTCCCGTCTCGCCCCCGACAGCGGTATCGACATGGGAGCGCCTGCGCCAGCGCTTCGTGCTTTCGGGCTGCAACGACAGCGACACGGTACTGAAGCAGGCCCAGCACCTGACCGCTGCGCCGGATCGATTTTCGTTGGCTTGGCAACAGGCGATGCCATTCCTGCAGATCGTCGTGGACGAGATCGAGCGGCGCGGACTTCCCGGAGAGATTGCGCTACTGCCCTATGTCGAGAGCCGTTACCAACAGCTCCCGGGCAAGGCGGGCGGCCCCGCCGGCATGTGGCAACTGATGGCGCCGACGGCACGCGGCCACGGCGTCCATGTCTCGGCGACCTACGATGGCCGCCTCGATCCCTTCGAATCCACGCGCGCAGCGCTCGATCTCATCGAGCGCCTTGATCGCGAGTTCGCGGATTGGCGACTCGCGAGCATGGCGTACAACGCGGGTGAATACCGGATCAAGCGTGCACTGCGCGGCCGCCCGACCACCGCACTGACGCCCGCATCGCTGGCAAAGCTGCAAGTGAATCCTGTGACCCACCAATTTCTCGAGCGCGTGCTGGCGCTTTCCTGCATCGTCAAGGACCCGGATCGATTCAAGGTCCGCCTCCCGCCAGTTGCTCCCGAGGATACGCTTGAAGCAATCAACCTCGATGCGCCCGTCGATTTCAATCTGGCTGCACGCCTGGCAAATGTGGCGATCGATGATCTTCGACGCTACAACGCGGCATCGCTGGCTGGCAGTTTTTCCGCTGCTGCACCGCCGAAACTGATCCTGCCCAAACGAGCGATCGAAAAATTCGTTTCAGCCATAAGCAGGATTCCGGAAAAAAAGCGGATGCACTGGAAGGTGCTCCGCATCGATGCCGATACAACGCTGCAGGCGCTCGCCGGCTTGCATGAAATTCCCGTCGAGGCACTCGCCGTTGCGAACGGAGCCAGCGATGACAGCGAAGTGGATGCAGGCCGGATTCTGCTGGTGCCGGGCTGCGATCCGGTTTCATGCGCGGGACCCGACGTCAAGACCCATGAAATCCGGTCTGGCGACACCTTGTCGGCAATCGCCAGGCGTTATGGGGTTCGGGTTGCCGAGCTGATGCAATGGAACACGCTGCGAAAGGATTCGACCCTGCGTACCGGAATGCGCCTGCACGTCCGTGCGCCCGGGTATTGATTCGTTGGAGAAGTACGCATCGATGACTCGGGTTACACTTCGCGCGGCTCGGCGCTGCGCAGGGCCCGTTCATCGGCAGGCAATGGAGGACACATGGGATTTCTGCAAGGCAAACGCGCCCTCATCATCGGCATTGCCAGTACGCGCTCGATCGCCTGGGGAATTGCCCACGCAATGCACCGCGAGGGCGCACAACTGGCATTCACCTATCAGGGTGAAAAACTCAGGAGTCGCGTCGAAGACGCCGCCAGCGAATTCGGCTCGAATATCGTCCTGCCGCTCGACGTCGCAGACGATGCCCAGATCGAAAAGGTCTTTGCCGACCTGGGGAGCCACTGGGACGGATTCGATATCCTCGTCCATTCCGTCGGTTTCGCACCACGCGAAACCCTGCAGGGCCAGTTCCTCGACAACCTCACCCGCGAAGGTTTCGCGATCGCCCACGACATTTCGAGCTACAGCCTGGCCGCGCTGGCAAAGGCCGCCCGACCGATGATGACCGGGCGCAATGGGGCGATCCTGACCTTGTCCTATCTTGGCGCCGAACGCGCGCTGGCGAACTACAACGTCATGGGCCTGGCCAAGGCCAGCCTCGAAGCGAACGTCCGCTATCTCGCCTACAACCTCGGGCCGGAAGGCACGCGCGTCAATGCAATCTCGGCCGGGCCGATCAAGACCCTCGCGGCATCCGGAGTCGGCAATCTGCGCAAGATGCTCGAGCATGTGGAGCACAATTCGCCATTGCGCCGTAACGTGACACCCGAGGAGGTCGGCAATGCGGGCGCATTCCTCTGCTCCGACCTGGCTTCCGGAGTGACCGGCGAGATCATGTACGTGGATTGCGGATACAGCACGGTCGGCATGACCGGAATCTGAGTCAACCCGGGCCATCGGTTCCGGAAAAAGAAAAGGCCGCGAAGCGGCCTTTTCTGCTTACATGCGATCCTCGGCGACCTTGATATCGATAGCTGCCCTGAGGGACGACACGTAGTCACTGGCTGAAGCATTCGCGACCGCCTGCTGCAAGGTGGTCCTTGCCGCGTCGCGCGTCGGTGCGGCAGCAGCCGTTGGATCGGCGTCGGCAACAGCGACGAGCTGAAGCAGGGAGAATTCCTCGCCGGGCATGCTGACCAGTTGGTACTGGGGCGTGGATTCGGTCGGTCGCGGCAAGGCGAACGCCGCACTGACCAGCGCATTGTCGACATTCACCGCATTGCGACCAATGCCCTGCTCTTCCTTCACGACGAGCTTGAGTTCATCCGCCAATGCCTTGAGTGACTCGCCCTTTCCGAGTCGGGCAAACAGCGTGTCAGCCTGCTCCTTCGCTGCTTTGCTGGCACGCTCATCAACGATGCGCTGCCTGATATCGGCTCGAACTTCCTCAAGCAGTTTCGGCGTCGCCGCCTTGTGCTCGGCAACGCGCACGATGGCAAGATGATTCGGCCCCAGCTCGATCTTTTCGGAATTGTTGCCCTGTGCCAGAACCTGATCCGAGAACGCCGCGCTCAGTACCGCGGGATTGGATGCAAACCCGGTGCCGCCCTGACGTGAAAACAGCGGCGTCTTCTCGATCGTCAAGCCGAGTGCTTTCGCGGCAGGTTCGAGCGAGGTTGAATCCTCGTAGCTCATGTCGATCAGGCGACCGGACTTCTCGTTGAATACCCGCTCACGTTCCGACTCGCTGTACTCCTTGGCCAATTCGGGCCGCACTTCCTCGAACGTGCGCGTCTTGCCGGCACGGATATCGCGAACCTCGATGACGTGGTAGCCCTCGGCGGAAAGCACGGGATCCGAAATCTTGCCTTTCTCAAGCGAATACAGCGCTCCTTCGAAAGCGGGATCGGTCATGTCCTTGTCGAGCCATCCAAGATCGCCACCCAGCGCCTTGGAGCCGAGATCGTCAGAGGAGGCCTTCGCCAGTTCCGCAAAGCTCTTGCCTGCGCGTGCCTCCGCGGCAATCGCACCGGCCTTCTCAAGCGCCTTCTTCTGGTCGTCGGGCGTCCCGCTTCCCGGAACCTTGACCAGGATGTGCGACGCGAGGCGTTGCTCGGATGTGACGTAGCGCTCCTTCTCCTTCTCGTACCGGTCCTTCAGCGTGGTTTCGTCCGGCACCAGTTGCACATCGAGCTTCTGCGCGTCCATTTCGACGTACTCGAGCGCTACCTGCTCGGGATTCATGAAGTCCTGCTGATGCGCCGTGTAATACGCGCTGATCTCCGCATCGCCGACATCTGCATCAGATGCCTTGGGCTTCGCCAATGCCACGTGCCTGAAGTCGCGCTGCTGCCCGTTCAGGCGCAGGTAGTTGTTCACATCGTATTCGGTGACGAATGCACTGGAGGCGATCTCGACCGGAAGCTCGCGTTTTGCCAGCTCCCTGGCCACTTCCTCGGAGTAGCCGACCGGCGTCTTGCCGGCGGAAGTGAGCCGCGCGCGATACAGCTCGGCATCAAAGACGCCGTCGCGCTGGAATGCGGGAACCTTCATGATCTCGTTGCGCAGCCGTTCCGCCGGGATCGCAACACCGAGCGACTCGTTCGCCTGCAGGAGCACCTGCTCGTCGATCATCTGGTCGAGAATCCGGCGCTTGATCGCCGGCTGCTCGAAGAAACGCGCATCGATCGCACCATTCGCTGCCTGCAACTGCTGCTGGCGGAAATCGTCGAAGCGCGAGCGGAACTCCTGCTGGGAAATTTCCTTGTCACCCACCTTCGCCACGTAATCGTTGGTCTGGGCAACGAAGTACGATTCGATGCCGAAGAACGAAAATGCAATGACGATCGCGCCAAGAATGATCTTGGCGACTAGTCCGGAAGTTTTTGCGCGTAGTGCCTGGAGCATGCAGCTGCCTCGATAGAAAGTTTGCAGCCGGCGGCAAGCAGGCCTGGCCGTCGACAGTGGAGCGCGGCGACCGGAAGCGGACTCGCGCGAAAAAAAGCAAGGGCGCCACTCGGGCGCCCTGCTTGGGAGGTGGCGGCTTGGACCAGGTCCCGGCCGCTACCGCCGGCGTGACAGGTCGGCATTGTAACCGACTGGCCGCCCATAACGCGGGGTGGTGGGTGCTGAGGGTTTCGAACCCCCGACCCTCTCCGTGTAAGGGAGACGCTCTACCGCTGAGCTAAGCACCCACAGCGTCAGTTGATCGCATCCTTGAGGCCCTTTCCGGCCTTGAATGCCGGGACCTTGGACGCCTTGATCTTGATCGTGTCACCCGTGCGCGGGTTGCGGCCCGTGCGAGCGGCACGCTTGCGCACACTGAACGTACCGAAGCCGACCAGCGAGATGCTGTCACCGGATTTCAATGCTTTCTTGACTACCTTGAACACCGCTTCCACCGCGCGTTCTGCGTCTGCCTTGGTCATATCGGCAGCATCGGCGACGGCGCCAACAAATTCACCTTTATTCATTATCAACTCCCTTTCAAGCAGCGACCCGGATTTGATTGGATTGAACAAGTCACGCTGTACGAGCGAGGTGGGCTTGCCTCCGGCGTGACGCTTGTTCCCCCGCGAACGTGCCGACTTCAAGGTCGTCGGCGTTCGTGGCGAGACCTTTATACCAGCGCCCCAGATACCGCGCAACACAAGGATTGGCGCGACTTCCAGCACTTCGACAGACATTTCGCGGAGATCAAAAAACGTATCCAGCGTCAATGCCGGAACTGTCAATCAATGCATCAGCGGGACCGGTACTAAACCCGACTAGTGCGGTCGAACCGGCGACTCGGCATCACGCTCCTTGCGCGTGCCTTCAATTGCCGCGGCGGCAGGAGCTTCGCTGCGATTGCCCGGAGTCAGCGGATGCTCGAGCGCGATATCGAGCACTTCATCGATCCATTTGACCGGACGAATCTGCAGCGATTCGGTAACGTTGGCCGGTATGTCCGCGAGATCCTTGCGGTTTTCCTCGGGAATAATCACCGTGCCGACACCGCCACGATGCGCTGCAAGCAGCTTCTCCTTGAGTCCGCCAATCGCCAGCACGCGACCGCGCAAGGTGATCTCGCCGGTCATCGCCACGTCCGAGCGAACCGGAATTCGAGTGAGGGCCGAAACCAGGGCGGTGCACATGGCGACGCCGGCGCTGGGTCCATCCTTCGGAGTCGCGCCCTCTGGCACATGGATGTGCACATCGAGTTTCTGGTGGAACTCGGGATCGACGCCGAGTCGATCCACCCTGGCCCTGACGACGCTCAGCGCGGCTTGAATGGACTCCTGCATGACGTCGCCGAGTTGGCCGGTATGCTGGAGCTTGCCCTTGCCAGGCACCGTGGTCGCCTCGATGCTGAGCAGATCGCCACCGACTTCGGTCCACGCCAGGCCCGTCACCAACCCGACCTCGTTCTGGAGTTCGGCACGGCCGAAGTTGAACTTCTGCACGCCAAGGTAGTGATCGAGGTTGGCATCCGTGACGACAGCCTCGCTGCGCTTGTTCGCGGGAGACTTCCTTGCCGCCGTGGTCTTGGACGACGATTTCGTCTTTGCGCCCTTCCCCTTCGCTGGCGCGGCAAGACTCAGTTCCTTGACGACCTTGCGGCAGATCTTCGAGATCTCGCGTTCGAGGCTGCGCACGCCCGACTCGCGCGTGTAGTAGCGGATCACATCGCGAATCGCGCTCTCGGCGATGCTCAACTCGCTGGTTTTCAGACCATTCGCCTTGAGCTGCTTCGGCACCAGGTAGCGCTGGGCGATATTGACCTTCTCGTCCTCCGTGTAGCCCGGAATGCGGATGACCTCCATGCGATCCAGCAGCGGGCCGGGAATGTTCAATGAATTGGCCGTCGCGATCCACATGACTTCGCTGAGGTCGAAATCGACCTCAAGGTAGTGGTCGCTGAACGCGTTGTTCTGCTCAGGATCGAGCACTTCGAGCAGGGCCGACGCCGGGTCGCCGCGGAAATCCATCGACATCTTGTCGATCTCGTCGAGCACGAACAGGGGATTGCGCGTGCCCGCCTTCGACATGTTCTGGATGATCCGGCCCGGCATCGAACCGATATAGGTCCGGCGATGCCCCCGGATTTCGGCTTCGTCACGCACGCCGCCGAGCGACATGCGCACGAATTTGCGGTTGGTCGCCTTCGCGATCGACTGGCCGAGCGAGGTCTTGCCAACGCCGGGGGGTCCGACCAGGCACAGGATAGGACCCTTCATCGTGCGCACGCGCTGCTGCACGGCAAGGTATTCAAGGATTCGATCCTTGACCTTTTCAAGGCCGAAGTGATCCGCATCGAGCACGTCCTGGGCCATGCGCAGATCCTTGCGCACCTTGGTGCGCTTCTTCCACGGCGCACCGACCATCCAGTCGATGTAGTTGCGCACGACGGTCGCTTCCGCCGACATCGGTGACATCTGCTTGAGCTTTCCGAGCTCGGCACGCGCCTTGGCCAGCGTTGCCTTCGGCATTCCCGCGGATTCGATCTTGCGCGACAGTTCCTCGAGCTCGTTCGGCGCATCCTCGGAGTCTCCGAGTTCCTTCTGGATCGCCTTCATCTGCTCGTTGAGGTAGTACTCGCGCTGGCTTTTCTCCATCTGCGACTTGACCCGCCCGCGGATGCGCTTTTCGATCTGCTGCACGTCGATCTCGCCATCGACGAGCGCGATCAGACGCTCAAGGCGGTCGGCGACGTCAGGAGTCTCGAGCACCTGCTGCTTGTCCGCCAGTCGCACCGAAAGATGCGCAGCAATCGTGTCGGCCAGGCGCGACGGATCGTCGAGTCCGGCCAGCGTCGCCATGAGCTCGGGCGGAATCTTGCGCGACAACTTGACCAGTTGCTCGAACAGCGACACCAGCGATCGCGAGATGACCTCGACCTCGCGCTCGTTGCGCGTATAGCTCGAATCAAGCGCGCGCGTGCGGCCGGTCAGCAGCGAATTGCGCTCCGAATATCCGACGATCTCGGCACGCGCGGTGCCTTCGACCAGCACCTTGATCGTCCCATCGGGCAGCTTGAGCAGTTGCAGCACGGTGGCGATCGTACCGATCGAATAGAGATCCTCCGCGCCCGGCTCATCGACGTCCGGACTGCGCTGGGCGACGAGCAGGATCTGCTTGTCGGCCTCCATTGCCGCATCGAGCGCACTGACCGATTTCTCGCGCCCGACGAAAAGCGGGATGACCATGTGCGGATAGACCACGACATCACGCAATGGCAGGATCGGCAATTCGATCACGTCGTCGACCACGGCGGATTGGGTCTTGCTGGGCTTGTCCATCTCGAAAGGGTCCTGCGCTTCAGTCGGCAATCAAATGTCAAACGGCAGCGTGAATGCACGCTGCCGTCTGGTCAAGTGCGGGCTCAGGACCGCAAAACAAGGGAAAGTCCGGGCAAGCGCTACTCGGCCGATGCTGCACGTGCCTGCATGTTTCCCTGATAGATCAGATAGGGTTCGGCCTGACCGTTGATCACGGCTTCGTCGACGACGACCTTGCTCACGTGCTCGAGCGAGGGGAGGTCAAACATCGTGTCGAGCAGGACCTGTTCGAGAATCGTGCGAAGCCCACGCGCGCCGGTCTTCCTGCTCAAGGCCTTCTTCGCGACCGCGGTCAATGCGTCGGGACGAAACTCGAGCTCGACCCCTTCCATGTCGAAGAGGCGCCGGAACTGCTTGGTGATCGCGTTCTTGGGCTCGGTGAGGATCTTGACCAGCGCCTCGTCATCAAGCTCTTCGAGCGTCGCGACCACCGGCAGGCGCCCGACAAACTCGGGGATCAGGCCAAACTTGATCAAATCGCCAGGTTGGACCTGCCCGAGCAGCTTGCCCGTGTCGGCCCTGGTTCCGGTGCTGCGGATCTCGGCGCTGAAACCTATGCCCGTGGTCTCGGAGCGTTGCTGGATGATCTTTTCGAGGCCGGCAAACGCACCACCGACGATGAACAACACGTTCTTCGTGTCCACCTGCAGGAATTCCTGCTGCGGATGCTTGCGTCCGCCCTGCGGCGGCACCGAGGCGATCGTGCCTTCGATCAGCTTGAGCAGTGCCTGCTGCACGCCTTCGCCGGACACGTCGCGGGTGATCGACGGGTTCTCGCTCTTGCGCGAAATCTTGTCGATTTCGTCGATGTAGACAATCCCGCTCTGCGCCTTCTCGACGTCGTAGTCGCACTTCTGCAGCAGCTTCTGGATGATGTTCTCGACATCTTCCCCGACATAACCTGCCTCGGTCAGCGTCGTTGCATCGGCGATCGTGAACGGCACATTGAGCAGGCGCGCCAATGTCTCGGCGAGCAGGGTCTTGCCCGAGCCGGTCGGACCGACCAGCAGGATGTTCGACTTGGCCAGCTCGACCTCGTCGTTTCGATTTCTCGATTCGAGGCGCTTGTAGTGGTTGTAGACAGCGACTGCGAGGACCTTTTTCGCGCGCGACTGACCGATGACGTACTGATCCAGCACATCAAGGATTTCCTTCGGCTTGGGCAGGTGACTGCGCGCCGAAGCTGCCTTCTCCTCCAGTTCCTCGCGAATGATGTCGTTGCACAGCTCGACGCATTCATCGCAGATGAACACCGACGGGCCCGCAATCAGCTTGCGGACCTCATGCTGGCTCTTGCCGCAGAAAGAGCAATAGAGAATCTTTCCGCCGTCGCCCGATCGGCCTTGTCGCTCTTCAGTCATGCCACGCCTCGGGTGGTTTTACATGGTGCGGACCGAGCATAGCACAGCATTCCGCGATGTCCGGACAGACCGTTCGGGTTTCGGGATGCGTTGCCTGGCTCAGCGCTGGGGGTCGATTCAAACGGGATGAATCGTCTCGTTCGGACGTCGCTCGAGGACCGCGTCGATCAATCCGTAGCTCTGGGCGTCCCTGGCATTGAAGAACAGGTCGCGCTCGACGTCCCGCTCGATCCGTTCAAGGGGCTGCCCGGTATTTGCGGCCAGTTCCTCGTTCAGGCGGCGACGCAGATAGAGGATCTCCTTGGCCTGGATTTCGATGTCGGTGGCCTGACCCTGCGCACCGCCCGAAGGCTGGTGGATCATCACGCGCGAATTCGGCAAGGCATAGCGCTTGCCCTTGGCGCCGGCTGCAAGCAGGAACGAGCCCATGCTCGCCGCCTGGCCAATGACCATCGTGCTGATGTCGGGCTTGAGGAACCGCATCGTGTCGTAGATCGCAAGACCGGCGGTAACCACGCCACCGGGACTGTTGATGTAGAGGTTGATGTCCTTGTCCGGATTCTCCGACTCGAGGAACAACAACTGGGCAACAACGACATTGGCCACATAGTCGTCGATCGGTCCGACAAGAAAGATCACGCGCTCCTTGAGCAGGCGCGAGTAGATGTCATAGGCGCGCTCTCCGCGCGACGTCTGCTCGACGACCATCGGAACAAGGTTGAGACCCTGGATCTTGGAATGGCTCGACATGTTGGATCTCCGGTATTCCGGGTGCTCAGGCGCCCGGGCGCATCACTTCACTGAAGCTCAGCTTCTGCTCGCTGAGCTTTGCATGCTGCGCAATCCAGTCGACGACCTGATCCTCGAGGACGCGGCTTTGCAGACCGTTCATCAATTGGGGATCCCTTGAGTAAAGTTCAACGACCTGTTGTGGTTCCTCGTAGGTCGAAGCAATCGCACTGAGCGCCTCGGACACGCGACGCGAGTCGATGCGGATCTCGTTCTGCCGGGCGATTTCGGCCAGCAACATGCCGCCTGCGACGCGGCGGCGTGCCGACGCGAGGAACGGTTCGTGCGCGACCGCAATCTTGCGATCACCTGCGGACTGGCGCGCCAGTTCCTTCGCCTCGCCCTCGACCAGGCCCTGCGGCAGTTCGAGAGCGGCATGGGCATCGATCAATTTTTCGACCGCCGAGGCCTTCAGCCGCGAGGAAAGCGCCGCTGTCAGCTCGCGCTCGAGGTTGGCACGGACATCCTCGCGGAATCTCGCCAGCCCACCTTCACTCACACCGAAAGTCGCAAGAAATGCGTCATCGAGTTCCGGCCGCTTGGCCTCCTGAACACGCACGATCTTGAAACTGGCCTTGGCCGATTTGCCGGCGAGGCCCTCGATACGGAAATCGGCAGGGAAATCGAGATCCTTGTCGAAAGCGTCGTCGACGACGTGACCGACCAGTTGATCTTCCAGGTCCTTGAACAACGCATCGGAACCGACGATCGTGCCGACGCGATCGGTTCCGGTCTCCGGATAGCGGAAATTCGCCGCCTGCGCGGAGAACTCGAACAGCACCATGTCGTCCTTGCGCGCCGCTCGATCGACCGGATTCCAGCTGCGACGCTGCACGCGCAGGGTTTCGATCATCGCGTCGATATCGGCATCCTCGACGCTTGCCGTCTGTCGCACGATTTCGAGCCCGCTGACATCGACGGGGCCGATTTCCGGCATGACCTCGAACGTCGCGGTGTATTCGATCTGGCCATTCTCGGGGCGGCCACTGGTCGAGATCGCGGGCTGCATTGCAGGCCGCAGTTTTTCCGTGCTGACCGCTTCCTGGAAGGTCGAGCCGATCAGCTCGGAAAGCGCCTCGCCACGGATCCGCGCGCCGAAGCGCTGCTCGATGACCTGGGTCGGCACCTTGCCTGGACGAAAACCCTTGAGTCTGGCACTGCGACCCATTTCCTGGACGCGATTGCGGACCGTATCCTCCAGGCGCGCGGCGGGAATGCGCACCGTCAGCTTGCGTCCTAGATTGCCGACGTTCTCAACCGAAACTTGCATGGATGCTCCTTGAAACAACAATGCCCGACTGTGTGTCGAGCGTGGCTAGCCGGCAATCATAATGCATTGAAGGGTGAATTCGCAGGGTGGAAGCCTGAAATGCGCCAGCCCTCAGCCGCACCGGCCCGGCCCATCGATCCTCGCGAAACCGCGGGATCGGTTCGCCGCTGGCGCCCGGATGCGGCCTCGCGTTTTCGGCCCACATGGCCCGGATCGATGGCCGACCCTCGCCGCCCAGCTCCGCCCGCAATCCGGCCAAGCCAGGATCGCGCGACGACAAACCGCCCGACGCTGCGGACTGTCAGACCTGGTGCGAAGGGAGAGACTCGAACTCTCACGGGTTGCCCCACTGGAACCTAAATCCAGCGCGTCTACCAATTCCGCCACATTCGCAATGCCTGGATCTGGAGGGGTCGACGACCCGCGGATCAGGTCAATCCAGGAAAGCGCGGAGCGCAGTTCGTGCGGGAAACCCGGGTCTGTTTGGTGGGTCGTGAAGGATTCGAACCTTCGACCTATTGATTAAGAGTCAACTGCTCTACCAACTGAGCTAACGACCCGAACAGACAAACAAGTCTAGCAAAGCACGATCCGCTGGAAAACCCGCGAACCCTAAGATTTGGGGTGAGCGAGGGGACTCGAACCCCCGACATCCGGAATCACAATCCGGGACTCTAACCAACTGAGCTACGCCCACCATTGACTCAACGACACAAACACGAACCGATGACCGTGTCGGCCCACCGTTACCGACCTGCTCCGTTTTCCGTCGTCCGGAGCATCGCAACCGACCGGGGAAAACCGGACAACATCTTCGCCATTGTGGCACGCCCGACAGGAATCGAACCTGCAACCGTCGGCTTAGAAGGCCGATGCTCTATCCGGTTGAGCTACGGGCGCATCGTCGGACGCATTGTCGCAGCAAAACTTCCAGACCACAGCGGGTGATCGAAATACGCGGCGAAACTGACGGCACATCGGGAATCGGAATGGTCGGGGTAGAGGGATTCGAACCCCCGACATCCTGCTCCCAAAGCAGGCGCGCTACCAGACTGCGCTATACCCCGCCGACTTCGAAACCTCGGGCAAGCCCGATTCGGCATCGACAACCGGAAAGGCGCGGAATGGTAATGGCCAAAGCAGGCAGCGTCAATGCACCTTGCTTCGCTCACCGCGGAGTCGTTGTGGAAATCTGCCAGCCCGCACGCGATCCTTCCATGGGCGCGACTTTCCGTTGCAGGCGGGGTCGGCATCCCGGTAATCGAGCGGGTGCGCAGCGGTACGCATCAAGCGAATGTCTGCGCGAAAACGGCGCCGGCAACGAATGTCGCTGGTCGAGGGCAGGAGTCAGAAAACGAGGTTCCGATTCGCGAATTGCCCTCGCGACAACCCCGCTCCCGATCCCCGATCGCTCAGTCGTCGTCCCATGGCCCGGGATTCGATGCAGGTCTTGCCTTCCTCGCGTGCGCGGGCAACGCGGCGACGCCTTGCCATACGCGAAGCGCGTCCCGGGTTGCAGCGACATCATGCACGCGCACGACTGCGGCACCACGCTGCGCCGCGATCAGCGCGGCCGCGACGGAACCGTGGATGCGACGATCAACACCAGTCTGGCCGGTCAGGCCAGCGATCATCGACTTGCGTGAAAGCCCTGCCATGACAGGCGCGATTTCGGCAAAGCGCTCAAGCTGGGCAAGCAACAGGAGATTGTGCTCGAGCGTCTTGCCGAAGCCGAAACCCGGATCGACGACAATCCGCTTCTTGTCGATACCGGCAAACTGGCAGGCAAGCACGCGATCGGAAAGGAAGCGATGGACTTCACCGACCACGTCGTCGTAGTACGGCGCATCCTGCATGGCGCGCGGCTCGCCCTGCATGTGCATCAGGCAGACCACGGCCGACGATTCGGCGACCGCTTCGAGTGCGCCCTCGACACGCAACGCCCGAGCATCATTGATCATGCCGGCACCGGCCATCAGGGCGGCGCGCATGACCCCGGGCTCGGAGGTATCCACCGAAATCGGAATGCTCGTGCGCGTTGCCAGCGCTTCGATCACGGGCACGATCCGTTCAATCTGCACGGCGGCCGGCACCGAAGATGCCCCAGGGCGCGTCGATTCGGCGCCGATGTCGAGCAGATCCGCGCCCTCCTCGACCAGTTGCAACGCATGCGCGACCGCCGCATCCGGATCAAGGAAACGGCCACCATCCGAGAATGAGTCGGTGGTCACATTGACGATTCCGGCTATGCGGGGTCGATCGAGCACGAGCTCCCGACCACGGCAATCGAGCACCTGCGAAAACATGTTCATCTCTCCTTGGCCCACTGGACGAAAAAGGCCGCCCTGAGGCGGCCTTTCCTGCGAACTCCAAACACGCTGGTCAGGCAGCCGGTTGACTGCGCGACTGCACAGCCGGTCCACCAATCGGATTCTCGCCGCGCGGCTTGGCACCGCCGGATTCCGGACCTGGGCCTGCGCCTGAATCCTTCGTCCAGTCCTTCGGAGGACTGACTTCGCGTCCACTCATGATTTCCTCGATCTGCTGCGCATCGATGGTCTCGTATTGCAGCAGTGCATCCGCCATCACATGCAGCTTGTCGAGGTTCTCTCCGAGCAACTCGGTGCTGCGCGCATAGGCGCGATCCAGAATCTCGCGAACTTCCTCATCGATGCGGCGCGCCGTTTCGTCCGACACGTTCTTGTGCTGGGTCACGGAGCGGCCAAGGAACACCTCATCCTCTTCCTCGCCGTAGGCGATTGGACCGAGCTTGTCCGAAAGTCCCCACTTGGTGACCATGTTGCGCGCCATTTTCGTTGCGCGCTCGATGTCGTTCGAAGCGCCCGTGGTGACCTTGTCGGCGCCGAAGATCAACTCCTCGGCAACGCGGCCACCATACAGCGAGCACAGCCGGCTGATCAGGTTTTCCTTGTTGTAGCTGTAACGGTCGTTCTCGGGCAGGTACATGGTCACGCCGAGCGCGCGTCCGCGCGGGATGATCGTGACCTTGTAGACCGGGTCATGATCAGGCACGAGTCGGCCGATGATGGCGTGGCCAGCCTCGTGGTACGCAGTCAGTTTCTTCTCGTCATCGCTCATGATCATCGAGCGCCGCTCGGCGCCCATCATGATCTTGTCCTTGGCGCGTTCGAAATCCTGCATGCTGACTTCGCGCGAGTTGCCGCGCGCGGCAAACAGGGCGGCCTCGTTGACCAGGTTGGCGAGATCGGCACCCGAGAATCCGGGCGTGCCACGTGCGATCGTCAGCGGTTCGACGTCGGCCGACAGCGGCACCTTGCGCATGTGCACCTTGAGGATCTGCTCGCGCCCCTTGAGGTCGGGCAAGGGCACGACGACCTGGCGGTCGAAACGACCCGGGCGCAGCAACGCCGGATCGAGCACGTCGGGACGGTTGGTCGCGGCAATGACGATGACGCCTTCGCTGCCCTCGAAACCGTCCATCTCGACGAGAAGCTGGTTCAAGGTCTGCTCGCGCTCGTCATGCCCGCCGCCAAGTCCGGCGCCGCGATGACGGCCAACCGCGTCGATCTCGTCAATGAAGATGATGCACGGCGCCTGCTTCTTGGCTTGCTCGAACATGTCGCGCACACGGGCAGCACCGACACCGACGAACATCTCGACGAAATCGGAGCCTGAAATCGAGAAGAACGGAACCTTGGCTTCGCCCGCAATGGCCTTGGCCAGAAGCGTCTTGCCGGTACCGGGCGAGCCGACCATCAACACGCCACGCGGGATCTTGCCGCCAAGCTTGGTGAACTTGGAAGGATCGCGCAGGAATTCGACGAGTTCGGATACCTCTTCCTTCGCTTCGTCGCAGCCGGCGACGTCAGCGAAGGTGATCTTGACCTGGTCCTCGCCCTGCAGCTTGGCACGCGAGCGACCGAACGACATCGCGCCGCGGCCACCGCCGCCGGACTGCATCTGGCGCATGAAATAGAAGATCAGGCCGAAGATGACGATGAGTGGGAGCCAGTCGAACAGGAGACGCAGGATCAGCGGCATCGGTGGATCAGTCGCCTCGACCTTGACCTTCTGCACGCCCTTTTCGATCTCGGCGATCGATTGCTCGGTCAGCAGCGCTGTCGTGCGCACGCTGGAACCGTCCTGGAGCTTGGCCTCGACCGTACGCCCGTCGTTGTGCACGAGGACTTCATCGACTCGATTGTCGCGCACTGCCTGCATGAATTCGGAGTACGGAACATCCTTGGTCGATGCCGTGTGCGGATTGAAACTCTGGAACACCGTCAGCAGCACGACGGCGATAACCACCCAGAGCAGCAGAGTCTTTGCCATATCGTTCATCAGTTTCCCGGATTCCTGTTGCGTCGGTGGCCGGTCAGTTCTGTCGACCGGTCGCCAGCGCGTAAACCTCGTTGCTGCGCGCCCGTGATGCCTTGGGTTTGCGGATGCTGACCTGCGCATAGTCGCTGCGCAAGCGTCGAATGTACTCGTCGAATCCCTGACCCTGGAACAGCTTGGTCAGGAATGCCCCGCCTTTTCTCAGGTGGGACGCGGCGAATTCCGCAGCCAGTTCCGCGAGGGCCATCGAGCGATCCTGATCGACCGCACCGACACCGCTCATGTTGGGGGCCATGTCGGAAAGTACAAGATCGACCTCGGCACCGGCCAATACCCCCACCAGCTGGCCCAATGCGGATTCATCGCGAAAATCGCCGAGGATGAAATCGACGCCGCTGATGCCCTGCATGGGCAGGATATCGAGGGCGATGATGCGCCCGGAATCGCCGAGGCGTTCGCGAACCATCTGCGACCAGCCGCCCGGAGATGCACCGAGGTCGACCACGCACATGCCCGGCTTCAGCAACTTGTCCCGCCCGATCAGCTCATCGAGCTTGAACACGGCGCGCGACCGCCAGCCTTCGACCTGGGCCCGCTTCACGTACGGGTCGCTGAAATGCTCCTGGAGCCAGCGGGAACTGGATTTGCTTCGCGCCACGTCGTATTCGCTACGCGCCTTGCGCGTTGGTCAACCATGAAATTGCCCGCATAATACCCTGAAAGCCGTGCCAGCTTGCCGGCCCCCATCCGCATTCGGACTCCGTTCATGCCTCTCACCTCGTTCCAGAAGCGCTATCTGCGCGGTCTCGCGCATTCGTTGAGCCCTGTCGTCATGCTCGGTCAAAAGGGCGTGACCCCCAGTCTTGTTGCCGAACTGGGCTTGGCGCTCAATCACCATGAGCTGGTCAAGGTCCGCCTGTCCGGTGGCGATCGTGAGGAACGCGCAGCCCAGATCGAAGCACTGATCCAGGGTTCGACGTCCGAACTCGTCCAGTTGATCGGGCACACCGCAACCTTGTGGAAGCGAAACGACAAGGAACCGAAGCTGCCGTTGCCAAGCTGACCGGGGAACCGATGCAACTGACCCATGACCGCGCCGAAGGCTACTTCTTCATTCGTGCCGTTCGAGCGGACTGCGTCCTGGTCGCTGATCGCGAACTCCGCTCGAGTGTGATCGTCGCGCCCGATCGGCTCGTCGAGAACTGGCCGCCGACCCGCGCAAACGACATCGATGAAGCCGCGATGCGCAGCCTGGTTGAACTGGAACCCGAAGTCGTCATTCTCGGCACCGGCGTGCGCCAGCACTTCCCTGCGCAGCAACTCCTGCTGCCCCTGCTGCGCAACGGCGTGGGCGTCGAGGTGATGGACAATTCTGCGGCAGCGCGCACCTACAACCTGCTTGCGGCCGAAGGGCGCCGCGTGGTAGCGGCGTTCCTGCTGGAGCCATCGACGTCAATCTGATGGGGATTGCTTGGAGATCTTGCGCAGGCGCTTGAGCGCTTCCTCCTGGATCTGCCGTACGCGTTCGCGCGATACACCGAGATCGGCGGCGATCTCGGCCAACGAGTGGACTGGCTCACCATTCAGTCCGAAGCGGCGTTCGACAACGAGGCGCTGGCGCGGATTGAGCGCACCCATCCAGTCGTGCAGTTGCCCACCGCCGGTCTGCTCGGATCGGGACGACGTCGCCGACTCGTCCTCGTCGACCAGTTGCTCGATCATCGGGCGATCGTCACCATCGGACATCGGCGCGTCGAGCGAACTGATGTGCTCGCTGACCCGGAACAGTTCGGCGACATCCTGCGGACGCTTGCCAACCGCCTGCGCGAGTTCGTCGAGTGAGGGAGCCCGGCCAAGCTGAGCCGTCATCTCGCGATTGGCGCGAAGCACCTGGGCCAGCTCGCGCAACACGTGCACCGGAATCCGCACGGTCCTGCCCTGGTGCGACAAGGCATGCTGGATCCCGTGGCGGATCCACCACATCGCATAGGTCGAAAAGCGCAGGCGCCTTTCAGGTTCGAACTTCTCCACGGCACGGATCAGTCCGATATTGCCTTCCTCGATCAGGTCCATCAGCGGTACGCCGCGTCCGACGTAACCGCGCGCCACGGTCACGACCAGGCGCAGATTGGCTTCGATCAGGCTGCGCCTGGCTTCGCCATCATTGGCCTGGACACGCTCGGCCAGCGCCCATTCCTCCTCGGCGCAGAGCAGCGGGATCAGGCCGATCTCGTTCAGGTAGGCACCGGTGGAACTGCGCACTTCCTCGTCGGCAGGCTCGATGGCATCAAGCAGTTCGAGGACTTCTTCGACTTCGGGTTCGACGCTGGACGGGGACTCGGGCACGGCCATCATGATGCGAGCTTATTCCGCGGGCCCATGCAAGGGAACACGGACAAACGGCACAGGCCGCTCAACGCCGCGGCAGCAAGATCAGGGGATCCATCGGTTTCCCGTTGCGGCGGATCTCGAAATGCAACATGTCGCGGCTCGCGCTCGACGAACCCATTTCGGCAATCTGCTGACCTGCCTTGACCTTGTCACCTTCCTGGACGAGGCGGCGCCTGTTGTGGCCGTACGCAGAAAGCAGCGAAGCGTTGTGCTTGACGATGATCAGTTCGCCGTAGCCGATCAATCCATTGCCGCTGTAGACGACTTCACCATCAGCCGCCGCGCGCACCGGATCACCGGCTTTCCCGGTGATGTTGATCCCCTGCTGAGTCTGATCGCCCGCCACGTACCCGCTCACCTGCGCGCCATCGGCCGGCCAGCGCCAACTGACACCCGCGCTCGAGGCCGATTCCGAGGCTCCCGCTACTGCACCAGTGGCCGGTTTTTCGGGCGGCGTGGACGGTGGCGGCCGTGCGGGTTGCGTTGATGCCGCTGCGGGTGCTGCCGATACCACGGGTCTCGACGGTGCGGTGGCAGTCGGCGCAGGCGCGGGCCGCTGGCGAACAGTTTCCCTGCCCGGCGCCGCCGAGGCCGCGCCGGCCCGATCGAGCCGGAGGATCTGGCCGACATAGATCGTGTACGGAGGACCGATGCGATTGGTCTGGGCGAGTTCGCGATAGTCGAGTCCGTTGCGGAACGCGATGCTGTACAGCGTGTCGCCGCGTTGCACGCGATAGCTGCCGGACGGCAAGCGCACCTCGGACAACCGTGTCGAATCCTGCGCGTGACGGCGACCGCCCGTACTGCGATCCTCGACTGGGGCCGGCGGGGTCGAAGCGCATCCGGCCAGAACCAGCAGCACGGCCATGGAAATCCACCTGACATGCCTGGAATTTATCTTTATTTCAATCACTTATCTAATGAACTTCACGTAGATGATCGCAACGAGAACGAGTCCAACCAACGCCCAGCCGATCCACTCGATCGATCGATGCAAGGCGGCTTCGGCGCGCGGGCCAGCCAGGCGGATCAGGCCGGCAAGCAGGTAGACCCTCTTTCCGCGCCCAACGATCATGCTCGCGACGAAGGGTAGCAGTGGCACACCGACAATGCCTGAGGCCCAGGTAAAGATCTTGAGCGGTATCGGCAGGAACCCGGCCACGACGAGCAGCCAGAACGCCGACCACGGACTGTGCGCGGCGATCTCGCGCAACTCGGCCACCTGGACATCGATGCGATCCAGCCAGCCCAGCGAGGCAAGCACCGGACGGACCGCCTCAAAGGCGAAGTGCCCCAGCGCATAGCCGACCACGGCGCCGATCACGGAAAAGACCAGGCTGGTCGTTGCGAAGCGCAACCAGCGCGCCGGCTGGGCCAGCACCATCGGTCCGAGCATGACCTCCGGCATCACGGGGAAGATGATCGCCTCAATGAAGCTCAATCCTGCCAGCAAGGGCAAGGCGCGCGGATGGACCGCCCACTTCAGTGCAACCTCATACAGTGGTTTGAACAACTTCATCCGGGCCACGCCCTCGTCGCACAAACCAGGTTCAAGCGACACCGCCAAGCAGCGGGACGAAACTCACCGCGGCGACGATCTCGCGCTGCCATCCGCCATCGGCGTTGGCACGGACCCGCAGCAGATCCTGTTTGCCGGGCGGCCCGACCGGTGCGACCAGCACGCCGCCCGGCGCGAGCTGCGCCAGTAGCGCCTCTTCGAGATCGGATCCGGCGGCCGTGACCATGATCGCGTCGAACGGTGCCTCATCCGGCCAGCCCAGGCGACCGTCGTCATGGCGCGAACGGATATTCGACAGGCCGAGCTTGCGGAATCGGCGACGCGCATTGCGCAGCAGTTCGTCGATCCGCTCGACCGTGTAGACCTGATCGACCAGCGATGCCAGAACCGCGCATTGGTAGCCGGAACCCGTGCCGACCTCGAGCACGCGTCGAGGCACGACCTGGTCGAGCAACAACTCGGTCATGCGTGCGACGACATAAGGCTGTGAAATGGTTTGTCCCTGGCCGATCGGCAATGCGGTGTCTTCGTATGCACGCGTGGCCAGGGCCTCGTCGATGAACAGATGCCGCGGCAACTGGCGCAGCACGTCGAGCACGCGCCGATCGCGGATTCCTTCGCCGACCAGACGCTCGATCAGGCGATCCCGAGCGCGTTGCGAGGTCATGCCGAGGCCGCGCGCTTCCGGAACCTTGTGGGCGAACCGACTCATGCGATGCAGGCCGTCCATTCGGGATTCATTGTTCGCATCATGCCGCGCTGTCTTCCATGCTGAGCGAGCTGACCCAGCCGCTGACCTTTTCCAATGCCTGGTAGCGGGTCAGATCGACATGGATGGGCGTGATCGAGACAAAACCTTCGCGCACCGCATGAAAATCGGTGCCGGGCCCTTCGTCTTCCGCCTCACCCGGCGGGCCGATCCAGTACATCGCGCGCCCGCGAGGATCGATCTGTTCGATGCAGCCGGACGACGCACGGTGCCGGCGACCCAGACGCGCCACCGACAATCCGCGGATATCCTGCCAGGGAAGATCGGGCACATTGACGTTCAGGATCGTGTCGGCGGGCAGCGGATCGACCAGCAACTTGCGCATCAGCAGGGTCACGGCACGTGCCGCAGAGTCGTAGTGGACGCCCTTGTGGTCGCGCGTGACCAGGGAAACGGCGATGGCCGGAAGTCCGAGAAACCGTCCCTCCATGGCAGCCGACACCGTGCCCGAATAGATCACGTCATCGCCGAGATTGGCTGCGCTGTTGATTCCGGAGACAACGATATCAGGCACGACTTCAAGCAAGCCGGAAAGCGCCAGGTACACGCAATCGGTCGGCGTTCCGCTCACACGGTAGCGACCATCCTCAAGGCGTTTTGCCCGGATCGGCTGATCCAGGGTCAACGAGTTGCTGGCGCCGGAACGATCGCGGTCAGGCGCCACGACAACGACATCACCGATAACCGAGAGATGCCTGGCGAGCACGAGGATGCCGGGGGCGTCGACCCCATCGTCATTGCTGACCAGAACGCGCATGTGACGACCCCTGAATGCAAGCCTCGCCGCACCACGAATGCGCAAGGAGCACAGCGCGACGGCAAGCCGGAACGGATGATGGCGAAGCATACCGGATTCGCCGATCGGGCTGAACGCATGCGCTCCGGCAATGGGGTTACCGGCACCTCGGCGAGCACGGGCCAGCTCGATCGAGCGGCCTTGCCAGGCGCCTGTGGGCGTGCAATGGTCGGATGAATTGCGCCAGCCACTGCGGCTGTGAAGAGAGGAGCGCGCGTGTCAGGATCGCGAACTCGAAAACGGACCGCTTCGCGACCCGGCAATGTCACGAATGACGACCGCGAACTGTTCCGCGCGGCGATCGGCAAGGTGCGCGAATTTTCCGGGGCAGCCGACCCGCTTCCGACCGGATCGAAACCCGAACCGCGTCCGCATCAGTTCGAATGCGACGAGGCGGCTGTCATGGACGAACTGCTGGTCGGCGATTTCGATCCAGGCACGATCGAGGTCGGCGACGAGATCCACTATCTGAAACCGGGACAGCGAGACAGCGTTCTCAAGCGGCTACGCCGCGGCCAGTACAGCATCCGCGCCGAGATCGACCTGCATCAAATGAGCGTATCGGTTGCACGAACGGCGGTTTCCACATTCCTCGATGAAGCCATCCGCCACCGCGAGTTTTGCGTGCGCATCGTCCATGGCAAGGGCTTGCGTTCGGCCGCGCGTGGACCCGTGGTCAAACGCATGACCGAACAACTCCTGCGTCGTCGCAACGACGTCCTGGCATTCGCGTCGGCACTGCCTGCGCAGGGCGGAACCGGAGCGGTCCTCGTCCTGCTTGCCGATCACTGATCAGTTGCTGGTATCACCATCGATCGGCGCGCGCCGGGTCGGAGGATTCACCCAGGTCACCCTTACTCCGTTCCGCCGACTTGCCTCGTTGACCGCATCGACATAGTCCTGGTCAACCACGAACTTCTTTTCGGCTGCATAGCGACTATTGCCATTGCTGGCGCAACCCGGCAGAACCATAAGCACTGCCGCCGCACAAAACATGATTCGTTTCATGACATTCTCCGGAAGTCCTCTCGAACCGGCATTTTTCGCCGGGTCACGGAAACTATAGGCTGACCCGCAAGAGTTTGCGATGAAAGGCCGGTGCCGGCATGACGTCGGACATCATGTTGCACAGAGCTCGCGGATGACCGCGGTGGCAAAGCTTCCAGAGGGAAGACTGAATCCCACCGCCAGGGACCCGTCGTCCGCCCAGTGGTGGGCCAGATCGCTTACTGCCAGGCGCAGGGAGCGCCGCTCGTGGCTCAAATCGGTTGCGGCAAGGCCCGCAGAGTAGACCGACTCCGCTGCAGCGACCTCGCGCTCGATCGCGGCCACCTCGCTGCCGCTGCGCAGCACGCCTCTCCCCCACAGCGGACCCGTCGGATCGATGTCTCCGCACTCCAGTCGATCGAGCAACCCAGCATCAAGCGCCTGCGGACCGAAGATCGAATGAGTCCCTGCCAGCATGAATACCTCGCCTTCCAGCGCGGTGTTCCACGATCCAGCCGCAACCCGGCGCGCGAGCACTTCATTGAAAAGATGCGAGCGCGCGGCAGAAAGGGCGAACCCGCGCTGACTGCGACTCATGCGCGCGCCCGAGAACAAGGCCTGTGCGCTGCGCAGGTTGTCGCCATCGCGCCCGAAACGTTGCGCGCCGAAATAGTTCGGCGTGCCCTGTGCCGAGATCTCTCGCATGCGCACTTCGGCCTCCTGTTTCGAGCCGACAACATCGTGAAGGCAGATCAGGAACCGGTTGCTGCGATGCACGCCACGCTTGAGCTTTCGCGAGTGGCGCGCGACTTCGAGGATCCGGACTCCTTCGATGTCGACCGACATCCAGTCCGGACCGCTCTTGCCGGGCAGGTGCACGGTGTAGGTCTGGCGGGTCAGCGCATGACGATCCTTGAGTCCCGAATATCCCACCGACATCGGCGCGACGCCGGCTACTTCGGCGAGGCGCTGCGCCACCCATTCGGTGTTGGCATCGCGCTTCTCGATCCGCAGCATCGCGTGCTCGCCGAACCCGTCCGCGGCAAACCCCAGCACTTCATCGACTTCGAAATCCGCTGCGGTCGCGCGCATGCGTCCGCTCAGGGGCGGCCCCCCGTAGGCAAACGGAAGCTCACTCACCCGGCGGTATCCAGGTCGAGGCGCGCGACCAGCGTGCGCAGCTCGGGGGATTCCGGAAGCTCGGAAACAGGTCGGCTGCGGCGCACGAGAAGGACGACCGCCATGGAAGCGATACCTTCCCCGCGTCCGGCAAATCCGAGCTGTTCGGTCGTGGTGGCCTTGATGTTGATCTCGCTGACAAGACAACCGAGGTCGGCAGCCAGGTTGGCGCACATCGTTGCGGCATGCGCAGCGACCTTTGGTCGCTCGCAGATCACCGTGATATCGGCATTGGCCAGCAGGTATCCCTGCTCAATCATCAGGCCTGCGCAATGAAGCAGGAAATGGCGACTGCTGACATCCTTCCAGCGCGGATCCGAAGGTGGAAAATGACGTCCGATATCGCCGAGCGCCAGCGCACCGAGTATTGCGTCGCACAGGGCATGGATGACGACGTCGCCATCGGAATGCGCAACCAGGCCATGACTGTGCATGATGGTCACGCCACCAAGCACCACGTGATTGCCAGGCCCGAAGGCGTGGACGTCGAAACCTTGGCCGATGCGCATGGGCGTGGGGAACGGGGAATGGGAGACGGGAATCGTAGAGCAGAATGCGCAAGGCCGACAGTTTTCCGCACGTTCCACCGATGCGTGCATTCAGTTGCCGGTTTTGCTTTTCGCGTGTTCCCGACTCGTCCTTTCCGATTCCCGCTCAAACAGATACTCGGCAAACACGCGATCCGCAGCGGTGGTGATCTTGATGTTGTCCTCGCTGCCTTCGACCAGCAGTGGCCGGAAACCCGCGCGTTCCATGGCCATCGCTTCGTCGGTGACGACGATGCCGGCATCGCGCGCCGAGACGAGCGCATCGATCAGGTCGACGCGCCGGAACATCTGTGGCGTCAGAGCACGCCAACGAGCCTCGCGCGATTCAGTCGCTTCGGAGCGGCCGTGCACATCGGCGCGCTTGAGCGTATCGCTCAGCGGTGCGGCAAGGAGTGCGCCGCCAGCAGGCATGCCACGCTCGAACAGCAGGTCGATATCCGCATGGCGTACAAACGGTCGGGCGGCGTCGTGCACGAGGATGAAATCCCGCGCGCCGATGCCCGCCGGCAGGGCATGCAGGCCCGCCAGCACGGAGTCGGCGCGTTCGCTGCCCCCGATCGCGGTCAACACCGGCTTGCCACGACAGGACTGGAACCCGGGCCAATGACTGTCGCCGGCGGCGAGGACGACCACGATTCCCGCGATGCGCGGATGGGCGGCAAGCCGTTCCAGCGTCCATGCGAGCAAGGGCTTGCCACCGATCTCGACATATTGCTTGGGGATATCGCCGCCAAAGCGGCGACCGCTGCCGGCTGCCGGAACAACGCACCAGCAGGCCGTCTCAATGCTCGTCATTGTCGTCAGGTTTCGGTTTCCTTGCCGGTTCGACGACCTGGTAGAACTTCTCGCCCGGCTTGACCAGGCCCAGCTCGGAGCGCGCGCGCTCCTCGATCGCCTCGTCACCGTCCTTGAGATTGGCGACCTCGGCGAGCAGGGCATCGTTGCGCGCCTTGAGCTCGTCGTTTTTCTGCTTTTGCTCGGCGACACTCTTTTCGAGGCGCCAGACCTCGTTCATGCCGCCCTGCCCGGCCCATAGCTTGACCTGCAGCGCGATGATCAGGATCAACAGAATGAGGGCGACGTAGCGCAACATCGTGATCGTCTAGCCGAAGCCGAGGCTCAGCACCTGAAACCCGGTAGATTGGGGAACGCCCGCGCGCCTGCATAACGCGCCTGCGCGCCTAGCGCTTCCTCGATGCGCAGCAACTGGTTGTACTTGGCGACGCGGTCCGAACGGCACAGCGAGCCGGTCTTGATCTGGGTCGCCGCGGTCGATACCGAGAGATCGGCGATCGTCGTGTCCTCGGTTTCACCGGAACGATGCGAGATGATCGAGGCGTAGTTCGCCTTCTCGGCCATCACGATCGCGTCGAGCGTCTCGCTCAGCGTACCGATCTGGTTGACCTTGATCAGGATCGCGTTGGCAATGTGCCTGTCGATGCCTTGCCTGAAGATCGAGGTATTGGTGACGAACAGATCGTCGCCGACCAGTTGCACGGTCTTGCCGAGCTTGTCGGTGAGCTTCTTCCAGCCGTCCCAATCGCCTTCGGCCATGCCATCCTCGATCGTGACGATCGGATACTTCGCGCACCAGCCGGCATAGAACTCGATCAATTGCTCCGGACTCAGCACCTTGCCTTCGCCTTCGAGGTGATAGGCGCCATCCCTGAAGAACTCCGAGCTCGCGACATCGAGGCCGAGCCAGATGTCCTTGCCGATGCCGTAACCGGATTTGTTGACGGCTTCGAGGATGGTCTCGATCGCTTCCTCATTCGACCGCAGGTCCGGCGCGAAGCCTCCCTCGTCGCCGACCGCGGTGTTCAGGCCGCGGCCCTTGAGCACCGATTTCAGCGCGTGGAAGATCTCGGTTCCGGCGCGCAGGGCTTCGGCGAAGTTCGGCAGGCCGACCGGCAGCACCATGAATTCCTGCATGTCGACGTTGTTGTCGGCATGCGCACCACCGTTGATGATGTTCATCATCGGCACCGGCAGTTGCGGCGCGCGGTCGCCCGCCAGTTGCTTCCACAACGGCAGTTTGCGCGACGCCGCGAGCGCATGCGCGTTCGCCATCGACACCCCGAGCAGCGCATTCGCGCCAAGCTTGCCCTTGTTCGCCGTGCCATCGAGCGCGATCAGCTTCTGATCGAGACCACGCTGATCCGCCGCATCGAAGCCCTTGAGCGCATCGGCGATCGTCGTGTTGACGTTGGCGACGGCCTTCCTGACGCCCTTGCCGAGATAGCGCGCCTTGTCGCCATCACGCAATTCGACCGCTTCGCGCGAACCGGTCGATGCGCCACTCGGCACCATCGCGCGACCGAACGAACCGTCGGCGAGCGTCACTTCGGCTTCGAGGGTGGGATTGCCACGGGAGTCGAGGATTTCGCGGGCGTGGATGTGAGCTATTGCAGTCATTGATGAGTCCGGTCGGAAGGTTGAAAGGTGGACAACACCTGATAGCTATTTCGACTTGTCAGGAGTCTTCCACATCAAGGAAATTTGGTGCGGGATGACCAGAGCTGCGTCGAGGCGATCGAAAGTCTGCTTGTTGTACGACGCCGCATAGACGGCGAGGCATGACGTCTTGCCCGCTTCTTTCGCAGTGATCACGCGATTGATCAGTTCTTCAGTCGACAGGGATTCACTGCCCTCGAAAAACCCTTTCGCGGCGTCGAAACGAACCTCGGTCGTGCCGCGCACGCATGCGGGCTTGCCCGTACTCACAACCGCCATGATCTCCGATTTCGGAAATGACGCGAGTTTCTCGGTACCCTTCAGATCCTCATCGGTGGTTTTTTTTCCGGTCACCGTGATGTCGTCGGAACTCAAATTCGCCTGCGCCCGTGTTTGCGCACAACAGAAAAACGCGGTCAGGCAAGTCAGCAGCATCGCTAAGCGGGCCAGTTGGATCATTGGATCTCCTGCGCGAGGAATCGCTTGCTGACCTGATCGAGGGCAACCAACACCTCGAGCAATGACGCCATCTTTCCGAGCGGCCATGCATTCGGCCCGTCACTGAGCGCCTTGTCGGGATCCGGATGGGTTTCCATGAAGATGCCGGCAATGCCGACCGCGACGGCGGCGCGTGAGAGCACCGGAACGAACTCGCGCTGGCCACCGGACTTGCCGTCGGCACCGCCCGGCAGTTGCACCGAATGCGTTGCATCGAACACGACCGGGCAGCCGGTATCGCGCATCACGGCGAGCGAACGCATGTCGGAAACAAGGTTGTTGTAACCGAAGCTCGCGCCGCGCTCGCAGACCATGATCTGCGCGTTGCCGGTTGCCTGCGCTTTCGCGGAGACGTGCTTCATTTCCCACGGCGAGAGGAACTGGCCCTTCTTGATATTGACCGGCTTGCCTGCGCGCGCGACCTTCTGGATGAAATCGGTCTGGCGGCAAAGAAATGCCGGCGTCTGCAACACGTCGACAACCGAGGCGACTTCGTCCATCGGCGTGTATTCATGCACGTCGGTCAGCACCGGCACGCCGATCTGGCGCTTCACTTCGGCGAGCACCTTGAGCCCCTCTTCGAGGCCGGGGCCGCGGAAGCTCGTTCCCGAAGTGCGGTTCGCCTTGTCGAAGCTGGACTTGAAGATGAACGGAATGCCGAGCTTGCCGGTGATCTCCTTCAGCGTGCCGGCGGTATCGAGCTGCAACTGCATCGATTCGATAACGCACGGACCGGCGATCAGGAACAGCGGCTTGTCGAGGCCGACTTCGAAACCACAAAGCTTCATCGCGACGAGGCTCCGGCAGGAACGGCATCAGCCACGATCTCCGGCGTGACGCGGAGAGAAAGAGCATCGCGCCTGAAGGCGCTACTGCGACAGCCAAACAAGCGAGATCCCGACATCACGCGACTGCCTGCTTCGTGTCCGCGGCGGCGAGGCGAGGCGCTTCGCGCACGGCCTTGAATTCGCGGGCGGCGCGGATGAAGCCGATGAACAGTGGATGGCCATCGCGCGGCGTGGAGGTGAACTCGGGGTGCGCCTGGCAGGCGACGAACCAGGGATGGCTGGACAACTCGATCATTTCGACCAGCAGGTCATCCATCGACTTTCCGGAAATGACCAGGCCGAGATCCTCGAGCTTCTGCCGATAACGGTTGTTGAACTCGTAGCGATGGCGATGACGCTCGCGTACGACATCCTGGCCGTACAACTCGCGCGCCAGCGTGCCGGCCTTGAGGCGGCATTCCTGCGCGCCGAGGCGCATCGTGCCGCCCATGTCCGAACTTTCGTCGCGCTTCTCGACATCGCCCGAGCTGGTCGTCCATTCGGTGATCAGTGCGATCACCGGGTCCTTGCAGTTGCGATCGTTCTCGCTCGAATTCGCGTTCTCGAGGCCGGCCACATTGCGCGCGAACTCGACGACCGCGGCATGCATGCCGTAGCAGATGCCGAAATAGGGAATCCGTTGTTCGCGGGCGAAGCGCGCCGCACCGATCTTGCCCTCGAATCCGCGCTTTCCGAAGCCGCCCGGCACGAGTACTCCATCGACGTCACGCAGTGCTTCGCCACCACGCCGTTCGATCTCCTCGGATTCGACCCAGCGCAGGTTGACCCGCGTGTGCTGCTTGAGGCCGCCATGACGCAAGGCCTCGCCGAGCGACTTGTAGGCATCCTTGTGCTCGACATACTTGCCGACGATAGCAATCGTGACTTCGTCGCGCGGATGCTCGATCGCTTCGACCGCCGCGTTCCACTCGCCGAGATCGGCCGGCTTGGCCTTGATGTTGAGCCGGTCGAGGACGATGTCATCGAGGCCTTGCTGGTGCAGCCATTGCGGCAGACGGTAGATGATGTCGACGTCGATCGCGCTGATCACGGCCTTCTCGGGAACATTCGTGAACAGCGCGATCTTGCGCCGGTCCGATTGCGGCAGGGGCTGCTCGCTGCGACACAGCAGAACATCGGCCTGGATGCCGATCGAGCGCAGCTCCTTGACCGAGTGCTGGGTCGGCTTGGTCTTGATCTCGCCGGCCGCCTTGATGTACGGCACGAGGGTCAGGTGCATGAACATCGACATCTCGGCACCGTGCTCGATGCGGATCTGGCGGATCGCTTCCAGGAACGGCAGCGATTCGATATCGCCGACCGTGCCGCCGATCTCGACGAGGGCGACGTCATAACCGCTGGTCGCTTCGTAGATCCGATGCTTGATCTCGTCGGTGATATGCGGAATGACCTGGACGGTGGCGCCGAGGTAGTCGCCACGGCGCTCCTTGGCGATCACGCTTTCGTAGATCTTGCCGGTGGTGATCGAGTTCTTGCCGGTCAGGCGGGTGCGTACGAAACGTTCGTAGTGACCCAGGTCAAGATCGGTCTCGGCGCCGTCATCGGTGACGTAAACCTCGCCATGCTGGAACGGGCTCATCGTGCCCGGATCAACGTTGATGTAGGGGTCGAGCTTCATCATCGTCACGCGCAGGCCACGCGCTTCGAGGATGGCTGCCAGGGACGCCGCGGCAATGCCCTTGCCAAGCGAGGACACGACGCCTCCGGTCACGAAAATCAGGGGGGTCATGGTCGAGCTATCCGCAGGAAAACCGTATTCTACCGGCTAACGCGGGCAACGGCGAGCGCGCGAATGTCGCATCGCGCGGCGCGTGTGGTGCCCGTTTGTGAAACCTGATCCAGGTTGTCCGGCGCGGATCCTGCAAGCAATTGCATCATCTGCCGGTCGACTGCCCTGAGCCAGTAGCGACGGGTTGAAGATGCCTGCAGAGTGGAAAGCAAAGCCCGGACCCGATTTGTCCATGACCCGCCAATCCCGAACGTGCCCGGCCCGGCCCTCCGCATTGACCCTGCTGGCTTCGACGGCCTTGCTGGTCGGGTCGGGTGTCGCCCTCGCAGAGCCGGGCGGGCGCTTGCTTGCCACCGGAGGCGGCAGCCAGATCGAAGGCAGCGCGGGTGGTGGTCTGGTGCCTTGGGCGGTATTGACCGGGTATGCGACCCGCGACGAGATCGGCGTTACCGCATTTGCCACGCATGTCCAGGTCGACGATTTCAGCCTGGACAGCTTCGGCGCGGGCATCAACTTGAAGAACCGCGTGGAATTGAGCGTCGCCCGGCAACGATTTGATCTTGGGGAAGCGGGCACGGATTTCGGAATGCCGGGGCTGACCATCCGCCAGAACATCGTCGGCATCAAGGTGCGCATTGCGGGTGATGTCATCTACACGCCATGGCCGCAACTGGCGGTCGGGATCCAGCGCAAATCGGCGCTGGACGCGGCGATACCCGATGCAGTGGGCGCACTCGACCACAACGGCACCGATGTCTACGTCAGCGCGAGCAAGCTCTTCCTCGGCGCAGCGGCTGGCCGCAACCTGCTCGTGAACGCGGGCCTTCGCTCGACGTCCGCCAACCAGCTCGGGTTGCTCGGGTTCGGCGGCGACCAGGGCGGACGCCGGCTGGTGGCCGAGTTTTCCTCGGCGATCCTGCTCTCGCAATCGCTGGCAGTCGGATTCGAGTATCGCCAGAAACCCGACAACCTCGGTGCCGCCAGGGAGGACGATTTCCGCGACCTGTTCATCGCCTGGTTTCCGAACAAGCACATCTCCACGGTGCTTGCCTACGCGGATCTTGGATCGATCGCCAACCGCGGACAGCAGCGCGGCTGGTATTTTTCCGTGCAGGCCAGTCCATGAAGCTGACAACACCCGTGATGCCCGGCTGCGTGCTTTTCCTCACCTTGCTGATCGCTGGCTGCGCAAGCACGCAGCCACGACCGAGCCTGTATGACCAGTTCGGGCAACGTGCCGGCCTCGGCTCTCTTGTCGACGGCCTGATCAAGCGGATCCATGCCAACGAGAAAATAGCGCCGCTCTTTTCCAATACCGATTTCGCGCTGTTCCGGCAACGATTCCTCGAATTCCTATGTGTCACCGTCGATGGTCCCTGCACCTACACGGGCGAGGAACTGGAGGAAGTGCACACCGGCATGAACATCACCGAGGCCGAGTTCAATACCCTGGTCGAGGACCTGATCGACGTGATGCAGGAGCTGGCGATCTCGAAGGCGGCGCAGAACGAGATGCTGAAAAGGCTGGCACCGACCCGGAAGGACGTCATCTACCGGTAGTCGAGGACGGTTGTCGCTTGCCAGCTAGCGGGGTTGCCGCCAACATGCGCGGTCTTTCGATCATCCCGATTATCGCAATGAGCAGTCGTTACAACGCAGCAGATATCGAAGTCCTGTCCGGCCTCGATCCGGTCAAGCGCCGACCGGGCATGTACACCGATACCTCGCGTCCGAATCATCTGGTCCAGGAAGTCGTCGACAACTCGGTTGACGAAGCCCTCGCCGGCCATGCCGGTTCCATCGAAGTGATCGTCCACGCGGATGGCTCGGTGACGGTCACCGATGATGGCCGCGGCATGCCGGTCGACATCCATCCCGACGAAGGCATTCCGGGCGTCGAGCTGATCCTTACGCGCCTGCATGCGGGTGGCAAGTTCTCGAACCGCAACTACGAATTCTCCGGCGGCCTGCATGGCGTCGGCGTCTCGGTGGTCAACGCGTTGTCGAAAAAAGTCGAAGTGACGATCCGTCGCGACGGGCAGATCCATCGAATGGAGTTCAGGGACGGCGATCGCAAGTCGCCGCTTGAGGTGATTGGCACGGTCGGCAGGAAGAGTACCGGCACGAGCGTGCGCTTCTGGCCCGATCCGAAGTACTTCGATTCACCGAAAGTGCTGCTCGGCAAACTCAAGCATGTGCTGCGCGCCAAGGCCGTGCTGTGCGCCGGATTGAGCGTGCAGCTCAAGGATGAAGCCAGTGGAGAGGACATCCGCTGGCATTACGAGGATGGCTTGCGCGACTACCTGCGCTCGATGGTCGGCGAAAACGAGCGCTTGCCGGCCGAGTTGTTCGTAGGTAGCCAGAAGCGCGAAAAGAGTGCCGTCGATTTCGCGATTGCCTGGTTGCCCGAGGGCGAACTCGTCCAGGAAAGCTATGTCAACCTGATTCCGACCGCGCAGGGCGGTACGCACGTCAACGGGCTGCGGACCGGCCTGACCGAGGCGCTGCGCGAGTTCTGCGACTTCCGCAACCTGCTGCCGCGCGGCGTCAAGCTCGCCCCGGAAGATGTCTGGGACCGCCTCTGCTTCGTACTGTCACTGCGCATGCAGGAACCCCAGTTCTCCGGCCAGACCAAGGAACGCCTGTCCTCACGCGACGCGGCGGGCCTCGTGCAGGGCGCGGCGCACGATGGTTTTTCGCTCTACCTCAATCAGCACGTCGACGTCGGCGAGAAGATCGCCCAGCTCGCGATCGAACGCGCGGCGCTGCGGCTCAAGGCCGAAAAGCAGATCGTGCGCAAGAAGATCACGCAGGGACCCGCCCTGCCCGGCAAACTCGCCGATTGCGCATCGAGCGACCTCTCGCGCACCGAGTTGTTTCTTGTCGAAGGCGATTCCGCCGGCGGCTCGGCTCGCCAGGCGCGCGACAAGGATTTCCAGGCGATCCTGCCGCTGCGCGGAAAGATCCTCAATACCTGGGAAGTCGAATCGGGCAGCGTGCTCGCCTCGCAGGAAGTGCACGACCTCGCCGTCGCGATCGGCTGCGATCCCGGCAAGAACGATATCGCCGGCCTGCGCTATGGCAAGGTCTGCATACTCGCCGACGCCGATTCCGACGGGCTGCACATCGCAACCCTGCTGTCGGCGCTCTTCATCAGGCATTTCCCGGCGCTGGTGCGGGAGGGCCACGTATTTGTCGCGATGCCGCCGTTGTTCCGCGTCGACGTCGGCAAGCAGATGTTCTACTGCCTCGACGAAGCCGAACGCGATTCGATCCTCGAGCGCATCGAGCGCGAGAAGATCCGCGGGGCGGTCAATGTCACGCGTTTCAAGGGACTTGGTGAAATGAACCCGAGCCAGTTGCGCGAATCGACGATCAATCCCGACACCCGCCGACTCGTCCAGCTGACTGTCGGTGCCCTCGAAGACGGCGACGATGGCACGAACAAGATCATGGACATGCTGCTGTCGAAGAAGCGCGCAGCGGATCGCAAGAGCTGGCTCGAGGAAAAAGGCGACCTCGCCTCGCTCGAAGTCTGAGCAACCCGGGCATCGACGTCCTGCCGCCGTTCGAGCATGCATCGGTGATGCCTGGCCGGTCATTCATGTGCAGCGTCAAGCGTCTTCCCGCAGTCGACCCTGATTCCCGCGCGCTGCTTGCGAATACGCCCATCGATTCGCGTCAGCGCCGCGCGACCGCTCGCTGCGCGAACCTGCCGGCTCACCTTGATCGGGTCGAAAAAAAACCGGAGGCCATTGAGGCCCCCGGTTCATGAAACGCGAAGCTCGGGCCGATCAGCGGCGCGCGCGACGACGCAAGCCGAACATGCCGAGCAGGGCGAGGCCGCCGGCCGCCAGCAGCGCACTCCACTGACTCATGGTCGGCAGCGCGATACCCGGCACGAACGGCTCTCCGCCACCGCCCACTGCGCCGACGACCTGGAAAAGGAAGTCAGGGCTGGCGCCGCCACCGACGCCGCAGGTGGTCATTGCGGCCCAGTCCGTGCAACCCGAAGCAAAGCCGTCACCGGGATTGCGGAATACGCCCGGACTGTTGGTCTGCACGGAGCGGTTGGACCAGAAGATCTGACCATTCGTGCCGAAATTGACATCGACCGTCAGCGCAACCCAGTACGTCCCCGCACCGAGCACGCAGGGTGCCGGCAAGGTGACCGTCGTGCCGGTCGCCGTGACATCCGCCACTGCAGCGGCTGCACTGCACACCGGCGCGCCGCCAGGAAGGCCGGCCGCGTCAGCGTAGACGTTCAGCGCGGCCGTCGTCGTCACCGGGGTGCCGACTGTCGTCACGAAGTTGAACGAGGAAACCGTCCAGCCACCAGCCGGAACGACGAAATCGTCGGCGCCCTCGGAGTCGTAGGCGTCAAAGGACGCTTCGAAGTTCTGGACCGGTGCGCCATTCCCGGCAGCCGAGTCGGTCTGGTCGTACAGAACAGTGCTGCCGTTCGGCGTTGCGAAGCTCGGCTGAACAGCCGGACCCGTGTTGCTGGCCTGGAACGGAGCGGCGTTGACGCTGGAGACAGCCATGACGGCCACAGCGACACTGGTGGCAAGCAGGGATTTGCGCAGGATCATTGTTTTTCCTCAAGGTAGAGATGCATACCTCCCCCTGGTCGAGAGGCGTGAGTTGCTCGCAAAGCATGGAACGACGCCGGAAAGTACCAGAGCACGACAGCGCCGGCAACAATCAGGACGGGGGGGTCAGCCCCCCCCGCGCTCCCGCAAACGGGCTTTCAGGCCATCCAGCAGAGCCCCGTAACGGGATGCACGGGCGGTATTGGCCTGCAGCGGCTGGAGCACCTGCGCGGCACTTGCAGTGCGCACGTTGCGGCGGACTTCGTGGAAGCGCAGGCAGGCCGGGTCGAAGGGCAGGCCGCAAAATTCGAGCAGCGCCCGGGTCGCCGATTCCGGTTCGGCGAGCAGGGTTTCGTAGACCATGTCGAATACCCGATCAGGATAGACGTCGACCCAATGCCGGCAGAGTCGGTCGAAGTCATGCCAGTACGACGCCAGGTCGTCGAGGTCATAACTGAACGCCTGGCCGCGCGCGAACAACTGGGCGAAGCAGGACAAACAGGTCTCGAGCGGATCGCGACGACATACGACAAAGCGTGCGGAAGGCAACATGGCAATCGCCGCAGCGACCGTCTGCCAGTTCGACAGGCCCTTGTCCGTGAATCGCGGACGTTGCGCTCGCCAACGCCGGGTGCGCTGCAGATAATCCTTGCCAAGGCGCTCCCAATCCTCCGCCGTGGCATCGCTGAACCATGCCGGGAACTCCTTGCCGCGACGCTGCGATTCCTCCTTGATCACGGCAGGCAGGTCGGGAAGTTCACTGGCCCCTTCGATGTGCGGATGGGCGGCAAGGATCTGTTCGATCAAGGTCGAACCGGAGCGCGGCAGGCTGATGATGAAAATGACCTCGTCGCCTTGCGTCGACGGAGCTGAAGCGGGCGACGGTCGCGCGCAGCTCGCGAGGATCGCATCGATGCCCGCGGAAAAATCGGCCGCATCCCAGGGCAGCTGGCGACGCATGCGGAGATTGGCTTCGGTCAAGGCCGCAAAGGATTCCTGATAGCGTCCGCCATCTTCCAGTGCCTTGGCCAGCGAAAACCCCAGCCGAACGCGATCGTCATTGCTCAACGAGGGGTCCCGGAGCAATTGGCCCAGCTGTGCGGCCTCAGCGCCGCTGAGCGGTAGCGTCTTGATGTTGGCCAACGCAAACCAGGCTTGGGCATTCCCCGGATTCAGGCGGATCGCTTCACGAAATGCCCGGGCGGCTTCCTCGATGCGACCGAGGGCCTTCAACGAATCGCCCAATTGGACGCGGGCAGGGACATGCCGGGGCGAGAGCTCCAGCGCGCGCTGCAAGGCGGGCAGCGCCTCATCCAAGCGAGCCTGCGCTTTCAGGATCTTGCCGAGATTGAACCAGGCCGCCGCCAGGGACGGATCCAGCGATGTCGCGCGCTCGAACATGCCGACTGCGCTTTCGGGATCGCCATTCGCGCGCAGCGCGCTGCCGAGATTGGTGTGGATCAGCGCATCGTCGGGTGCCACGGCGAGCGCTTCGCGCAGGATTCCAACCGCGTCAGCATGGCGCCCTTCGAGTTGATCCAGCACTCCTTGCAGACGCAGCACTTCCGCATGCTTCGGCGCGAGTACCGCTGCCGCGACCAGACCGCGTCGTGCCGCGTCCAGCTGGCGCCGGTCGATCGCGCTCGCGGCTTGCTCGACCATGCGCGAGACGGACGGTGCAAGTCCGGACAGGCGTTTCCGCCAGTCGGCCTTGCTGATTGCAGGGACGCTTGCCATCGGGGAATCCGGATACCTCAACGTCCAGGCCGTGCGATTGAAAACCCGTGGCCTGGCATCGAAAGCGTAGGTTCCGGGGCGCACGCCGGCGATTGATACGACGCATCAAGCGGCCGACCGCGGAGTGTGCCCGAAAATCACCGGTCCGTGGCAGCGCGCGAATGCCCTTCAGTCGAATCCGTCAGCAAACAATTGCGGGACGACGCGAATCGAGCCGCTCATGCCGTTGGCGAAATGGACGTCGCAGAAATACGGAAACTCCCCGGCATCGGTCAGGATGCGCTGCTCCTCGGTGCCGCTTGAAATCGTTCCGATGGGACTGGTCGGATCAATCGTTGCCTGCCCGCCACTGACGACACCGCCATACAGCGGATGCATGCCGAAGTTCGGTACGGCGCGAAACGTGACGCGCGTGCCTTCGCTGATCTTCACGCATCGGGGCCGGTAGACGAACATGTTGGTCGGATTGTCATTGGCGATCTGGATTTCGGCGCGCCCGCGCTGGTCCTGGAAATCGCTTTCGATGCAATTGTTCAAGGCCATGGCGGAGTTCATCGCGAGGACGGCCACAAACAAGGAGAACCATGGCCGCAACCTGCGCACCCTCCCGTTCACGCTGTGACGCCTCGCACACTGCATGGCGCGCGTTGCGGATAGTGTTCAGCGCCGGGAGACGGTCGACCCATGGGGATTCGCATGAAGAGCCTGTTTTTTCAGCAGCTGTCGGTCGCAACCTTACTCGCCTGCGCTCCTGTCGTGTGGGCCGGCGATCACGTCTTCGATTCGGGCTTCGACCACCGTGTCGAGGGACCCTGGTCGGACGCGCAGGCTGCGCGCTTCCTGACCCAGGCCACGATGGGGCCGAACCTTGCGTCGATCGCCCACCTTCGCGCGGTCGGCTACAACACGTGGTTTGCCGAACAGGCCAATCAGGCCGCGACACATCATCGGCCCTATCTCGAGGCCCAGGAGGCCGCCGGGATCGATGTCTACCAGAACAGCCGCCAGGAAGCCTGGTGGCTGCACGGCATCAGGGCTCCCGACCAACTGCGCCAGCGCGTGGCCTTTGCCCTCAGCGAGCTGTTCGTCGTATCCGACCAGAGCGGCGCGATCGAAGGCCAGCCGATCGCGATGGCCAACTATTACGACCTACTTGTCGACAATGCCTTCGGCAACTATCGCAGCCTGCTCGAACAGGTGACCTTGAACCCGGTGATGGGTCACTACCTGTCGATGTTCAAGAATCGCAAGACCGATACGGAGGAGAACATCCGTCCGGACGAGAACTACGCCCGCGAAATCATGCAGTTGTTTTCGGTCGGACTGGTCAAGCTCGATGATTCCGGCACGCCACTTTTGTCGGGCGGACAGCCGATCGCCACCTACAACCAGGACACGATCCGGGGATTCGCCAACGTCTTCACCGGCTGGAACTGGGCGAATTGTCCGCGTGATGACGGCGGCCAATGGTGGGAGTGGGAATACTGTCCACCCGGTCCGGTCGAATGGCCGGAGCCGGGCTGGCAGGCTTGGTGGCTCGTTCCGATGCAGCCGTGGGAGAGCTACCACGCTTCTGCGGAAAGCAAGCAATTGCTTGATTATCCGCTGGTCGCCCTTCCCGCGGGTGTGCTGCCTGGAGGCGGCACGGCGGCCTCCGACCTGCACGCTGCGCTGGACAACATTTTCCTTCACCCGAACGTGGCACCGTTCGTTGCCCGTCATCTGATAAAGCGCCTGGTCTCGAGCAATCCGAGCCGCGAGTATGTCGGGCGTGTGGCCGATGCGTTCAGGAACAACGGGCTTGGCGTGCGCGGCGACCTCGGCGCGACGGTGCGTGCGGTATTGATGGACAGCGAAGCCCGCACCCTGCCGAGCCTGACCAGCAACGCCGGCAAGCTGCGCGAACCGTTGTTGCGTGTCGCCCACCTTTGGCGGGCACTTGACGGTCGTGCCGATGATGGCCGCTACCGCGAGTGGAATGCCGACTACTACCTCGGTCAGGCGGCCCTGCGCTCACCAACCGTATTCAATTTCTTCCTGCCCGGCTACCGGCCACCGGGCGAGATGAGCGCGCTCGGCCTTGACGGTCCCGAGTTCCAGATCACCACCGATACCACGGTGGCGAGCATTGCAAGCGGACTCGGCTCAAAGGTCTTCGATGACTGGCGCGGAAGCCCGTGGGTCGATCCCGAGGACGTTGTCGTCGACCTCGCGCCTGAACTGCCCTATGCGAGCAATCCGGTTCGCCTGATAGACCGCTACGACCTCCTGTTCATGAACCGCACGATGTCGACCTTCATGTTCAACACGCTGGTCAACTATGTGGCGGCCTTGCCGAATGCGAACACGGCCGATCGCCGGCAACGCGTGCAGGAAGCGATCTGGCTCATCCAGAGTTCTCCCGAATATTCGATCGAACGGTGACTCCATGAAACGTCGCGAATTCATCCAGCGTGCGCTTTGCGCCACTGCATCGTCGGCCCTGTTCACCGGCTTCGCCGGCAAGCTCTCACTCGCCCATGCAGCGGCAACGGCGGGTGGAAGACTGCTCGGCAACGACTACCGCGCACTGGTCTGCGTTTATCTCTACGGCGGCAACGACGCCTTCAACATGCTGGTGCCGACGAGCACTGCGGGCTATGCGGAGTACCAGGCCGCGCGCGGTGAACTCGCCTTGCCGCTCGGCGATCTGCTGACCCTCAACCCCAGCGTCGCTCCGGTAGGCAATGGCACGTTCGGGCTGTCACCATCGATGCCGTTGTTGCGCAACCTGTTCAACCAGGCCCAGTCGCCGCTGGCGATCACCACCAACGTCGGCCCCCTGCTCTATCCGATCACCAAGGCCCAGTACCAGGCCGGATCGGTTCCGGTTCCCGCGCAGTTGTTCTCGCACAGCGACCAGAGTGTCACCTGGCAGCAGAACCGCGCCGACGCGCAGGATCGACGCGGCTGGGGCGGACGCCTTGCCGACATGTTCTACCAGACGAATACGAACCAGCAGTTGTCGATGAACATCTCGATCGATGGCGAGAACGTGTTCCAGGCCGGCGACAACGTATTTCCGTATTTCGTCGGCCAGAACGGTGCCGAAGGCATCGACTTGGTGCAGCCGTGGAATCCGGAACGGCGCGCGGCCTTCATCGCGTTGCGCGACGCCTCGCTGCAGAATGCATTGCAGCGCCAGTTCGCCAGCGTCATGCGCCGCTCGATGAACAACGAGGTCATGATCAACGATGCGCTCGATGGCGAGACGCCGCTGGCTACGGCGTTCCCCGACACCCATCTTGGCCGCCAGTTGCAGATGATCGCGCGCCTGATCAATGCGCGGAATCCGCTGCAGATGCAGCGGCAGATATTCTTTGTCGGCCTGGGCGGATTCGATACCCACGACAACCAGTTGGCCGATCAGGCCGATTGCTTCGCCGAACTCGATGGAGCGCTCGCTGCGTTCCACGCCGCCACGGTGGAGATGTCACTGGCCAATGCGGTCACTACGTTCACCGCATCCGAGTTCGGTCGCACGACCAGCGTCAACGGCGATGGCACCGATCACGGTTGGGGCAGCCATCATCTGATCATGGGAGGCGCGGTCAATGGCCGGCGCATCTACGGTACTCCGCCGAGCCTGGCGGTCGGCGGTCCCGACGATGCGGACTGGGGACAGATCATTCCGACGACGTCGGTGGATCAGTACGCCGCCACGTTGGCCCGCTGGTATGGCGTTCCAGCGAGCGACATGTCTACCGTGTTCCCGAATATCGGACGATTCGCGACGTCCAATCTTGGATTCATGAGCAACAGCTGAGCGCGCCGCTCACGCGTCGTTCCGCGCGATTCCCACGTTGGCCGATCGCGCCGGGTGCGAACGCCGTACCGTCGGCAGCAGTTGTGCCAGGACACCGCAGATGGCCAGGGTCCATACGATCATCGCACCACTCGGCAGGTCGAGAATCGCCGAAAGAACCAACCCACTGACATAGCCAACGATGCCGATCGTGTACGCGGCGACCAGACGCTGCCGCCCGTGCATGCCGACTGTCGCAAGCGCTGGAACGATCAGGCTCGCAAACACGAGGTAGACGCCGATCAGTTGCACCGAAATCGTTATCGCCAGCGCGAACACGGCATAGAAGGAGAAGCCTGCGAGTTTTCCGCTGCGCCACGCGATCACTGCAAGCAACACGGCGGAGGCGATCGCGGCCGTCCACAACTGTCCCGGACTGACCCAGAGTATCTGGCCGACCAGCAGATCCTTCAGATGCTCGCCACCGTGCGGGTTGTTGGCCAGCAACAGGATGCCGCCTGTGGCCGCGAGCACGAACAGGGTCCCGATCAACGGCTCCTGGAAATCCGGCCATCGTTTGTCCGTTGCGCTGAGCAGAGCCGCACCGAGCAGTGCTGCAACGCCCGCAGCAATCTGCACGCCGAATCCGTGTTCGTCCATGCCGAGGAATTGGGCAAGGATCACGCCGAGTGCCGCGATCTGCGCGATTGCCAGGTCGATGAAGATGATGCCGCGCGCAAGCACGCGCGTGCCGAGCGGCACATGGGTGGCGAGCACGATGAGTCCGGCGAGACAAGCCGGCAGCAGGATGCTCAGATCGAGTCCATCCCAGTTCACTTGAGCACTCCGAGCAGCTTGTCGAGCGTCGAGTCGTAGAGACCGAACAGGTCCCTGGCCTGGTCATCGCCACCAACCGTGAATGGCAACACGAGCGCCGGCACACCGGTGCGGCCGGACAGCCATTCGCCCGGTTTGGAATCCTGATAGGCCGCACTGATGATGGCGATCGCAGCGCCGCTCTTTGTCACGTCGACAAGGCTTGAGAGGTGCGCGCTGGTCGGTGGAACACCAGGTTTCGGTTCGAGCGAACCGATCTCGTGCATGCCGAGCCACTGCAGCAGATAGATCCAGCTTGAATGATGAACGACCACGGCCTTGCCCTTGAGCGGCGCCGCCTTCGCTTCCCATACCTTGATCGCCGCTTGCCAGCGCGCCTCGAAATCGCCGAGGCGTTGCTGGTAAGTCGCCGCGTTGGCCGCATCGAGTTCAGCGAGGCGTGCAGCAAGCGCTTTCGAGATCGCCAGCACGCGGTAAGGATCGAGCTGTACGTGCGGATTGCCATCCGGGTGCACATCACCCGCCGAGCGATCCACGCTGGCCGGTTTCTCGAGGGTCATGACCTGGCTGGCCGCCATGAAATTGCCCGCGCCTGAACTGACCTTGGCGTTGCCAGCCTGCATCAGCAACTGCGGCAACCAGCCGATCTCGAGCTGCGCACCCGAACAGACCAGCAGATCCGCCTGGCGCATCTTCGCGATCAGGCTGGGCCGCGCTTCGACGACGTGGACATCCTGCAGGGCACTGGTCGCTACATCGACCGTGATCGCATCACCGGCCAATTCGGCGAGCAGCGAACCCCATTCGGGCTCGCAGGCGAACACCCGCAACTTGGCCTGCACCGGCGAGCTGATCGCGAAAGTGACGACAATCATCCACAAAAGCATCTTGCGCATCGCGTGAATCCTCAGAACTTGTGGGCGCCATGGGCACCGAGACTCACCTGGTATTGCAGGGTGAGGATGTTGTCGATGAAATGCGGTTGCGGCTGGTCGTGCGCGAGTTGCAGGCGTACGAGGCTGAACTCGCTGTTGTGCCAGGTCAGCATCGCCGTGCTGCGTTGCGGATCGAAGTCGCTGGCGTACGGACCTGCCGACGCCGCCCAGAGTTTGTCGTATCGGTAGCCTGCATCCCAACTGCGACTGAAGCGATACAGGCCTTCGATGTATGCACCACGGCGCTGACCGTCCCACGCTTGTCCAAGCGCATCCGGATCGGCCGGATCAACGACGATGCCCTTGCGGTCGTCGAGAAACGCCTCGCTGCGCACGACGATGCCGGCGTCCTTGAACTGTCCATGCGGCGCCCATTTCCATGTGAAGTCGAACAGGTAGACGTTGTCGCGTCCGGAAAATCCGTCTTCGCCACCCGTGCTGTCCGCACGCAGGATCGATGCGCCGGCCAGCCATGAATTCTCGACGCCAACATCACCCCCGGCATGGGCGAAGAAGGTCTTCACGCCGACACCGCTATGCGCGGCACCGCCTGCAGGTGCGTTCTCGCCGCGGAATGCCTCGCTGCCGAATTCGAGATAGGTTTCGGTCGGTGCCACCCAGCGCAACTGGATGCCGTCGTCGCCGTACTGGTTGCCGAGGAAAGCCTGGTAGGCGAGCGGTCGATCGCTGAAGAAATCCGTGTGCGTGTGATGGCTGTTGAGATAACCGATGTTCGAATAGAAGCGACCCGCGCGGGCCGTGAATCCTTCCGGCAATGCCGTTGTCTCGATATACGCTTCCTCGATTCCGGCATGCGTTTCGCCATCCTCGCTTTCCATGGTCAGGGTGAGCTGGCCATAGAACTTGTCATCGATGTTCGCGGCGAACGACAGCTCGCTCTCGCCGAGGTGCAGGCCGGGCGTCCCGGGACCACCCTCTCCGACGAGCGGAAATCCGGCCCGCTGATAATTGACCGGGTCCTGCGAATGGTTTTCGTAGAGACCATTGAGGATCAGCGAAATGGCCGGGTTGAACGCGTTGGCCGAAGCACTGGGCGATGCTGTTCCGTTGCTGGCGACAGCCGCCACCGGCGCGTCCTGCCGGACCGCCTTCATCTCCTGAAGCTCGGCCTGTGCGGCTTGTGCGGCGGCAAGGGCATCGGCAGCCTGCTTTTGCAGGATCTGAGCATTCGCTTCGAGCGCGCGAATGCGCTCGGCGAGCGCAGCAACCGCTGGATCCACCGCGCGTTCGGCTGCCTGTGCCGAGGTAATCAGGGCTGACGAGAGGACAAGCGCAAGTGGCATGGGGCGCATCGGAATTCCGTAACGTAGGGAAATTCGGCTCGCGAAGCGCTCATGCGAGCCCGCGTCGCGACGATTCTATCGTTACGTTATACCATCACATTACGTGGCCGCCTTCAAGTGGCGTTCGCTGGCGGCGGACTTTGGCCGCCAACCTGGGTGGTCAGCGGGCGTGGTTCGCACGCGCGATATCGCCGGCGTAGTGACCGAGGACGCGCCGGTCCATCAATGCAAACCACGCGGGCGGGAAATAGACCAGCGGAATCAGCGTCGCGTATCCGGCCGGCAACTGCGGACTGTCGTCGAAGTGGCGAAGGGTCTGGTAGGCGCGGCGCGGATTGGCGTGGTGATCCGAATGACGCTGCAATTGGTACAACATCAGGTTGCTGACTACACGATTGCTGTTCCACGAGTGCTCGGGACCGCAACGCTCGATGCGCCCGTTCCTGTCCGTTTGGCGAAGCAGTCCGTAGTGCTCGATGTAGTTGACGGCCTCGAGCAGGGCTGCGCCATACAGCGCCTGCGCAAATAGGAACGGCAATGCCATCCAGCCGAACGCGAACACGAGAGTCGCGTACAGCACGGCGGTCAGCAACCAGGCTTGCAGGATGTCGTTGTGCGGATCCCATGCCGACCTGCCCTGTGCAGCCAATCGCGCGCGCTCGATGCGCCACGCCGAACGCGCGCTGCCGAGCAGCGTGCGCGGCAGGAAGGACCAATAGGATTCGCCCAGTCGCGCGCTCGCAGGGTCCGCACGGGTTGCGACATTGCGGTGATGCCCGCGATTGTGTTCAACGTGGAAGTGTCCATACGCCGCAGGAGCGAGGCTCAGTTTCGACATCACGTCGGCAAACCGACCGCGCTTGTGCCCCCACTCGTGGGCACAGTTGATGCCGCCACCGCTGACGATGCCGATCGTGACCGCCAGCCCCAACCATTGCCACGGATCCAGCGACGTCGTCGTCGCGACCCAGACGCCCAGGACAATGCCGGACCACTGCAACGGCAGCGCGGCGAGCAGGACGCCTCGATACCAGCTGTCGCATTCCAGTGCATCAGCCGCAGCCTCCGGCGGACTGTGGGTGTCCTCGCCGACCGCCCAGTCAAGCAGGGGCACCACTGCGTAGATAACCACGGCACCGGTCCACCAGAACCAGGCCGACCCGCTGACGACCACGAGTACCCAGGCGATCAGCGCCAGCGAGGGGACCACGAGGCTGATCGGCCACGCGTAGCGCCGTCGATCGGTCCAGTTCATTGCGGTCGCGGCGCTGTTCATCGGATCTTCCAGGCTGGGAATGGCTGAATGAATGATTGATCCAGCCGTCTGGCGTCACCTGTCATTTTGCGCCAGAGTATTGTCATTTCCCGCCAGGTCGATCTGATGGCCGAAATGTCGACACGCTCCGGTCGTTTTCTACCGGCGCGCTACTACCTGCTCCTCCTCGAGCTTGCGAGCCAGCACGGCGCGGACCTTGACGCCCTGCTCGGCCAGACTGGCATCGACCCTGCCGCGCTGTCGTCGCCTGACGTCCTGCTCGATCTCGACCAGGTCGACGCGCTGATCGAGGCAGCGACCGCGGCGACCGCACGAAGCGACCTCGGCTTCCATCTTGGGCGCATGATCAAGCCCAGCAACCATGAGTTGCTCGGCTACGCCCTGATGACTTCGGCGACGCTCGATGAAGCTTTGCACATGGCAGCGCGCTACTGGCGATTGATCACGCCGACGTTCACCTTGCGCCACGAACGTGCGGCAAGCGGCGTGCACATCCATATCGAGCCGGCACTCGAACTGAAACCGCTGACCCTGCGCTTCCATGTCGAAGCGATCGCCACCGCCTTTCATGCCGAACTCGCGTTCCTGCTGTCCACGCGTATTTCCGCCTATGACATATACCTGCCTGAAACGCTGTCCGATGCGGCGAGCCGCTATCGCCGGCTGAAACCTGCCCGCGTACATTTCGGATTGATCCAGCGCGCCGGCCTGCGCATCGAACTGCCCACGGGAATGACTGCGCAACCGCTGGCTCTTGCCGATCGCAATGCACTTTCGATCGCGCGCCGGCGCTGTGACGAGGAACTGTCCCGGCTGATCCGGCACGGCTCGTTGGGCGAATGGCTCATGATGATACTCGATCAGGCCAGCGATCATCAGCCTCGCCAGCACGAGCTCGCGCGCATCCTGCATCTCTCGACGCGCACACTGAATCGCAGACTCGCTGCCGAAGGAACCAGCTTCCGCGAAATCGGGTTGCGCAGCCGTCATCGGCGGGCGTGTCGACTGCTCCTCGATGGCGGCTTGTCGATCACGCGCATCGCAATGCAACTGGGTTATCGCGATGCGGCCAATTTCACGCGCGCGTTCCGGCGTGCATCCGGCAGGTCACCGATCGACTATCGCAAGTCAGGCGGATCCTGAGCCGGCACGAATCGGTCATCGATCCGGGTTGTGCAGGCCGGGTCAGATCAGGAACAGCGTGGCCAGGCCGAGAAAGATGAAGAATCCGCCGCTGTCGGTCAGCGCCGTGATCAGCACGCTGGAACCCATCGCCGGATCGCGGCCGTAGCGGATCAGGGTCATCGGAATCAGCACGCCCATCAAGGCAGAGAGCAACAGGTTGAGGGTCATCGCCGCGGTCATGACCGCACCAAGCGCGGCGCTGCCATACAGCAACCAGGCGACCAGACCGATCACGCCGCCCCAGATCAAGCCGTTCATCACGGCGACGCCGACCTCCTTTCGCAACAGGCGCGTCGCACTCGAAGGACTGACCTGACCCAGCGCGAGCGCGCGCACGATCATCGTGATCGTCTGGTTGCCCGAATTTCCGCCAATTCCGGCCACGATCGGCATCAGGGCAGCAAGCGCCACGAGTTTCTCGATCGAGCCCTCGAACAGTCCGATCACGCGCGACGCGATGAAGGCGGTGACCAGATTGATCGCCAGCCAGGTCCAGCGATTGCGCAGGGATTTCCAGACCGAAGCGAAGATATCCTCGTCCTCGCGCAGACCGCCGCGACTCAGCGTTTCGGCGTCACTTTCCTCACGGATCACGTCGACCATCGCCTCGATCGTCAGACGACCGATCAGGCGACCCTCGATATCCACCACTGGCGCGGAGATCAGGTCGTAGCGCTCGAAGGCCTGTGCGGTTTCGGCGACATCCTCATCCGGGCGGAAGGTATTCGCGTCGGCTGCCATGACGTCGCTGACCATGCGTGCCGGATCATTGACCAGCAACCATTTCAGTGGGACGACGCCGGTCAGCACGTGGTCGCTGTTGACGACGAACAGCTTGTCGGTCTGCTCGGGGATCTCCTTGAGAAAGCGCAGATAGCGCAGGACGACTTCCAGGGTCACGTCCTCGCGGATCGTGATCATCTCGAAGTCCATGATCGCGCCGACCTGATCGTCCTCGTAGGACATCGCCGAACGCAGTTGTTCGCGCTCGGGCGCATCGAGGCGCTGCATCAATTCGTGGACAACGTCGTCCGGCAGGTCCTCGGCCAGGTCGGCCAGCTCGTCGGCATCGAGTTGCTCGGCCGCCGCGAGGATTTCCGGCGCGTCCATGTCGGCGAGCAGGCTTTCGCGCACCGCATCGGAGACTTCAAGCAGGATCTCGCCGTCGCGATCTGCCTTGACCAGATGCCAGACACTGAGGCGATCTTCGGGCGGCAGCGCATCGAGAATATGGGCGACGTCAGCCGGATGCAGCTTGTCGATCTCGCGCTGCAGCTCAGCCAGATTCTGCCGATGCGCGAGATTGTCGACGACTTCCTGGTGCGCTCCGCCGTCGCGATGGACGAGTTGCTCGACCAGGCGATGCCGGTTCAGCATGTCGCTCACGCGGGCCAGATGGCCTTGCAACTGCGTGGTCGAACGGCTGCTGGTGTCGGCTTCAGTCATCATGCGCTCGCATTCCGCCATGCGGGCGCACGGCAGGGATCAATCCGGAATTGATGTGGGCCGTTGTCGCGGCATTCGGTTCGACAGCTCGGTTTGGCGGATCAGGCTGGGGCGATGGACCCTGCGGAGCAGGCACGGCAGGACGACCGAAACAGCATGGTCGCGAATGATACGCCGCAGTCCGGATTCTGTCGCGCAGCAGCAAAGCGACCGCGGCGTCGACGCGGGAGGCACCGTGGCATGGATCCGGTTCAAGCGGAGCGCCCGCTTGGCGCGTGGGTCAGGCCAGTGTTTGAGCGGGATGTCCCGCGGGATTGCGCATCCAGTCCGACAGCCAGGAAACGCCGACACAAGCGGACAGCGCCAGTATCCATTTGAGGTCCGGTTTCGTGACCGGCCCGATCAGGTCTAGGGTCGGGCCGAACCAGGTCTGGCCGTAGAGTACGCAGACGGTGACGGCCGCCACCGCGAAGACTGCGCCGAGCACCCAGAGCAGATAGCGTTCGATCCGCGAGTCGACGGCAAGCTCGCTGCTCCGGCTGGCGGCCAGGCTGGCCACCCGCTCGGCGAAATCGTCGGCGAGCTTCACCTCGATCGGTTCACGCAGCGCGCGCGCTATCAACAGATAGGCCGTACCCGTCGCATCGGCATCGAGAGACTCGCCGGATCCACGCTCGACACGCGTCGCGCGCTCCTGAACCAGCCATTCGCGTTCGTCGGGAATCATGCGGCTACTCCTATGCTTTCGGTCAGCGTATCGCGCAATTGCTTGCGCGCGCGAAACAGGTGGCTCTTGATCGTGCCCTCGGCCAAACCGGTAATTACGGCGATATCGGCGATCGGCAGTTCGTCCAGATGATAAAGCGTGAGGATGGTCCGTTGCAGCGGCGGCAGGCAGTCGATCGCTTCGTGCAGATGCCCGGCCGATTGGCCCTCGATGCTCGCCGCCTCGATATCGAAATCATCGGTGATCCGGTCGAGCAGCGACAATCCGTCCCCTTCGGCCGAGGACTCGGCGATCGGGATGCGCTTGCGCTCGAGGTGCCGCTTGGCGACCGAATAGGCGACCTGGGCGACCCAGGACTTGAGCGCGCTCTCATTGCGATACTGGTGAAGATACTGGTGAACACGCAGGAACGTTTCCTGGCAGAGATCCTGGGTGTCCTCGGTGTGACGGACCATGCGATGGATCACATGCCAGCACAATTTCTGGTACTGGCGCACAAGCTGCTCGAAAGCGCCCGCGACGCCGCCCAGTACGGCATCGACGAGCGCCTGGTCATCTTCACGCGTGGGCGGGGTCTGGGTCACGGGCTACTGGATACGCCCGCACCGCGATCGGTTGCAAGCCCTGGCGCTGCAACCGCCGGCATGAACCCCGTATCTCCTGTTGCGCACCCCGAACTCCCGTCAAGGCATATCCATGGACAACTTCGTATTTCTCGTTCCGATCTCGCTCTTCGTCTGCATCGCCTATGCCATCAAGGCGATCGTCGATTCCCGTGTACGCAAGCAACTGGTCACCTCGAACGTCTCGCAGGAATTGATCCAGTCCATCGTCGAAGCCGACGAACTGCGCCGGCGCCATGGCACCCTGCGCTGGGGTGCGATCCTCGTATCGCTGGCGATCGGCTTCGCACTGATGGAAGCCTTCGGCTGGCGCGACATCACGCCGGGAGTATTCGCCGTCCTGCTCGGCAGCACCGGCATCGGCAACCTGGTCGCCTACTACCTCTCGCGCAAGATGCCCGCATAGCGATCGCGAGCAGACCCGCGGTCCCTCGGTTCGCGCGGGACCACAAAAAGGAACGGGCCGCATATGCGGCCCGTTCTCGTTGCGGCATCCCAAACCGTACTGCGCTCAAGAGGAGCCGGGTCAGAACGGGATGTCATCATCCTCGAAGGGGTCGTTGCGTGCTGGCGCGGGAGCCTGGCGCGATGGTGCAGCCTGCGGTCCGCGCGGCGCGCCACGTTCCGGGCGGTCACCACGATCGCGGCCGGAGTTGCCACCACCACCGCCCGCGCCACCTCCTTCATTGCCGCCGCCCAGCATCTGCATCTCGTTGCCGATGATGTCGGTGCTGTAGCGCTGCACGCCTTCCTTGTCGGTGTACTTGTCCGTGCGCAGCGAGCCCTCGACATAGATCTGGCGCCCCTTCTTGAGGTACTCGCCGGCGATTTCGGCAAGCCGGCCAAACATCTTGACGCGGTGCCATTCGGTGCGGTCCTGCTGTTCGCCGGTCTGCTTGTCTTTCCAGGATTCGGACGTCGCCACGCTGAGCGTGCACACAGCAGTGCCTCCCGCCGTGTATTTGACCTCCGGATCTGCACCGAGATTGCCCACCAGGATGACCTTGTTCACACCCCTTGCCATTGCCTCGCTCCTCTCTCATCGATTCGATCGTGATTCGCCTGATCATGCGTTCGGCAGTCTCAAGCCCTGCGAATGCGCCGCGCGAATCCAGTCGTCCATGATACAGGTCGGCAGCCGCCTGTTCTGCATCGGTGTCAGCGGCAGGGGATTTCCGCTGCGTTCGGGCGACGATGTCGCGCTCGCTCGGCGGTCGGCTAGGATAGCCATCCCTGCCGCTGCAACCCCGAGGCGATGCTCAAGATGCCGCTGGTGCCACGCAAAACCGGACCGGCAATGCGTCCGATCGTGCCCGGAACTGGCGCATGAGCCCAACGAGCGGTGCAACGCGCTGGGTCATCGAAAGTGCCTTGGCAGCGATCCGGAATCGGATCCCGGCTGCACTGGCCGTGGTCGTCGAAACCAGCGGTTCGACCTATGTCCAGGCAGGGGCGATCGCACTGTTCCCGACGCATTCGAGCCAGGTCGGCTGGCTCAGTGGCGGATGCCTCGAACCCGAGATTGCGCGCCGCGCCGAATCTGCGGCAAACCGCGAATGCGTCGAATGGATGGAGATCGACAGCCGCGACGACGAGGACCTGTTCAGCGGGTCCGCCGTCGGCTGTCGCGGGCGATTGCGCCTTGCCTTGCTTCCCGTGCTCGCGATGGACGGATGGAAAGCCCTGGCCGACGCGTGGATCGACGGCAGCGGTGCGCTGGTTCTGCGACTGGATGCCTCGGGACAACTCGAATGTCGCATCGGCGATCTTGGCCAGGACTGGAATCTTCAAGCGTCCGTTCCGGACTGGGAACAAGGCGATGGCACCGCCGCGTCCTGGACGATCGCGCTGGCCGAACCTCCTGCGGTCCTGATCTTTGGCGCCGGTCCTGAAATTCCGCTGCTGGTCCCGATGCTGCGCTCGCTCGGGTGGATGACCTGGATCGTCGAATCGCGCTCGCGCTGGCAAATCCATTCGGATCTCGCCGATCACCGGATCGACCAGCGACCGGCATCGGCAATGGCATTGACCGGACCCGTCGCCATCCGCGCAGCACTCGTCATGCAGCACAGCTTCGAACTTGATCGAGAGGCGCTGCTCGCGCTCGCGATGTCCTCGGCACCCTTTGTCGGATTGCTCGGTCCGCTGCGCCGCCGCGACGATCTGCTCAAGGTACTGCCCGGCGACATTCGCGACACCTTGCTGCCGCGACTGCATTCGCCGATCGGACTCGATCTCGGAGGCCACGGCCCCGAAGCGATCGCGTTGAGCATTGCAGCGCAATTGCAGGCATGGCTGCATCGTCGATGAGCACGCCGGCTATACTCGTCCGATCCGATCCTGGAAGGCACGCTTGAACTCGATGCAACAACCCGACACCGCACCGATCCGCAGCTTCGCCCACGTGCAGGCGCTCGCTGCCGGCGACATGGAGGCAGTCAACACGCTGATCCGCAATCGCCTGGCTTCCGATGTCGTCCTGATCAACCAGATCTCCGGACACATCATCAGCAGCGGCGGCAAGCGCCTGCGTCCGATGTTGCATCTGCTTGCCGCGCGTTGCTCGGGCTATCGCGGGGAAGCGCATGTTCCGCTGGCCGCGCTGATCGAGTTCATCCACACCTCGACCCTGTTGCACGATGACGTCGTCGATGAATCCGACCTGCGGCGCGGACGCAAGACAGCCAATGCCGTGTGGGGCAATGCCGCGAGCGTGCTCGTCGGCGATTTCCTCTATTCACGCTCGTTCCAGATGATGGTCGAACTCGACAACATGCGGGTCATGCGCATTCTTGCCGACGCGACCAATCGCATCGCCGAAGGCGAAGTCCTGCAGTTGCTCAATATCGGCAACGCCGACACCAGCGAGCAATCCTATCTCGACGTCATCGAGCGCAAGACGGCCGTGCTGTTTTCCGCAGCGACGCGTCTCGGCGCCGTGCTGGCGGGACTTCCTGGCGAGCAGGAAGAAGCCCTCGCCAAATATGGGCTCGACCTCGGCTACGCCTTCCAGATCGCCGATGACGTGCTCGATTACGTCTCCGATGCCGACACGCTGGGCAAGAACATCGGCGACGATCTCGCCGAAGGCAAGCCGACCCTGCCGGTCATCCATGCCATCGCCAACAGCCCGCCCGAACAGGCGGCAAGCCTGCGTCGCGCGATCGAATCCGGCGGCCTCGATTCCCTGCCGAACATCATCGCGGCGATCCGCGATTCCGGCGCCATCGAACATGCACGCTCGCGCGCCACGCACTACGCGCAATCGGCCCGTTCGGCCTTGTCCGCCCTGCCCGCCTCACCCGCACGCGAGGCATTGGCCCTGCTGGCCGATCATTCGGTCAACCGCAGTTCCTGAGCGAATTCTGCGCGCGGTGTCCGGCTGCTGCGGTGGGCGACGCGGCACCGGATCGCCGGCAGCGGTCTGAAACTCCACTGCGGTACGAATCACCTGGATGAAATTCCGGCGATGAAGTCGCGTGGACTCGCGGCCTGCGCGAATCCGGGCCTGATCAGGCTCCGCCAAGCCGCTCCATGCGATAGCTGCCGTCGAGCACGCGGCTCACCCAATCCTGGCGCGAAAGGTACCAGTCGACTGTCGCCGCCAATCCCGATTCAAATGTCTCGGTCTGTCGCCAGCCGAGTTCACGCTTGATCTTCGAAGCGTCGATCGCATAGCGGCGGTCGTGTCCCGGGCGATCCTTGACATGGCTGATCAAGGATTCGCGCCTGCGCCCATCGACCAGTGGCTGGCGTTCATCGAGCAGCGCGCAGACCGTCTTCACGACATGGATGTTCTCGCGTTCGGCATCGCCGCCGACGTTGTAGACCTCGCCGGCACGGCCGATCTCGAGCACGCGCAGGATCGCGCTGCAGTGATCCTTCACGAACAGCCAGTCACGCACGTTGCGGCCATCGCCGTAGACCGGCAACGGTTCGCCCGCGAGCGCCTTCTGGATCATCAACGGAATGAGTTTTTCCGGAAACTGGTACGGACCGTAGTTGTTCGAGCAATTCGTGGTCAGCACCGGCAACCCGTAGGTGTGGTGGAACGCGCGCACGAGATGATCGGAAGCGGCCTTGGAGGCCGAATACGGCGAGTTCGGCTGATACGGCGACTGCTCGTTGAAACGGCCGACAGGTCCGAGCGAGCCGTAGACCTCATCGGTCGAAACATGCAGGAAGCGAAACGCATCCTGGCGATCAAGCGGCAAGGCACGCCAGTACCCGAGCGCGCATTCGAGCAGGTTCAAGGTACCAACGACGTTGGTCTGCACGAACTCGGCCGGGCCGTCGATCGAACGATCGACATGCGACTCGGCAGCAAAATTGATGATCGCCGTCGGCTGATGGGTCGCAAGGATGCCGAGCACGCGTTCGCGATGACCGATATCGCCGTGTTCGAACGCATAGTCAGGATGCCTGGCGACATCGGCCAGCGTGTCCTGGTTGCCGGCATACGTCAGTGCGTCGAGATTGACGATGCGATAGCCGCCGAGAGCGAGCACGTCGAGTATGAAATTGCCGCCGATGAATCCGGCGCCACCGGTGACAAGCAAGGTCTTCATCGAATCACTGTGTCCTTGGAAATTGGCTCAAGCGCAAACCGGAATCGGCGGCATGGTATCGCGAACGTCCCGCACGGCAACGCTCATGCCGAACCGTCGTCCGTGCGTCGCAGTGCATGGAACTCCGCGACAAACCCATCGAGCCTTGATTCCGCGATCGCCAAGCGCAGGCCGCGCATCAGCTCCTGGTAGTGGTGCAGGTTGTGGATCGTCGCAAGCTGGCTGGCGAGGATCTCGCCGCAGCGGTCGAGGTGGCGCAGGTAGGCGCGACTGAATCCCGAGCGGCAGGTGTAGCAGGCACAATCTTCCTCGATCACGCGCGTGTCGCGGGCGAATTTGGCGTTGCGGATGCGCAAGGTGCCGTGTCGCGTGAACAGGAAACCGTTGCGTGCGTTGCGCGTCGGCATCACGCAATCGAACATGTCGACGCCACGCCGGACGGCCTCGACGATGTCTTCGGGCCGGCCCACGCCCATCAGGTAGCGCGGCTTGTCTTTCGGCAGGAAGGGTTCGATGGTCTCGAGCGTCGCATTGCGCTCGTCCTCCGGCTCGCCGACGGCAAGGCCGCCGATGGCATAGCCATCGAAACCGATATCGACCAGGCCATCGGCCGAGCGCTTGCGCAGGTCCGGATAGACCGAACCCTGCACGATCCCGAACAGCGCATTCGCATTGCCGAGTTCATCGAACGCGCGGCGCGAACGCAGCGCCCAGCGCAGGCTCAGCTCCATCGAATCGCGCGCGACCTGCGTGGTTGCCGGATAAGGCGTGCATTCGTCGAAGATCATCGCGATGTCGGAATCGAGCACATGCTGGATGCGCATCGATTCCTCGGGACTGAGGAACACCTTCGAGCCATCGACCGGCGAAGCGAAAGTCACGCCCTCCTCGGTGATCTTGCGCTTGTGCGCCAGCGAGAAAACCTGGAATCCGCCCGAGTCGGTCAGGATCGGCTTGTCCCAGCCGATGAAGCGATGGAGGCCGCCGAAGTCGCCGATGACCTCCAGTCCCGGGCGCAGGAACAGGTGGAAGGTATTGCCGAGGATGATCTCGGCACCGATCTCCGCGATATCGCGTGGCGTCATCGCCTTGACCGTGCCATAGGTGCCGACCGGCATGAAGGCCGGGGTCTCGATCGTGCCGCGAGCGAAGCTCAGGCGGCCGCGGCGGGCGTTGGCATCGGTGGTGAGGAGGGTGAAGTGCATAGGGAGCCGGTATTCGGGATTGGAGATCGGGGATTCGGTAGAGCGGACATCGGCAACGCGCGGGCTTCCCGCTCCTACGAATCCCGGATCCCGACTCCCGGATCCCGGCCTTTCGGCCACACCAGCATCGCATCGCCATACGAGAAGAAACGATAGCGCTGCTCGACCGCGTGACGATAGGCATCGAGGATGAACTCGCGTCCGGCTAGCGCCGACACGAGCATCAGCAGGGTGGATTGCGGAAGGTGGAAATTGGTCAGCAGGCCGTCGATGCTGGTGAACCGGTAGCCCGGAAAGATGAAGATCTGGGTTTCGCCGGCAAATGGTTCGAGCACGCCGCCGCGGCTGGCGCTTTCGAGCGCGCGCACGACGGTCGTGCCGACCGCGATGACGCGTCCACCTGCCGCACGCGTGTGCTGGATCTTTTCGATCAGTTCGGCACCGACATTGAGCCATTCGCGGTGCATGACGTGGTCTTCCAGCTTTTCGGCGCGCATCGGCTGGAATGTGCCGGCACCGACATGCAGGGTGATGTGCGCCGATTCGATTCCGCGCGCAGCCAGGCGATCGAGCAGGTTGGTGTCGAAATGCAGCCCCGCGGTCGGCGCCGCGACCGCACCAGGCTCGCGCGCAAAGATGGTCTGGTAGCGCTCGTTGTCGGCAGCTCCCGGATCGCGCTCGATATACGGCGGCAGGGGCATGCGACCGAGCCGCAACAACAGTTTTTCCAGTGATTCGGTCGATTCGAAACGCAGGCGGAAGAACTCGCCTTCGCGGCCAAGCACGCGCGCCAGCGTGCCATCGGCCAGCTCGATCGCCGACCCTTCCTTCGGCTTCTTGCTGACACCGAGCTGGACTGTCGCTTCGTGCGATCCGGTCACGCGCTCGACCAGGATCTCGACCGCGCCACCCGATACCTTGCGGCCGAAAAGACGCGCCGGCAACACGCGGGTGTCGTTGAATACCAGCAAGTCGCCTGCGCGCAGCAGTTCCGGCAACTCGCGCAGTTGACGGTCGACCATCGACTCGGCGACCGCGTCAAGCACGAGCAGGCGGCCAGCCGAACGTTCGGCCAGCGGTTGCTGGGCGATCAGCTCGGGCGGCAGGTCAAAATGGAAGTCCGATTTCTTCAAGGCATCAGGCAGCAAAACGGGCGCGCATTGTAGCCGAGACGGCCTCGACGCGACCTGGCCCAAGGCGCTCGATGGCTACAGCCAGCCTTTCTGGCGCGCCAGTCGATACGCCTCGATTCGATTGCTGACACCGAGCTTGCCGATCGCCTCGGAGAGATAGTTGCGCACCGTCCCGTGCGAAAGATTCAGCCGCACGGCGATATCGCCCGCGCCAGCCCCCTCGCCTGCCATGCGCAGGACCTGGCGTTCGCGCTCGTTGAGCGGATCGGCTTCGGACCACGCGTCGACAGCGAGCTGCGGGTCGATCGAGCGTCCGCCCCGGTGCACCTTGCGCAAGGCCTCGGCGAGATTCTCGGCAGGCGCATCCTTGAGCAGATAGCCGAGCACGCCGGCATCGAGTGCACGACGAAGGAAACCGGGACGTGCAAACGTCGTCACGATGACGACCTTCGTGGCCAGCGCGTGGCGCTGGATGCGCTGGGCCAGTTCGAGGCCGGTCAATCCCGGCATCTCGATATCGGTGACCAGTACATCGGGCTTGAGTTGCTGCAGCTCGCGCCAGGCGGATTCCCCATCGGCAGCGGCACCGACCACGTCGATATCCGCTTCCAGACCGAGCAGCGCGGAAAGCGCGCCGCGCACCATCGCCTGATCTTCCGCCAGCAACACGCGAATCATCGCGTCACCGGTCCCGAAGCGCAAAACAGCGCAAGCAGCATGTTTCCAGGGAACACCATCCTGTCATGAGTTCCATTGCATCGAGATCGGCTTGCCTGCCCCGTTGCGCGAGACCTCGTTGACGTCGCTGGAAATCGGAAACTCGATATCGATGCGCGTTCCCTTGCCGCGTCGCGAACCGATCTGCAGCTTGCCCTCCAGTCCTTCGATACGCTCGCGCATTCCGTTGACGCCGTTGCCCGGAACGATTTCGCCGCCGTGGCCATCATCGCAGATTTGCATGCGTGCCCGGCCGTTGCTCGCTTCGAGCGACACGCGGACGGCGCGCGCGCGTGCATGGCGCTGGATGTTGGTCACCGCTTCGCGCACGACCAGGGCCAGTGCTGTTTCCTGTGCCGGTTCGAGCTTGACGTCCTGCAGCGAATAGTTGAACTGGATCCTTGCCGATTCAAGCATGCGTCGCGCGGAAGCAAGTTCGGTAGCGAGCCCTGCCGCGCGGATCCCGGTGACCGCCAGCCGGACCTGTGACAGCGCATCCCTGGCCACCCAGGTCACTTCGTCGATCTCGCGCCGCGCAGCGCCAGGATCGCGATCGAGCAAGCGGCCTGCGAGTTCGGATTTCAGGGTGATCAGGGACAAGGTATGGCCCAGCAGATCGTGCAGGTCGCGACCGATGCGCTCGCGCTCGGCCAGCGCGGCGAGCCGCTTCACTTCGTCATGCGAAAGCTTGAGGGCCACGCGCTTTCGCTCGTTCTCGACCTGGAAATGGTTGGACGTGAACACCGCGACCGAGATGATCGCTGTGATCGCAAAAATGAAGACAGGAACCCTGAGCAGCAGGATCTCGAACAGGAACGCGCCCAGCAGCAGGACGACCCAGGCGAGCCGTTGCAGGAGCCTCGCATCGAGGAACGCAGCACCCGCGATGGCATAGATCAGGTAGGTGTTGGAAAACGGATTGAATGGCAACAACAGCAAGGCGAGCGAGCCGATCCCCAGCATGCACAGGATCGCCTGCACTCCGGAACTTCGATACAACAGGAAGTACAGCGGCAGGAAAACGACGAGTGAGAAAACTGTCGGGGCGAACGGGACGTCCGGCACCCTCAACGAGTAGTCCACGCCAAGGCTGCTGAACAGCAAGGGCATGAAGAGGAAGGCGAGGAATCCGAGGTTGAAGATCGGCATCCAGCCCAGTTGCCGTTCTCCAGGCAACAGATGGCTGCGCAACTGCAACAACTTCGCCTGGATCCGATCTTTCATTGCTCTCCGCCCCGGCACGTTCGATTCAACCGGATCCAACCTGGTCAAGATGGATCAGCCGCCTGGCCGCCAACAGGTAGCAGGCCGCGGTCACTGCAACCAACATTCCGACATGGGCGGCAACGCCTTCGCCATGACCGCCGACCACGGCCAATGCGATCTGGCCCAGATGATAGGACGGCCAGACCGGTGCCATGGCGGAAATCGAGTCCGGCAACATCGACAGGGGCAGCCAAAGGCCGGACAGGAACGACATCGGCAGATAGATCAGGTTGACGACGGCGGGAGCCGCCTGGCCGCTGACCCAGGTACCGATCAGCAAGCCGATTGCCGCAAACGGAATGACGCCGAGCACGCTGACGACGAACAGCAGCAACCACTGCCACGGCGCGAGGCTGACATCGGCCAGGCTCACCGCGATCGTCGCGAGCATCAATGAAATGGTCGCGGCGAATGCCATGGCCATCGCGGTCTTGGCGAACAACAAGGCTCCTGGCGGCATCGGCAGCGCTCGTTTCAGGGCAAGCAAGCCACGCTCGCGCTCGAGCGCGATGGTTACGCCAAACCCGAACAGCGCCACGCCCATCACGCCAAACGTGCCATAGGTCGCCAGCAGGTAACGCGACGCCGGAAGACCGCCGCCTTTGGATCCACCGAGGATGACCCCGAACAGCAGGTAGAACATCGACGGGAACAGCAAGGTCGGCAACACGAAGGACGGGGTACGCATCAGGCGCAGGAGTTCGAAGCGGGCTTCGAGCACGTAGCAGCGCAGTAACCGCATCGCGGGAAACGGGGCGATCGTCGTCGTCATCAGGCGGCCTCGCGGGTCAATGACAGGAATGCCTCGGCCAATCCTGCGCGCTCGATTTCGAGCTCGCTCAGGCTGGAATCCTCGGCGAACAGGCGGCGCACGACCGACTCGGCCGTGTCGGCGATGATCTCGAGACGTCCCGCATCGAGCGATGCCTGGCGCACTTCTGGCCATCCGATGACCTGTTCGGGCACCAGCGTGGAAACGCAACGTATGCGTCGCTGTGATACATGCGCACGCACCTCCTGCACCGTACCGCTGGCGATGATGCGACCGTGATTGAGCACGACAACGCGATCGGCCAGGGCTTCGGCTTCCTCGAGGTAGTGGGTGGTCAACAGGATCGAGCAGCCCTCGGCGAGCAATTGGCGGATGGCCCGCCACAGACCCTGCCGTGCTTCGATGTCGAGGCCCGTGGTCGGCTCGTCCAGGAACAGCAGGCGCGGTCGACCGCAGATGGCCAGGGCAAACTGCACGCGGCGCTGCTGGCCGCCGGAGAGTCTTGCGTAGCGGCGTTCAAGCAGGCCGTCGAGACCTGCCAAGGCAATGCATTCCGCCATGACCAGCGGTTCGGCGTAGTAACTGCGCGTCAATTCGAGCAACTCGCGAACCTTGCTCGCGCCAGGCAGGTCCGCGGACTGCAGCATCAGGCCGATCTGGCGACGGGCCGCGAGTTCATGCGGTGACCTGCCAAACAGCGTGACCCGACCCGAATCGGCCCTGAGCAAGCCGAGCAACAGGCCGATGGCGGTGCTCTTGCCGGCACCGTTGGGGCCTAGCAGCGCGGTCAGCTCGCCGCCGCGCAGCGACAGGTCCATTCCATCCAGGGCGATCGAGTGGCCAAAACGCTTGCTGGCGCCGCGCAATTCGGCAAGTGGTCCGGATGGATTCGAGTTCATACGGAGGCTCCCCAGGTCGCAGCCACTCTAGGCGTGCGCCAGCGTCCACGGCAGTCGCAGACATCAGCTTTGGTGGATGACAACCGTCACCCGCGTCGGGGGTACCGCCCAGAAATCGCCCATGGTAAACTGTCCGGACCGGCTTTTTTCAATTCAATCAATGGCTAAGGCCATGTTGCCCGCGACGTTTCCCGGCGCGGGCTTTGTGCTTTTCAGGAGTTGGCGATGAATGCGTTATTGGTGAAGTTGCACGAGATGCGCGCGCAAGGTGGCAAGGCACGGACAGTGGGCCTGACTGATGCGGTGCTCGAAGCCATGGCACCGGACTTTCCGGAGCTGGCCGAGGCCATTGACGCCGCTTACGCGGCCTTCCTGGCGTTGCGCTCGAGCCGGTCGGACCTGCTCAAGCTCGATGAGGATGCGCAAATCCACGCCGTGCAGGCCGACTACGTCAATTTCTATCCGGACGATGGCGTCAATCCGTATGTCGCCCTGTCTGCCCGCGGCCCCTGGATCGTGACCCTCAAGGGCGCCGTGATCCACGATTGCGGTGGCTACGGCATGCTCGGCTTCGGACACGCGCCGAAAGCCGTGCTCGAGGTGCTCGCCCGCGCCCAGGTCATGGCCAACGTGATGACTCCGAACCTGGCCCAGTTGCGCATGTCCGAAGCGCTCAAGCGCGAGGTGGGCCACACTCGCGGTGGTTCGCCGTATGCGCGCTTCCTGTGCCTGAACTCGGGTTCGGAATCGGTCTCCCTGGCAGCCCGCATCGCCGACGTGAATGCCAAGCTGATGACCGACACCGGTGGCCGTCACGCCGGCCGTGAAATCAAGCGCCTGGCCGTCAAGGGAGCGTTCCACGGACGCACCGACCGTCCCGCGCTGTACTCCGATTCGAGCCGCAAGGTCTACCAGCAGAACCTTGCCAGCTATCGCAACGAGCGCAGCGTCCTGACCGTGGATGCCTACGACGTGGAGCAGTTGCGCAAGGTGTTCGCGGACGCCGATGCCAATGGCTGGTTCATCGAGGCGATGTTCCTGGAGCCGGTGATGGGCGAAGGCGATCCGGGCCGCGCCGTCACCGTCGAGTTCTACAAGGCCGCGCGCGAGCTGACCAAGGCGCATGGCAGCCTGCTGCTGGTCGATTCGATCCAGGCCGGGCTGCGCGCACACGGGGTGCTTTCGTTCGTCGACTATCCCGGCTTCGAAGGCGTCGAAGCGCCGGACATGGAAACCTATTCCAAGGCGCTCAATGCGGGCCAGTTCCCGCTCTCCGTGCTGGCCGTCAACGACCGTGCAGCGGACCTCTACAAGCGCGGCATCTATGGCAACACGATGACGACCAATCCACGTGCGCTCGATGTCGCTTGCGCGGTACTCGACATGCTGACTCCGGCGATTCGCGAAAACGTCCGCGCGCGGGGCCGCCAGTTCATCAAGAGGCTGGAAGCGCTGAAGGCGGAATTGCCGGGCTGCATCACCAAGGTGCAAGGCACCGGCCTGTTGTTTTCCTGCGAACTCGCCGCACAGTTCAAGTGCTACGGCTCGGGCAGCACCGAGGAGTGGATGCGCGAACGCGGTTATGGGGTCATCCACGGCGGCACCAATTCGCTGCGTTTCACGCCGCACTTCGGTACCACAGACGCCGAAGTCGACCTGTTGATCGGCGGCGTACGCCAGGCATTGCTGGAAGGCCCGCGCTACGGCAGCGTCGAAGCGAAGGCGGCGGCAGCCTGACCCCAGCCTGCCTGTGGTAACCCGGCGGGTGGCGCGTTCGTCGCGCCACCTGCCGGCACTCCGATTCCTGTGCTCCGATCCAGATCGGCCGCTTGAGGACCCCTGTCCGCAGACAGGGTTTCATCGATGACGGCCTGAAGCCCGGAACCGCAACGGCGCAAGCGTCGTTGCGTCAAGCGACCCGTCAACGGCTTGATCGTTCTGCAGACAGGACCATGAGGCGCAGTTTCACGATCCAGCGCCATTTCATACACGGAAATGATAACCCTCGATTGCCGCTGCGGCCCACGACATGGGCGTGTCCAGGGCGGTGATCAGCAAGCGCATGCAAGGTCCTTGGGCGGCCTGGACGCAGCGCTTTTCCAGCATTCGATGCGCCAACGGCCAAGAAGACGGCCGACGCGGCGTATGCTGACGACTCAAGCCGCGTGGACCGCGACGTCTCTGGAGGAACCCTCATGCTCGACTGGAATGTCTACCGCGACGAACTCAAGAGTCGCATCGGCGAGATCGGCAAGCTCTCGCCCGATACCGTGCGCGGCTACGCCACGCTCAGCGGCGCCGGCGCCAAGACCCAGCACCTCGATGCCAAGACCCGTGAACTGATCGGCCTGGCCGTGGCCGTGACGACACGCTGCGACGGCTGCATCACCGTCCACGTCGACGCCGCGCTCAAGCACGGCGCCAGCGCGGAGGAAATCGCCGAGGCGCTCGGCGTTGCGGTGGCGTTGAACGCCGGCGCGGCGCTGGTGTACTCGGCGCGTGTGATGGACGCGGTAGCCGCCCACCCGGGCAGTTGATCGGCCTCGCGCGTCGCGACCGATCAAACCGGCATTGCCGGGACAACGCCAGGCGCCAAGTGGCCGTCGCCGCAGAGAACGCCGGGTTCCGCACGCCCTGCGCGCGGATGTCGTTGCGGCGGGATCGAGTCGAGTCCCGCTACCGGATCGCGACACGCAGGACTGCAACGCCGGTTGTCCGCGTCAAGCGGTTCAAGGGCAAGCATGCGGCAGCGAACACGGTGGTTGCTGCGGGGATCTCCGGACGCATCATCAAGCACAGCCGTGCCGATCCGAACGACATCCGCGCGATCCTCGCTGTCTTCGTCTGCGAGCCGGAAAAACCCGGCGATAGACCGCGGCTATCACCGCTTTCGTTTCGTTCGATTTCCATTTTTCGGGCGACAGGACTAGCGTGTCGATTCATCCCCCACCATCCAGGGAGCCATCGCAATGAGCAAGCAGGACGACAGCCGCAAGAAGTGCCCCGTCAGCCATCTGACAACCCAGTTCGGCGCCCCCGTGCCGGACAATCAGAACAGCCTCACCGCCGGCCCGCGCGGTCCGCTGCTGTCGCAGGACGTTTGGCTCAACGAAAAGCTCGCCAACTTCGTGCGCGAGGTGATCCCGGAGCGGCGCATGCACGCCAAAGGCTCAGGCGCGTTTGGCACCTTCACCGTCACCCATGACATCAGCAGGTACACGCGCGCGGCGATCTTCTCGGAAGTCGGCAAGAAAACCGAAATGTTCGCCCGCTTCACTACCGTCGCTGGCGAGCGCGGCGCGGCCGACGCCGAGCGCGACATCCGCGGCTTCGCGCTGAAGTTCTACACCGAGGAAGGCAACTGGGACATGGTCGGCAACAACACCCCCGTGTTCTTCATTCGTGATCCGCGAAAATTCCCTGACCTCAACAAGGCGGTCAAGCGTGATCCGCGCACCAACCTGCGCTCTGCCACCAACAACTGGGACTGGTGGTCGCTGCTGCCCGAAGCGTTGCACCAGGTCACGATCGTGATGAGCGATCGCGGCATCCCGGCCAGCTATCGCCACATGCACGGATTCGGCTCGCATACCTACAGCTTCTGGAATGCCGCTGGCGAGCGCTACTGGGTCAAGTTCCACTTCCGCACCCAGCAGGGCATCAAGAACCTGAGCGATGGCGAAGCAGGTGCCCTGGTCGGCAATGATCGTGAAAGCCATCAGCGCGACCTGTACGATGCAATCGAACGCGGCGACTTCCCGAAGTGGAAGATGTACGTGCAGATCATGCCCGAGGCCGACGCAGAGAAGGTGCCTTACCACCCGTTCGACCTGACCAAGGTGTGGCCGAAGGGAGACTACCCGCTGATCGAGGTTGGTGAGTTTGAACTCAACAAGAACCCCGAGAACTTCTTCGCCGACGTCGAACAGAGCGCCTTCGCGCCGAGCAACCTGGTCCCGGGCATCAGCGTCTCACCGGACAAGATGCTGCAGGCGCGCCTGTTCAACTACGCCGACGCGCAGCGTTACCGCCTCGGCGTCAACTACCACCAGATCCCGGTCAACGCGGCGCGCTGCCCGGTCAACAGCAACCATCGCGACGGCGCCGGACGCACGGATGGCAACTACGGCGGCCTGCCCCACTACGAGCCGAACAGCTTCAACCAGTGGCAGGAGCAGCCGCAATTCCGCGAGCCGCCGCTGAAGATCAACGGCGATGCGGACTGGTGGAACTACCGCGACGACGATGCGAACTACTACAAGCAGCCCGGTGACCTGTTCCGGCTGATGACGCCCGACAAGCAGCAGTTGCTGTTCGACAATACCGCGCGCAACCTGGATGGCGTGCCGGACTTCATCCAGCAGCGCCACATCGACAACTGCACGAAGGCCGACCCAGCCTATGGAGCAGGCGTGGCAGCGGCACTGAAGAAGCTGCGCTGAGGTTCGTTCAAGGCATCGCGGGAATGATCCGGCGCTGAGCGCCAACGCGCGGGACGCGTGTCGCCTTGATCCGACCCGAAAGAAGCCCGCACCAGCGGGCTTCTTTCATTGTGCGATCCGCTGCCTGTCGCGCCGTGGATCAGCGGAAGCGATCCGTCGCCTCGACCAGCTCATGCGTGATCCCCGGTTCGAACGCGGAGTGTCCCGCGTCGGCGACAATACGCAGGTCCGCTTCCGGCCACGCCCGGTGCAGATCCCATGCACTGCGCGCGGGACAGACCACGTCATAACGTCCCTGCACGATCACCGCTGGAATGTTCTTGAGGCGATGGGCGTTGCGCAGCAACTGGTCGTCGTGGTCGAAAAATCCGCCGTGGACGAAGTAGTGGCATTCAATGCGCGAAAATGCGAGTGCGAATTCGTCCTCGGCGCTGCCATCAATGTGCGCCGTGTCCTGCAGCAGGTAGCTGGTCGAACCTTCCCATACCGACCAGGCCTTGGCCGCGGCCAAACGCGTTGCCGGATCGGTGCTCGTCAATCGACGGTAGTAGGCGCTTATCAGGTCGCCCCGCTCGCCCTCGGCGATCGCGTTCAAGTAGGGTTCCCAGGCATCCGGATACAGCGCGTCGCAACCCTTCTGATAGAACCATTCCAGTTCCCAGCGGCGCAACAGGAAGATTCCGCGCAGCACCAGTTCGGTAACCCGGCTGGAATGGGCTTGCGCGTAGGCCAGAGCCAGGGTCGAGCCCCACGAGCCACCGAACACCTGCCAACGCTGGATGGCCAGATGTTCGCGCAATCGTTCGATATCGGCGACCAGGTCCCAGGTCGTGTTGCCATCCAGTTCCGCGTGCGGCGTCGAGTTTCCGCAGCCACGCTGGTCGAACAACACGATGCGATAGTGTTGCGGATCGAAGAAACGGCGCGCCTTCGGACTGCTTCCCGCTCCCGGTCCACCATGCAGAAAGACCACGGGCTTGCCTGCCGGATTACCGCTCTGCTCGTAGTAGAGCGTGTGAAGCGCCGAGACCTTGAGGAATCCCTGGTCGAATGGCTCGATTTCAGGATACAGGCCGCGTCTGCCTTGCTGGGTACCGTTCATGACACCTGGTCCAATTTGATGGCCGGATGCGGCCGACCGGATTCCGCTCTCCGATCCGTGTTGCGCGCGCGATGCAACGAGCTTCCGTCGCAACGAGGCGTGAAAAGGACGGAGAGTGGATGGCCGTATTGGTCGGGGCGGCGGGATTCGAACCCACGACCCCCTGCCCCCCAGGCAGGTGCGCTACCAGGCTGCGCTACGCCCCGACGAAAAACGGACTTGATTGGAAATGCGAGGGGCGCGGATTGTAGCAGGCCTGCACCTGATGTTGTTGCCGCGAACACGAACGAAATCAGCGGCGCAGGATCTGCAGGACTTCTTCAAGTTCCATGCGGACCTGCTTGACGATCTGCCCGGACATGCTGACTTCCATGCGCGCCTGCGGACCCTCGAGCCGCTGGCGTGCTCCGGTGATCGTGAATCCCTGGTCGTACAGCAAGGAACGGATCTGCCGGATCATGAGCACGTCATGACGCTGGTAGTAGCGTCGGTTGCCGCGACGCTTGACCGGTTTGAGGTTTGGAAACTCCTGCTCCCAATAGCGAAGTACATGCGGCTTCACACCACAAAGCTCACTGACTTCGCCGATTGCGAAATAGCGCTTTGCCGGTATTGCCGGTAGTTCGCTATTGCTCCCCTGATCCAGCATAGGCTTCCACTCGGACCTTCAACTTTTGCCCCGGCCGGAACGTCACCACGCGCCTGGCGGAGATCGGAATCTCCTCGCCGGTCTTCGGGTTACGCCCGGGACGCTCATTTTTCAAGCGCAAATCAAAATTGCCGAAACCGGACAACTTGACCTGCTCTCCCCTTTCCAGCGCGTCGCGAACGGATTCGAAGAATGCATCGACGAACTCCTTGGCTTCACGCTTGTTGAGTCCAACGTCTACAAACAGACGCTCTGCCATTTCAGCCTTCGTCAGCGCCATCCTACCCCCGCAACTTCGCGTTGTAACCAGTCGCCAGAGCGGTGACCGCCAGATCGACGCACTGATCAGCGTCCTGATCCGTTAGGGTGCGTGAACGATCCTGCAAAATCAAGCCCATAGCGAGACTTTTGACTCCATTTCCGAGGTGCGGCCCGGTATATCGGTCAAACAGGACCAGATCAACCAGGCGCTCACCGACCGCGCCGCGAATGCTTGCCTCGACGTCCGTGTACGGGATCTCATCGGCAAGCACGATCGCGATATCCCGTCGCACCGAGGGAAATCGCGACAACTGGCTGGCGACCGGCACCTGGCGCCCGGCGAGGGTCGCAAGCTCGAGCTCGAAAACATAGACGTCGGCGTCGAGGTCGAGCGCCTTCTGCAGCCTCGGGTTGAGCGCGCCGGCGAATCCTACCCGGGTTTCTCCCCGCCAGATCGTTGCCGAACGGCCTGGATGCAGCCAATCCGGAGCACCTGCCGCGAAACGGAGCGTCGAAGCATCACTGCCGGCGAGCCGGAACAGCGATTCCACGTCCCCCTTGAGATCGAAGAAATCGATCGCTCGACCCGGTTCGCCCCATTGCTCGACACCCGCATCGCCCACCGCGACACCGGAGAGTAGTTCGATCTCGACCGGCCCATCGTTTCCAGCATGGTAGCTGCGCCCGCTCTCGAACAGGCGCACGCGTGACTGCTGGCGCTTGCGGTTGGCATCCAGCGCGGCAACCAGTCCTGGCAGCAGGCTGGTGCGCATCACGGCCAGTTCAGCTGACAGTGGATTGGCGAGCGCAATCGATGATTCCTGCAGGCCCCAGGTCTTGAGCAGATCGGCCGCCACGAAGGCGTAGCTGATCGCTTCGGAATAGCCGCGCGCGGCGAGTTGTTCGCGAAACGAGCGAAGCGCGATTCGATCTTCCGGGATTGCGGCCGGCGTGATCTCGCCGCGTGGCGCCTGCACCGGAATGCGATCGTAACCATGGATGCGGGCGATCTCCTCGATCAGATCCTCCTCGATCGCAATATCGAAGCGTGCCGACGGCGGCGTGGCGCTCCAGCCTCCGGCCGAGGTCGATACCCGCATGCCCAGCGATTCAAGGATGCGACCGACCTGGTCGTCAGGCACTTCGACGCCGAGGATGCGATGCAGGCGTTCGCGGCGAAGGCCCACCGGCGTCCGCACGGGCAGATGGTTCGTCGAACAGGTTTCGTCAACCGGACCGGCCTGGCCACCCGCGAATTCGAGCAGCAAGGCGGTTGCACGCTCGACCGCCTTGCGCGGCAGTTCGGGATCGACGCCGCGCTCGAAACGATGCGAGCCATCGGTGTGCAGGCCGAGCCGGCGCGCACGTCCGCTGATGCTCGAGGGAGCGAAGTGGGCCACCTCGAGGAAGACATCAGTGGTCGAATCCGTCACGCGTGTATCGAAGCCGCCCATGACGCCGCCGAGCGCGATGGCCTTGGCTTGATCGGCGATCACGACGAAGTCCTCGCTCAACTCCACGGTACGCTCATCGAGCAGCTTCAGGGTTTCGCCCTTGCGTGCGCGCCGCACAACGATCGGCGCAGTCACGCTGCCTGCATCGAATGCGTGCATCGGCTGACCCATCTCGATCATCACGTAGTTGGTCACGTCGACCAGGATGCTGACCGGCCGCATGCCGGAACGGCGCAGCCGCTCCGCCATCCATTGCGGCGTGGCGGCGCTTGCGTCGAGGCCACGCAGCAGGCGTCCGCAGTAGCGTGGGCAGTCGGCGGGCACTTCGATCCTCACGGCCAGCGTATCCTGGTGCACGGCAGGCACCGCTGCCACTTCCGCGATCCGCACCGGCACGCCGAATTCCGCGGCAACCTCGCGGGCGAGTCCGTGCATGCCCAGACAATCGGACCGATTCGGTGTCAGGCCGATTTCGAAAAGAGCGTCGGGCAGCAGCAGGAACTTCGCCAGCGACTCGCCGACGGGCGCGCTCGCGGGAAGTTCAAGCAGGCCGTCGAAATCATTGTCGAGACCCAGTTCCCTGCCCGAACAGAGCATGCCGTTCGATTCGACACCACGCAGCTTCGCGGCCTTGATCGTGATCTCGCCAACGCGCGTGCCGACGACTGCCAATGGCGCCTTGAGGCCGGCGCGCGCGTTGGGCGCGCCACAGACGATCTGCAGGGTTTCGCCCGTGCCGATGTCGACACGGCAGACCTTGAGCTTGTCCGCATCGGGATGCTTTTCCGCGGCGAGTATCTCGGCAACGACGATACCGTCCAATGCGGCACCAAGCATGTCGATGCCTTCAACTTCAAGTCCACTCATCGTCAAACGATGGGCGAAGTCGCTCCGCCCCACCGGTATCTCGACAAGTTCACGTAACCAGTTTTCGCTGAATTTCATGGATTGGATGCCGGGATTCGGGATTGGGGGTTCGGGATGGTTAAAAGTGCGGGTTTCGGGCTGCGCAATTCGCGGTAACGGGAAGGAAGCGGGATGTCGCTTTTCCGGATCCCGAATCCCGGATTGCCAATCCCGGCCATCAAGCAAATTGCCTGAGAAAGCGCAGATCGTTCTCGAAGAACGCGCGCAGGTCGTCGGCACCGTAGCGCAGCATGGCGAAGCGATCGACGCCGAGGCCGAATGCAAAACCACTGTAGCGCTCGGGATCGATTCCGCAGTTCCTCAGCACGTTCGGATGGACCATTCCGCAACCGAGCACTTCCAGCCATCGGGTCTCGCCGTTCTCCGTGCTCCAGCCGATGTCCATCTCGGCCGACGGCTCGGTGAACGGGAAGAAACTCGGGCGCAGCCGCATTTCAAAATCACGCTCGAAGAACGAACGGACGAACGCCGCCAATGTGCCCTTGAGATCCGCGAAGCTCGACGTCTCGTCGATCAGCAGGCCTTCGACCTGATGGAACATCGGTGAATGGGTCTGGTCGGAATCGCTCCGATAGACCTTGCCGGGTGCGATCAGGCGAATGGGTGGCGTGCGCCCGCACATGCCACGGATCTGCACCGGCGAGGTATGCGTGCGCAACAGACGCCCATCCGGAAACCAGAACGTGTCATGCATCGTGCGCGCAGGATGATCGGGGGCGAAATTCAACGCCTCGAAGTTGTGCCAGTCGTCCTCGATCTCGGGACCATCGAGACGGTCGTAGCCGAGGCGGGCGAAAATGTCGCAGATGCGCTCCATCGCACGCGTGACCGGATGCAGGTTGGCACGATCGGAGCTTCGTCCCGGCAAGGTCACGTCAACACGATCACTCGCGAGGCGTGCAACGAATGCCGCTTCGTCGAGCACCGCGCGGCGCGCCGAAATCGCTTCAAGCACGGCGTTCTTTGCGATGTTGATGCGCTCGCCGGCAACCTTGCGCTCATCGGCCGGCAACTTGCCGAGCTGCTTGAGCTGCTCGGTGACGAAACCCGACTTGCCGACCACGGCGACTCGCTCGGCATCAAGGGCTTCCAGGGTGGAAGCCGCCGCGATCGAGACCAATGCCGCTTCGATGCGGCCGTTCAATGTATCCGTCATCCTGGAAACCTTTCGGCTGCGCAAAAACGAAATGGGGAGCGAGGCCAGCGCCTGCTCCCCACGTTCATCGAACATCGATACCGGCGCAGGATCGCGCCGGCAGCAGACTTACGCTGCGAGAGCGGCCTTGGCTTTTTCCGCCAGGGCAGCAAACGCCGCGATGTCATGGATGGCGAGGTCGGCCAGCACCTTGCGATCCACGTTGATGTTGGCTTTCTTGAGGCCATTCATCAGGCGGCTGTAGCTCAGGCCGTACATGCGGGCGCCCGCATTGATGCGGACGATCCACAGCGAACGGAACTGCCGCTTGCGCTGCTTGCGGCCGATGTAGGCGTACTGCAGGGCCTTGATGACGGCCTGCTTGGCAACGCGATAGACCTTGCGGCGGGCGTTGTAATAGCCCTTCGCACGGGTGAGAAGCTTCTTGTGCCGACGGTGGGCGGTGACGCCACGTTTTACTCGTGCCATGGGTCAGTCCTCCTTACACGTAGGGCAGCATGCGGGCGACGCGGCCGGCATCCTCGGCGCGCACGTGGTTCGTGCCGCGAAGGTTGCGCTTACGCTTGGTCGATTTCTTGGTCAGGATGTGGCTCTTGAATGCGTGACCGCACTTGAACTTGCCTGACGCCGTCTTGCGGAACCGCTTTGCAGCGGCCCGATTGGTTTTCATCTTGGGCATGGGCCCAACTCCTTTCGTTTTTTCGTTACTGGCGCGAGCGACGGTGCAATACCGTTCTTTCCATCCTGCTCGATCCGGTTTGTATGACCCGGGGCTCCGGGCCGCTCCTCATTCGCCAATGGAACATTCCACCGGCAAAAATCCTACTTGTTCTTCTTCGGCGCGATCATCATGACCATCAATCGCCCTTCCATGCGCGGGTACTGCTCGATGATCGCCTCCTCGGCAATATCCGCTGCAATCTTCTTGACCATGATGTCACCCAGTTCCTGGTGCGCCATCTCGCGCCCACGGAAGCGGATCGTGATCTTGACCTTGTCGCCTTCGTCGAGGAAGCGGCGCAGGTTGCGCAGCTTGATCGCGTAGTCGCCCACATCGGTGGTCGGGCGGAACTTGAGCTCCTTGATCTCGACCTGCTTCTGCTTCTTCTTTGCTGCATGCGCCTTTTTCTGCGCATCGAACTTGAACTTGCCAAAATCCATGATCCGGCAAACCGGCGGGTCAGCCGTCGGCTGGATCTCGACCAGGTCAAGACCCAGTTCCTGGGCCATGCCCAGGGCTTCGTCGCGCGTGAGAACGCCTACCTGTTCTCCGTCTGCGCCGATGACACGAACTTTGGGAACCCGAATCTCGTGATTCCGGCGGTTTGCTTTTTCGGTGGCGATACTGCGTTCTCCTGGCGATTACTACGATCGAAGCACGATTGTTCAGGCAACCGAGACTTCGGATTTCAGGCGTTCCGCGAAGTCCCCGACCTTGAACGAACCAAGGTCTTCTCCCGAACGCGCACGCACAGCAACGGCCCCCGTCTCCTTTTCGCGGTCACCAACGACCAGCAGATAGGGAACCTTGTCAAGCGTGTGTTCGCGGATTTTATAGCCGATCTTCTCGTTTCGCAAATCGGCCTCCACCCTGAAACCTTGCGCGACAAGGGTTTGCGCCGCCTCGGCGGCAAAATCAGCCTGCGCATCGGTGATATTGAGGACCACGGCCTGCACCGGGGCCAGCCAGACCGGGAACTGGCCGGCATGGTGTTCGATCAGGATGCCGATGAAACGCTCCATCGAGCCGACGATCGCGCGATGCAGCATTACCGGGGTGTGGCGGGCGGAATCCTCGCCGACGTACTCGGCGCCAAGGCGCCCGGGCATCGAGAAATCGACCTGCATCGTGCCGACCTGCCAGGCCCGACCGAGCGAATCCCGCATGTGGTACTCGATCTTCGGTCCATAAAAGGCGCCTTCGCCGGGCAGTTCCTGCCATTCGACACCGGAAGCACGCAGCGCCGAGCGCAGGGTTTCCTCGGATTTGTCCCAGGTTTCGTCCGATCCGATGCGCTGGTCGGGGCGCAGGGCGATCTTCAGGGCAATCTCGCTGAAGCCGAAATGCGCATAGACCTTCATCGCCTGGCGGTGGAAGGCCACGACCTCCGCCTCGATCTGCTCCTCGGTACAGAAGATGTGCCCGTCATCCTGGACGAAGCCGCGCACGCGCATGAGGCCATGCAAGGCACCCGAGGGCTCGTTGCGCGTGCACGAGCCGAACTCGCCATAACGGATCGGCAGCTCGCGATAGCTGTGCAGGCCGTGGTTGTAGACGAGCACGTGCCCGGGGCAATTCATCGGCTTGAGCGCGTAGTCGCGGCTTTCCGACGAGGTGATGAACATGTTGTCGCGATAGTTCTGCCAGTGCCCGGTCTTTTCCCACAGGCTCTTGTCGAGGATCTGCGGGCACTTTACTTCCTGATAGCCCGATTCGCGGTAAACCTGACGCATGTACTGCTCGACGACCTGCCAGATCTGCCAACCCTTCGGATGCCAGAACACGAGGCCGGGCGCCTCTTCCTGCATGTGGAACAGGCCGAGCTGCTTGCCGAGCTTGCGGTGGTCGCGCTTCTCGGCCTCCTCGATGCGGGTGATGTAGGCAGCGAGCTGCTTCTTGTCCGCCCAGGCCGTGCCATAGACACGTTGCAATTGCTCGTTCTTCGCATCGCCGCGCCAGTACGCGCCGGAAATCCGGGTCAGCTTGAAAGCCTTGAGAAAGCGCGTGTTCGGCACGTGCGGACCGCGGCACATGTCGACGTATTCCTGATGGTAGTAAAGCCCCATCGCCTTCTCGTCCGGCATGTCCTCGACCAGACGCAGCTTGTAGTCCTCGCCGCGCTTCGTGAATTCGGCGATCACTTCGTCGCGTGGCGTCACCTTCTTGATGACGTCGTATTCGGTATCGATCAACGCGATCATGCGCTGTTCGATCGCAGCCAGGTCATCCGGAGTAAACGGCCGCTCGAACCAGATGTCGTAGTAGAAGCCTTCCTCGATGACCGGGCCGATCACCATCTTGGCATTCGGGAACAACTGCTTGACCGCATGGCCGACCAGGTGCGCGCAGGAGTGGCGGATGATCTCGACGCCTTCGTCATCCTTGGGCGTGATGATCTGCAGACGGGCGTCGTGGTCGATGCGGTCGCTGGCGTCGACCAGCTTGCCGTCGACCTTTCCGGCAACGGTAGCCTTTGCCAGTCCGGCACCGATCGAGGCAGCGACTTCCTGCACGCTGACCGCGCTTTCGAATTGGCGGACGCTACCGTCTGGAAGGGTGATATTGATCATCAGCTCGGGTCTCCGGAATCACTTGCGATTGCTGCGGTCTTGCAGGCACTGATGCCATCAGTGGTGAAAAACAAAAAGGCGCCGAAGCGCCTTTTGTCTTTGAGCCTGCTTCGCGTCGGGTCGATCAGTGGGCAAAAGTTCGAGTCATCGTGATCGTGTTCGTTTGAACTACGGTTCCTGTCGAGCTGCAAGTGCGCTTCTGGTCAAAACGGTGCAAGCGTCCATCTTCATTTCGGCGAACACCCGATTCGGCGTGCTCGCTTTGCCTGACGATCCTTCGTCATCGGCGTCGTTGGTGGGCGCGACAGGGATCGAACCTGTGACCCCTACCATGTCAAGGTAGTGCTCTACCGCTGAGCTACGCGCCCCTGAATGCGGGGGCGCGCAGACTAACCGAGTCTGCGGCAGCGCACAAGTCGGATCCGCGCGGATCGATGCAATTCGACGCGCCTGCGGGTATTACGGCGCCCGTTGAGCCACGGCCCTTGCCTCGGTCGCAGGTGGGGCATGGGATCCGGAATTAGCGGGAGAGCCAAACCCCCTTGGCCCTTCTAGACCCATTCCCGATTCCCGGCTCGTCACCCGATCAAGCCCTGCTCGCGCAGTCGATGGATCTGGTCGCGCACGCGCGCTGCGTCCTCGAATTCGAGATCCTGGGCGTGCTTGTACATCTGCGTCTCAAGCCTCCTGATCCGCTGGGCGACCTGCTCCGGCGACAGCGTCCTGTATTCCGCCTTCTCGTCGGCGACCTGGCGATCGGCGGCCGACAGGCGACCCCGCCGGTCGCGCTTGCCGGAGCGCTCGGACTCGGCTCGCGCACCTTCCATGATGTCGGTGATCTTCTTGCTGACTCCGGTCGGCGTGATCCCGTGCTCAAGATTGTATTCAACCTGCTTGGCACGACGCCGATCGGTTTCGTCGATCGCGATCTTCATCGAGCGGGTGATCGAGTCGGCGTACAGGATCGCCTTGCCGCGCAGGTTCCGGGCGGCACGCCCGATGGTCTGGATCAGCGATCCCGACGAGCGCAGGAAGCCCTCCTTGTCGGCGTCGAGGATCGCGACCAGCGACACCTCGGGCATGTCGAGGCCCTCGCGCAACAGGTTGATGCCGACCAGCACGTCGAACTCGCCGAGGCGCAAATCGCGCAGGATCTCGACCCGCTCCACGGTCTCGATGTCCGAATGCAGGTAGCGCACGCGGATGCCATGCTCGCCGAGATACTCGGTCAGGTTCTCGGCCATGCGCTTGGTCAGCGTGGTCACGAGGACGCGATCGCCCATCGCGATGCGCGCCGTGCACTCCGAGAGCAGATCGTCGACCTGGGTGCGTACCGGACGGATCTCGACCTCGGGATCAACCAGTCCGGTCGGGCGAACGACCAGCTCGACGATACTCCCAGCCGACTTCTCGAGCTCGTAAGCGCTCGGCGTCGCCGAGACGAAGATGCTGCGCGGCGCACGGCGCTCCCACTCCTCGAAACGCAAGGGCCGGTTGTCGAGCGCCGAGGGCAGGCGGAATCCGTATTCGACGAGATTCTCCTTGCGCGAGCGGTCGCCCTTGTACATCCCGCCAAGCTGCGGGATCGTCACATGCGACTCATCGACGACGAGCAGGGCATCCGGTGGCAGGTAATCGAACAGCGTAGGCGGCGGATCGCCCGGTGCCGCGCCGGTCAGATGGCGTGAATAATTCTCGATGCCCTGGCAGTAGCCGATCTCGGCCATCATCTCGAGATCGAACTGGGTGCGTTGCTGCAGGCGCTGCGCCTCCAGCAGCTTGTTCGCCGCATACAACTGTTCGAGGCGCTGCTTGAGCTCGATCTTGATCGTCTCGACCGCATTGAGCGTCGCTGCCCGCGTCGTCGCATAGTGGGTCTTCGGATACACGGTGTAGCGCGGCACCTTGCGCAGGACCTCGCCGGTCAGCGGATCGAAGATCGCCAGGTTCTCGATATCGCCATCGAACAACTCGATGCGCAAGGCTTCGGTTTCCGACTCCGCCGGGAACACGTCGATCACCTCGCCACGCACGCGATAACTGCCGCGCCGCAGTTCCATGTCGTTGCGCGTGTACTGCAGCTCGGTCAAATGGCGGATCAGCTTGCGCTGGTCGGTGTGTTCGCCACGCGCGAGGATCAGGCGCATCTGCAGGTAGTCTTCGGGCTTGCCTAGGCCGTAGATCGCCGAAACGGTTGCCACGATCAGCGCATCGGAACGTGACAGCAGGGTCTTGGTCGCCGACAGGCGCATCTGCTCGATGTGCTCGTTGATCGAGGCGTCCTTCTCGATGTAGGTGTCCGACGACGCCACATACGCTTCGGGCTGGTAGTAGTCGTAGTAGCTGACGAAGTATTCCACCGCATTGTGTGGAAAGAACTCCTTGAACTCGCCATACAGCTGCGCGGCCAGCGTCTTGTTCGGCGCCATGACCAGGGTCGGGCGCTGCACCTGCTGGATCACGTTGGCGATCGTGTAGGTCTTGCCCGATCCGGTCACGCCGAGCAGGGTCTGCCGCGCCAGGCCGGATTCGAACCCGGCGACCAGGCGCTCGATCGCCTGCGGCTGGTCGCCCGCCGGCCGGTACGGGGATTCAAGCTGGAATCGATCGGTCATGGATGTCGTGCGTGCGCGAGTCGTGGCGGGCCGGGATCAACCGTATAGGACCAGCGCCATTCGCGCGAGTCCGATCCCGGAACGTCGAGCCCTGCAGCCGATATTCAAGCCCGGCCCCCTGGATTCCTACTCCGGCAATCGATGCTTTCCTACACGCGGTCACCGCGATCGACCATCGTCGGCTCGAGGCCGGTTTCCTAGCATGGTTGCACCAACTGGGACGGGAGACCCACATGCAATCACTCAACAAGGCTGAATCCGGAATCACCCTGATCGAGTTGCTGATCGTGATCGCCATCGTTTGCGTGCTTTCCAGCATCGCATTGCCTGCATTCGGCAGTCTCGTGCAATCCGGTCACGCCCGTTCGGCGCGCAGCGCCCTGACCGTCTCGATCAGTCAGGCCCGCAGCAGTGCCGTCATGCGTCGCCAGTACGTGGCCGTCTGTCCGTCGGCGGACCAGATCCGCTGCGATCGAAGCCTGAAGTGGCATCACGGCTGGCTGGTCTTCGTGGATGCAGACAACAACGGCGAACGCGATACCGATGAGGACATCGTCGGCGCCAGCCAGGCACTCGACGCCGGCATCGCGATCGTCAGCACGCGCGGACGCTACCGCATCCGCTACCAGGCCGACGGCAGCTCGGACGGCAGCAACCTCACCCTGACCGTCTGCGACCGGCGCGGTGCCGCCTCGGCCAGCACCCTCGTCATGAACAACTCGGGTCGCCTGCGCAGCGGCAAGCCCAGCGCCGCCCAGGCCGCCGCAGCCTGTGCCGCGATCGGCACCTGATCGACATTGGACTTGACGATCCACGCCGATGACCCGAAAATGCGCGGCTCCGCCCGAATAGCTCAGCTGGTTAGAGCACTTGACTGTTAATCAGGGGGTCGCTGGTTCGAGTCCAGCTTCGGGCGCCAA
>JAKQJM010000130.1 GCA_029561145.1 Pseudomonadota bacterium
ATATGCAAGGCCATGCTGTCCTTGTTCTGCGACTGCTGGATCAGGAACACCATGAGGAACGTGACGATCGTCGTGCCGGTATTGATCACGAGCTGCCAGGTCTCGGAGAAACCGAGCGACGGGCCGGACAATGCCCAGACCACAACGATGCCCAGCGCCGAAGCGAATGCGCCCGGCGAGCCGGCGAGCCGCGTGATCGCGCCCGCGAAGCGATCGAAAATCGAATGCCTGCCGGACAAATGGAAGCGACCCTTCTTGCTCATTTTCTGCTCCGAATGGATGGAAGTGGACCTGCGAACGGCCTCCAGTGATGAAAGCCGGGAAGGCGCGGAGTCTGCCGCTCGATGGCTTAACAGGACTTCGACTTCACGAATGCCGATACAGATCTCGAATGTTCCTTCCGTCGTGATTCATGAACGAACGAAGACGATGCCGCTCCAACCCCGGTCACATCGAACACCATGGATCTCACGAGTGGTTCTCCCTACTGGGTGCTCAAGAATGCGCAGTCGGAGTTCCATCCTCCGCTGGAAAGAGATCATCGATGCGACGTGCTTGTCGTCGGTGCTGGCATCACGGCGGCGCTGATCACTCGCGCCCTCGTCGGCGAGGGGGTGCAGGTGTGCCTGGTCGACAGGCGCCAGGTGGGATGGGGCAGCACTTCCGCGAGCACCGCCCTGCTGCAGTATGAAATCGATGTCGAACTGCAGGCGCTCGCCAGACAGTTCGGGCTCGACGATGCCGTGCTTGCCTATCGTGCTTGTGAGGAGGCGGTACTCGCGCTCACCCGGCTTGCGCGGACCTTCAAGCGGGTCGACGTGCGGCCGATGCAGAGCCTGTATTTCTCGAGCCGCTGGTATCACGACCGGCGTGTGCGTCGCGAGGGCGCGCTGCGTCAGGCGCAGGGTTTTGCGCTGGACTGTCTCGACAACGCCGAGCTTCAGGAGCGGTTCGGCATCGATGCGGGAATCGGCTTGCTGTCAGCCGTGGCCGCCGAAGTCGATCCTGTGCAACTCGCCCGCTGCCTGCTCGACGCTGCACGAAGGAAGGGCGCGCAGATTTTCGAACGCTCTGGCGTGAAGGAGTTCGCGCCAACCCCGCGCGGCGTGACCGTCACGCTCGACAACGGCAAGCGCATCCGCTGCAAGCATGTCGTCATCGCGGCGGGCTACGAATCGCAGCAGTTCCTGAGTCAGCGGGTCGCGCGCAACCGAAGCAGCTATGCCTTCGTTTCCGATCCCGTTGCAGGCGGACTGCAGTCGCTCGAGAACTGCCTGGCATGGGAGTCGGCGCGTCCTTACCTGTATGTCCGCAGCACGGCGGACCATCGCCTGATCGTGGGTGGCGAGGACGACGCAATCGATATTCCGTTCAAGCGCGATGCGAGCGTATGGCGCAAGGCCGACATCCTGCGCAAGAAGTTTTGCAGCCGGTTTCCGCGCCAGTCGTTCACCATCGCGCACGCCTGGGCCGGGACGTTCGCCGAGACCGCCGATGGTCTGCCGTTCTTCGGGCCGCATGTGCAGCACGGTCCGCGCGTGCACTTCGCGATGGCCTATGGCGGCAACGGAATTACCTACAGCGCGATCGGCGCCGAAATCATCAAGGGGGCTCTCGGCGGTCGCAAACACCCGTGCGCAGATCTGTTCTCGTTCGAACGGTTGCAACGCCAATGACGACGGCCGCCGAGCTGGCCGTCTTCGCCGACAACGCGCAGGAGGCCCGTGAGGCCGGACTCGTCTACGTCAGCGATGCCGAACCGGGCATCCGGCGCCGGCGCGCTGGCAAGGGGTTTCACTATCTCGATGCCGAGGGCCGGCGCATCACCGATGCCAAGGTCATCGAGCGCATCAACAAGCTTGCGATTCCTCCAGCCTATTCCGATGTCTGGATCTGCGCGACCCCGCGCGGCCACCTGCAGGCGACCGGTCGCGATGCGCGCGGTCGCAAGCAATACCGTTATCACGTGCGCTGGCGAAGCGTGCGCGATCTCGGCAAGTTCAAGCGAGTCGCCGAGTTCGGCAGCAAGCTACCGACACTGCGCCGCACGCTGGCACGCGATCTGAAGCGGACGGGCCTCCCACGCGAGAAAGCTCTGGCGATCGTGGTCAGCTTGCTTGCGGAAACCCTGGTACGCATCGGCAACGCGAAATACCGCGACGAAAACGGCTCATTCGGTTTGACCACCCTGATGAACCGGCATGTTGCCTTCCTGCGCGGCCAGGCCCAGTTCCGCTTCCGTGGCAAGAGCGGGCTGAAGCATGCCGTGCCGGTCAACAACGCGCGACTGGTTCGGCTGCTGCGGCGCTGCCAGCAGCTTCCAGGACAAATGCTGTTCCAGTATCTCGACGCGGACGACGCGCCGCAGCCGATCGACTCCGGCATGGTCAACCAGTACCTGTACGCGGCGATGGGCGGCGAATTCACGGCCAAGGACTTCCGCACCTGGGGCGCCACCCTCCACGCGGTGGCGGTATTGGCAGCCCTCGAAATGCCCGACCCGCCCGAGGAAAAGGCTCTCGCCGCGCTCGTCAATGGCGCGATCGCGACGGTCGCCTCCGAGCTGCGCAATACGCCTGCGGTGTGCCGCAACTCCTATATCCACCCGAAAGTGATCGAGGGATGGAAGGACGGCAGCCTGCAGCGCATCGTTTCGCCGGCCGAGGTGGCCGATCCGCGCAAACTCGAGCGCCTCGCGCTGAGATTCCTGCACGGAAACCTACGCAGGGCGCGAGCCGGATAGTCGCCGCTGGATCGGCAGGTGCCGCGCCGGTCGAACTCCTCCTACCGTTGATCGGCTTCGCTGACCCGGCCGATCGAGCGCTCTGAAAAGGGGATAGCATGCATTGTTCGGTTCAGGGGATCAGTCATGCTCAGGAAGGGAACGCTCCACGTCCGCGATCCGGATGCGGCCAGCGATGGAACGTATCTGGCCGTCACCATGATCAACCGACCGCCGCACGGAGTGATGGTCTGGGCGGGGCGGCTTCACGCCGACGCCAAGGACAAGCCGGGTGCGCAGATCGAGCAAGGCGATTACGCGTCCGTGGAGAAAGTCAGTTTCTCGGTCTGGTCGGATGTGTGGGAATACTTTGCCGGCCGGCATTACGCGCCGCTGCTCACGTCGCTGCGCAGCGAGGTCGAGGTGCTCTACCCGGGCGAGTAGGCACCTGACCGATTGGCTGACGACGGCCGGGGTGAGGACAAGGCCGAACAGCCTTCAGCCGTTGCCCGCACCGCTCGCTACTGCAGCAGCAGGTAGAACACGCTCTGGCCGCGCACGACGGTCAGCAGCAACTGGCGCGGCGTGCGTTGCAGCAGCTCGGCCAGATCGGAGGTGTCCTCGATGTCGCGCTGGTTGATGCCGACGATCACGTCGCCCGTGCGCAGGCCGCTGGCATATGCGCGGCTGTTGCGATCGATGTCCTTGACCGCGCTGCCGCTTACGCCGGGTCGACGCTGGCTGTCGCTGAGGTCGGCCAGTTGCACGCCGGTCAGGCGGGCATCGAGGTCAAGGCCGCGTCGATTCGTCGAAGCGCTCACCTTGAGGATCATCGGCAGGCTCAGCGCCTTGCCGTCGCGCAGCAGGCCGACCGTGAGATTCGTGCCGATCGGCGTCAGTCCCTCGATGTTGTGCAGATCCTGGCCCGAGCCGATCGCCTTGCCATTGACCGAGGTGATCACGTCGCCCGGCTTGAGGCCCGCTTCGGCGGCCGGGGTGCCGCTGCGCACGCGCGTGACGACGGTGCCCTTGCCAGCGCCGATCGACAGCATGCTGGCGAGTTCGGGCGTGACATCCTGGGTCTCGACGCCGAGTGCGCCGCGCCGCACCTCGCCGTTCTCGACGAGCTGGCGCATGACATTCGCGGCAAGGTCGCTCGGAATCGCGAAGCCGATGCCGACACTGGCACCCGAGGGCGAGAAGATCATCGAGTTGATGCCGACCAGT
>JAKQJM010000029.1 GCA_029561145.1 Pseudomonadota bacterium
TCCAGGCCTGCATGTACAGGCCCCTGAACGACTCGAACGGATAGTCGGCGGGCACGTTCACGGTCTTGGAGATCGACGAGTCGATGAACGGCTGTACCGCCACCAGCATCTGCAGGTGCTGTTCGGCCGTCATGTCCAGCGCGGACACGAATGCTGCGGGCAGGCACTGCGTGTCGCCGCCGCGCTCCCGGAACAGCCGGTAGGCGTGATCCTCGACCGCGTATTCCCGGGCCGAACCGTCGGCCATGCGCTTCCTGCGCGTGTAGCTCCAGGCGAACGCCGGCTCGATGCCGTTCGACGCGTTGTCCGCGAAGGCCAGTGCGATCGTGCCCGTGGGCGCGATCGACAGCAGATGGCTGTTGCGGATGCCGCGTTCGGCCACTGCGCTGCGGATGTCGTCGGGCAGGCGCCTGGCGAACCCGCTCTGCAGGTAGCGCTCCGCATCGAGGGCCGGAAACGCCCCCTTGTTGTCGGCCAGGTCGACCGAGGCGCGGTACGCCTCGTCGCGCATCACCTGCGCCACCCGCGCACCGAAGGCCAACCCCTGTTCGGAGTCGTAGCGGATGCCGAGCATCACCAGCGCGCTGCCCAGGCCCAGGAAGCCCAGGCCGATGCGGCGCTTGGCCATGGCTTCGCGGCGCTGCTCGGGCAGCGGCCACCAGGTCACCTCGAGCACGTTGTCCAGCATGCGCACGGCGGTGCGGACCACGTCCTTGAATCCCGTCCAGTCGAAGCCGGCATCGGACTCGAAGGCCCGCTCGACGAACCGCGTGAGGTCGATGGAGCCGAGGCAGCAGCAACCGTAGTCGGGCAGCGATTGCTCGCTGCAGGGGTTCGTCGCCTCGATCACCTCGACGTACCAGAGGTTGTTCTCCTGGTTCATCCGATCCAGGAACACCACACCCGGGTCGGCATGGTCGTAGGTGGCGTGCACGATGTCGTCCATCAGCGCGCGAGCACGGACCGTGCGGTAGACCCACAGGCCGTCGGACGGCCGCTGGTGGGCGCCTTGCTCAATCAGGGCAGCACCCGGTTGTGCCGGGTGCACCAGTTCGAATTCGGCGTCGTCTTCGACGGCCTGCATGAACGCATCCGTGACGCCGACCGAGATGTTGAAGTTCGCCAGGCCGTTGTCGTCCTTGGCGTGAATGAACTCG
>JAKQJM010000031.1 GCA_029561145.1 Pseudomonadota bacterium
CGTGATACGGCACGCCCGCCATCGGAATCGGCGCGCCAGCGGAGGAGCCGCGCTGGGTCAGCGTGATATCGAGCAGCCGCGCCGCCTTGCGCGCATCGTCATAGAACAGTTCGTAGAAATCACCCATGCGAAAGAACATCAACACATCGGGGTGCTCGCTCTTGGCAGCGAAGAACTGGCGCATGAGCGGGGTGTGCAGGGCAACGTCGTTCATTGGGCAATCGGATGCAGGTGACCGTCGATTATCCCATGTCCGTCCGGTTCCGATGCCAATCCGCCTCTCTCCGGTATGATCGATACCTCCGCGTGTCCGCATCCATCGCCTGAGTCGAACGCCGATGACCAACCACTCCGCCGACGACGCCCAGTTGTTCGCGCTCGGCAACACGATCGCCGAATTGCTGATTTCGCACGGGCAGACGATCGTCGCTGCCGAATCGTGCACGGGTGGCTGGATCGCCAAGGTGTTGACCGACATTCCGGGCAGTTCGACCTGGTTCGAATGCGGCGTCGTCGCCTACAGCTATGAAGCCAAGGAAGCGCTGCTCGGCGTGCAGCCGCATACGCTTGAGCGCACCGGCGCGGTCAGCCAGGAAACCGTCGTCGAAATGGTTTCTGGCGCGTTGGCGCGCTACGGCGCAGGTGTCGCCGTTGCGGTCACCGGTATCGCCGGTCCCGGTGGCGATACGCCCGGCAAGCCGGTGGGAACCGTGTGGATAGGCTGGAAGCGGCGCGGCGGCTATGCCCGCTCCGAGCAGTTCCATTTCGACGGTGACCGTGAGGCCGTGCGACGCCAGACCGTGCATGCTGCACTCGAAGGCGTGCGGCGAATTCTTACAAGCTGACGCGGCGATTCGCCGTTTCGTGAAATGCCCGCTGTGAAATAATCGACCTCGAAGCCGCAATGTCTCAGCTCCTGAGATATGCAATCGGCACGCTCCACTCAATCTACAGCCCAAGGAAACCCCGATGGACGACAACAAGCGCAAGGCGCTCTCCTCCGCGTTGAGCCAGATCGAGAAACAGTTCGGCAAGGGCGCGGTCATGCGCATGGGCGATCGTGTCAACGAAGCGATCCCGACGATCTCGACCGGCTCGCTGGGACTCGATATCGCGCTCGGCATCGGTGGATTGCCGACGGGTCGCGTGGTCGAGATCTATGGTCCGGAGTCGTCCGGCAAGACCACCTTGACCCTGCAGGTCATTGCGGCCTGCCAGAAAGCCGGCGGCACCGCCGCATTCGTGGATGCCGAGCATGCGCTCGATCCGTCCTATGCCGAAAAGCTCGGCGTCAATGTCGACGATCTCCTGGTTTCGCAGCCCGATACGGGTGAGCAGGCGCTCGAGATTGCCGACATGCTGGTGCGTTCGAATGCCGTCGATGTGGTCGTCGTCGACTCGGTCGCGGCGCTGACACCGAAGGCGGAAATCGAAGGCGAGATGGGTGACACCCATGTCGGCCTGCAGGCGCGCTTGATGAGTCAGGCCCTGCGAAAGCTGACCGCAAACATAAAGAAATCAGGATGTTTGGTCATTTTCATCAACCAGATTCGCATGAAGATCGGCGTCATGTTCGGCAGTCCCGAGACGACGACCGGCGGCAATGCGTTGAAGTTCTACGCCTCGGTGCGCCTCGATATCCGCCGCACCGGCGCGGTCAAGCGCGGCGACGAGGTGATCGGTTCCGAAACCCGCGTCAAGGTGGTCAAGAACAAGGTTGCTCCACCGTTCCGCCAGGCCGAGTTCGAGATCCTCTATGGCGAAGGCACGTCACGCGAAGGCGAGCTGATCGAACTCGGCGTGCTGCACAACCTCGTCGAGAAATCCGGCGCGTGGTACAGCTACAAGGGCGACCGCATCGGTCAGGGCAAGGACAACGTGCGCCTGTACCTGAAGGAGCACGCCGAAATCGCCAATGAAATCGACAAGGCCCTGCGCGACAAGCTGCTGGTCAAGAGTGGCAACTCACCGTTGCCGGCGGTCGAGGTCGAGGAGGCTTGAGTCCGGACGCCCTGCCCATGCCGCGGCTGCGATCGACATTCATCGTCTCGGTGATGCTCGGTGCTGCCTTCGTGCTGATCCTCGCTGCGGCAAGCAGGGCAACCCGTCTTCAGGTGCATCCATTGGTTCCGGGTATCTGGATATCCGTACAGGTGCAGCTCGATGACATCGACAAGCTCAAGCAGCAGGGATTCGCCGCGATCATCGACTTGAGGCCGGACGGCGAACAGGATGGCCAGCCGCGTTCGGCCGAGGTCGAGCAGGCCGCCGTGGCAAACGGAATGACGTTCGCCTTTGTCCCCGTCCCGCATGGCGATATTCCGGATTCACAGGTCGATTCGCTGGCCCTGTCTCTGGATTTCGCGCAAAAGCCGGTCGTTCTCTACTGCCGGAGTGGACGTCGCGCAGCGCGGACATGGGCGCTGTCGGAAGCATCGAGACCGGGAGGGCTCGACGCGAATGCAATCCGTCGGGCGCTGGATTCGGCCCGGCAATCGAGCCCGGATCTGGATCTGGCGATCGAATCGCGCATCGCCGCTCGAAACCCGGTTCAGTGAGTGCGTCGGGCTCCCTCGGTGCGACAACGCCTCGTCGATGGATTGGACATGTCCTGACCGCGCTCGCGGGGATCTTGTGCGGGGCTTTGATCGGCCTGTTCGCTGGACTCGCGTTCGGCTTGATTCCTTTTTCCTGCTGAGTGCATTCGTGCCGCGCAAGAAGCCGCCATCGACGTCCGTTCCTGCAAAGGGCGGGCGCGACGCCTACGAAAAGGCACTGGGCCTGCTGGTGCGTCGCGAGCAGTCGCAGCGCGAGCTCAAGAACAAGCTGGCGCGTGCGGGTTACGCCGCCGCCGAATCCAGCGATGCCATCGGCAAGCTCGCGGAACAGGAAATCCAGAGCGACGATCGCTTCGCGGGCCTGCTTGCACGTTCGCGTGCCGCCAATGGCTACGGTCCGCGCCGCATAGCCGCGGAGCTGAAATCACACGGGGTCGCTGACAGGATGATTGCCGCGGCCATCGCTGAACTTGACTGCGACTGGCGCGAGCTGGCGCGGCGCCAGTTGCAACGCCACTACGGCCGCAAGCCGGCCGAGGATGCCAAGGAACGAGACCGGCGTGCCGCCTTTCTCTTGCGCCGTGGCTTCGATGCCGCCACAGTAAGCGCCCTTACGCGCGCCGACATCGGCGATCCCGGTGACGAGTTCGACTGAGAGCTCCGATTCGCGGACGTCCATTGGCGTGTCCGCACTCCGGGTTGATCCGATTGATGAAAACCAGCGCCGACATCCGTTCCGATTTCCTTGAATTCTTCCGCTCGAAAGGCCATCTCGTGGTGCCTTCGGCATCGCTCGTTCCGGCCAGCGATCCGACCCTGATGTTCACGAATTCGGGCATGGTCCCGTTCAAGAACGCCTTTCTCGGCAGCGAAAAGCCACCGAGCGCGCGCGTCGTCGACGTCCAGCGTTGCCTGCGTGCTGGCGGAAAACACAACGACCTCGACCAGGTCGGCTACACCGCCCGCCATCACACGTTCTTCGAGATGCTCGGCAACTGGTCTTTCGGCGATTACTTCAAGCGCGATGCGATCCTCTGGGCCTGGGAACTGCTGACCGGCGTCTGGAAACTGCCGAAGGATCGCCTGCTGGTCACGGTCTACCAGACCGATGACGAGGCCTATGCGATCTGGAAGGATGAAGTTGGCATTCCTGCCGAGCGCATCGTGCGCATCGGCGACAACAAGGGTGCCCCGTTCGCGTCGGACAATTTCTGGCAGATGGCCGACACCGGTCCGTGCGGACCTTGCACCGAGATCTTCTACGACCATGGTGCGCACATCCCCGGTGGCCCGCCCGGCTCACTGGACGAGGATGGCGATCGCTTCATCGAGATCTGGAACCTTGTCTTCATGCAGTTCGATCGCGCCGATGACGGCACGCTGTCGCCGCTGCCGGCGCCGTGCGTCGATACCGGCATGGGCCTCGAGCGTCTCGCAGCGATCCTGCAGCACGTCCACACCAACTACGAAATCGACCTGTTCCAGCATCTGATCAGGGTTGCTGCGCAACTGACGAGTACCGCCGATCTCGAGAACAAGTCGCTGCGTGTGATCGCCGATCACATCCGCGCCTGTTCGTTCCTGATCGTCGATGGCGTGCTGCCATCCAATGAAGGTCGCGGCTACGTGTTGCGTCGGATCATCCGTCGCGGCCTGCGTCACGGCTGGATGCTCGGTGTGCGCGGCGATTTTTTCTGGAAAATGGTCGAGCCGCTCGTCGCCGAGATGGGCGATGCGTATCCGGAACTGCTTGCCAAACGCGAGTTTGTCGAGCGCGCGCTCAAGGCCGAGGAAGAACGTTTCGGCGAGACCCTCGAGCAGGGCATGAAGGTATTCGAGGAAGTTGCCGGAAAATCGGGGGCGGTCATTCCGGGCGCCGATGCATTCCGCCTGTACGACACATACGGCTTCCCGGTCGACCTGACAGCGGACATCGCACGCGAACGTGGCCTGGGCATCGACATGCCGGGTTTCGACAAGGCCATGAACGAGCAACGCGAGCGCGCCCGCGCCGCAAGCAACTTCGAAGCGAAGGGACAGTTGCCGGCCGAAATGGCCAGCTCGCTGCCGCCGACCGTGTTCTCGGGCTACGACACCTGCGAGGAGAGCGGTGCTCGCGTGCTCGCGCTGGTTCGTGGTGGCCGGCGTCTCGAATCGATGGCGGATGGCGAGGAGGGCATCGTCATACTCGACCGCACTCCGTTCTACGCGGAATCGGGTGGTCAGGTCGGCGATGCCGGTGAGCTGAGCTCCGCCAGCGGGCGTTTCATCGTCAGCGATACGATCAAGCTCGGCGGAGCTTTCCATGGCCACGTCGGTCGCTGGCAAGGCTCGTCGGCGCTCGTGGCGGGCAATGCGCTGAGCGCACGCATCGATGGTTCGCGCCGCAGGTCCGTCGTTCTCAACCATTCCGCGACCCATCTGCTGCATGCGGCCCTGCGCAAGGTGCTCGGCGAGCATGTCACGCAGAAGGGATCGCTGGTCGCGCCGGATCGCCTGCGCTTCGATTTTTCGCATTTCCAGCCGGTCGCTGCTGGCGAGCTGCGCCGTATCGAGGACCTGGTCAACGACGAAATCCGTGCCAACTCGGAAGCCGAAATCCGCCTCATGGGCTACGACGAGGCCATTGAATTTGGTGCGATGGCTCTGTTTGGCGAGAAATACGGCGATGAGGTGCGTGTCTTGCGCATGGGCGATTTCTCGACCGAGTTGTGCGGCGGCACCCACGTTTCGCGCACCGGCGATATCGGAATGTTCAAGATCCTCAGCGAAGGTGGCGTGGCCTCGGGCATTCGACGCATCGAGGCGGTCACCGGTGCTGCAGCGATGACCCATGTGGTGGACGAGGAATCGCGCCTTGGCGAGATTGGCCATCTGCTGTCCGCGCAGGGCAATGAGGTCGTCGACAAGTTGCGTCAGTTGCTCGATCGACAGAAGAAGCTCGAGCGTGAGCTGGAGTCGTTCAAGGCAAAAGCGGCCAGCGCCGCGACGGCCGATCTCGGCGCGCAGGCGGTTGATGTGGATGGCATCAAGGTGCTGGCCGTCCGCGTCGACGGTCTCGACGCGAAGGCATTGCGCGAAGGCGTCGATACGCTCAAGCCGAGGCTTGGCGACTGCGTGATCCTTCTCGCGGCCGGAGCAGATGGAAAAATTGCCCTTGTCGGAGCCGTCGGCGGCTCCGCACTGGGACGCATCAAGGCCGGTGATGTCGTCGCGCATGTCGCGGCAGCGATTGGCGGCAAGGGCGGCGGTCGCCCGGACATGGCCCAGGGTGGTGGCAACGACACGAAGGAGCTGGCGACCGCGCTCGCGGAACTTCCTGCCTGGATCGCCGGAAAACTCGCCTAGCTGCTGCGGACCCGGCCTTGCTGTCGGTATTCGCCGACGAGCCAATGTTCTGATTTTGTGACGAGTGATTCTGCGATTGTCTCGTTGCGCGCGGCAGAGGCCTTCGCTTAGTATCTGGAGGTCTCGTTGTGCCGGTTGCCGGTCATTTTCGGTGGATGGCGTACATCGCGACAAAGGCTGCGACGACTGGGGGAAAAGGGCCGCAGGACCAACTAGGGAGGTTGGTCCTTGTCCCCGGACCTGACGCCAGGCTGCGTGCGGAGTTGCGCGTGACTGGTAGCCAGACCGGAATGACGAGTTGTATTCAAGGAGCAGACATATGTTGATATTGACCCGCCGCGTCGGAGAAACCCTGATGATCGGCGACGAGGTAACGGTGACCGTGTTGGGCGTCAAAGGCAATCAGGTCCGCATCGGCATCAACGCGCCAAAGGATGTTTCGGTGCACCGCGAGGAGATCTACCAGCGCATCAAGCGCGAACAGAATCCAGTGGATGGTGATACCGGTATCGTGGGCGAATCCTGAGCTTTACCGCGTGTCCCTTGCCGGGTATCCTTCGCGTCCCGCTGATTCCCGGTAGTCAGTCGATTGGCGCGAAACACCGCCAGAGCAAGTCCCGGAGAGATGGCCGAGTGGTCGAAGGCGCGCCCCTGCTAAGGGTGTATAGGGTCAAAAGCTCTATCGAGGGTTCGAATCCCTCTCTCTCCGCCAGTTTTAGCGATAAGCCCCTGAAATATGGGGCTTTTTCGTTTCAATTGGAGCTTGTTCCCAACAACGTACCCACTACGTTTGGAGGCGCGCGCGTTCTTACAGGACCACGGATGACTCAAATACTTGTCAAGAAGAGTAGGAGCGTCGCTATCCCGGCTGAGCATCGGGCGAATGCGGCTAAGGCAAGTTGGCTGGAGACGGAGAACCTTCTGTGCCCAGGCAAAAACTCTGAAGTATTCGCAACTTTTCCTGCCATGAACTCACGCAGCGGAATCTTGTTCCCGGCAGGCAATGTCTATCTTCGCTACGGCATCCACTACGGCCCCGGCGCTGGATTTGGCTTCCAGCACATTTGGAAGGGCCATTTTCCGAATACTACAGAGCACGACGAGGCAATGGAGTTAGTTTGTCGAAGCGTCGCCCGTACGCTCGTCGCAGAAGCAAAGATCTTGTACGACGATAAGGCGCCCGCGGAGCGACAGCATCGCCTAACTGTGCGTAGGCTCATGATCGGCTTAGTCGTCGTTGAGTTGCGAGAGTTTGTCGACAGCGGACCGTTCTATTCGGTCGTTACGTCCGGCTTCCCCGGAAAGGAAAAGGGCTCCGTAATCGGAGCCCTCGCCTAAGTGTCGAAGTGGTAGTCGAAACCAATCCCTTAGCTGGCCATTTCTGGCGGGGTCGGGACCGCCACCTTTGCAGGTGTCACCGCTACCGTAGGGACGCCGATTTCCCTACTGTCCTCTAGCTCAGGGCCACATATCGGCCAAGCCCTGCGCAAATGCTCTTACATCTTCGACGCGCGAATTCTACCACTTCCCCCCTTAGATGCAATACAGCGCCGTGCGGAATTTAACTTGGGTTCTGGTTCTAAATGCGTCCGACCCGGATGGGCCTACGACGTCGTCCGCATGCGCGCTAGGGCGACTTCGGCGCTCGCCAAGGACAACGCTGCGGGTGAATCGCCCCGGTTTTCGAGGAGGCCATTGGGTTTAAGTTGATGCGGTTTCGGCAGCGGTATTGGCCTGCAGCCTCCAGTAGTTTGCCTCAGCTTCTGCCGGAGGAATATGGCCGATGGGTTGCATCAGCCGTTCGTGGTTGTACCAGTGCACCCATTGCAGGGTGACCAGCTCAACCGCCTCGCAGGTTTTCCATGGGCCGCGGCGGTGAATCACCTCGGCTTTGTACAGGCCGTTGATGCTTTCGGCCAGGGCGTTGTCGTAGCTGTCTCCGCGTGAGCCCACCGAAGGTTGGATGCCGGCTTCGGCCAGTCGTTCGGTGTAGCGGATCGACAGGTATTGGCTGCCCCGATCCGAATGGTGAATCAGGGCGTTGGCCGCAGGCTGGCGGGCGTACAAGGCCTGTTCCAAGGCGTCGAGCACGAAGCTGGCCTGCATGCCGCGGCTGGTCTTCCAGCCCACGATGCGACGCGAGTACACGTCGATCACGAAGGCCACGTAGACCCAGCCCTGCCAGGTGGATACGTAGGTGAAGTCGGACACCCACAACTGATCGGGCCGGTCAGCACGGAAGACGCGGTTGACGTGATCGTGCGGACAAGAGGCTTTGCTGTCAGGCACCGTGGTTCGCACCTTCTTGCCGCGACGAACCCCCTGCAGCCCAAGCTGCTTCATCAAGCGTTCCACCGTACAACGCGCCACGGCGATCCCTTCGCGATGCAATTGTCGCCATACCTTCTCGGCTCCGTAGACTTGCCAGTTGGCATGCCAGACCCGCTGGATATCGGCCATCAGGTCCTCATCACGCCTTGCGCGTGCGCTGCGCAGATCCGGGCTGCGGGTTCGCGCTGCATGGCGCCGGTAACACGACGGGGCGATCTCCAATATCTTGCAGATCGGCTCGACCCCGTAGGTGTCGCGGTGTGCGTCGACGTAGCGCTTCACTTCCTGAGTTGGCGGTCGAGCTCCGCCTGGGCGAAAAACGCGCTGGCCGTCTTCAGGATTTCGTTGGCCCGGCGCAGTTCCTTGTTCTCGCGTTCCAGAAGGCGCAACCGTTCGCGCTCACCGCTGGTCAGCCCTTCACGTGCACCGGCGTCGATCTGGGCGCGCTTGACCCACTCATTCAACGTTTGCGGCACGCAGCCGATCTTGGGGGCAATGGACTCGATGGCAGCCCACAACGACGGGTGCTGGTCACGCTGCTCCTGCACCATGCGAACGGCGCGCTCGCGTACTTCCGGGGAAAACTTCTTCGACTTGTTCATGGCTCCATTCTCTCAAGAGTTGGAGCCTCCTCAAAACCCGGGGCGATTCA
>JAKQJM010000045.1 GCA_029561145.1 Pseudomonadota bacterium
AAAGCCCTGCAGGAAATGGCGCAACTGATCGCGCGTGCCGTCATCGGTCAGCGCGCCCGCCTCGTCGAACAACTTGCCGGCTCGCGACACCATCAAGCGGCCTTCGGCCCAATGCCGCGTTCCGAGCGTGCGCAGCACCGGTAGCCAGGCGTTCTGCGAAAGGATCGTGCCGAAGCCGCCCGGCGAGGCGCCGATCACCGCGACCGGACGACCGCTGAAGATGCGTCCTGCATCGGCGGGTGGGCGCGACAGCCAGTCGATCGCATTCTTGAACACGCCCGGTATGCTGTTGTTGTATTCGGGCGTGACCAGCAGCAGGCCGTCGCAGGCGAGGATGCGTTCCTTGAGCGCAATGACGCTGGGCGGAATCCCGTCCGCTTGCTCGACGTCACCGTCGTAGAGCGGGATGCCGTGCAGGGTTGCCGCATCGATGTCGATGTCGCCGGAGACCAGTTCCTGCGCTGCGCGCAGCAAGGCAGTATTGAACGACTGGCGACGCAGGCTTCCGGAGATCCCGAGGATGCGCGTACTCATGATGAAAGCTCCGTTGGCGGACCGATTCATGATCGGCGGTGACAGCATACCGCCGCGCTGGCTGAATCAACCCACGCTGCGATGCTTCCCCCGCCACGGCGCATAGAACGCGCGCAGGCGTTGCAGGTCGGCTTCGACATCCTCGCTGGTGTGGAATAACGGACCGACACCGATCGTGCGCTCGGGATAGTGGAAGTAGACCGGCAGGATCGGTACATCGGCAGCGCGCGCGATATGCCAGAACCCGGTCCGCCACTTCTTGACCACCTTGCGCGTACCCTCCGGCGCGATGCCGATCCACAGTTTCGGTGAGTTCTCGAAACGCGCGGCCATCTGCTCGACCACGCCGTGCGTGCTGCCACGTTCGACCGGGATGCCACCGAGCTTGCGCACGATCCAGCCGAGCGGCCCGCCGAACAATTCCTGCTTGGCCATGAACGAGACATCGGCGCCGATCGCGATCTTGACGAGCAGGCCCCAGACCCCATCCCACCACGAGGAATGCGGGGCCGCGATCAACACCAGTCGCGCGACATCCGGGAACTCGCCGACGAGCTTCCAGCCACACGCGGTGACGAACCAGCGCGCGAGGCGACGTCCCAGATGCGCGCGCAACTGCGGCATCGCAGGCGGCAATTGTTCCGGCAAGGCCGCGTGGCTCAATCGCCGCTCCAGTTCTGCGAGCCGCGCCCGGACTTGATCGTCGCGCGCTTCTTCTTGGCGTCGATGCGGCGCTCCTTCGAAGCGCGCGTCGGCCGCGTGGCAACGCGCTTCTTCGGCACGAACTGCGCGGCGCGGATCACCTCGGCCAGGCGCATACGCGCATCGTCGCGATTCTTGACCTGGTCGCGAAAACGATTGGCCTGGATGACCAGCACCCCTTCCGCCGTCAGGCGCCGATCGCGTCGCGCGAGCAGGCGCTCGCGCAACGCATCGGGCAACGAAGGTGAGTTCGCCACATCGAAGCGCAACTCGACCGCACTGGCGACCTTGTTGACGTTCTGCCCACCGGGCCCGGACGAACGCACGAAGCGCTCGACCAGTTCGTCATCGGGAATCTGCAACTGGCTGTCGATCTCGAGCATGCCGCCATTCTAGCGGGCTGGCGTCTGGGAGACGATCAAGTGGCGAGTGCTGCTCCGAGCCCGGCGAGCGGGCAATTCCATCCTCGTCGACCAAACACCTTCATGCCTGGCCTGGGCGGGAACAAAGTATTGCCGTCGGTCATGCAACAGGCTCAAGAGCCACACCGAGCGCTTTCGCCGTTTCCTGGCGTCGCGCCGAGGCTCATGTCGGCCGCTTATCAGTCGAGTTGTCGGCATGCCTCATGTGACGCCTGCTCGATTGCGGCTACGCCGTGAGAGGTCGTGGCAGGTTGCATTTCAAGACGCAATCGCCCGTCAGCCGCGTAGCTTGATCTGCAGGGCGAACAACTGATCCAGCTCGCGCTCGTCGACCAGTCGCCACGGATAGCCGTGGTTCCGTACGCGGCCAGGCGGGCGCTCGGTCATGGCGAACTCGAACACGATGCGGCGTGCATCGACCATATCGATGAAGCGCTGAATATCCGGACGTTCGCAATAGACCAGCTCGGTGTACTTGTACTGCACAGTAGCGGATCTGATACGCGAGCTGGCCTTTACGAACACCGCGCGCGAGTGCTTCTCCTTGAGTCGTTCGGCCAGCCGCTCTCGCGCCCATGCGCCGAGCGGCAGCGAGTGCTTGTACAAATCAATGCCGCCTGGCGGCGGCAAGACCCCGAGGCGTAGCCCCAGATTGTTATCAGTCGTTGTCACCTGCGAATAACAAGAGTGGCGTCGGGTATCATCCGCCTGGCCGATCGCACGCAGACGATCAATGCCCGACTGAGGTGTCGTCCAGATCGGCGCGAGCTGAAACAAGTTGATCTTGCCGGAGGTGGCGTGCTTGTCGTGTGCTAGCTTGCACTTCAGTTCAATGCCTCTGAAATCAGCGCCTTGGTCATTGTTCTCCGTGATGCCTACAAGATTTTCGAAGGTATACCCAATTCCCGTTGAGCCTGACCGTCGACTGTCGACCCATTCTTGGGCGCTTACAGCATCAAAACGGCCGAGAAGGTCAGAAAGCGGCTCGTCTAGTCGAAACGGAGAAGCATCTATGGGCAAACGAACAAACGCGCCAGGTTTTGTCGGAGCGGCCGCGCCGAACAACATTTCCACAAGCATGTCGAATCGGCCATCGCACTCTTCCACACTGGCGTCGAAGTAGTAGCGATCAAGCATTTCGGTTGATTTGCACCGAAGCATGACCACGAGCCTGCGACCATGGGATTGGTCATTCAAGACAGAGTTAAGGCGAGTCACGCGACGCTCTGGATAGCGTTCGTAGTATTTCCAGCCAAACTCCTTTTCCTGCCCGGTGATCGCATCCACTCCACAAAACAGCAACGTCGCGTTTGTTGCTGGATCGGATATGGGGAGCTCAGGAAAGAATGAGTACGACTCCGTCGGAATTAGTACTCCATGCCGACCTGCATCATCATTCGTGGTCAGAATCTTGGCAAAGATCTCTGCGGGAACCATACGTTCCAGCGCGCCGATGAGCTGCCTTGCATAGCTCTCAATCTGTATGCTCAACGAACTCTCCGTGTGTTCATCCAATGATCTTGCGATACAAGGAGTCTAGTCGTCGATGGTCGAGCTGGCATTCCCATACGACAAGGTGGCGCCAATCGAGTCTGCGAAGAAGTAGCTTCGCACGTGCGTCGCGAATGACGTTCGCTTCGAATTTGTCGAGCCAAAACTCTAGGTTGGATGCAGGAGTCGACGCGAACTTGCAACCTGGATGGCGGTGCCAGAAGCAGCCGTGCACGAACACAACAGTTCGATACTTGGGAAATACGAGGTCGGGTTTGCCGGGGAGCAAAGATTTAAGTCGAAACCGGAGGCCAAGTCGATGAAGGTGGCTTCGAACAATCTTTTCCGGTTTCGTATCCCGACCGCGAATGCCGGACATCATCCGGCTGCGTGTTGCTTTGTCGACTACATCGACCATCAGGCATCGAGTCGACCGTTGAAACGTCGCATGAAGATCGGGTAGGCCGCCTCATGAACATCGTTCCCGAACTTGTCGAACATGTCCGAAAGAATGTTTTCGACCTTGGCGCACTCTTCCGGAGAGAATGTCGGTTCGCCGGTACGGATGTTGAAGATCTGATTCGGTGAGTCGTCAGGATGGAACAGCAACTCGCGGCGCGACATTTCTGCGAACCACCACGACATATCGTCGAACGTGCTCACATTCAGATCGGGAATACGGCTGGATTCCATGGCTGTGCTCCTTGTGGTCAACGAAGTGACAACGATGCCTGTTCCTGATTCCGCGCCATCAATTCGATGACGCGAGGTTTAATGATCTTTGCGACAGCTTCTATTACCGGAACAACGACGCTGTTCCCGAACTGCTTGTACGCCTGTGTATCACTCACTGGAATCTTGAAATCTGCAGGAAATCCCATTAATCGCGCGCACTCGCGCGGTGTCAGCCGGCGCGGGCGCTTGCGCGGGCCTTGCGACACCAGAATTTCCGAGCCGTCCTTGTAGTAACGCGCCGACAGCGTGCGCGCGACATTTTCGCCATCGACCAGGCCGAAGCCGAAACCATTGCCGGCGGCGCGGTGCTTC
>JAKQJM010000057.1 GCA_029561145.1 Pseudomonadota bacterium
TCGGTGGCCGCGTGGCCGGTCGGATGCCGGTGCAGTCAGTCCAGGCGAGCCTTCAACGCATCCAGTTGCACGCGGGCAGGATGGGTTGGCAGGAGTTCGAGGCCGAGTGCGGATTCCGCCCGGCCTGCATCGCTGACGGCGCCGTCAGGGTCGGCATGACGCAGGCGCCATTGCGCGCGCGCCAGCGTGACCTCGCCATAGGCGAAGTGCCGGGTCAGAGCCAGGCGTTCGCACAGGGCGACGGCATGGTCGAGCAGGACGCCACCCTCGGCGTCGCGTCCTTGCGCGCGTCGCAGGTCGGCGGCAACCGCGTAGCCGCGCGCGCCTTCCGAACACCCGAGTTGCTCGACGCTTTCGAGGCCGCGCGCGACCAGCGGTTCGGCAGTGGCGACGTTGCCTGCTTCGAGCCTGATCCGTGCCTCGAGGAAATCGATGCGCGCCGGCGCCATGACCTGCGTGTCGCTGCGCGATGCCTGCCATCGACGGAATGCATCGATGTGCGCCTGAGCCGCGGTCCGATCACCCCTGGCCAGCGCCACCCGCGCGAGGAGCAGATCCGGCTCGTGGCCTACCGCCGTGTCGGCGGCAATGTTGCGCCCGATGCGCTGTGCGGTCAGCGCGGTTTCGAGTGCGCCGTCGAGATCACCGCGGTTGCGCAACAGGTTGCTCAGGTTGATCCAGGTGTTGAGTCCGCTGCCCGCTTCATCAACGCCGGTCACGTGGTCGGCCGCGAGTTTGCTCCGCAACAACGGCTCGGCTTCGCGCAGCTTGCCGACGCGGATCAGCAGGTTGGCGAGATTGTTCCTGGACTGGCCGAGGGCAGGATGGTCGGCACCGAAAACGCGCGTGAGGATGTCTAGGCTTTCGCGCGAAACGGCTTCGGATTCGTCGGTCTTCTGCAGGTGGGTCAGGCACAGCGAAAGGCCGGACAAGGCGCCGGCGGTTTCCATGTGGTTGTCGCCGTAAACCTCGCGCGCGAGCACCACCGATTTGCGCAGCAGGGGTTCGCCGCGTTCGCAATCGTCCGCCCGCCATAGCGCGATGCCGAAGCCATTGTTGGTTTGCGCGAGCAATGCGGTTGGCGCATCTGCGTGCGCTTCCTCGATAGCAAGCGCGCGCGCGTAGTCGGCGACGCCTTCGGTTTCCTGGCCGTTGGCGGCGCGTTGCTCGCCGCGTGCGACCAGGGTGCGCGCTACATCGAGTCCATCCGGATCACGCGCGGTCTGCAGGGCGAGTGCGGCATCGAAGTCGGCCATTGCCTCGGCAGACCTGCCGAGTCGGCCACGCAGTTCGCCGCGACGCGACAGTGCGTTGGCATAGGCTTCGTCGTTGCGCGGCGACTGCTTCTGCAACAGGTCGACCGCTTCGTCGACCAGTTCGAGGGCGCGATCCTCGCGTTGCAGGGCGAGATGGATGTCACCGAGCACGGTCAGCATCTCGACCCGCGTTTCGGGTGATTGCGATCCTTCGGCCAATGCGGCACTGCGGCCGCGCTCGAGCAGGGTTGCGGTGTCGGGCAACTGGTCGGGAGGCAGGCCTGCACCCCCTGCCTCGAACACCGAGACGACGAAGTCACGCACGGCCTCCGCGCGCGCGAGCGCGGCCTTTGCACGATCCGCTTCCCGCGTCGCGCGCGCCTCCTCGCTGCGGGCGGCGTGCGCCTGCCAAAGCGCAACACCCGCGCTGACCAGAATCGCGACAAGGAAAAGTGCGGTGGTCATCACGCTGCCGCGATGGCGCCGTACGAACTTGCGCGCCGCATAGAGTGTCGACGGAGGATGCGCCTGCACGGGGCGGGCCGACTGGAAACGCACGATGTCATCGTGCAGTTCCGCCGCATCGCGATAACGGCGTTGCGGATCGCTGTCGCACGCCTTGGTCGCGATCCAGACCAGTTCCACCGGCAGGGTGAAGCGGGTAGGCAGGGGTTGCGTCTGCACGCCGCCAGGATCGGGTCGCGGAGTCTGGCCGGTCATCAACTGGCGCAGGATCACGCCGAGCGCGTAGACGTCGGTGGCCAGGGTGATCGGCCCGTTGCTGATCTGCTCGGGCGCGCCGTAGCCCGGTGTCATCATCGGCACCGCCGTGCGATCCGGGCTGTCCTCCTCGTCGAGCAGGCGAGCAATGCCGAAGTCGAGCACTTTCACCGAGCCGTCCATGGTCACGAGCACGTTGGCGGGCTTGAGATCGCGATGCACGATCAGTGCGCGGTGTGCGCTCGACACGATCGCGCACAGGCGGCCGAACAGGACCAGGCGTTTCTCCAGGTCGGGCGCGCGGTGTTCGCACCACGCGTCGATAGGCTCGCCATCGACCCGTTCCATGATCAGGTACGGCACGCCTTCGGCACTGACCCCGCCGTCGATCAGGCGCGCGATACCGGGATCGTCGAGACGCACCAGGATGTCGCGTTCGCGGCGGAAGCGACGGTACTCATGCGGATCGTGGATGCCACGGCGCAACAATTTCACGGCGACGGTTTGCGCGAAATCGCCTTCGATCCGCTCGCCCTCGTACACCGTGCCCTGGCCGCCGCTGCCGATCAGCTTCTTCAGTTGAAAGGCGCCGTAGCGCATGCCGAGCAGCCGGGCAGGATTGAAGTCCTCGTCGCGCTTGTCCATGTTGCCGATCAGGTCGACCACGTCATGGCTCAGCAGCGCGCCCACGTTGGCGTCGGCGGCAAGCATGAGTCCGAGCTCGATGCGCGTGGTGCTGTCGAGGTCCTCGCCGTCGAACCAGGTCTCGCGTTCGTCGGGGCTCATGTCCGCACAGCGCTCGAACAGGGCGCGCAGGCGGGTGTAGGAATCTTGATTGAAGGACTTCATGGCCCTACTCGACGCGGAAGCGGGTCGAACACCGACACGACCTCATCCTTCGAGTTCGCTCTGCAGCCAGGCGCGCGCAACACGCCAGTCGCGGTTCACGGTGCGATCGGACACGCCCAGCAGCTCCGCTATCCGCTCCAGTCCGAGGCCGGCAAAGAAATGCAGTTCGACGATGTTCGCCGCACGCGGATCGAGTCGGGCGAGGCGCGAGAGTGCCGAATCGAGCTCGATCGCCTGGCTGGCATCGACGCGCACGCCATCGATCGCTTCGGAATCCAGCGCCGTGCGCTGAAGATCGCCGCCATGCTTGGGACGCAGGTAGCGACGTGCGTGGTCGATCAGCAGGTTGCGCATGGCACGCGCCGCGTAGCCGAAATAATCCTGCACGGCGACCGCACTCTCGCGCTTGCAGATGTCGAGATACACCTCATGCACGAGCGCGGTCGTGTTGAACGTGTTGCTGGCATCAACGCGGCGTCGCTCGCGATGCGCGACGCGACGCAGGCGCTGATAGACCTCCTCGAATCCTGGCTCCTGCAAGTGTTCCGGCGCGGCTTCATCCACGGCACGTTCCTCCCGGCGCAACTGTACCGTGTTCGCGGCGGAAAGCGCGCCGTGTCTTCAGGCTCGCGCGGCCGTCGATCGTGCGCATGTCGGTACTGGCCGCGCATCCGCGTCCTTGGGCTCGAACCTGCCAACGAGACCCGCCATGCGCCGCCTTTCCGTTTTCCTGATTGCCGCAACTGCCTGTTTCGCTACACCGGCCTTTGCCAACATCTACACCGTAGGCAGCGGTGCCGGATGTACTCACGCCACGATACAGGCCGCGATCGACGCCGCCGATGCCGCGAGCAGCAATGTGGCCGATGAAATCCGGCTCAGCGGCGGGTCCTTCGTCAACCAGCAGTTGACCGTGCAGATCGAGGCCGCGCACGGTGCGCTCACCCTGGTCGGGGGGTTCGCGACCTGTGCCAGCGCGACCCCGACAGCGGGCGCACGTGCGGTGATTTCCGGTCAGAGCCCGGTGACCAGCAATCCCGTGATGCGCGTGGCGGACACGGCCGACCTGACCTTGCGCAACCTCGAAATCCGCCAGGGCAACGGTGGCGGCGGACTCGCGCTCGAGACCGGAGGTGGCACGGCAACGAGCTGGATCACCTTGATCGATACCTTCGTCGTCAACAACCTCGGAACCCAGGGTGGCGGAGTCCGCGTGGCCAACTTCAATCCCGCGACGCCGCCCGATCGCTTGCGTGTGGATCTGCTCGGCACCACCAAGGTGGCCTACAACTTCGGCCAGGTGCGTGGTGGCGGGATGTACTGCCTCAACGCCAGGCTGAATGTCGAAGAAAACGCCGTGATCCGCGAAAACACGGCGGGCGTTGCGGGCTTTGCCGGAAATCTCGATGGCGGTGGCATCTATGCCGACAACTGTCATCTCAATATCACTTCGCAGGGCGACCCCGGCACAGGTGCGTTGTATTTCAATACCGCGGCGATGGCCGGCCGCGGCGGCGGACTCTACATTACCGGGTCGCAGGCGCAGGCCGACTTCTACCCGGTGGCCTCAGGCATGTCGTTGCTCGTCTCTTTGAATCGGGCACGCGAAGGCGGCGGCATCGCGGCGGCCGGCGGCGCACAGGTACGGATGTTTGGCGAAACCGTACTGATCGACAACATGGCCGATGTGCGCGGAGGAGCGCTGTGGGTCGCGCCGGGCGGGGCGGCCGGCGTGGATACGCGCGTGCTCGTGCAAAGCGCGATCGTCGGTGCGCCCGAAGACGCCGTGGCCTGCATCGTGCCCGAACTCTGCGCGCAGATCGTTCTCAATCGAGCCGAGGAGACCAGCGGCAATCCCGCTCCGGGTGCAGTGCTGGCGGTGGCCGATGGTTCGCCTGGAACCGCGCACGTGCAGTTGCGCGGTGCGCGCATCACCGCGAACGAGGGTTACAGCCTGATCACGCAGGGACTCGCGGACAGCCAGGTGGTGCTCGACGGCAGCCTGGTTGCCGACAACCTCATCGGCGGCGGCTTCGGTGCCTTCAGCGCCATCGGCACCGACAATGCGCTGGTCGTATCGGCAAGCACGATCACGGACAACATCTACACCGGGACCGGCTCGACAATATTTGGTACGCCGGTGACCTGCGATCCGCTCGATGACGAGGTCGGCATCCATCTGCGCCGCAGCATCATCTGGGAGCCGGGCCACAGCCTGTTGTTCACCCTGTTCGATCCGCCGCAGGCCAGCTGTTTCACCCACCTGATCGCCAATGATTTCGGCTGGTTGGGCGCTGCACCTGATCGCGTCGTTGCCGACCCGGCATTCGAGAACGCGGCCGCCGGGATCTACCGGCCCGGAGCAACTTCGCCCGCGCTCGACTTCGCACCGGCACATGCCACCGATGCCACGCTCGACCAGGGCGCCCGCGTGATCAACCTGCCCACCATCGCCGATCGCCTTGGTCCTCAGGATCTCGGCGCCTATGAGCGTACTTTCTCGCCCACCGTGACCGCCAGCGTGGCAACCAGTGGCGGCACCGCCAACCCGGGCACGCAAAGCGTGCTGTTCGGCGGAGCGGCGCATGTCTCGGTGATTCCGAGCGGCAACTGGCACGCGGTCAGCTTGCCGGGGGGGAATTGCCCGCAAGGTACATGGGACCAGCACATCTACACGACGGGTCCGATCACGGCCGATTGCGGCGTCGTGTTCTCGTTCATCCACGAGACCAGCATCGCGCTGAGCGCCAGCGCCAACCCGAGCGTGTACGGCCAGAACGTGACGTTTACCGCTACCCTGGTGGGAGCGGTCACACCCATCGGCAGCGTCACGTTTCGTGATGGCCCGAACGTATTGGGCAGCGTACCGATCAGTGGCATCGCCGCCAGCTTCTCGACCAGCACGCTGGAGCCGGGGACGCACGCGATCACCGCGCAATACGCGGGCGATGCACTCAACACGCCAGCCACCTCGGCGGTGCTCGATCCGATCGTCAACCGTGCTGCCACGGCCACGACGATTGCGCCGATTTCCACCATTCGCTTTGGCCAGAGCGCGACCGTCACGGCGACGGTCGCGGCGGCTCCGCCTGGCAACGGCACGCCAGGCGGCACGATCACGGTGGCCAGCGGCCCGGCCAGTTGCACGATCACCTTGCCGGCGACGAGCTGTGCGCTGACACCGACTGAATCCAGCGGCAGCTTGAGCGTGACCGCCAGCTATTCAGGCGACGCGCGATTCCAGGCCAGCAGCGGCACGCAAGGTCTGCAGGTGATTGCGCAGTATCTCGGAGGCACGCTGAGTGGAGTCACCGCGTCAGGACTGGTGTTGCGGCTCGGCATCAACGGCGAGCCCGCCCAGATCAGCGCGATAGCAGTCGGCGCGACCAGCTTCGCGTTCCCCGCTGCGGTTCCGCTCGGTGCGAACTACGTCGTGACGGTGATGGCCCACCCTGCCGGATTGTTCTGCGAAGTCGGCAACGGCAGTGGCGTCATGCCAGCCGACGATGTCGGCAACGTCGCGATCGCCTGTTCGAATGGGCCGCACGCGGTGATTTCAGTAGCACTCGATGATGGAATCATCCACGCCCGCTACGGGCAGACCCTGAGCTACACGGCAACCCTGCGCAACGTCGGCAATGCGGCGACCAGCAGTGTCCCCGTGGCCGGTACCGCCAATGCCGCGCTCAATGCCGCGACCCTGGCCTGGACTTGCGTCGCGCAAGCCGGCGCGAGTTGCGGAGGTGGCGGAAGCGGTGCGCTCAACGACAGCGTGAACCTGCCGGTCGGCGGACAGGTGACCTACACGATCAGCGTGCCGGTGCGCACGACCACGGCGGAAAGCGTGGCCCTTTTCCGGATCAACGCCAACGACGACGAGGCGAGCGCCAGTGACGCCGACATCCTCGTTCTGTTTCGCAATGGATTCGATCCGAACTGAGCGCGTGCCGCGACATTGCGCGCTGTCGGTGTTTGCGGTCCGGGCGCGTCCTTGTCGGCAGGAAACATCAAACGAGGGCAGCAACATGATTCGCTTCGCTTCCACGATTGTGGCGCTCGCCGGCCTGCTGTCGGCCGCGCCGGCGGCTGCGGCCATCTACCGGGTCGGCATCGGCGCGGGTTGCACGCATGCATCGATCCAGGGGGCCGTCGGCGCGGCTTTTTCCAGTGCCGAGGCCGATGTGATACGCATCAGCCAGACCCAGAGCTACACCCAGCAATCGATCCTGATCGATCAGGTGCAAGGCGCGCTCGTGCTCGCTGGCGGCTTTGCCACCTGCCAGAGCAATGCGCCCACGCCCGGCGCGCGCACACAGTTGAACGGCAACGGCAATCTTTCGGTCGTGCGCATCAACGAGACCCGCACGGTCGAGCTGGATGACCTTGATATCCAGGGTGGCCGAGGCACCGGTAGCGGCGGCGGTGTTTACGTGACTGGAAGCGACGGCGCCGTACTGGCGCTCGGCAACACCCTGGTGCGCAGCAACCAGGGCGCTTCCGGTGGTGGCATCGCGGTGTTCAATACCGATGCCGACAGCGGGGTTGGCGCGATGCAATTGCTGCTGTTCGGCAGCTCGGCGGCTCTGAACAATTCGGCCATCATCGGCGGCGGCATCCAGTGCAGCGGCGCAACGGTCATGTTGTTCGATCAATCGCACGTTTCGTTCAATGCGAGCAGCGACAACGGCGGTGGCATTCATGCGCAGAATTGCCGGGTGGAACTGCGCTCGAGCGGCGTCAATGGCATCGTCCTGCTGTCGAACACCGCGAGCGGCAACGGCGGCGGGATGTATCTGGGCGGTGCGCGCAGCCAGGGCGATATCTACACGATCGATCCGTACAAGCCGGCGCGGATCTACAACAACAGCGCGCGCCAGGGCGGAGCTCTTGCCGTGGCCGACGATGCGCAACTGCGCCTGTTCGAAACCAGCATCGAGGAGAACACGGCCAGCGCAGGCGGGGGCGCCATCCTGCTGCAGCCTGGCGCGCACGCGACCGGTGATACGCGATTCCTGATGCAGGGAACGATCGCCGGTGCGCCCGCCGCCGCGGTCGAGTGCGCCGATCCCGAGGCCTGCAACAGGGTCTACGGCAATCGCGCGATGAATGGCAGTACGCCGCAACCAGGCAGCGCGATTCTCGTCGACGCAGCTGCGTCGACTTCCGCGCACGCGACCTTTCGCGGCACGCGTCTGGAAATGAACAATGGCGAGACCTTGAGCCGGCATCTCGATGCACGTGGCCAGGTGTCGTTTGACGGTGCCCTGCTGGTCAGGAACATCGCGTCGGGTGTCCTGCTTGACGCCCGGGGTGCGGCGAACTCGCTGGTGGTCTCGGCCAGCACGATTGCGTGGAACAACATGATGTCCAACGGGCGGGGCGTGATCGCCGGCAGTGGCAGCTGCGACATCGACAACGACTATCTCGGCACGCACCTCTATCGCAGCATCATCTGGCAGGAGACGCACCCCTTGCTGGAGGCCATTGGTGGCATCCAGCCGGTGTGCTTCCGCTACCTGATCGGCAATGATTTCAGCGGCTTCCCGGCTTCAAGCGATCGCCTCGTCGCCAATCCGTCGCTGGCCAACCCGGTCGGCGCAAACTTCGAGCTCGCGCTGGATTCCCCGGCCCTGGATTTCGCGCCGGCGCAACCCATCAACTCGACGCGCAACGGCGGGCCGCGCGTGTTCGACATGGACGATCACGCCAATCGGCTCGGGCCACAGGACCTGGGTGCGTACGAATACGTCACCGACCTCATATTCGCGTCGGGTTTCGGTGCGGAGGACGAATGACGCACGAACACGCGCGGGCCAGGCCCTGGATCCGATCGGGCGTGTCGTGTGCGTCGAGTCGAAGTCGGCGCAAGTCGCTGCCGTCATCCAGAGTCGATTCTTCGCGCCTCGATGCCGGCGTGCGCCGTCGCGCCTTCGGCGCATCACGCCGCTGGTTTCTCGCACGCGGATGTCGGTAGGACCGACCCAAGCGCGTCCTTGTGGGCAGGGAACATCAAACGAGGACGGAAACATGGTTCGCTTCGCTTCCACGATTTTTGCAATCGCAATGCTGCTTGTGACCCCGCCGGCTGGCGCGGCGCTCTACCGGATAGGCACAGGGGCCGGTTGTACGCATGCCACGATCCAGGCGGCCGTGAATGCCGCCGCGGCCAGCGTCGAGGCCGATGAGCTGCGCATCAGCCAGACCCAGAACTACACCCAGCAGAACATCCTGATTGACCAGGCTATGGGTGTGATGGAACTCGCGGGCGGCTTTGCCACCTGCCAGAGCAATGCGCCGACAACTGGTGCGCGCACCCAGCTCAACGGCGGAGGCAGTCTGCCGGTGATCCGCATCAACAATACCGCCACGGTCAGGCTGTACGACCTCGATATCCAGGGCGGCAGCACCACATCCAGCGGTGGCGGCGTCTACGTGACCGGCAGCAACAACGCCGTGCTGGTGTTGTCCGATACCCTCGTTCGTTCCAACCGGGCTTTCAGCGGCGGCGGCATCGCGCTGCTCAACACCGATCCGGACAGCGGCAACGGGGCGATGCAATTGCTGATGTTCGGCCGCTCGGCGGTGCTCAGCAATTCGGCTGAGGTTGGCGGCGGCATCCACTGCTCGGGTGGCCGGGTCATGATGTTCGACCAGAGCCACGTTTCCTACAATTCCGCGCTCGAGCATGGCGGCGGCATCTTCGCCGACAACTGCAGCCTGGTTATCGGTTCGACCGGCGTGAATGGTGCGGTGGTGCTGAGCAACAACGCCGGAGGACATGGCGGCGGGCTGTATCTGGGCGGGACTGGCAGCATCGGCGACATGTACACGGTCGATCCACTGGTCCCGGCGGGCATTGTCGGCAATTCAGCACTGCGTGGCGGCGGAGTGGCCGTCGCCAATGGTGCGCAGTTGTACATGTACAACGCGAATATCGAACTGAACAACGCGAGTGCAGGTGGCGGCGGTGCGTTGCTGGCCGGTGCGGCCGGCGCGGGATCGAACAGCGTGCTCTACATGACGAACATGATGGAGGGCGGACCCGCCGCCGCAGTCACGTGTGCGGATCCCGAAGCCTGCAATCTCGTGCGCGGCAATCGTGCGATCGACGATGGCGACGGTGAGCGCGCCCCTGGCGCCGCCGTCATCGTCGATGCGCCGAGCGCCTACTCGGCGCATGCGATATTCCGTGGCACGCGGATCGAGTCCAATCTCGGCACTTCGCTCAGCCGGCACATCGGCAACTTCGGGCAAGTGTCGTTCAATGGCGCGCTGATCGTGCGCAACGACGTCAGCGGTGTCCTGCTCGATGCACCCGGTACGGCAAACTCGTTGGTCCTGCTAGCCAGCACGGTCGCTTCCAACCTGATGGGCACGGGACGTGGCGTGCTGAAGGGAGCCGGCGGTTGTGATCCGAACGATGACGTGCGTGGAAGCTATGTCTGGCGCAGCATCGTCTGGCAGCCCTCGCATCCGCTGATCGAAGCCGCTTCGACGCCTGTGCCCGGGTGTTTCCGCTATTTGATCGGCAACGACTTTGCCGGCCTGCCCGCGGCGGCAGATCGCGTCGTCATCAATCCGTTGTTCCGGGATATCAACTCGGCGGACTTTCGGCTCTCGCTGGGATCGTCAGCTATCGACTTCGCGCCTGCCGAAACCGCCAACGTCACACGTGACGGCGGGCCGCGCGTGTTCGACTTCGATGTGGAAGCCAACCTGTTCGGCGAGCAGGACCTGGGTGCCTACGAATACGCGCTTGATCGGATCTTCAGCGACGGGTTCGAGGACGGCAATCAATGAACCGGGCGCTGCAACGATGAGGCAGGCTTGCCTTGTGCAAGCCTCGCTGGCTCACCTCGGAGGGGCACCACGCGCTGGCCCGGCCAGGCCCTGGTGTCATGACGAAGCGCAGTTCCGCTTCGGCGCCACGCATTCCCCGCAGCGATGCGGGGTTTTTCGTTGCGCGGACCGGGTCGGGGGCAGGGTCGATGCGCAACGCCTGGCCGGACCTGCCCGTCGCCGGGTCCGGACCCGGCATGGCGAAGTCGATCGTCCCGAATCCCGATCGGATTTTTGTACCGTTCCCGGAGCTGCAGCGACGGCACGCGCAAGCGCCGCACCCGGCGGGTTGCATCGAACGCGTCCTGCCGTCGATTTGATACCGCACAGCGCACGTGGCAACGTAGCGGCGAACCGGGGGCGGCATGACAGAGATCACCGAACTGATTGGACAGGCACGGGCTGGCGAGCAGGCAGCGTCCGAGCGCGTGTTCGCCTTGCTCTACGACGAACTGCGTCGCCTGGCCGCCGGACAATTGCGCGGCGAAGTGGCGATGCGGGCGACCTCGCTGGTCCATGAGGCGTATCTCAAGCTGGCCAATCACGGTGCGCTCGAAGTCAACGATCGCGGGCATTTTTTTGCCGTATCGGCACGCGTCATGCGCCAGATCGTGATCGACCATGTGCGCGCACGGGCGGCACTGCGCCGCGGCGGTGGCATCCATTTCGCGCCTCTCGACACGACGGCCATGCAGGCCGCCGCGCAGGATCGCGGCGCGGAGGTGCTGGCCCTCGATGCTGCGCTGGGGCGTCTCGGCGAAGTCGACGCGCCGTTGGCGAACCTGGTCGAGATGCGTTTCTACGCCGGACTGGAGCTGGCCGAGATCGCCGTCGTGCAGGATCGTTCGGAGCGCTCGCTGAAACGGGATTGGCGTCGTGCCCGGGCCTTCCTGCAGCGCGAGATGACGACCGTCTAGCGATGTCGACGCGATCCGAACGCTGGTCGCTCGTTTCGACGCTGTTCGATGAATTGGTCGAACTCGACGAGTCTCGTCGTGCCGAACGCCTGAGCGTGATTGCGGCGACCGACGAAGCCCTGGCCGATGAAGTGCGCGCGCTGCTCGCTGCCGACGAAGCGGATAGTGGCCTGCTTGATGGCGATGCAGCAGGTGCGCTTCCCGCGGTACTGGATCGAGACCGGGATGCCGCGCCTGCGGACGGCATGGCAGGGCCGTATCGACTGCTGCGGATGCTCGGCGAGGGTGGCATGGGCGTGGTTTGGCTTGGCGAGCGCATCGATGGCGCGTACGAGCAGCAGGTCGCGGTCAAGGTGCTCAAGCGCGGCATGGACACGAACGCGATCCTGCGACGTTTCCTGCAGGAACGGCGCATCCTCGCGCGCCTGCATCACCCGCACATCGTGAAGCTCGTGGACGGTGGCATGACGACGGATGGCCGCCCGTTCTATGTCATGGAACATGTCGATGGCCTGTCGATCACGGCGCACGCCAGGCAGGGTGCGCTGGGCGTGCGCGCGCGAGTGCACCTGATCGCCAAGGTCGCTGATGCGGTCGCGCAGGCGCACACGCAATTGGTCGTGCACCGTGACCTGAAACCCTCGAACGTACTCGTCGACGCTGCGGGCGAACCACGCGTGCTCGACTTCGGCATCGCCAAGCTCATCGAGGAAAGCGGCGAGCAGACCCTGACCGGCACCGCCATGCGTGTGCTGTCCCCGGTCTACGCGGCACCTGAGCAGATCCTCGGCGAGGCGATCGGCACTTCGACCGACGTCTATGCGCTCGGCCTGATGCTCTGCGAGTTGCTGACCGGACGACTGCCGCGCCAGCGTCGTGGCGCGACGCCCGCGCAACTGGCGCTCGATGCCAGGCAGGAGGTCGCCGATCGCGCGAGCACGCTCGTCGCCAGGCTCAATGCGGAACAACTGCGCGAGGTGTATGGCGAGGAAGTCGACGCGCATCAACTCGTCCGCAGTCTTTCCGGCGATCTCGATCTGATCATCGCCACGGCCCTGCAGCGCGAACCGGCAAGGCGCTATGCGACGGCAGCCGCATTCGCCGACGACCTGCGCCGATGGCTTGACGGGCGACCGATCGCGGCACGCTCCGATTCCGCGGCCTACCGCCTCAACAAGTTCGTGCGTCGCCATCGGGTCGGTGTCGCCGCGTCTGCGATCATCGCTCTTTCACTGGTGGCGGGCCTCGTTGCGGCGTTGTGGCAGGCGAACATTGCCCGCAACGAGGCGCATCGTGCCGATGCCGAGCGCGCCAATGCAGAGCGCCAATTGGCGCGCAGCGAGCGGGTCAAGGAGTTCATCCTGACCCTTTTCCGCGAGCAGGATCCGATCAGCCGGGCCAGCGCGAAGGCGCGCACCCCGTCAACACTGATCCGCAATGGCGTGAGCGCTGTCGAGGCGAACCTCTCGGGCGAGCCCGAATTGCAGGCGCAGCTGTTCAAGGATCTCGGTGAAATCCAGGTCAGTCTCGATGACCGGGAGGCGGCGCAGGCGACCCTCGAGCGCGCCTGGAAAATGCATTCGGCGCTGAGCGGTGCCAACAGCATCGCTGCGGCCGAAGCCCTAGCGGCCTATGCGGATGCCGTGTACGCCTTCGGTGACGTGGCGAAAGCCGAGCCGTTGCTGCGTGATGCCCTCAGGATATTGCGAGACGCCGGTGCGGGCGACATGCCACGAACGGCTCTCGCCGAATCGACGCTCGCAAACATTGAATTGGTGGCGGGGCGCAACGCCGAGGCCGAGGCGCTTGCGCGTCACGGCGTTGATGTGTTTCGCGCCATCTACGGCGAATCGGATGTTCGGCTTGCATCGCGCCTCGGCGTACTCGGAAAAGTCCAGCAGGAGGCGGGGCGTTATCCGGATGCCCTGGAAAGTTACCGGAAAGCCGTTGCAATTGTCGCCAGGAGCGATGGCGAGGAGCACGTGCGCACGGCGATGCTGCGGGCGAACATCGGCGATGTCCTGCGCGTGCAGCGCAAGTACGGCGAAGCATTGAAACAATACGAGACGGCCCTGCGCGTTGAACGCGCGGCGCTTCCTGCCGATCACCTGTATGTGGGCGGCACCCTGCTCCGTCTCGGCGACCTGCAGCGACGCATGGGCAATTACGATGCGGCGGAGCAAAGCTTCAAGGAGTCGCTCGCGATCCTCGGCAAGACGCCTTCGGGCCAGTATGCGCAGGCGTTGCAGACCTATGCTTCACTGGCCCGAGCCCAGGGCAAGTTTGATGTTGCCGTCGAACGTTATCGAAGGTCGTTCGAGGTTTTTCACGCAACGACAGGCGACAGCGTCTACACGTGGCTGACCGCATTGCTCGAGGTTGCGGCCCTTGCTGATGCCGGGCGCTATGCGGAAGCCGATGTGCGCGTCGAGGAAGCAGTCGCTGCGCTCGTTCGATTGGCACCCGGCGACAGCTACAACACCACGTATGCGGCCTCGGTGATCGGCAGCTTGCGCCAGGCGGAAGGTCGCCACCTCGATGCGATCCAGAACTTCCGCCGCGCCCTTGAAGGCGTCACGAAAATCTACGAGGCGGATCATGTCGAAATCGCACAGGTGCGCGTCGCGCTGGCTTCGAGTCTGTTGGCCAGCCAGGATCCCGACGCCCTCGACGAGGCCGAATCGCTGATCAAGTCGGCCTTCGATGCATTGGGGCGAAATCGTGAAGCCGAGAACGAGGCGACGCTCGGAATGGCTTATCTCGAACGCGGACGACTTGATCTCGCCCGCGGCAATCGAGACGCTGCGCGTGCAGCGGTTGGCGAAGCGCTGGCGCGACTTGATGCACCGGAATCCCTGCCCAGGCGACGCCAGGCTGAAGCACTCGCGCGCAAGCTCGCTGCGCGCTGAGATCGTCCTCGCCAGGCAGTCGTCGATCAGGCAAGTGTTGCCGCTCGATCCAAACCGTCGACGAAGATCGGATCGGTCTGACGGCGCGCCTGCACCGGGCCCGCATCCTCGTCCTCGGCGTCATCGTGGTTGCAGGCTCCGATTGCAGGATCTGTGCGGCTGTCGTCGTTGATTCACCGATGGCCAGTTGTCCGCCGGTACATTCATTGCCGTGCGGGTGCCATCGATCCGCATCGCTGCCTGCGGCCAACTGGAGGCGTCGGTTTCGATTTCGGCGCGGCAGAAGCTGGCGCGCCACTGGATCGGGTCTTCGCCAACGACTTCGGATTGATCAATCGATGCGGGATTCCCGATGCGCCGGTTGTCCCCTTGCGTGGCCGTTTGCCGTGGATCTCATGCATCCCGGGTAGTCCGGCACGCGACAGGTTGAGGACATGGCCATGTTCCCGTTTCCGCTGATCCGCACACTGATCGGTATCCTCATGGCGTGCATGGCATTGCCTGCCGCTGCGTCCGACTACGCCATCGTCCAGCAGCTCAGTGCAGTCGCGTCCGGCCAGGGTGAAGCACACGGCTTTTTCGGCTGGTCGGTCGCCGTCGATGGCGATCTCGCGGTCGCGGCAGAACTGCGCCAGTCCGCCGGCCTGCCGGCGCGCATCCGCACCTACGCGCGTAGCGGTTCGAGCTGGCTCTACCAGTCCGGGAAGGACATCGAGATCCCGGGAGATTCCGCCGCAAAACTCTCGTTGAACGACGGCACGCTGGCGCTCACGGCGTTCTCATCCACGACGTCTCGCGGCTATGTTCAGATCTTGCGCTGGTCGGGCTCGAACTGGATCCAGGAAGCGGGCATCTCATCGACGACGGCGTTCTTCGACGCGGTAGCCACCAACAGCCAGTTTGCGGTCGCCGGAGAATGGAGCTACGACGGCGCGGCCGGCACCAACCAGGGCCGGATCCGGATCCTGCGACGTCAAGCCAACGGAAGCTGGAACTCGCAGACCCTGACGCCGACCACGCCACAGGCGGGCGCGCTGTTCGGCTGGTCGGTGGCAATCGTCTCCGGTGCGATCGTGGTCGGCGCGCCGTACGAAACGGTCACCGACGGCGCCGGCACACACACGCGTGCCGGCGCCGCCTATGTCTACGAGCTGACCATCGACACGTGGAATCAAGTCGCGCGGCTGGTCGAGGCGCCAAGTGGCAGCCATGCACAGAACCAGTTCGGCTATGTCGTCGCGATCAGCGGGGCGGATCCCGGGACGCCGGACCGGCTACTGGTCGGTCGGGCCTCGAATGCGTCGAACGGGCGTATCGGCATCGTGCGCGGTTATCGGCGCGTGGCGGGCACCTGGACACCGGGCCTGACAATTTCCGCGTCGGTGCCGAGCACCGCGGACCAGTATGGTTGCTCGTTGGCCATGGATGGTGACTGGGCGGTGATCGGCGTTTGCGCCAGCGCCAGCGCGGGCATCAACGCCGGCGCAGTCATCGCGGCGCATTTCAACAGCACTTTCACATCCGTGAGTGGAATGGTCCAGCACACCGACCCGCAAGGAAGTGCGGACGAGTTCCTCGGCAGCAGTGTCGCGATCGATCGGGATGGCCCGACCTTGATGGTGGGCAATATCAGCGCCGACTTGTACGGCAACGCAGACCAGGGCGTCGTACTGATCTCGCGCAGCCCGATCAACGTGGCGCCGTCGCTCGTGCGTGCGATCGATCTCGGCCAGGGCCTCACCGATGCGCGCGCTTCCGAAGTCGCGGCAGACGGTGACACGATGATCATCGGTGCGCGCGGCGAGAATGTCGGCATCCAGCACGCGCGCGGCGCCGCCTACGTCTACCGGCGTCAAACCAGCGGCCTGTATGAACTCGAATCCCGTTTGCTCGCTCCGGATGGCACGGCGTTCGACATGTTCGGTACCCGCGTCGCCCTGAAAGGTGACGTCGCCCTGGTCAGTGCGACGGGCTACTCGACGCAGGGACAGGAAGCGGCTGGCGCGGTGTACGCGTTTCATCGCGAGGGCAGCGTGTGGACGCTTGAAGCGCAATTCCTGCCGCCGGCACCCGTGGAAAATGGCTCGTTCGGGCTGGGCCTTGCTTTCGATGGCGGCAGTGCGTTGATTGGCGAGTTCGACGCGAACACCGCGGTGATCGAGCGCTCGGCCGGCGGCGTGTGGACACCGATGCAGGATCTTCCGCATCGCGGCTGGAACGTGCAGGTGGACGGCACCACGGCGATGCTCGGCGACTCGCTCGCCAACGGCAACATCGGCGAAGTCGCAATCTACTCGAGGGTTGGCGGAACCTGGCAGCCTGCCGGCACCCTGTCCGGGTTCAATGCCAATCAGGGTTTTGGTACCGATGTTGCGCTTGATGGCGATCACGCGGCAGTCGCCAGCAGCGCTGCCACCGCGCCGATGCAGGTCTATCGCCGCAATGGCACGACGTGGTTGCCCGAAGCGAGCCTGCTGCCAAATGATGCGACGGCGGACACCCAATGCTATCGCGCGGCGTTGCGCGGGCCGACGTTGGCAATGGGTTGCTGGAATCCCTCGGGCAGCCGAGAGGGCGCGGCCTATGTATTCGAGAGAAACGGAACAAGCTGGTCGCAAGCGCAGAAGCTGACCTTGTCCGGTGCGAAGCCTTTCGATCAGTTCGGTGTCGACGTCTCGTTCGGTGACAATGATTCGCTGCTCGTCGGCGCTTACCGCCGCGACATCGATTTCATGGACCAGGGCGCGGTGTACGTGTTTCGGGACGATGTCCTGTTCGAGGACGGCTTCGACTAGTCGCTCTTCGCAACGGCAGTCGCAGCCATCGGCAGTGTCAGTGGCTGCCGCGGTTGCAGCGAATGTTGTGCTGGTCGGACATCGAGAAGTCCATCCGGCCCTGCGCTCGAGATCAATCCTGTCGATCGAATGGCTTGATCCGCATCGCGTCGAACCCGATCAGCGCCGACGTGCCTGATCCAGCGATCCTGGATGTGCCGGCCGGAAGATCCGCTGCATCGACACGCAGCCTGGGGGCATCACCGACCACGCTGCCGCTGCCCGCCCGATGGCGATGCCCTGATCGGCAAGATCGAACTTGCCACGCTTAGCGGCCCATCGGGCCCGTCGATGGTCTGGCCGGCTTCCGCTGTGCCGCCTGCCGGGTATTCACGTGCGAAGCAAGCAGGGTGAAAGCGAACGGAATCGCTGCGCGAATCAGGGTGGAAGTGCTGTAACGGGTCATCGGGTGTGCTCAGGGTGGACGCAAGGGCCGCTCAGTCGAAGTCGTCCGCGAAAATGGCATCGGAGTTCAGGCGAAGAACGGCGCTGTAAGAGCGTGGCATGGTGTTGTTGTAGGCTGCGCCGATCACGACCGGGCGCTGCGCGGAGAGCAGCATTTTCGCCACGCTGTCGTAGGTCGTACCGACCGGCTCGAGCTCATAACGCGCGACGCCGTTGCCATCGAAGGTCGGATCAGGATTCCCGCTGAAGTCCATGCGTGCGACGTAGACATCGGTGCCGGTTCCGCTGCCGTTCGGATCGATGAAACCGGCGGCGACGAGGCGCTGGTCGTCGCGCATCGCAAGGGCGGTGATGCGCGAACCTTCCTCGCGCGAGAGATCGACGAGGCCATCGTCGCCGAACGTCGTGGCCAGTGTGCCGTTGTCGTTGATCGCGGCGATCGCCGTGCGATTCGGCGAGGAGGCCGAGATCGCCAGGAACAGGCGGCGCGCGCCAAAGCCGCCGTTGACGATGCGTCTTGTCGCAACGATGGCGCGCGCCGTCCAGTCGCCTTGCAGATCCTCGAGCACGCGTGCGCCATCACCATATTGCCCGAAGCTGTTGTCCGGCTCGCCGGCAGCGGAAATACGGAAGACCACGGGACGATCCCCGGCGGAGGCGGCGGCGCGGCCGGCGATGAGGATGCGGCCGATGTCGTCGAACGCGATCGCCTCGGGTACCCAGTCGTAGGCAGAAAGACCGCCGAGCTCCCTCCAGCCGTCGCTGCTGAAGCTGGTATCGAGACTGCCGTCGGGCAGGATGCGACCGACGGCGACGTTGTAGGAGTCCGGATAGATATTGATGCCGGCCATGACGATCTTGCCGTCCGGCTGCATCGCCGCAGTGCGCATGGAGACATCGGAATCGGTCCAACGTGAGAGATCGATCGCGCGCATGCCGCCGGGTCCGAATGTCGTGTCAAGCGTGCCGTTCGCGCGCACGGAGACAAGCACCGGCCGGAATTGCATCTGGCCCGGATTCTGTATGCCGGCCAGCATCAGCAGGCTGTGATCCGCGCGTGGGAAGACGGCGTAGAGGGTCTCGTTGATCTGCGGCGCGGGATCCAGGTCGAATTTGGCAAGTCCATTGACGCCGAAGCCCGGATCCGGCGTTCCGTCTCTGCGGTAGCGCAGCACGGTCGTCGCGAACTGCTGCTGGCCCGACGGATAGCTGATCCAGCCCGCGGCGATGACGCTGCCATCGGCCTCGACGGCACCTGTCGTGGTTTCCGCCTGGATCGTGTCGGCAGGCCATTCGTGAAGTGCCAGGCCGTCGCTGGAAAACGTCGGATCGGGGTCGCCGTCCCCGGCGTGGGCGACGGTCGTGGCCATGAGCAGGAGGACGAGGCAGCGCCGGCTGGCGCGCGCGCGGAACGCGACAGGGTTTCGCATGGACGTGATCCGGGAAGAGGCTGTGCACATTCCAACGGGAAAGCGCGTCCTCAGGGGCCAGCGATTCCGGGTGCAAGGCGCGTGCGCCCATCGGCGAGTCCGCTGCGGATGCGCCGCGAGGGCTGGTCCGTGGCGCCGGGAAAGCCGGTAGTCGATACTGCCGTACGTGGACTGGAACGCCGGATGGGGAGAGAAAACATGGCTCGTACTGCATTGGTGGATTTGTTGCGTCGCGCGGCGGCGATCTCGGTGGTCGCAGCAAGGTCGGGTGAGTCGCTCGACGAAGCGATCGATCGCGATCTCGCCTTGCGCACCGATCTGTCCCGACGGCGCTTCCTGCGCCAATCAATGGCGGCATCGACGGCGCTGATGGTCGGCGCCTGCGCGCCTGCACGCCTGATGCGCACGGAAAACGTCGATGATGTGATCGTCGTCGGTGCCGGCGTGGCCGGTTTGACCGCCGCCTGGCGGCTGCGCCAGGCCGGCGTCGGCGTGAGGCTCTACGAGGCGCAGTCGCGGGTCGGCGGGCGCATGCTCAGCCTGCGCGATCATTTCGCCGATGGCCAGGTCTGCGAACTCGGCGGCGAGCTGATCGATACCGGTCATGCGCGCATCCGCGCATTGGCCGCCGAGCTCGGTCTTGCCCTCGACGACCTGTCGGAGGATCCGACCCATGCCTTCGGCGATATCTGGTTCTGCGATGGCAGGCGTTACAGCGAAGCCGAAATCCTGCGCGCGTTCGCGCCGCTGGCCGAGGCGATCCGGCGTGATGCCGACGCGCTGCCCGATGAGGAGATCACCTATTCGACGCCGGGCGGTTGCGAGGCGCTCGATCGCGAGACGATGAGCCATTGGCTCGATCGCAACGGCGCATCGGGCTGGCTGCGCAAGCTGATCGAGATCGCCTACACGACCGAGATGGGACTGGAGTGCGAGGAACAGTCCGCACTCAATTTCCTCACCTTCATCGATCCGGGTACGGACGCATTCCGCATCTTCGGCGAGAGCGATGAGCGCTTTCACGTCCGCGGCGGCAACGACTCGGTCGTCAAGGCGCTCGGTGCAAGGCTCGATGACGCGATCCAGAGCGATTGCGTACTCGAAGCGTTGCGCCAATCGGCCGATGGCCGCTACCGGCTGAGCTTCAAACGCGGAGCAGCAGCGTTCGATGCGAGCGCAAGCCGTGTCGTCCTGGCGATGCCGTTCACCACGTTGCGCAGGGTCCGGCTCGATCTCGAACTGCCGGCGGCCAAACGACTCGCCATCAATGAACTCGGTTATGGCAGCAACGCCAAACTCATGATCGGTTTCAACGAGCGCATCTGGCGCACGCGCCATTCGCTGGGTGGAGCGACCTACAGCGACCTGCCGTTGCAGACGACCTGGGAAACCAGCCGCATGCAGGCCGGCGCGGCCGGCATCCTGACCAACTTCGTCGGCGGCCGGCATGGTCTCGACATCGGCGACGGCTCATCGAAGGAACAGGCCGATCGCGCCGCGCAGCAGCTCGATGCAATCTTTCCCGGGGTGTCGTCTGCACGCGCCGGAATGCGCGAAGCGCGCATGCACTGGCCGACCCATCCATGGACGCTCGGCAGCTACGCCTGCTTCCGGCCCGGCCAATGGACCACATTGCGCGGAGCGATCAGCGAACGCGTCGGCAATCTGCATTTCGCCGGCGAGCATTGCGCCTTCGACAACCAGGGCTTCATGGAAGGCGGTGTTGAAACCGGCGAGTGGGCGGCGCAGGCGATCCTCGGAAAGTCCGTCGCCCATGCGGCGCAGGAACGCTCTGGAGCATCCTGATCGCGGCTGAGCGGCTGCTGCGAAACCCCCTGCATTGCAGAAGCCGCTTCATCCGCCATGCCCGGTGTCCTGGCCATGTCTCAGGGCAAGGCCGCAAGGTCCGGTGCCTCGAAACCATTGGCAAAAATGCGATCCTGATCGAACACGCGCACGGCGTCGATATTGCCTTCGAGCAGACCGGCGCCGGCATCCTTCTCGATGCCGAGCGAGACGTCCAGATAGTTAATTCCGGCATTCAGGGCCACGCTCGCGGTTCCATGCGTCCAGGCGCCATTGCTTTGCAAAAAATAGCCGCCTGCTGAACCGGTACCGCCACTGCAGTCCGCGGCTGCGTGGGAACCGTAGCTGACGACGAGTCGCCCGCCCGGATGTCCCGCCGCAAGAAAGCCATCGGCTTCGATGACAAAGGTCCCGGGTCCGGCAAGGGCAATGCATTGACGCAACGGATAGACGCGCGCGTTGGCTTGCGCCTCGGCATTGGAGAGCCCGGCCGACCCGGAAGCGGCGTTGCCTGCGTGGTCGATGGTCGACCAGACGGCGGGCGGCGTGCCCGACGGGATCCACCCCGCGAGGTTTGAATCAAAATCGCCGTTCGCCAATCCGGCTGCACCTGCGCTTGCCGTTGGCGCCACGACCACGCTAATCGCGGCGGCCCGCAGCAGGCGCAGCCAGCGCCGCGGCATCGGCAGCAACGTCGCAAGCGCGTCGCGTGTGTCGATCGTTCGCGCAACGCTCATGGCGAGTCGCAGAGCATCGACATGAACGCGTCGCCGCTCACGCGCGCGCCGCCACCCGAGTTCACGGCGATGTTGTTGTCGATGTGCGTGTTGCCGAGCACCACCGTCCGGGCGAATCCGCCATTGCCATTGAAGTGGATGCCGCCGCCATCGGTATTCGCCGCGCGGTCGATGATGTCGTTGTCCGTGCACCGGTTGTCGATGGCGGTTTTGCCGATATGGCGCGCGTAGAAGATCGGCAGGCGATCGGCCCGTGCAACCTCGATACACGGCACGGTCAGTACGACGCCAATCGACGACGACGCGGAACGACGTATGGATACTTGCATCGCGAGATCCTCGGGACATGCCCATGAGCGGGCTGTTCCGGGAAACGTCGTTTTCACGCCGGTTTGGACATCGCTTGCTGCCGACGTGATCGATCAGGGCTTTGCGATCGTATCGGCGATCCCCGCCACGAAGGCCTGCAACGTTGTGGAGAGGCGTCCTTGCGCGGCCGCGCTCTCGCCGAGGGCCTGGTCGATCAGGACGCGCGCGGCGCGGTCGTCGCCACGTCGATGGAGGATCCCGGCGAGGCCTGCGCGCGCTTCAATGCGATCGGGCGAGACGTGGTCCTGCGGTGTCGACACATTGTCCAGCGCCGCTTTGAAGGCATCGGCCGCGCGCTCGTCCTCGCCGAGTTCCAGCAAGGACCGGCCGAGACCGTTCAGACTGACCACGCGCCACGCCGTCGGTGCGTCGGGCAATTTCTCTTCGTAGGTGCGGATCGATTCGCCGAACGTGGCGACCGCGGCTCTGGCGTCGCCGGATGCCCGTTGCAAGGCACCGAGCTTTTCGAGCGCCGAACAAATCTGGTCGTAATCGGGTTCGGGCAAGCCGCGCAGGGTCTCGATCGCCGTGCGCACGAGCTGCATGCCCTGGTCCAGATCGCCGCTGCGACCGACGCTGACACCGAGGTTCGAGCGGTAGATCGCGCTGCGGCGCTGGTTGTCCGGAATCCCTTCGGAGATCGCGAGTGCCGCGCGATAGTGTTCGATTGCTTGCGGGAACTTGTTGTCCATCATGTAGGTGAAGCCGAGCGTGTTCTGGTTCGTCGCCAAGCCGGGATGCGCGGGCCCGAGCGTGGCCGCGTCCATCGCGATGATGCGTTGGCCAAGGGTTTCGGCCTCGTCGAACGCACGCGTGTCGATGAGGACCTGGCGCAGCGTATCGAGTGCATCGCTGCGCCGCACATGCGGATCCGGAACGCTGGCTTCGACGATGGCGAGCGAGTCGCGCGCCAGCGCTTCGGCACGGTCGAGCTGGCCGAGGCGCCGATAGGCCCGCGACAGTCCCTGTTCGTTGTCGGCGATATCGATGTGCGGCCCGACGTGGAGCACCCGCTGCGCGCGCAAGGCATCCTCCATGATCGCAATCGCCGCTGCATCCTGCTGGAATCCAGCCAGAACATTCCCGCGCGCGAGCAGTGCGTTGATTCGCGTTGCCTCGGTGCAGGCATCGCCGACGCATGTCTTGATCGCGGCTTCCGATTCGGTCATTGCGCGTTCGCGTTCGAAACGGTCGACCGCGAGCAGTGCCGAGGCGGCAAGCAGGCTGGAATGCAGATCAGGATCGACGTGACCGTCGTCCTGCAGCAATTGATCGAACAGCGCGCGAGCTTCCTTTCTCTTTCCGGCATCGACCAACGCGCGGGCCAGGTTCAACCCGGCATTCAGGGTGATCGCGTCCGAACGGCCAAACCGCGTCGTCGCATCCCTGAAATTGGCATCGAGGATGCCGATGCTCTCGTCGACTTTCCCTTGCGTACGCAGCACATTGCCCAATGCGCCGAGCAGTTCGATGCGAACGTTTGGATACAGCGACGAGGATCGCCTGGCATCATCGATCGAAATGCGCACCACATCGACCACCGAGGGCGGGGCAAGGCGAGGGCCGGCCGGCTCGGCGGCGCTGAATACACGCAACAGGAAGTCGCGCACGCTGGTTGCACGCTGCGCCTCGGCGCGCGCGACTCCGCCTTGCCAGAGCGCGATACCGAGCGAGGTCAGGATGGCGAGTACGAAGAGCGCCGTGGTCAGCACTCCGCCGCGATGCCGTCCGACGAACTTGCGCGCGCGATAGAGACGCGATGGCGGGTGCGCAGCAACCGGTTGTCCGGCCAGGTGACGCGCGATGTCGTCGGCGAGCGCTCCGGCCGAGGCGTAGCGCCGCTCGGGCTCGAGCGCCGTCGCGCGGAGCACGATGGTGTCGAGATCGCCGCGCAGTTTCCGGCGCAGTCCCGAGCTCGACAAGGCGCGCGCCTGCTCGACCATGTCTTCGGTGATTTGCGATGAAGGAGTGCGCAAATCGCCCGGCTCGCGCCTCTGCCCGGTGATCAGTTCGCCGAGCACGACACCGAGTGCGTAGACGTCGGTCGCGGTGGTGATCTGTCCACGCGCGAATTGCTCGGGTGCCGCGTAGGCCGGCGTCATCGGGGTGTGCTGCGTCGACGATTCCTCGTCTTCGAGGTCGCCCTCGCCATCGAGCAGTTTGGCGATGCCGAAATCGAGCAGCTTGACATCGCCGGCCGCTGTCACGAGCACGTTCGAGGGCTTGAGGTCGCGGTGCACGATAAGGGCCCGATGTGCCGATTCGACCGCTCGGCAAACCTCGATGAACAATTCGAGCCGATCACGCAGGCCGAGTCGCTGCGCACGCGCATGCTCGACGATGCTTTGTCCTTCGATCAGTTCCAGCGCGATGTAGGGGATGCCGCTGTCGGTGATCCCGCCTTCGATCAGGCGGGCAATGCCGGGATGCTGGAGTTGGGCCAGCGCGCGACGTTCATCGCGAAATCGGCGTTGCTCATCGGCGCTGTGCAGGCCACGACGGAGCAGCTTCAGCGCAACACGCTGGCGCACCCCGGCCTGTTCGCGTTCGGCGCGAAAGACGATCGAGGAACCGCCCTCGCCGAGCGTGTCGATCAGGGTGAACGGACCGATGCAGGTGCCGTGCGGCGGCAGGTCTCCGGCCGGGTCGGCAATACGCTCGAGCAACTGGTCGAACGGCTCCCCGAGCAACTCGGCATCGGCGTTCTGGTCGGCCGCCAGCATGCGTTCGACGTTCAGGCGCCGATCCGGGTCGGCGCAGCGGGCTTCGAGGAAAGCCCGGCGCTCGGCAGGCGCCAGGACGAGCGCCTGTTCGAACAGGTCCCGCAGGCTAGGCAAGGATTCGCTCACGAGGATTCTCCGATCGGCCGGCTGCGCGCTCGACACGAAGAACGTCGAATGCGGTGATACCCGGACATCAATCGATGGCGGCGTGCAGAAATGCGCTCGCGTAGCGCCAATCGCGATCGACCGTGCGCCGGGTCACCTTGAGCAGCTCGGCGATCTGGTCTGCCGACAGCCCGGCGAAATAGCGCAGTTCGACCACTCTCGCGGCGCGTGCGTCGGTCAGTTCGAGCCGGTTGAGCGCCTCGTCGAGAGCGAGTACCTGTTCGGCGCTGTCGATGGCTGGCACGGAATCGGCGTTGGCGGTGAATGTGACCCGCATCCATTCGCCGCCGGCCTTGTGGCGCATGCGCGCGCGGGCGTGGTCGATCAGGACATGGCGCATGGCGCGTGCCGCATAGGCGAAGAACTGAGCCGAATGTTCGAACGACAGGTTGCGTGCGGATTCGAATCTGAGCCAGGCCTCGTGCACGAGGGCCGTGGTATCGAGCGTGTTGCGCGCACCGCGTCCAAGCTGGCGGCTGGCCATGGCCTTCAGGCGATCGTAGACCGCATCGAACGAAACCGCCGGCGACGCGGCTTCGGGGGCATCGCTGGCATGCGGGTAGGGCACGGCGGCGGAATTCCTCGGCAATCCGGCGCTAGTCTAGCTCCGCCCTGCGTTATCGATGTGCGGAACGTTTCTCGCCCCGCGATGTGACGCGGCGTTTGGCTGCAGGCACGACGACATGCCGATTCAGCGCGGCCGGGCCGGATCGCGACTTTCCCTTGGCGTCGCGAAACGGAACTCCGGTTCAGCGCTGCCAGCCCGATGCGGCAATGCTGCGCTGCGGCGTGGCAACCGTCGAAAAATCATTAGTATTGCGTTATCACGTGCAAAGGCTCGTGGGGAGGGAGAACCCGCCGTGGCAGCAATGCCCGGCGGGTTTTTTTATTGCCAGGAAGGGCATGTATGCCAGCAATGCAGGAGCAATTGCTGGTCTATGGCGCTACGGTCGAATCCCAGCCCGGCTCCGGACCATCGAGGACGCTGTCGATGACCGGCTCCAGTTCACTGCGGAAACGCAACTGGCCGAGCGCTCGCAGCTCGCTCGGCCACTGGCTTGACGATGCCATGACGTCAGGCGAAACCTGGTCGCGGAGCGCACTGAGCGTCGCGAAATAGCGATCGCCGCCGATGCCGGCGCTCTCAAGCAGGATGCCGGGCAGCATCCAGGATGTCGTGTTCATCGGCTCCGATTGGTCCAGCTTGCGACCGTTGTCGATCAGCAACCATGGCACTGGCTGGCTCTTCGGGCCCTTTCCGTCGGCGAAACCGATTTCCTCGTAGACCGGCGGCAGAGCCGGCAGATGATCGCCATAGAACAGCAGCAAGGTGCGTCGCTTGCGGTGCTGCAGGGCCTCCGCGAGGCGGCCAAGCTCGTGGTCCGCGTCTTCGAGCAGATACAGATAGTTGCGCAGCCAGTACTTGCCGCCCTCTTCGAGGCCGGCGGGCAATGGAAGGCTCGCAAGCCGCTCCTGGTCGAGGCCGGGACGCCAGTCGAACGGACCGTGGTTTTCCATGCTGACCGCGAACACGAGTTGCGGCGGGCCGTCCTGGTCGAGTTGTTCGAGGACGCGGTCGGTCAGCGCGGCATCGCCAGTGAACAGGCCGACAATGTCGTCCTTCGAGAAATCCTTCTCGTCGACAAACTCGTCGAAGCCGATCTGCTTGTAGGCCTGGTTGCGGTTCCAGAACACGCCGCTGTTCGGATGGATTGCCGTCGTGCGATAGCCCTGGCGGGAAAGTGTGCGCACGATGCCCGGGATCGGGCGGTCGGCGATCTCGAAATACGGATACTGGATGCCGGGGAAGAATTCGAGCGCGAGCCCGGTCAGTACTTCGAACTCGGTGCGGATCGTGCCGCCGGCGTATGTCGGCACCTTCATTTCGCCGGACAGGCCGCGCTTGGCCAGGCGATGGAAATTCGGCAGGTAGGTGTTCGCCGGCGCATTCTTCAGGCGTGCCGGATCGAACAGCGATTCGCTTTGCACGATGACGATATCAGGCAGGGTGCCGCTCGGCATCGCGAGGGCCGAACTGTTCGGGTTCAGCCGCGCGCGCAACGCATCGCTGTTGTCACGCAGCAGCCGGGTCGCGGCCGCGCGATCCGGTCGCAGTTCCTGGCGCTTGGCCAGCTCCCAGTTGTACAGCACGAGAGTGCCGACCATGCCGGCGCTCCTGGCGCTGTCGACCACCGACCATGGCGCGAAATGCAGTCGCTCGGCACTGTAGATCGTGCGCCACGGTGCCCAGCCCTGGACGAGTCCGGCGCCGAGTGCGACTGTCGCCAACGCCACGCCAAGGCGCGGCCAGCCGCGCATCGCCGGCCACGGCGTTTCGCGAGTCAGTGCGAAGGTCATGACCACGACCGCGACTGCAACCAGGAGCGGCACGATGCTCGCGCCCAGGTAGTGCGTGAACAAGGGCAGGGCCGAACCGATTTCCTCGAGGAAATGGAAATCGCCAGGCAGCAGCGGCATCTCGAGTTGCTCGACCTTGATCGCATTCGCCGCGTAGCTGGCAACCAGCAACAGCATGCCTATCCAGCTCGACAACAGGACCCGGCGGGTCAGCGCGCACAGCAACAGCACGATCAGCAGGAACGGCACGACGCTGAGCGCGGCCAGTTCCCAGGACGGATGTGCTCCGCCAAGCCAGGGCCACGCCATTGCCGGATCGAGCGAGCTGACGGCGATCCCGAACATCACGACGAGCAGGCCCAGCCAGACCACGCTGAGCAGGTTGCGATTCAGCGCGGCGGATTGCGAAATTGCGGTCATCGGGTTCGTCGGTGGGAAGGGGGCTTCGAAACGGCGTAATGATCCTCAAACCTGCTGAGTATACGGTGAACATGGCCAGCCATGCCCGCGCCGGACAATTGCCCTGGCGGTCACCGGATTGGCGGGTGGTTGCCGATTCAAGGGGATGCCAGAATCGACGCATGCCCATCTCCGTCCGGCCTCGGGCCATCGACATCCTTCTCGATTCGCGATTGTCCCGTCTCGAATCGCTGTGTCGCGAAGCCGGCGTGCCGTTCTACGACGATGCCGGCGTCGACAGCCACCTCGATCGTGTCCTGCTGGCCAGCGACTACGCCTATGAGAGTTTCGTCCAGGATCCCCAGTTGCTCGGGCCGGAGCTGGTTCGCCTGATGAACGATCCTCGCCACGCCGATGCGCGCGTGGCGCCGTTCTCGTCCAGCTTGCCGGACAGCGAGTTTCGCAGCGAGCTGCGGCGCTTCCGTCGACGCGAATCGATACGCCTGATCTGGCGTGATGTGAACAATGTTGACAAGGTCGAGACGACCCTGACCGGCGCGAGTGTGCTCGCCGAAGTCTGCCTCGAGGCGGCCCTGCGTCATGCCGAGCGTCAACTGGTCGAGCGGCACGGAAATGTTCGCGCGGCTTCGGGCGAGATCCAGCGACTGGTCGTGCTCGCGCTCGGGAAACTCGGCGGCGGCGAGCTCAATTTCTCCTCCGATGTCGATCTGGTGCTGGCCTACGACGAGCCTGGCGCGAGCGATGGCGCGCGCCCGCTCGATGCCGAGATCTGGTATTCGCGCTTGAGCCAGCACCTGATTTCGCTGCTCGCTGATCGAACGCCGGATGGCTATGTGTATCGCGTCGATCTGCGCCTGCGGCCGTTCGGCAATGTCGGCCGCGTCGCGCTTTCGTTCTCGGCGATGGAGCAGTACTACCAGCGTGAAGGTCGCGACTGGGAGCGCTACGCCTGGATCAAGGCGCGTCCGGTTGCTGGCGACAAGGCCGCCGGCGCGCGCCTGCTCGCGACACTGCGGCCTTTCGTGTTCCGTCGCTATTTCGACTACACCGCGTTTGCCGGCCTGCGCGAGATGAAGGGTCTGATCGATGCCGAGGTCGCGCGCAAGGATCTTGCTGAGCATCTCAAGCTCGGCCCCGGCGGCATCCGCGAAATCGAATTCATTGTCCAGCTCATGCAATTGATCCGTGGCGGTCGCGAATCGGCACTGCGCGTGCGCGGGCTGTTGAGTGCCCTGTCCGCCTGCGAGCAACTCGGCCTGATCAGCGCCAAGCGCGCCAGGGCTCTGGGCGACGCCTATCGCCTGCTGCGACGCGTCGAGAATCGCGTGCAGATGTTTGCCGACCAGCAGACCCACGAACTACCCGCCGACGAGAGCCAGCGGACCCGCATCGCGCTGGCGCTCGGCCATGCCGACAGTGCGGCATTGAATGCCGAACTGGATCGTCACCGCGCCGCGGTCAGCGAAGAATTCAACAACCTGATGGCGCCGGCCCGGCGCGCGCGCAGTTCGGAGTCGACGGCGGAGTGGAACGCGGTATGGGCCCGCTGCGTTGGAGAGGGCGTTCACGCCGAAGCGTTCGCCGATGCCGGTTTCGATCCCGTCGAGCCGGTGGTCGCGGCACTTGAAGGCCTGATCGGCAGCCCGATCCTGCGCGCGGCCTCGGTGCGATCGCGTGAACGAATCGATCGGGTCATGCCGGCACTTTTCGCTGCAGCAGCCGAGAGCGCGGCGCCGGGAGCCTGTCTGGTCCGCCTGATCGGACTCGTGCATGCGGTCGCGCGCCGGTCAGCCTACCTGGCCCTGCTCGACGAGCAGCCCGCGGCGCTCAAGCGCCTGACGGCCGTGTTCGCGGCGAGTGCCCTGCTTGCCGAGCGCGTGATCGCGTACCCGCTCCTGCTCGACGAGCTGTTCGACGAGCGCAGCGAAGGGCTGCCGCCGGGTCGCGACGAGGTCGAGGCCGAGATGCTGCGCCGCCTGGCTTCGATGCACGATCACGATCTCGAGCGCGAGATCGAGCTGGTCCAGGAGCAGCGACTGGCTGCCGTATTCCGCCTCGGCCTGGCGTTTCTCGGCAAGCGTATCGATGCCGTGCGCGTTGCACGCAATCTGGCCGATGTTGCTGAAGCGGTACTCGGCACGGTCCTGCGTATCGCCGAGCGCGACCTGGTCGCCGCGCACGGACGCATCGGCGACCGTCCTGGCGAAGGCGCGGCAATGGCCGTGATCGGCTATGGCAGCCTGGGGGGAATCGAACTCGGATTCGGCTCCGATCTCGATCTCGTGTTTGTCTACGACAGCAGCCACGCCCACCTCGAATCGGACGGTGAAAAGCCTCTCGAAGGGGCACGCTACTACGCGCGCCTCGCGCAGCGCTTTGTTCATCTGCTGACGATGCTGACGCGCTCGGGGCGACTCTACGAGATTGACGTGCGCCTGCGTCCCGATGGGGGCAAGGGCGTGCTCGTCACCACCCTTGATGCCTATGCGGCCTATCAGCACGAGCGAGCCTGGACCTGGGAGCACCAGGCACTGGTGCGTGCCCGCGCGGTTGCCGGCGATGTCAACGTGTGTCGACGATTCGCCGAGACGCGGGCCGCGGCGCTGGAAGCGCGCGTCGATGCGAACGAACTGCGTCGGCAGATCGTCGACATGCGCTCGCGCTGGCGCAGGGAAAGTGATCGCTCGGACGAACAGATGCTCGATCTCAAGCAGGGCCTTGGCGCCCTCGTCGATATCGAGTTCCTGATGCAGGCGCTCGTGCTTGAGCACGCATCGGCGTGTCCGCGCCTGCTCACGGTGACCAACACGGTCGATCTCATCGAGACCGCGGAACAGGGGGGCCTGCTCGACGCATCGCAGTCCACCGGGCTGCGCGACGCGCACACACACATCCTCGGCCGGTCGCTCGCGGCGACGCTCGACGCGCGGCCGCGCGTGGTGCTGCGTGATGCGGAAGTCGAGCAGTCGGCGCGCGACGTGTTGCGCATTGCCCGGGAACTCGATCTTGCCTTCGACTGATCGATTGCCCGGCGACGCGCTGTCCCGGACGAAGCACCGTGCCGGCATGTTTGCCGCCGACCGCCGATTGTGGCAGCTTGCCGCCATCGCTTGATGGGGCGCCCAGTGGCCCAGCTCACTCAACTGATCGTTGCAGCACGGGATGGCGACAAGCGTTCGGCAGAAATGCTGTATCGCGCCGTCTACGACGACCTGCATCGGCTCGCCGCGCGCCAGGTGGCGCGTGGCGAAGGCGGCGGCCTCGGTGGTACCTCCCTGGTCCACGAAGTGTATTTGCGCCTCGCCAAGCCCGAAGCGCTGGTCCTGAACGACAGCCAGCACTTCTTTGCGGTGGCCGCGCGTGCGATGCGCCAGATCGCCGTGGACCATGCGCGCGAACGCCTTGCCGCGAAACGTGGCGGAGGCGCGCCGGCGACGACGCTTGGCGCAGCGGAACAGGTCTCGACCGGTGACGAGTTGCGCCATCAGCAGTTGTTCGTCCTGAACGAGGCGATGGAGGCGCTCGAAGCCGTCGAGCCACGCATGGCGCGACTCGTCGAATTGCGTTTTTTTGGTGGCCTCAAGCTCGAGGAGGCCGGTGAACTGCTGGGCTTGTCGCCGCGAACGCTCAAACGCGATTTCCGTCGCGCGCGCGCTTTCCTGCATGCACGTCTGGGCGACGGTGGTTTGCCGCATGACGCCGCAGACTGAGCGGGCCGCACGCGCCCTCGGCCTGTTCGACGAGTTGCTCGATCTGGACTCGGCGCAGCAGGAGCGCCGCCTGCACGCGGTGCGCGCCGACGAACCCGAGTTGGCCGATGAAGTCGCGCGCATGCTCGCGGCCGATGCGAACGCCAGTGGCGTGATCGATCGGGGACTTGCCGGACTCGCAGCGACTCTCGCACCTGATATCGGCGATGGCAGTGTCGGCCCCGCTGCGCAGGGGCGACGAATCGGACCGTTTGTCCTGATGCGCCTGCTCGGTCGTGGCGGCATGGGTGAGGTCTGGCTCGCGCAACGCAAGGACGGCGACTTCTCGCAGGAAGTCGCGCTGAAGCTGTGCAGGCGAGGAATGGACAGCGAGGACATGCTGCGCCGTTTCGTGCAGGAGCGCCGCATCCTCGCCGATCTCTCGCATCCGGGCATCGCCCGATTCATCGACGGCGGCGTCGGTGACCAGGGAGCCCCTTGGTACGCGATGGAATACGTCGACGGCATGAGCCTGACCGAGCATGCCCGCGCGCATGGCTTCGGCGTGCGCCAGCGCATCGCATTGATGGCCGACGTCGTCGAGGTGGTGGCGTATGCGCAGACCCGGCTCGTGGTGCATCGCGACCTCAAGCCGTCGAACATCCTCGTCGACAAGGCAGGTCGGGTGCGTCTGCTCGACTTCGGCATTGCCAAGCTGCTGCAGGACGATCGCGACGTGGGCGCGACTGCGACTGGCCTGCGCGCGATGTCGCCCGCCTATGCGGCACCCGAGCAGATTCTCGATGAGCCGATCAGCACGGCAACGGATGTCTACGCGCTCGGCGTCGTGCTGCACGAGTTGCTGACCGGATCCCTGCCGCATCAGCGCGGCAGTGGAAACCTCGAAGGACTGGTCGACAAGCTGCGTCACGAAGTCACCCAACGACCGAGTGCACGCCTGCGCCAGTCCGATGCTTCGCTTGCACAGACGCTCGGCGTAGACAGTGGAGGCGTGCAGCGTTTCTCCCGTTCGGTTGCAGGCGAACTCGATACGATCGTGCTGACTGCGCTGCGCCACGAACCTGCGCGACGCTACGCATCGGCAGCGGCCCTGGCCGACGACCTGCGTCGCTGGCTGGACGGTCGCCCGGTCGCTGCGCAACCGGATTCCACGACCTATCGCATGCGCAAGTTCGTCAGCCGCCATCGTCTCGCCGTGGCCAGCGCGTGTGGCGTGCTGCTCGCATTGATCGCTGGCCTTGCTGCCACGTTGTGGCAGGCGAGCGTCGCGCGCGAGGCCGCACAGCGCGCCGATGCGGAGGCCGAAAGCAGTGGGCGGATCGCGAACTTCGCGCTTGCAATGGTGCGCGAGCAATATGTCTTCGGTCGCAAGACCACCGAGCCACGAACTCCAAGCGAGATGGTGGCTGCGAGCGTCGAATCGGCGCGCAAGGAACTCAAGGACGACGATCGCGCGCGCGCAACGATCCTGAGCAAGCTTGGCGAATTGCAAGCGGTGATCGACAGCCCGGCGCGCGCGGAGCCGGCAGTGGCCGAAGCACTGCAGATAACGCGCAAGCTGCGTGGCGACGCCGACCCGGAAACCGGCGACGCACTGGTCGCGCTCGCGACCGTCAGGGACCAGGGCGATCAATTGGTCGAAGCCGAATCCCTGCTGCGCGAGGCACTGCAGGTATATGCGCGCAGTCCGGGCAATCAACAGGCGATCGTCATGACCCGTTCGCGGTTGGCCAGCATCCTGCGCCGCACGAATCGCATCGATGAAGCGATCGCGGAACTCGATCTGGCGCGCGGCATCGCCGCCGAAGCGTATGGCGCCGACCATCCGAACACGATCGAATTGACCGGTAACAGTGCGATCCTGCTCGAGCAGATCGACCGGCTGGGCGAGGCCGAGGCCGGCTATCGCAACGCGATTGCCGGGTACCAGCGCATCGACAAGGATTTTCCGCGGATGATCAATCCGCTTTTCAACCTCGGCATGCTGCTCGGGCGCACCGGGCGCTACGCCGAGGCGAGGGCGTCGGCCCAGCGCGCCCTCGATGTCGGTCGTCGCCAGGCGGGCGCGGCGGACCCACGCGTATTGTTCATGGAAATCCGTTACGCCGAACTGCTGCGGCGGATCGGCGAGACTGCGGCGGCCGAGCATGAGCGCGACGCGATCGATGCAGCACCTTTGCTGGATCGCCCGGTGCAGCACAGTCGCCTGATCCAGCTCAACGCACAACTGCTTGCGGATCGTGCCCGCCACGACGAGGCGCTGGTCGAACTCGACAAGGCCGCAAGCACGCTGGACGGTGCGGCCGGCGAACTTGTCGACTCGCTTGCCGGGCTGGACATCCAGCGTGCCGACATCCTGATTGCGGCGGGTCGCTGGGCCGACGCCTCGATCGCGAGCCAGCGCGCACGACAACGCCTCGACGGAGAGGAAAGGTCCCCGGTGGACCTGCGCGCGGAACTGGCGCGCATCGAGGCGCAGATCGCCGCCCACGACAATCGCCTTGCCGATGCCCATTCGATGCTCGCCGCGGCCATCCGCACGCTGACGGCAGTCACCGGCGCCGATACCGTCGAAATCGTGCGACTGGAACTGGATCTTGCCGGCGTGCTCGAAAAAACACCCGGCCGGGGCGATCAGGCGGCGCGGACGCGGGTCCAGGCGCGGGCACGTCTCGATGCGCTGGGGGTCGATCCGCTGTGGGCACGGCCAGCGATCGCATCCGGAGCCTGAACAGGATTGTTCATTCGGCGCGGATGGCGCCCCGATTTGCTGCGAAACCCCGGATCACGGCGGAGCCGACACCGTGATCGGAAAGCCGGCCGAGCGCAGTCTGGGCGCAATCAGCCAGTGCGAAGACGATGCGATTGCCAGAAAACCTGCACACGTCGCGCAAGTTCGTCGAGCTCGCGCAGCGGCGCCGCTGCGGTGCCCGGCTCGAAATCGATCGACGACAGGTGGCCCGCTCGCATCAAGGCGTCGTGGAACGCGCCGAGCTTGCCCGGGATCCTCCGCGGCGCGAACACATGCACGGGTTTGCCGGTCGCGCAGGCCTCGGAAACCATGTTGACCGAATCGGCCGTGACGACGAAGCGGTCGGCCCAGCCGAGGATGCCCATGTAGGGATTCTCGCCTTGTTCGGCGCCGGTCCAGACCAGGCCGGGCCAGGCGGAGAAGTCGCGACGCAGCCGCTGGGCGAGATCGACCGGCGTCCGCCGCGACGTGCTGACGAGGAAGCTGCCACCTTCCTCGACGTGACGACGACCGAGCATGCGCAACAGCGCCGCGAAATACTCTTCGTCGAGAGCCTGGGCCGGGTGTGTCGCGCCGATCAGCACGCCGGTCCGTGGAGCCGGCAGGTCGCCCAGTTGCGTGAAGCGCGCCCTGCCTTCGGCGAGCCGCGCATCATCGATTGCATGGAGCCCGCCGATCGTCCCGAGCACATTGCTCCCGGCGAGCTGATCGTGATGCGGTGCGACGACGACGTCGAACAGGTCAGGTGACACGCGCGGATCGAGGATCTGCACGGTGAAGCTGCGACCTTCGCTGCAAGCGCGCAGGCAGCGTGTCAGCAAGGCGGCCTTGCGACCGCAACCGATCGCGATATCGGGCCATGGCGCTGCAATGGCCTGGCCGTCCTCTGCGCGCATCGCATGCATCGCGCCGAGGTCCAGGCGGGGTGCGAACCAATCCCACGGATGGCTGAGCCGGAGGCGGATGATCCGCGGCGACAGGCCGAGCGCCGTGGCCAGCGCGAGCGCCTGGCGCTCGTTGCCGGCTGCACCGTCGCTGACCACCCAGCAACTGCGATTGGATTGCTCAGATGTCAAACCGGCTTCCTTCGCTATCATGCACGACCCTTTCCGATCTCCGTCACGGCCGATCGAAAGGCGTCCATTGTCCACCATGCAGCAGCAATCCGTTGTCATTGTTCGCGTTGATTGCCGGCCATGCATCCCTAGATCATGCTGCGACCAGCGATGAAGACGCGACACCTAAGGAGTTTCCATGAAGAATCGGCTGGACGACCCGGCGCTTGACCAGATATTCCGTACCGCGCGGACCTACCGACGCTCGGCGGATGCCTGGCTTGATGCGCCGGTCAGCGACGCGTTGCTGAAGCAGGCCTATGATCTGGCCAAGATGGGCCCGACGAGTGCCAATGCACAGCCCTTGCGCGTGGTCTTCGTGCGCAGCGCAGCGGCCAAGGAAAAGCTGCGCCAGGCGCTTTCCGAGAGCAATGTCGAGCAGACCATGGCGGCCCCGGTCACGGCGATCGTTGCGGCGGATCATGCGTTCTACCGGCATCTTCCCCGGCTCTACAAGGAGGAGGACGCGACACCCTGGTTCGAGGGCAAGCCGGATGCGATCGCGGCGACAGCGTTTCGCAACTCGAGCCTGCAGGGCGCCTACCTGATCATCGCGCTGCGCGCACTGGGCCTTGATTGCGGTCCGATGTCCGGCTTCAGCAATCCACGTGTCGACGAGGCATTTTTCGCTGGCACCGAAATCAAATCGAATTTCCTCATCAATATCGGCCACGGCAATCCGGCCAACCCCCGGCCACGCGAAGAGCGGTTCACCTTCGACGAAGCCTGTCAGATCCTTTGAACCCACCGACTGCGGAGTAACCCATGTTCAAGAAGACCCTGTTTGCGACGGCCCTGATGCTGTCCTCGGCCTCGACGTTTGCAGCGACCGAAGCCTATGTCATCGATGGTTCGCATACCCAGACCGAATTCAGCTGGAACCATTTCGGATTCTCCAATCCGAGCGCGAATTTCGACAAGATCGAAGGAACGATCAACTACGACGCCGCCGATCCGACGAAGTCGTCGGTCGACGTCACGATCGCGATCGACAGCATCAACAGCCATGTCACGAAACTCGATGAACATCTGCAGAGTGCGGACTTCTTCGATGCAGCCCAGTTCCCGACCGCCACCTTCAAGAGCACGAAGATTGCCAAAGGGACCGCGAAGGACGAGTTCAAGGTGACCGGCGACCTGACCATCCATGGCGTGACCAAGGCGGTCACGCTCGATGCCACGCTCAACCGTGCCGGCGCGCACCCGATGTCGAAAGCGCTGACCGTCGGATTCGATGCCAAGGTGGTGATCAAGCGCAGTGAATTCGGCGTCGGCAACTACGTGCCGAACGTCAGCGATGACGTCAAGATCCATATCACCACGGAAGCCAGCGTGCCGAAGCAGGCCGCGAAGTAAGCAGTTCGAACGATCACCGGTGCTTATGCCGGTGGTCGTTCGATCGATCCGCGAGCGGGTTGCCGGATCTCCCCGGCGTGACGTCGGTCAGCCCTGCTTGACGCCCTGATTCTTCAGGCTCTCGAGGCCGGCCAGATCCAGCGATGTCAGCGCGGACTTGAGCACGGCCATGTCGAGCCCCTCGCCGTTGCCGCTCAGCTTCACCGAGAAGCGGTCGCCGAGAATGATGCCGAACTCGCCACTGTGGCTGTTGCTGTCCCAGCGTTCGTTGACCAGGCGGCCATCCTGCTTGTAGGTCTTCTCGTAGCCGTATTCGGTCTGCTTCTCCGACTCGATTCCGGCAAAGCCAGCCAGGGCCATGATGCCCTTGGCACCACCCATGTCGGTGACTTCGAGTTGCAATTCGTTGTTGTCCGCATCGCGATAACTCGCATGACCGGTGCTGACCTGTACACCCATCGCACCATTGCGCTCGACCGAAATCGATGAACGCTTGAATCCCGCCAGCTTCTCGGGCAGGAAAGGCTTGATCGCATCGGGCGGCAGCGCTTCGACCTGATCACCGCCGCCGAGCATCGAGCCGAGCATCGCGGTTGCCGCTTCGGCCTGGGCATTGGAATCGCCGCTCTTCTCGGCCGCTTCCATCTTCTTCCCCTGCTGCTCCATCTTCTGGCCAAGCGCGGCGAGCTTGCCGAGGGCGCTGTCGGTATCCACCGTCACGCTGCTGCTGGTGCTGGTGCCCATGCTGAGCGCGCTGGCGGCGCTGCCGGCTGCAGTGATGCCGCCAACAACCATGCCAACCACGATACTGAGCACGAAGCCGATGACAATGACGACGGCGGTGTAGCCGACCGACTTGTCCGGCGGACTGCGCATGGTGTGCGGAAGGCCGACGTAGAGCAGGTAGATGCCATAGATCGCGCCGGCCAGGACAACCAGCCAGCCAATCCACGGAATGATCGTGGCAATGCCGGCGACCCAGCTTGCCGTGTAGGTATACGCCGACGTCTTGAGCGCCTGGACGATGTTTTTCTCGCCGCCAAAACTCGGTGCCAGCGCATCGATGATCAAGGCGACGAGATAGACGATACCGAGCGTCAGTGCATAGCTGACCAGCATGCCGATGATGCCGCTGACCATCGGCGTGCGCACCGTGATGCCGAACAGGCTGAATCCAATCAGGCTGCCCTTGATGAATCCTGCGATTGCGGGAATCGCGGCGAGCACGAGGATGTAGTTCTTGTACAGGTTGGCGACCGTTTCAGGCTCGGCCGCGATGACCGGCCATTCGGTCCTGGGCGACAACAGAATGGCCTTGGCACGGGCGATGAGTTTTGCGAAATCCATGGTGTCTCCCCTACGTGATGAGTTGAAGCGCTGCGAGCGCGGTCGAACAGTCGCATTCTAGGCCACCGCAGCACGCAAGGATGGCCATCTACCCATTCCCGCATTGCGAACCGTTCGGCGGGACAAGTGTGACCTGCTTGGCATAATCCGTGCTGCTAAACTGCATGGCTATCGTCATTCCGGGAGTCTCGAGGTATGTCATCGCGTAATCCTGCAGCCGAAGCGCGTATTCCGGCCAATGCAGAAAACCGCTACCGGGTCGGTCGTGCAGACCTGCCGTTGAGCTGTCCGATGCCCGCCATGTCGCTGTGGAACTCGCATCCGAAGGTCTACCTGCCGATCGAGGAACAGGGCGGCAAGGCGAAATGTCCGTACTGCGGAGCTGAATACGAACTCGAAGACGGATCGAATTGACACGCCCGCCCCCTAGCTGACGCCGAGGCCGCTTTGTCCGATCAAGGTTCCAATGTGACACGCCGGCGCCTTTGCGTCGTGCAGCTTGTGCCTGCTCTGGTGTCCGGGGGTGCCGAACGCTCAACCCTGGAGATCGGCAGGGCACTGGTCGAAGCCGGACATGAGTCGATTGTCATTTCGGGCGGTGGAAGGCTGGTCGCGCGCCTGACCGCGGAGGGCAGCCGTCACATCGAATTGCCGATCGGAAGGAAATCCCTGCGAACCCCGTTTCTCGTGCCACGACTGCGTGCGATCCTCGCCGAGGCCAAGCCCGATATCGTGCATGCGCGGTCGCGCATGCCAGCCTGGCTGGGCTGGTACGCCTTGCGCGGGCTTGCCGCGCCACGCCCCCATTTCGTGACCACCGTGCACGGCCTGAACTCGCCGGGCTGGTACAGCGGCATCATGGCCCGCGGCGATCGCGTGATCTGCGTCTCCAATCTCGTTCGCGACCATGTGCTGCGTCACTATCGCCATACGAATCCGGCCCGCCTCGTGCTGATCCCGCGTGGCGTCGATTCGCTCGAATTTCCGTATGGCCATCAGCCGGACGACGAATGGCGCACGCGTTTTCTCGCCGACTATCCCGCGCTGGATGGTGCGCCGTTGCTGACACTGCCGGCACGCGGAACGCGACTCAAGGGGCATTCCGACGCGATCGAACTGCTCGCCGATCTCAACGCGCGCGGGGTTGATTCCCGCTTGCTGCTGCTCGGTGCGCGTGAACCCGGCCGCGAGTCCTACGTGGCCGAACTCGAGACGCTGGCGGTCAAGCTCGGTGTATCCGACAAGCTCGTGATCAGCCCGCCGCGCGCCGACGTGCGCGACGTCATGGCGATCTCGACCTTGATCCTGCAGCTCAGCACGCAGCGTGAATCGTTCGGTCGCACCGTGATCGAAGCGCTTTCGCTGTGTCGACCGGTGCTCGGATATGCGCATGGTGGTGTTGGCGAGTTGTTGACCGATCTCTATCCGATGGGCCGGGTGCCGCCCGGTGACCGTGCGCGCCTCGCCGAGCGCGCCGCCGAGCTGATGCGCGCGGCGCCGGCGATCCAGCCATTGACGCGCTATCGACTGGTCGACATGCAGGAAGCCACGCTCGCCCTGTATGCCGAGCTTGCCAACGAACCGCGTCGCCGACGCAGCGATCAATGAGCGAGCTTCGCCGCGGCGAACTGGCCGCCCTGTTGGTCGTACTCGGTGTGCTGGTGTTGCTGCCGATTGGTCGCAGTTCGGAACTGCCGATCCTGATCGGCGCAGTTGGGGGTCTCGTTCTGATCCTGCGCCATCGGATGGCGCCGCTGATCGATCCCGGCGTGCGCCTGGCCGTCCTGTTGTTCGTCTGCTACTGGTTGCCGATCGTGGTATCCGGGGTGGCTGCCGTCGCACCCGCGAAGACCTGGATGACGGCGCTCGACAGCCTGCGTTTCCTGCCGTTTGCGTTGTTCGTGCTGTGGGCCTTGCGCAAACCGGCGTTCTGGCCACCGTTTGTATTTGCGATCGCGGTGGTTACCGGACTCTGGTTGATCGATGCCTGGTTGCAGTTGCTGACCGGGTACAGCCTCGGTGGTGCGCCGGAGATCGAACGCCTCTCCGGCATTTTTGGTGCCGACAACCTCAAGCTCGGGCCTGTGCTGGCAATCCTTTCACCGTTCGTGCTGCTGGTCGCTCGCGAGCGCGGCGGGCGGGTCGGCCTGCTGCTGGCGTTCGTGCTCGTGCTCGTGCCCGTGTTGATGGCAGGGTCGCGCGCCGCGTGGTTGTCGTTTGCGCTGGTGACGATGGTCTTCGGCTGGCGCGAGACGCGCAGTTTCCGACGTTTTCTTCCGCTGATCCTCGGCGCGTTGCTTGGCGTCGCCTTCAGCGTCGGCATGGTCCTGCGTGATTCCGACGGGTTCGATGCGCGCATCGAGAGAACCCTGCTCGTGTTCAAGGGCACCGAGCAGGCCGTCGATGATGCCTCGGCGGGCCGCCTGCGCATCTGGCATGCCGCGGCGGACATGATCCGCGCGCATCCGTTCACCGGGGTCGGCGCGCGCGGCTTTCGCCATGACTACGCCGAACACGCGTCAGCCGGCGATCGGTTCGTCGATCCACAGAGCGGGCAGGGTGCCTCGCATGCGCATCAGGTCGTGCTGGAAGTGCTGAGCGAGACCGGAGTGTTTGGCTTGCTGCTGTGGATATCCGGCGCCGTGCTTGCAATCCGCTGCTGGCGGCGCGCGGCTGCCGACCAACGTGCCCGTGCGTTCGCGCCGGGCGTCGCCCTGGCCGTGATGTGCTTCCCGTTGAACACCCACTTCGCCTTCTATTCGGCGTGGTGGGGCCTATTCTTCTGGTGGTTGCTGGCGATCTTCTGCGCCGCCCTGGCGATCCCCGCGCAGCAGGGCCAGGGCCAGACTGCCGACGACCGCCGCCGCAAGGATCAGGACGGCCCATAGCAGTCCGCGCTTCCATCCCGGTGATTCCTTTTTCACTTCGGGCGGCGCTATGGCGCTTGCGCCCGCACTGGTCTGCAGCGCGCCGAGGCGGGCCGTCTGCGGCTCCCAGTTCGAACTGACCCGCAAACGGCCGATGGCCGTGGCGATCGGATAATCGGGATGGCGTGCGACGCGGCTGCCGACGGCAAGCAGGTAGGGCGCGTCGCCTTCGGCAAGAAAGACGATGCGTTTCGGACGATAACCTGCACTGATGCGTGGGGGTTGTGCGAGCGGCGTGGTCGAATCGAGGCGTACGTTGCGCGTGCGTGATCCGGATGAAAGCGCGATTTCCGGATTCTCGATCAGATCGTCGCCGCGCCGCAGCCGATAGGCGGTGGTCTGGCCGCGCGGGTACCAGCGCATGCTGCCATCACTGGCAGCGGCACCGGTCAGCACCTGCAGATTGGCGAGCGCATTGTCGTCGGACAGGCCGAGCCGGATCTGACTGACCGGCAACGCGGCCGGCAGCTCGTAGCGCCACTGGATCTCGTGCGTCGCGTCATCAGTGACCATGCTGCGATACGTGGCATCGACCCACTGCAGCGGCGCGGGTGCGCCTGCCTGCTCGTAGCGGCCACTGATTTCGGCGTGCAGGCCGATCAGGTCGGGGCCGTCATCGGTACGGACCAGGCGCAGATAGGACAGTCCCGGGCGATCCAGCCGGATGTCGCGACGATCGATGCGCGTGCCATCTTCCTCGAGCAGCAGGACGCTCGCCCCGCGCCGCGCGTAGATCCATGACTCGAGGTCGCTGCTGCCGTGGACGTCGAAACGGGCCACGACGCCCGACGTGGGCGACTCCCAGTCGAGGCTGATCGTGTCGACACCGACGTTCAGGTTGCCGGTATCGATCAACCATTCGCGATTCGGCCGGGAACCGGTGGTCGATCGGACTTCCACCGCCTGTACTTCACGCCGCTTGCCGCGATCGTTGCCGGAGACAAAACGCACGCTTTGCAATTGCCTGGGAACGATGACTCTCGGCAGGCTCAGCAGCGCCACTGGTTCGCGATCCTCGAAGACCTGGACCGGCGTGATCTCGTTCCACGGGCCGAGCGGAACCGGATTTCCCGCGGCGTTGAAGATCGCGATGTCGCGCAGGTCCTCATCCTGCGACCAGCGGTAGGCATCGATGTCGAGATCCACCAGCCAGGCGGCCTGATCGCCGGTGGTCGTGATCGGAAAGACCGCAGCATAGTCGGCAGGACCGGTCGCCCTCGCGGCGCCCGCGGCAAGCAACGCCAACACGATCCATCGCCTCATGCGTTGTCACCTTGTGCATTTTGGCGCGGGGGCGCCGGTGCGAGGTAGCCGACCAGGGTGCAGAGCAATCCGTAGGCGATGAACGAGGCGATGCCGAACAGGTTGCCGAGATGCTGGCGATCGATCAGCAGCAGCTTGATCAGGACCACGCCCATGAGCACGGCGCTGGCCAGCCACAGTGGCCGATTGCCGCGTCGGGAACCGATCACCCATCCGGCCACGCCGAGTATGCTCCAGACCACGGCCAGGCTGGTCTGCGACAGGCTCGCGCTGAGCAACCCGCCATCCCAGGGGATGCCGCCCAGATGATGGGCGCTGCGCAAGGTGGCCGCGGTGATCAGGACGAAGCCGCTGAACGAAAGGAGTGCGGGACGGTGCGAGCGAAAGAATGCGGATGCATCCTCGTCGCGCGTCGCAATGGCCAGCGCGATCAGTCCCGCGAACTGGAACAGCTCCAGTGGATTGAACAGCGGAATGAAGCCGAGCGGAGCGGAGTCGCCGGGATGGAACAGGCCGATCGTCATCAGTAGGCCGAGCACGATCAACTGGGAACCCAGCATGGCTGACCGATAGCGCGGAAATTCCCGCGACAGGGGCGGCGCTATCCAGTCGGGACGGCGCAGCACGAACAGGTGCGCGATCAGCAACGGCAAGCCGAGCATCGCGACCAGCCAGCCGTTGCCCAGCCCGGAGTGGATCGCGAATTCGCGCAGGCTCATTGCGGCGACCAGCGTCCATACCCACAACCAGCCAAGGTGGGCGGTGGTTTGCGCGGAATCGGCGCTGCCACGCAGGCAAAGCAACGCGCGCCAGCCGAAGACGAAAAAGGCCAGGTGGGCGAGCAGGCTCCAGGTCGAGAACAACTGGTTGTCGGTGTTGATCAGGATGCTGGTCGGCACGACCAGCCAGAACAGGATCGCCGTGGTCCAGGCCAGCGCGAGTCGACGCCATGCACGCTCCGCCTCGGCGGCCAGCCACGCGGTTCCCGCGATCAGGCCGAGGATCGCGGGCAACTCGTGGGTCGAGGCCACATGACGCATGATCTCGATCAGCCAGGCGCCGAACCACCAGGCCAGTCCCCACAGGTACAGGAGCAGGCCCAGTCCGCTGGACGCGCGGGCACGCTGATAGAGCCAGGCGGAAATCAGTGCGGCGGCGGCGATCAGGATCGCGCCGACGAAGGCGCCATTGGCAATCGGCAATTCCTCGATCGGGCGCGGCGACCAGGCAAAGGCGAAGGCGCCGGCAGCGAGCACTTGCAGAAGCAGCCCGATCCAGCGTGGCAGGCGGCGTTGCTGGCGCAGGCCAAGCCAGAGCAGGGCCGCGCCTTCGAGTGCAAACAGGCAGCCGGTGGTGCGCGCCGACAAGGCCAGCGGAATGGCCAGGGTCGAGAAGCCGAGCGCGAGCACGGCGTATGCCTCGCCGAGCACGCGGACGCGACGGATCAACGCCCAGGCAAGCACGATGTAGATCACTCCGAGGACCAGCGCCGAAATTGCCAGCGGGATGCGCTCGCCCTGCAGCAGGGCCGCCTGCAGCGAGAACGCTATCAGCGGATTGGCGAAGATCAGCGAGCCATCGACGGCATCGGGGCGCTCACGCCCGAGCTTGAGCGCGTACAGGGCCGGGATCGCGAGATAGATCGCGAAATACAGCAACAGGAACGGTTCGGTGCTGTCGAACAGCTCGGGTTTGTAGGACAGCACGCCCCAGATCGTGCCGATCGCGAACGTGAAGAAGAAGCCGAGCAGGTTGAGGATGCGCCAGGCGCGCGTCCAGGCGATCGCGAAGATCGCGATGTTGAGCAGCGCGTAGTAGGAAAACAGCACGACATGGTTGCCGCTGCCGGTCGATATCAGGATCGGTGCGGCGAAGCCGGCGAGGATGCCGAGCACAGCAAGCGCGAGTGCATCCTGCAGGACGGCAAGCACGCAGACGCCAGCCACGAGTACGAGCATCAAGGCGAACGCGGCAGTCGCCGGCAGCAGATGGTAAAGGCGGAACGCGGCGAACACGGTGAGCAGGAGGATGCCGATGGCGCCGCCCTGCAGGCTCAACGAAAAGCCCCGCTTGGCGTGGCGCTGGCGCCAGGCGAAAACCAGCGCGGCGACCGAAGCGAGGGCGATGCCGGTCAGGCGAAACTCGATCGGGAAGGTGAACCAGCCTTCGTCGGCGGCGTACTTGAGCAGGGCGGCGACGCCGGCGAACAACACCAGCATGCCGACCTTCACCGGGACATTGCCTTCGGTGAACCATGATTTGATCGAGCCGAGCAGGCGTTCGCCGAAATCCTCGCGATACGGCTCGGCTTCGGCAGCCGCGACCGGTCGCGGCGTTTCCGCCCAGACCGCGTCGACCCGCGGTGGCGGCGGCACCGCCGGCACGCTGTCAATGACGAACGGCTCCGCTGCCTCGGTGATGACGGGTGTCGCGCTGCGCAGATCGAGCACGGCGCCCGGCATCGCGACCGGATCAGGACTTGCCACTGGCGTCGGCATGGCGAGCGTGCCTGATTGGGCCAGTCGCTTCTCGATGTGGCGCACGCGCGCGCCCAGATCGGCCGAGCGCCAGGTCAGGTAGCCGCACGCGGCACCGCCGAGCAAACCGAGGATCGCTGTCGAATCGTCGGCGATCGTCGCACCGAGAATCGCACCAAACAACGCGCCGAGCACGCCCCAGACCCATCCCATGCACTGCACTCCCCTGATTCGTCCACGAACGACTATCGGTAAAGGGACTCCTGTCCCGCTGGTCGGCTCTTGAAGCGCCGGTGTATCCAAAGGTACTGGCTAGGCGCTTCGCGCACCATGCGTTCGATCATCGCATTGATTCGAGCGGTATCAGTGGTTACGTCGGCGCCCGGGAAACCGGCGAGCGGCGCTTCGAGGCGCAATGCATAGCCACCGTCGGGCAGGCGCCGATGAAAGAACGGAATCACGCAGGCGCCGGACAGGCGCGCCAGATGATGGGTTGCCGTCAGCGTCGACGCCGGCACCCCGAAGAACGGCACGAAGACGGTGTCCTTGCCGCGCATGTCCTGGTCCGGTGCGTACCAGATGCACCCGCCGGCTTTCATGTAGCGGACGCACGCACGCACTTCGTTCTTCGTGAACATCGTCGCCGCATACTTCTGGCGCGAGCGTCGGATCGCCCATTCGAAAGCGGCATCACCGTGCTCGCGATACATGCCGGCGAGCTCGATCCCGCCGCGTTCGACGAGCAGGCGTCCGGCCAGTTCAAGATGGGAAAAATGCGCGCCGGTGAGCAGCACGCCTTGTCCGCGAGCCGTGGCTGCAGCGACATGCTCGATGCCTTCGATCGTCACCGGAACACGGGCAATGGCCCGGCTCGAACCCATCCAGGCAAGCGCGAACTCGGCGAGCATGAGGCCGACGTCGCGCAGGTTCTGCTCGAGCAGGCGTGCCTGCTGCACGGTATCGAGCCCGGGAAAGCACAGCGCGATATTGCGTTGCGCGATGCGCCGGCGCGAACCCGGAAGCCACGCAATCAACCCGCCCAGACATCGACCGGCAGCCATCAGCGCGCGATAGGGCAGCCGCGACAGCAGCCACAGCACGCCGATGCCGATCCAGGCGGGCCAATGCAATGGGCTGAGCAAGCCGGGCTGGAAGCGCGCTGCGGCGGAATTCATGGCGCCGATTATGGCGGCCAAGCCGGATTCTGCCTACGCGGCCTATACTGCCGGGCCTTTTTCGAATGCGGGTTCCGGTTTGCTGCGCCTGCTCTACACCTTGACCATGTATCTGCTCACGCCGGTGATCCTGTATCGGCTGGCGGCGCGCGGTTTGCGCTATCGACGCTATCTGTCGCGCTGGAAGGAGCGCTACGGATTCTTTCCCGCCCCGGGTTTCGAGAACAGCAGCTGGGTGCACGCCGTATCGGTCGGCGAGGTGAATGCGGCGGTGCCTTTGATCGAAGCGTTGATGCGGCGCTATCCCGATGCGCCGATGGTCGTGACCACCGTCACGCCGACCGGCTCGGAGCGCGTGCAGAGGTTGTTCGGCGACCGCGTCTTCCACGTCTATCTCCCCTACGACCTGCCTGCCTCGGTCAAGCGCTTCCTCGATCGCATCCGGCCGCGCTTCGCGGTGATCATGGAGACCGAGATCTGGCCCAACCTGTTCATCACCTGTCGCGAACGGGATATCCCGATCGTGGTGACGAATGCACGCCTTTCCGAGCGCAGCTTGCGTGGCTACGGGCCGGTTCGGCCGCTGGCCCGACGTGCAATCCGCTGCGCGAGCTTCGTTGCGGCGCAATCACCGGTCGATGCCGAGCGCCTGCGCCTGCTCGGCGCGGCGGTGACGCGCCTGGCTGTGATCGGCAACCTCAAGTTCGACATGCCGGTGCCGGCGAGCCTGGCCGATGCCGGTGCGGAATTGCGGAGTAGCTGGGGCGTTCGCCGACCTGTATGGATTGCCGCAAGCACGCATGAAGGCGAGGAACTGCCGGTGTTGAAGGCACACAGCGCGGTGCTGCAACGGTTTCCCGATGCCCTGTTGCTGATCGCGCCGCGTCATCCGGAACGATTCAAGCCGGTGGTCGGGGCATGTCGCTCGCTCGGCTTCACGACGCGTGTGCGCAGCGAGGATGTCGCTGCCGATGAGCGTTGCCAGTGCTTCGTCGTCGACACGATGGGCGAGTTGCTGCATTTCTATGCGGCGGCCGACATCGCTTTCGTCGGCGGCAGTCTCGAACCGATCGGTGGCCACAACCTGCTGGAGCCGGCCGCGCTCGGCAAGCCGGTCATCGTCGGTCCACATACCTTCAATACCGAAGAAGTGGCGACGAGCCTGATCGAGGCGCGCGCGGTGCTGCGCGTTGCCGACGAGATCGAGCTTGGCGTGGCCGTGATCCGGCTGCTCGCCCAGGAGGGCGAGCGTCACGCAATGGGGCAGGCCGCGCAAAGCGTGCTCGAACGCGAACGCGGCGCCGTCCAGCGGACCTTGCACATCGTCGAGCAGGTGCTCGCGAAGCAGCCGGTCACACTCTAGGGAAACGATCCCTATTCGAGCAGGGCGTTGACGCTCTCGAGATCCTTGACCTCGATGATGCCGGCCGCCTGCTTGAGGCGAAGGCCGTTCAGCACGAACGCATGGCGTGCCTGGGAATAGCTGCTCTGCGCGGAAAGCAACTGCTGCTGGCTGATCAGCACGTCGACGATCGTGCGCGTGCCCACCTCGTATCCGGCCTGGGTCGCGTCGAGCGAACTCTGCGCCGACACGACGGCCTGTCCGGTCGCCTCGACCTGGCTGGCGCCGGCGATCACGGCGCGGTAGCTGTTGCGCGTGCTGCGCTCGATCAGGCGCTTCTGCAGCTCGAACTGGTCCTGCGCGGCATCGCGGTTGTGGATCGACTGGCGCACGCGCGATTGCGTGTAGCCGCCGGCAAAGATCGGCACGTTGAGGCTCAGTCCGACCGTGGTCGACCAGCTCTCGCTGTTGGTATGGAACGACTGGTTGATGCTGGACGAGCTGTTGTCGCTCCAGCTCGGGTTCTTCGAATACAGCACCTGGCCGCTGATCGTCGGCAGATGCGCCGCACGCGCGGTGTTGATGTTCGCGTTGGCTGCTTCGAGCTGGTACTCGTAGGAGCTCAGTGTCGGATTCTGCTCGACCGCCACGGACACCCAGCTTTCGGGATCTTCCGGACTGGGCTTGTCCAGCGGCAACTTGTCACGCAACTTCTTCAGCTCGCCGGGTTCCTTGTTGGTCAGCTGACGCAAGGCCTCCTCGTTGTCATCCAGCGTGTTCTGCGCGGAGATCACGTTGGCCACGGCAGTGTCGTGCTGCGCCTTGGCGTCGTTGACGTCGGTGATTGCCGAAAGGCCGACCTCGAAGCGTTGCTGGGCCTGCTCCATCTGCCGGTTGAGAGCCTGCTCGTTGGCCTGGGCGAACTTGAGCGCGTCCTCGGCGGTCAACGCATCGAAGTAGGCCGTGGCAACGCGGATCAGCAAGTCCTGCTGGGCGGCATCGTAGGTTGCATCCCCGGCCTTGGCGGTTGCGCGCGCGGATTTCAGCGTCGTCCACTTGCTCAGGTCGAGGATGCTCTGGTCGAGACGACCGCTCAGGGTACGACCGTAGGAATCGGAGGAGGTCGAAACATTGACCAGGCTCTGCGTTCCATCCTCGTTGGTCACGAACTGCGGCCCACCGCGGCTGCCGTGGCTCTTCGAGTAGTCCAGCGAAGCGCCGATCTGCGGAAGCAGGGCAGAGCGTGCCTGGTCGACGTTCTCGCCGGTGGCGTAGTGGGTCGCTTCGGCGCCGGCCAACTGCGGATCGGAGGCGCGCGCTTCACCGTAGATCTGGATCAGATCGTCGGCGTGGACCCAGGCGGGGCTTGCGCACAACACCAGGGACAGGGCGAGCGACAAGGGGCGGATACGGATCATTGATGATTCCTCGGGGGTTCTGCGCTGCCTCGCCGATTCCATGTCACAGCGTGAAGCGACGCGGCGGCTCGGCATGGGTAAGGTACGGAATATCGGTTTCGAACAGGCTTTCAGTCTGCCAGTGGGTCGCATCGGTGCGCGTGTGCAATAAGGCCTGCATTGCCGGCGATTCACCGGAGATCGCGAACAGGCGTCCGCCAGGGGCGACCCAGCGCTTGAACTGCTCCGGTAACGCAAAAACCGCGCCAGTCAGCACAACGCAATCGAAGGATGCATTCGGATCGAAGCCTGCAAGTGCGTCGGCGGTTTCGACGCGGACCCGCGAAAGACCGGCCGCCCGAAGCTTGACGCGCGCCGTCTCGGCCAGGTCCGCGTGCTGTTCGACACTGCTGACCTCGGCGCCGAGTTCGGCCAGGCATGCACTGAGGAAGCCCGAGCCGGTGCCGATTTCGAGCACTCGCTGTCCGCTTTCGATCGCCAGTGCCTGCAGAATGCGGCCCTCGATCACCGGCTTCATCATCACTTCCCCATGGCCCAGCGGCAGTTCGACGTCGACGAAAGCCATGTCGCGATAACGCTCAGGCACGAAATCCTCGCGCTTCAGACGACCGAGTACGCCCAGAACGCGCGGATCGAGTACTTCCCAGGTCCGAATCTGGTTCTCGACCATGTTGTCGCGGGCGAGTTCGAGGTTCATCGTCATTTCGGCTTTCCGGGTTTCGGCAAAAGGGGCAAAAGCATAGAAGGTCTGCCGATGGCCGGCAAACTCAGGCAGCGACTTCCATGACCGGCGGTCGGTCCACGATCCGCGCGCGCGCGCGCGGGATGCGCTGGCGCACGGCGCCGGCCAGAGGCGTGTCGATCGTGGCTAGGATGCCAAGCTGGTTCGACGGCATCGTGGCCGGCCGGGTGGCCAGTTGCACTGAAAGCCAGTCTTCGAACAGTCCGCGGTCGTCCGCAGACAGTGCGGACAACGCCGCTCGCGCCGTGGCGCGCAGCCCGCCGACGCCGAATCCGCCATGGTGCTGCGCTTGATCGAGAACGGCCGCGAAGGCCCGCTGGGCCAGTCTCAGGGGCCAGGGATCATGGCCGCGTGCCGCATCAATGCCGAAATCCAGTGCTGCCTCACCCATGTCGCTACTCCGCTGTTGCGATCGTTGCCAGGGAAATGCCGGCGCCGACGTGGATCCACAAGAAATCATTCTTCAATGGACAGTTTGCAATTCCGGGGCCAATTCAACTGCCGGTGTATCGCGATGGATGCGGAACCACGCGGCGTACAGGGCCGGCAGGAACAGCAGGGTCAGCGCCGTGGCAACCGTCAGTCCACCCATGATCGCCACCGCCATCGGTCCGAAGAACGCGCTGCGCGACAGCGGAATCATGGCCAGAATCGCCGCAGCCGCGGTCAATACGATGGGGCGAAAGCGTCGAACGGTTGCATCGACGATCGCGTCCCAGGGTCGATGGCCGGCGCCGATGTCATGCTCGATCTGGTCGACCAGGATCACGGAGTTGCGCATGATCATGCCGAACATAGCGATTGTACCGAGCATCGCCACGAAGCCGAACGGCACGCGGAACACGAGCAGGAACAGGACCACGCCGATCAGGCCGAGCGGCGCTGTCAGCACGACCAGGAGCACGCGCTGGAAGCTGCGCAACTGCAGCATGAGTACCGTGACGACGACGCCGAGAAAAAGCGGGAATCCGGCGTTGACCGATCCCTGACCCTTTGCCGATTCCTCGACCGAGCCGCCGGTTTCGAGACGATAGCCTTCCGGCAGGTCGGCGCGGATCTTGGCCAGGGTCGGACTGATCTGCGCATCGACGGTTGCCGGCTGCAGCGTGCCCTCGATATCGGCACGCACGGTCACCGTCGGCAGGCGGCCACGGCGCCAGATGATGCCTTCCTCGAATTCGTACTGGATCGTCGCGATATGGCCGAGTGGAACGCTCCGGCCCGACGCAGTCGGTACCGAGAGGCTCTGTAGCAGGCTCATCCTGGCGCGTTCGTCGGCGGGCCCGCGCAGCAACACGCCGATCAGCTGATCACGTTCGCGATAGGTCGCGATCGGCACGCCGTTGAGCGAGCTCTGCATGAAATTGGCGACATCCTCGGAGCTGACGCCGAGCACGCGGGCGCGATCCTGGTCGATCGCGAGGCGGATGACCTTGCTTGGCTCTTCCCAGTCGAGATTGACATTGCGCGCGTTGGCGTTGGTCCGAACTACGTCGGCAACCTTTCGCGCAAGCGCGCGCGCGGTCTGGATGTCGGGTCCGGAAATCCGGTATTGCAACGGGTAGCCGACCGGCGGACCGTTCTCGAGGCGGATCACGCGCGCGCGCAACTCGGGAAAATCAACCTCGAACAACCGGAGCAGGTCGTCGCGCAGGTTTTCCCGCTCGACCTTGCCGTGGGTCAGCAGGACGAACTGGGCGAAGCCAGCCTGTGGCAACTGCTGATCGAGCGGCAGGTAGAAGCGTGGCGATCCCGAACCGACATAGCTGACGTAGTTTTCCAGCTCGGCGCGCTTCGCCAGCCAGGCTTCGAGCTTCTCGACCTGGGCCTTGGTGGCATTCAGCGATGAGCCTTCGCTCAGTTTGAGATCGATCAGCAATTCCGGGCGCGTCGAGTCCGGAAAGAACTGCTGCTGGACAAAACGAAAGCCGAAGATCGCCAGTCCGAAGATCAGCACGGTCGTGCCGATGACGATGTAACGATGCTCGACGCAGGCGCCGACCAGCGCCCGGAAGCGGCGATAGAACGGCGACGCATACGGATCGTGGGAACCATCGGCCGGTCTCTCTGCAATGCCGCCGAACCAGGCCGGCAAGCGGCGCCGCACCGCTTCCACGCGCTTGCCCAGGGCACTGCTGGGCAGTGCCCTGGGCGCGTGGTTCGGGTCGGGCAACAGCTTGTAGCCAAGGTAGGGAATGAACACGACGGCGGCGATCCACGACAGCAGCAGCGAGATCGTGACGACTTCGAAGATCGCGCGCGTGTATTCGCCGGTGCCGGATTTCGCGGTTGCGATCGGCAGGAATCCGGCTGCCGTGACCAGGGTACCGGTCAGCATTGGAAAGGCGGTCGAGGTGTAGGCGAACGCGGCCGCGCTGACGCGGTCCATGCCTTGCTCCATCTTGATCGCCATCATCTCGACGGCAATGATCGCGTCATCGACGAGCAGGCCGAGTCCAAGCACGAGCGCGCCGAGCGAGATCTTGTGCAGGCCGATGCCGAAATAGTTCATCGCCGCGAACGTCATCGCGAGCACGAGCGGAATCGACACCGCGACGACGAATCCGCTGCGCAGTCCGAGCGAGAAAAAGCTGACCAGCAGGACGATGAGCACGGCCTCACCGAGGGTGCGCACGAACTCACCGATCGAGCGGCTGACGGCGGCGGGCTGATCGGCAACCTTGTGCAGGTCGAGGCCGAGCGGGAGAGTCTTGCCGATCCGGGTCGTGGCCGCTTCCAGGTCGTGGCCCAATGCAATGATGTCGCCGCCGCTGCGCATCGAGACCGCGATGCCGATCGCCTCGCTGCCCTTGAAACGCATGCGCGGCTGCGGCGGATCGATGAAGCCGCGGCGTACGTCGGCGATATCGCCAAGGCGGAACAGGCGTCCGTTGCTGCCGCGGATGCTGAGGTCGCGGATCGCTTCGACCGAATCGAGCGCGCCGGTGGTGCGCAGGTAGATGCGATCGGACGCGGTTTCGAAGCTGCCACCCGGGACGACGGCGTTCTGCGACGCCAGGGTCTGCTGCAGTTCGGCAAAACTGACGCCGAGGGTCGCCAGCTTGGCGTTCGATGCCTCGACGTAGATCTTCGGTTCCTGGCGGCCGATCAACTCGATCTTGGCGACGTTCGGCACGCGCAGCAGTTCAAGCTTGACGCGCTCGGCGTAGTCGCGCAGGTCCTCATCATCGAAGCCCTCGCCACTCAATGCGTAGATGTTGCCGAAGGTGTCGCCGAACTCGTCATTGAAGAACGGGCCGCGGATATCCGGCGGCAAGGTGTAGCGGACATCGCCGACCTTCTTGCGCACCTGATACCAGACATCGGGGACGCGAGTCGGATCGATCGAATCCTTGACCACGAAGAAGACCTGCGATTCGCCGGGTCGCGAATAACTGCGCAGATAGTCGAGCTCCGGAATTTCCTGGAGCTTCTTCTCGATCGTCTCGGTGACCTTCTCGGAAATCTCGAGCGCCGTGGCGCCTGGCCATTGGGTCTGCACGACCATGACCTTGAACGTGAATGGCGGGTCTTCGGCTTGCCCGAGCCCGCGATACGACCAGATGCCGACGATGGCGAACAGGATGATCGAATAGAGCATCAGCGCCTGATTGCGCAGCGCCCATGACGAGAGATTGAATGATGTCATCGATCCGTTTCTCAAGGCTGCGCAACCCGGCCGTGCGTTGCTCCGCCGGCGCGGACCGTCAAATCACACAAGGGTCCTCTCCACTGTGCTGCCGGCGGGGAGGGGGAGGATCTCCGGCAGCACAGGAAGAGGGTTTGAAGTCAGAACGAAACGCGGCGGTTCAGATCGTCGATCGGGTTGACCACTTCGCCTTCGCGCAGGCGATGCACGCCGGCTGTCACGATCCAGTCGCTGGCAGCCAGTCCCTGGTCGATCAGGGCGCCCGCCTCGCCGTAGTTTGCGACCGACACCTGTGAGAGGCGGACCCGATGCGTCTTGCCATCGACCTGCCAGATCGCCGGCTTGCCTTCCTTTTCGTACAGCGCGCTGAGCGGGACGAGGAACTGGCCATCCGATGCCGCCGAAGCAAAGTAGACGCGTGCGGTCTGGCCGAGGCGCGGATTGGCGGCCGGATCATCGAAGGCGACGCGGACGCGATAGGTGCGGGTCGTTGCATCGGCTCCCGGCGCGATCTCGCGAACCACGGCATCGTGCTGTCTGCCGCTCTCGGTCCACAGTTCGACATGCGCGGACGCGCCGATCTTCAATTCCGCAATCGCCTGCTCGGGTACGTTGATCTCCACTTCGCTGGTACCGTCGTGGGCCAGGGTCATGATCGCCTGACCGGAACCGACGACTTGACCCGCTTCGCCGGAGATCGCAGTGATCACGCCATCCGCGTCGGCACGCAGCTCGGCATATCCGGCCTGGTTTTGCGATGTCTGCAATGCCGCGCGCGCCTCGGCGACATGGGCGCGTGCCGCCTCGAGCGCATTCAGCTTGGCTTCCAGGTCGAACTGACTGACGAAGTTGCGCTGATGCAGGGTGCTGTAGCGATCGTGCTCCGATTTTGCCAACTGGAAGGCGGCCTGCGCCGAAGCGAGGCTGGCCTTGGCGCTCGAGCTGGCGAGTTCCAGATCGCGCGGATCGAGTTCGGCCAGGATCTGGCCCTTGCTGACATGGGCACCAATATCCACACGACGCGTGTTGATCTTGCCGGCGACGCGGAAGCCCAGCGCACTCTCGTAGCGGGCATGTACCTCACCCGGATAGACCTCGATGGCCTGGAGGCTGGCCGGCTCTACCTTGGCGACGCGCGCGACGCGTTCCGGTTCCGCCACTCCGGCCTGGGAGCTGCACGCAGCGAGACTTGCCGCGAACAACAAGACGGAGACTGTTTTGCCAGCGTGGATTGGGCGCATCATTGCGGTCTCGGGGTGGCGACAGTTAGTAAACTCCGTGGTATAGTAATCAGGCGAAACTCACGAGTCCAGTAATTTTTTCAATGAACCCTGCAAGCGCAAAATCCTGCGGACCCGGGCGTCCGAAAGATCTCGAGAAGCGGGCCGCCATCCTTCAGGCGGCGAAGCAGCTGTTCCCGGAACACGGCTTCGACGGCACGAGCATGGACACGATCGCCGCCCTGGCGGGCGTGTCGAAGCTGACTGTCTACAGCCACTTCGTCGACAAGGAACGCTTGTTCATCGAGGCAGTTCGCGAGAAATGCGCCGAGCAGATGCCGTTCGAGTTGTTCGATGTCGACGTCAGCGGCCCGATCCGCGAGCAGTTGATGGCAATCGCGCGTGCCTTCTTTGCCCTGGTCACGAGCGAGGAATCGATCTCCCTGCATCGCTTGCTGACTACCGGCGCTGGTGGCTCGGGCAAGCTCGCGCAAATGTTCTGGGAAGCCGGGCCGCAGACCCTGCAAGCCGAATTTGCCGGTTTCCTGAAGCGCGAGGTCGAAGCCGGTCAGCTCGAGATTGCCGATATCGAGCGCGCAGCCGCGCAGTTCTTCTGCCTGCTCAAGGGTGAACTGCATGCGCGCCAGCTCTGTGGCTGCAGTGCCGCTCCGATCACCCAACTGGAAATCGATCGACATCTAACCGCGACGGTCGAATTCTTCCTGCGTGCCTACGCATCCCGCAGGAGTGCCGTCGGGCTCAGTCCTTGAGGTCGCCGAGCCATGACTCGATCGTCTCGAGATCGCGGTCGGAAATATCGATGAAGTGGAAACCGGCCCAGTACTGTCCCGGCACGTTGGCGTTTTCCGCCCACATTTCCTGAACGCCCACTTCGATGGTCTGCGGATGGCCATGTCCGTTGACCAACTCGAAACCAAGCTGGAACAGTGCGCCCTCGGCAATGTTCTCATCGCAGACGAGCAACATGCCATCGGCTGAAAGATTGCCGATGCGGCCGATGATCTGGCCGGTCATCTTGTTTGTCACCGGGATCGTGACGAAGGCGGATTTGCGCGGAGAGCGCCTGTATTCGTTCATCGTCTGATCCTCATGCCGGTGCGGGCTGGCTGGATTGACCGGTGAACTGCTGAAGCTTGCCCATGATTGCCTTCCAGGCGCGGTCGATGAGGTTTTCCGATTCCTGCTTGTAGATGCGCACCTGGCCGCGGATCAGATCCCTCGCCAACTGCTCGATGGTCTTTTCATCCGCACGTGCGCCGCGCTGGTTGACGAACAGGCAACGTCCCGTCACGGTCGAGAACCAGGCCAGCTTGCGACGTACCGCGCTGCCTTGTTGATTGGTCACGAATTCGAACCACGTACCGAATGGCAAGGTACGGATCCGCTGGATCATTTCCTTCTCTTCGCTGGTCAGTGGCGTCGACTGCTCGGCCTTGGCCGAATCGCCGGTTGATTTTGCCGGTGTGGCGGATTCGCTGCCGAGTCGGGGTTTGCTCTTCAGGGTCATCGCCAGTTCGGTATGACTGGTCTTCTTCTCCACCGATGCGGGATCGAACAGCTTGTTGACGACACCGTCTACTTCGTCGACATGCAGGCCGACCTGGAGCAGGCCGCTGCGGACTTCCTCGCGAACCTTCTGGTCGACCTTGCTGACGTCCGAACTCACGCCGATCTGCATGAGCTGGTCGGCGACCGCGAGACATCGCCGGTACGCCTGGCTGTCCTCGCCCTGGCGCAGCAAGGTCAGCGACAGCACATCGGTCCAGGCCTGTTCGAGAACGGCACGCACCATCGGCGCCGGCTTGCCGCGCTTGAGCAGCCGCGCGATGGCCGCATTCGCCTGTTCGCGCGAGAGATCCAGTCGCTCGCGTCCCTTTGCCGCATCGATATGCCGACGTTCGGCAATCTCGGCGCGCCGGGTGACCTGCGACATGTAGCGCCCGAGATCGTCCAGCAACGATTCCATCAGCGACAGGTCGCCGTTGAATTCGTTGGTCACGCGATCGACCATCGAGGTCATCGTGTCGACCATTCCGCTGTCGGTTTCATCGTCGACCAGCCACGTCGAGGTGGCCTCGGCGACGCTGTTGAGCAATTGGCGTGCCGGATGGTTGCGTTGCGTGAAGAAGTGCTTGTCGCTGATCGCGCTGCGCAGCACCGGAACCTGGAGTTTGGCGATCAGCTCGCGACTGCTGCCGTGCGACGAGAGATTCTGGCCGATGTAGTCGAACAGCATGCCGACCAGGTCGATCGTGTCGGAGTCCTCTTCGGCGATTATCGGCGTCTGGCCTTCAGGGCTGTTCGCGCGAAGCTGGTTGAGCAGGTCCTGTTTGAGGTGGCCAATGCTGCGCGAAACGGTTTTGCCGTTCTGCTGGAAACTCGCGACGGGAGTCGCCTGCAGGCCACCGAGTACCGTTTGCAGGTCTTCGCGGGTCGCCATGTAACTGGCAGCCGGCGCCGCTGCCGGCGCGATGTTCAGGGCACGCCGACGTTCCGCCAGGAGCCCGCGCAAGGAGGAAAACAATTCGGAATCGCGTTCGGCGTCGGCAGCTGCCAGTCCGTTGGCGGGATCGGCTCCGTGCGCCATCGGCGTGGAACGATTCGGGCGGGTCGCGGCGGGTCGGGCTGTACCGACCGAGCTCGCGCGTGCCGGCGCTGCGGTCGCGGACGGCTCGGCCTTGGTCTCCTCGGCCGGTTCGGAGGCCTCCGCTTTGCGCGCGCCACCATTCTTCGGCGTTGCCGTCTTGTGGGCATGCACCTGCAGGTGCGGCAGAACCCCTTGCTCGCTGAGATAGCGGTTGAGCGTTTCGTAGAACGGCCCGATCGCGTTCATGACCACGTTGTCGAAATCGTGGAACACGTGGATGCGATCGCCCTGCTCGAGATCGAGATCGCTCAAGGCATATTGCAGCGCCCGGGCCAGCGCAAGCGGCCCCAGCGGCAGGTTCTCGGTTTCGAACGGCGGCCGACCGGCGAGCACGCCGAGCCGATGGCCAAGCATGTACAACGCGGTTGTGTGCCGGATTTCGGACTTGTTGCCGATGTCCTGGATCGCCAGGGAAATCTCGAGATCGCGCGAATCGACCAGTTCCAGCTTGGTCGGGTTGCGATCCTTGTGGCTGGCATCGGCGGGTTCAGCTTGGCCGACTTCGTTGAGCAAGGCGAGGCTCGATTCGAGATGCATGAGGAAGCGCGGAACGATGTCGGCCTTTCCGCGCTTGATTTCACGTATCGCCTCGAACAGTCGCGCCTGCTGCTCGTTGCTGCGGGCACAATCGGCCTGCTTGAACAGGCGCTGCTCGACCTCATCGAACAATTGACCGAGCGCCGCCTCGAAATAGGCGGTCCGTTCCTGCAGGCCATCGAGCAGGAATCGCACGCGTCGCGGAAACGACCGTTCCGCGAGTCGCACGAGGCGAGTCCTGCTCTCGGCCATTTGCAATGATCTTTTTCCAGCGTCGCTCACGGTGTCCCCCAACCGCACCCAGTCGTCATTCTTGCATGATGACGAAAACTGCGACAGGTGTGGCTTGACAGTGAGGGAAAAATACCGCTGGATCAGTGCGCCGACCAGACCACCTCGACGAATCCCGAACGCTCCGGCGTGTTGTAGCCATAGGCCAGCTCGTAGTCCTTGTCGGTCAGGTTCTCGATACGGGCGAGCAGCTTCCACTCGGGAGTCAGTACCCAGCTGGCGCGCAGGTTGAGCAGGGTGTAACCCGGCAATTCGATGCCGCCCACGTCGACACGCTTGCCCGAGCGGACGAGTTCGGCGCCGGCGCGGATCGTTTCGCCGAATGAGCGTTCGACGCTGCCGCTGAACTTCTGCCTCGGGCGGCGCAACAACTGCGCATCGGTGTCTTCATTGCGCGGATCCTGCCACGTGAAGGCAGTGTCGAAGCGCCACGCCCCGACGGTCCTGTCGTAGCCGAACTCTGCTCCCTTGATGCGCGCGCGCGCGACGTTCTCGGCCTGGAAGTCGATGCCGCTGAAACTGATCAGGTTGCGTATGCGCGTCTCGTAGAAGTTGGCCTTGAGGTGCTGGTCTTGTCCCGGAATGAACTCGAAGCCGACTTCGCTGCTGCGCGAGGTTTCCGGATCGAGACCGGGATTGCCGGCGAACATGCCGCCGAAACCGGGCGAATACAGCTCGTTGAGTGTCGGCCCGCGGAATCCCTGGCCGTGGCTTGCGTAGGCGCGCGCGGCATCGTTGAAACGCCAGCCCGCAGCGACCGAGCCCGTCGAGTGGTTGCCGAACACGCTGTTGTGGTCGCTGCGCAGGGACACCTCGCTGTCGAATGCACCCACGCCGATTTGCCAGCCGGCATAGATGCCGGTGTTGCTGCGGCTTTCCTTGTAGTTATCGCGATTCTCGCCACGTTCGTGCAGCGATTCGATGCCGAGGACTAGATGCTGTTCCCGTGAAAGTGCGATCTCGTTCTGCCAGCCCAATGAGGTGCGGCGCGATTCATAGGCGCCGAAGTAGGCTGGCGTTGCGTAGTCTTCGCTGCTGCCGCCGAGCATGAGGCGATGCTGCCAGACCGGTGTGACCGATCCGCTGAGGGCGAGGTTGAAAGCCTGTTCGGTGAAATCCGAATAGCCGCCGGCGAACTCGGTCGTGCCCTGGCTGCGGATCAGTGCGCCCTCCAGCCTCTGTTCGCCCCAGCGTTGATCGGCGCGCGCCGCGAGATGACGGTTGCGCAGGCCGTGGTCCTTGTCTTCGTAGCCGAAGCCGTTCTCGTTCTGGCTCGGGAATCCGTCTTCGTCCCGCGCACCGAGCTGGACGCTGAAACCGCCGCTTTCACCGCGATGGCCGACACCGACATCAGCCTTGGCATCGCCGTAGCTGCCATAGCCCACGGCCACGCGCGGTCCGTCGAGGCTGCGCGTGAAGATCTGGATGACGCCGCCGATCGCATCGGAACCCCAGTAGCTTGCGCGCGGGCCTCGCACGATCTCGATGCGTTCGATCGTTGCGAGCGGCAGGGTTTCCCAGGTGAATACACCGGTGCCCAGCGCCGAGACTCGGACACCGTCGATCAGGACGAGGACGTGATTGTTGTTGGTGCCACGCAGGAACACCGAAGTCTGGCCGCCGGGCCCGCCGGTGCGGGCGATGTCGACGCCGGCTTGAAGGCGCAGCAGATCGCTGATGTCGCGCGTTGCGCTGGCCTCGATCTGCGCGCGGGTGATCACACTGACATCGGCGAGCGTGTCATCGACCGTCTGCGTGACGCGAGTCGCGGTCACGATGACGTCGGGTTGCAGGGTCGCCTCGTCGGCGAAGGCGGACGCGCTGAAAACGGCAAGCATGCCGAGGCACAACAGGGAAGATCGACGCATGATGGATACTCCGGACGCACACCCGCGAAAACCAGGTGATTGCTCGGGCCAACAAGCGCGCATGGACGTAGCCATGAATGCCCGTCCGTTGCCCGCCGCAACGCCTGGAACTGTCGACGTCTTCGACGTCAGCCACGGGCCGGTCTCCGGGCTTGCAAGCGATGCCGGGGCATCGGCCTGATCACCTTCCCGTGCGCACGGCACAGTGGTCAATCGATCAGGTTTGGCTTGCCTACCGTTGCGGGGGCAGCGCCGGAATTGCGATGGATTGCGGACCGGCTTCCCGTTTCACCCGATCAAACGATCAGGCACCTGTGGCGCGCGCAGTGTACCGGAAAGTCGCGGCTACGGACCGGGCGGGGATCGGAAATCGGGAGGCTTCCCGCTGTCGTGTCGCGCGGTCTCCCGGTCACCCGCTTCATCGCGCCAGATAACGCATCGCATCGGCCAGGCCGTGCGGCGTCAGCGGATACATCTTGTCGTCGACCAGCTCACGCACGAAATCGGTCGACGGTGTGTAGCGCCAGCGCTCGATCGGTGTCGGATTGATCCAGACAAGCTTGCGGAAACGCTCCTTGAGGCGCTGGAACCAGATCGAGCCGGGTTCCTCGTTCCAGTATTCGACGCTGCCGCCGGCATGCGTGATTTCGTATGGGCCCATTGCCGCATCGCCGACAAAGACGACCTTGTGATCCGGGTTGTAGCGGCGCAGCACTTCGCGCGTCGATGTCGCCTCGCTGCTGCGGCGCAGGTTGTCGCGCCAGACGTGGTCATAGATGAAATTGTGGAAGTAGAAATGTTCGAGTCGCTTGAACTCGGATCGTGCGGCGCCGAACAAGGCCTCGCAGGCGTAGACGTGCTCGTCCATCGAGCCACCGACATCGAGAAACAGCAGGACCTTGACCGCATTGTGGCGCTCCGGGCGCAGGCGGATATCAAGCATGCCGCCTTCGCGCGCCGTGGCGGCGATGGTGCCATCGAGATCGAGTTCCTCGGCTGCTCCTTCGCGTGCGAAACGGCGCAGCCGGCGCAGGGCGATCTTGAGATTGCGCGGGCCGAGTTCGGCGTCGGCATCGAGATTGCGGTAGACGCGCTGGTCCCAGACCTTCGCTGCCATGCGCCCACCGCCTTGCGTGCCGACCCGGATTCCGCCGGGATGGAAGCCGCCCGCTCCGAACGGGCTCGTGCCGCCCGTGCCGATCCAGCGGTTGCCGCCGGAATGACGCTCCTTCTGCTCCTCGAGACGCCGGCGGAATTCCTCCATGAGTCGGTCGAGGCCACCGAGCGATTCGATCTTCGCCTTCTCCTCGTCGGTCAGCAGGCGCTGCAGGCTCTGGCGCAGCCATTCATCAGGCACCGCGGCCAGTTGCTCGGGTGCAATCGTCTCGATGCCGCCGAGATACTGGCCGAAGGCGCGATCAAACCGATCGAAATGACGCTCATCCTTGACCAGGATCGTGCGAGCCAGCGCGTGCAGGGCATCGTGGTCGGCAAAGGCGAAGTCGGCTTCGAGCGCGGCCATCAGGTCGAGCCACTCGCGCAGGCTCACCGGTACGCGGGCAGCGCGCAGGGCCTCGAACAGTCCGATCAGCATGACGGTCAGCCGCGGCTCTGGCGCCGATGCATGAAGGCCAGGCGCTCAAGCAACTGGACGTCCTGTTCGTTCTTGATCAACGCGCCGTACAACGGCGGGATCGCCTTGGCGGCATCGCGCTCGCGCAAGACCGCAAGCGGGATCTGGTCGGCAAGCAGGAGCTTGAGCCAGTCGATCAACTCGGAGGTCGAGGGTTTTTTCTTCAATCCTGGAATCTCGCGCAATTCGAAGAACATCTCGAGGGCGCGTGCGACGAGATCCTCGGCGATCTTCGGAAAATGCACGGCGACGATGCTTTCCAGCGTGGCCCGGTCAGGGAACGCGATGTAGTGGAAGAAGCAGCGGCGCAGGAACGCGTCAGGCAGCTCCTTCTCGTTGTTCGAGGTGATCACGATGATCGGCCGCTGGCGTGCACGCACGGTCGCGCCGGTTTCGTAGACATGGAATTCCATGCGATCGAGTTCGAGCAGCAGGTCATTCGGAAACTCGATGTCGGCCTTGTCGATCTCGTCGATCAGCAACACTGCGCGACGATCGCAATCGAATGCGTCCCACATCTTGCCGCGCCGGATGTAGTTGCCGACGTCCTGCACGCGCGGATCGCCAAGCTGGGAATCGCGCAGGCGGCTGACCGCGTCGTATTCGTAGAGCCCCTGTTGCGCCTTGGTCGTCGATTTGACGTGCCAGGTGAACAACGGCGCATCGATCGCGCGCGCCACTTCCTCTGCCAGCAAGGTCTTGCCGGTGCCGGGTTCGCCCTTGATCAGCAGGGGGCGCTCCAGCGTGATCGCCGCGTTGACGGCGAGCTTCAGTTCATCGGTGGCGACATAACGGTCGGTGCCGGAAAATTTCATTGCAGGGGCTTCCTGGTTGTTCGTCATTGCGTCGATTCCGCAGCAGGCGTCCAAGATATTTTTGGGGTGCGATCCGAAACTGCGTGAATCGCTCCTACTCGCGATCGGTCGTGGTATTCACGTCGGTCAATTCGCCGGCATCGTCGATACGCAGACGCACCTCGATCGGACGACAGCAGATCGCGCAGTCCTCGACATAGGCCTGGCTGCCAGCCGAGCAGTCGACCGTGGTCTCGAAGGCCTCGCCACAATACGGGCAATGCAGGGTTACTGACTCAAGCACTTGGCCTCCGGCCATCGTCGGCAGGAGCTGGCAGGAACATCGCGATCACGTCGTTGAGGAAGCGCTGGCCTTCGTCCGTCGCGCGAAGGATCTCGAGTCCTTCGCGGATCCAGCCCTGCTTCCTCGCCGCTGCGAGTGTCGACGCGATCGCTTCGATGCCAAGTCCGGTACGTTGCGGAAATTCGTTCATCGGCACGCCATCGACCAGGCGCAATGCATTCATCATGTATTCGAAGGGTAGATCCAGCGACGCGATTTCGACGGTACTGGCGGTCGCGCGTGGTGCCCCGGCGTGGTCGAGATAGGCGCGCGGCGTTCGTTGCTTGGCGCGTCGTCGAATCGTTCCGCTCGCCGCATCGGTCAGCTTGCCATGTGCGCCTGCGCCAATGCCCAGATAGTCGCCGAATTCCCAGTAGTTGAGGTTGTGCGTCGAGCGTCGGCCCGCCTGGGCGTATGCCGAGATCTCGTATTGCGCGTAGCCGGCATCGGCGAGCATCTGCTGGCAATGCTCCTGCATGTCCCAGGCAGCGTCGCTGTCGGGGAGAGTCGGCGGACGCGCCGCGAACAACGTATTCGGTTCGATCGTGAGTTGGTAGTGCGAGATGTGCGTCGGTGCGAGTGCGATCGCCTGCTCGATATCACGTGCCGCGCCAGCGAGATCCTGATCCGGCAATGCATACATCAGATCGATGTTGAAATTGTCGAAACCGGCCTCGCGCGCCTCGCCGACGACGCGTGCCGCGTCGCTGGCCGAGTGGATGCGTCCGAGTCGATGCAGTTTTTCGTCGTCGAAACTCTGCACGCCGAAACTGATGCGATTGACCCCGGCGCCGCGATAGCCGTCGAAACGGCCATGCTCGACCGTGCCCGGATTGGTTTCAAGCGTGATCTCGATGTCGCGATCGAAGGACAGTCGCTTGCCGACCCCATCGAGGATCCGCGCAATCGCATCCGGCGAGAACAGGCTCGGCGTGCCGCCACCGAAGAAAATGCTGCGCAGGGGCCGATCCGCCAGCGCCTCGCCGAAGTCCGCGAGGTCGCGATCCAGGTCGGCGAGCAGCGCGGTCACATAGGCGTCCTGCGGCAATCCACCGACCTGCGCGTGCGAATTGAAATCGCAGTACGGACATTTCTTCACGCACCAGGGGATGTGGATATAGAGCGACAGGGGCGGGGCGATCAGCATCCGCACATTGTAGTCGCCGCGTTGCCGGGCAGCGCATCGGATGAGGCGGGAACCTGTGGGATGTTCGAGCGTTCGTTCAGGCAGATCGTGCATTTCCGCCAGCAGCGCTCACTCGAAGCGCGCTCGGGATCGCGTTCCGTTGATTTCCGATTTCCGCAAGCGACAGGATGCGCTGGATGATCCGTTTGACGTCATGTGTCGGAAAGCTCGCAGGTCCTTGGCTACGGATTTCCTGAAGGCCAGCTCAAAGCTGTCCATGCGCCTTCGGATCCTTGTGCAGCGCCTTGCAGGGGATGACAGGTTTCGCAACACGATCCTCGAAAACCTGGAGATCCTCCTGGCCTTCGCGCAGCGCCAACCGGATGACGTCGTTGAACATTTGTCTCCTTGCCAGACGTAGCCGGCACGATAGCTGACCCGACGCCGGATCGATGGGCATGCCGCGTGCCTCGCTGTGCGGCCATGGGTTGTCGCAAACACTGAGATGGAGTGCGTCCAGGATCGCTGGCCTGCTTCGCCTGCATCAATGGCGAGGCAGCACGGCTGAAGCCGCTTCTACAACCGCTCTGCATGATCCGGGCGCAGGCCCGCAGGGAATATTTCATGGCCCAGATGCCTTCCGGTTACCACGTCGCCATCCAGGCGACGCCGTTGTTTGACCTGATCGATGCTGCGTGCACGCCCGACGCCGTGATCACTCGCCTGTTGCAAATTGAGCGGCTGGCTGACCTTTCGCCTCATATCGATGTGCTTTTCTTCCGCGAAGCGCCCGAGGCGGCAACGCCAACCCTTGCGCCGGGAGGCCAGCCCGTCCCGTCCGGAATCGAACCCGTTGCAAGCGGCTACACCCTGGCCACGATCCACCAGGCGGTCCGCAACTGGCCGCGGGAAGACCAGCACGCGTTTGCCGAGTACCTCTGTTCAAAGCGCGTGCAGGCCCATCTTTCGGCGCTGCTGGGCAGGGTCGAGGAGGTCAAGCATCGGCTTGGTCGCGAGGGAGGATTTGTGCTGCAGTTGCAGTGGTTGATGTGGGAGACCGGATGCCATCCCGTGCAGAACGAAGATCGTGACGATCCGATGTACGCGTTGCTCCAGCCTGGCGAGGGGAAGCCGGGCGGAAATCACGCATGAAGGTCGTCTATTGCGAGCAGATGGTCGCCGATGCGCAATCGTTTTCGCCGAGTGCGCGCAAGCCTCGCGAAGTGGTGGGCTCATGGCGTCGCCGCTTTCCGGTGCTGAGCATGGTCGAGCCGCAACCGGTGAGCGTCGACCAACTCTGTCTCGCTCACGATCCGGGCTATGTGCGCGGCGTGCTTTCGCTGCGGCTCGCCAATGGCTTCGGCAATCACCTGCCCGAGGTCGCACAAAGCCTGCCATGGACCAGCGGGGCCATGCTCGGCGCGGCTCGATGGGCGTTGAACGAGGGTTGCGCGGTGGCTCCGGTCGCGGGCTTTCACCATGCCTGTTACGGCCATGGAGGTGGCTACTGCACATTCAACGGGCTGATGGTTGCCGCCCTGGTTCTGCACCGCGAAGGTTTGGTCCGCCGCGTCGGCATCCTCGATTTCGACCAGCACTACGGCAATGGCACCAGCGACATCATTCGCGAGCTTGGCCTGCACTGGGTCGAGCATTACTCGGCAGGAGCGTGGTGGGAGAGACCCGAGCAGGCCGAACGCTTTCTCGATGAAATCCCGCAAATCCTCGCGCGTTTCGCGGATTGTGACCTGCTCCTCTACCAGGCCGGTGCTGATCCGCATGTCAATGACCCGCTGGGCGGCTGGCTGACCACGGCGCAGCTGCGTGCGCGTGATCGGCTCGTGTTTGCCGCGACCCGGGCGATGGGATTGCCGCTTGCGTGGAACCTGGCGGGCGGCTACCAGAGCAATCTGCGCAAGGTGCTCGATATCCATGACAACACGATGCTGGAATGTCTGAACGCGTTTGCCGAGCGCATTGATGAAATCGTCTGAGGGTGGCTTTCAGATTTCCCTAGCGAGCAATTCCCGCAAATGGCCCAAGGCCTGGCCGCGGTGGCTGATGCGGTTTTTCACGGCTGATTCAAGCTCGGCGGCGCTGGCGTTGCGCTGTGGATCGAAGAAGATCGGGTCGTAGCCGAAACCGCCGTTGCCTTGCGGGGCGTGCAGGATGCGGCCATGCCAGCGACCTTCGGCGATCAGCGGAGCCGGATCTTCGGCATGGCGCAGCAGGACGATCACACAGAAGAAATGCGCGGTGCGCCGGGCTTCCGGAACGTCCTTCAAGACGTCGAGCAGCTTGCTGATGTTGCCGGCGCTGTCGCCATGGCTGCCGGCGTAGCGTGCGGACAGCAGTCCCGGCGCGCCATCGAGCGCATCGACGCAGAGGCCCGAATCATCGCCTAGCGCAGGCAGGCCGGTCAGTCGGGCAGCATGACGCGCCTTGAGGATGGCGTTCTCGACAAAGGTCGCGCCGGTTTCCTCGGCATCGTCGACGCCGAGTTCAGCTTGCGAAATCAACGTGACCGAGAGATCGGCGAGCACTTCGCGGATCTCGACAAGCTTGCCGGCGTTGCCGCTGGCGAGAACCAGTTTCAAGCCGACAGCGCCTCGCGCTGCAGTGCGCAGAGTTCGCTGATGCCTTTCCCGGCGAGGGCAAGCAGGGCATCGAGTTCCTCGCGGCGGAAAGCATGGCCTTCCGCCGTGCCCTGGATTTCAATGAAGCCGCCGCCATCGTTCATGACCACGTTCATGTCGGTGTCGCAGTTCGAATCCTCGGCGTAGTCGAGATCGAGCACCGGCACGCCATTGAAGATGCCGACCGAGATCGCGGCGACCGCGCCGACCACGGGATCGCGCTTGATCGCGCCGCGTTTTCTGAGGCCACTGATCGCATCGATCAGGGCGACATAGGCCCCGGTGATCGCCGCGGTGCGCGTGCCGCCGTCGGCCTGCAGCACGTCGCAGTCAAGGGTGATCGTGCGTTCACCGAGGGCCGCGCGATCGACGCAGGCGCGCAGGCTGCGTCCAATCAGGCGCTGGATCTCGAGCGTGCGCCCGCCCTGGCCCCCGCGCGCCGCTTCGCGCTGCATGCGCTCGTGGGTCGAGCGTGGCAGCATGCCGTACTCGGCGGTCAGCCAGCCTTCGCCCTTGCCGCGCAGGAAAGCCGGAACCTTTTCCTCGACGCTGGCCGTGCACAGCACGCGCGTGTCGCCAAAGCCGATCAGCACCGAACCCTCGGCGTGCCTGGTGAAGCCGCGTTGAATCGAAATCGGGCGCAATTGATCGGGCGCGCGGCCGCTGGGGCGCTGCAGGGACATGGGAAACCGCTTTGGCAATCCGGCCGCGCAGTTTACCATTGCCGGCCTTGTTACCGACGGACCGACAGCATGATCCGCAGCATGACGGCCTTCGCCAGCGCCGAAAGCGAGACCGCACACGGCAACCTGAGCATCGAGCTGCGCTCGGTCAATCACCGCTACCTCGAATTGAGCCCGCGCCTGCCGGACGATCTGCGCAGCTTCGAGACCCCGTTGCGCGAAACCCTGACCGCACGGCTGTCGCGCGGCAAGGTCGATGTGACGATGCGGCTCAAGGCGGCGGCGACACGCTCGGTGGCGCTCGATGTCAACGACGAACTGCTTACCCGTCTGGCGGCGAAGGCGCAGGATCTGGCCAACCGCTTTCCGTCCCTCAATGTCGATTTCACGAGTGTGCTGAATTGGCCTGGCGTGCTATGCGAGCAGTCTGCCGATGCCGAGGGCCTGCATGCCGCCGCCGCGAACCTGCTCGATCAGGCCCTGGTCGAGTTCATTGCGACGCGCGAGCGCGAAGGCGAACGGCTTGCGGTGTTCCTGCGCGAGCGTCTCGATGGCATCGAGGCCATCGTTGCGGCGGTGCGGGAACATCTGCCGGAAGTGCGCACGGCGGCGCGCGCGCGCCTCGATCAGCGCCTCGCCGAGATCAAGCAGCCGGCAGATCCGGGCCGGATCGAGCAGGAGATCGTTTTGCAGTTGCAGCGCATGGATGTCGATGAGGAACTCGATCGCCTTGCCTCGCACATCGCCGAAGCGCGTCGCATCCTTGGCACCGGCGATGCGATCGGGCGTCGTCTCGATTTCCTCATGCAGGAGTTCAATCGCGAGGCGAATACGCTGGGCTCGAAAGCCGCCGATCCGCGCACGACCAAAGCCGCCGTCGAACTCAAGGTCCTGATCGAGCAGATGCGCGAGCAGGTCCAGAATCTGGAGTAGTCGTGTCCGGCACCCTCTACATCATTGCGGCCCCGTCGGGCGCGGGCAAGACCAGCCTGGTCCGTGCCCTGCTCGAACGCGAACCGGATATCTCGCTGTCGATTTCCTACACGTCGCGGCTGGCGCGCAGCAACGAGGTCGATGGCCAGCACTACCATTTCGTCTCGCGCGAAGTGTTCGAGCGCATGGCGCAGGCCGGCGCGTTCTTCGAGTACGCGAACGTGCATGGCGACTACAAGGGAACCGCGCGCGCGGCAGTCGAGCCGTTGCTTGCAGCGGGTCGGGACGTCCTCCTCGAGATCGACTGGCAGGGCGCGCAGCAGGTGCGCGCGCAACGGCCCGATTCGTTGAGCATCTTCATCTTGCCGCCGTCGCGGAACGAACTTGAGCGTCGCTTGCGCACGCGGGCATCCGACAGCGCCGAGCAGATCGCACGGCGAATCGCCGACTCGCGCATCGAGATCGCGCGTGCGGAAGAGTTCGATTACATCGTGATCAACGACGATTTCGCGACCGCGATCGGTGATCTGCGGGCGATCTTCGCGGCGCGCCGGCTGCGTCGCGAGGCCCAGATGGGCCGACATGCGAGCCTGCTCGACGATCTGCTGAAGCCGGCCTGAGCAAGGTCGCGCCGCTTGCTGGTGGATTGCCGGCGGCTTGGGTAAGGTAGCCGGCCATTCCGCTCGCCGCCCGGCGCCGCGCCACCCCTTTCAACCTTGTGACCCGCCTCGCGTGAACGAAACGAATCATCCCAACGGTGCCGACCCCGCGACTGCGGAGACGGACGCCTATGTGCAGATTCGCGGATTGCACACGGTGCTCAACGGCAAGGTCATCTTCGACGGCATCGATCTCGATATACCGCGGGGCAAGATCACCGCGATCATGGGACCAAGCGGAACCGGCAAGACCACACTGCTGCGTCATATCACGGGTCAGCTCGATGCCGACGCAGGTGCGATTCGCGTGGACGGCAGGAACGTGCCGGACCTTTCGCGCAACCAGTTGTTCGACCTGCGCGAACGGATCGGCTACCTGTTCCAGAATTCGGCCCTGCTGACCGATTTCAGCGTGTTCGAGAACGTCGCCTTTCCGTTGCGCCAGCATCTGCGGCTGCCCGAGGAAATCGTCCGCAATATCGTGCTGACGCGCCTGCAGGCGGTCGGACTTCGTGGCGCGGCGGAGCTGATGCCGGCCGAACTGTCCGGCGGCATGGCGCGCCGCGTGGCTCTGGCGCGCGCGATCATCCGCGATCCGGGATTGATGATCTACGACGAGCCGTTCGTCGGGCTCGATCCGATTGCGCTCAACCAGGTGCTCAAGCTGATCCGCACCTTGAACGACACGCTCGGCATCACCAGCATCCTGGTTGCCCATGAATTCGCAGCCGTGCGTCGTGCGGCCGATCACGTGTACCTGATTGCAGGTGGCAAGGTCGCCGCGCAAGGACACCCCGACGAACTGGCCGAGCGTGACTCGCCATGGACGCGGCAGTTTTTCGGCGGCGAGGCCGATGGCCCCGTTCCGTTCCAGTATCCGGCGCGCGACTACGCCGTCGATCTCGGCTTCCCGGCAGGTGTGGCATGAACAACGCACGCAGACCCTCGATGATCGGCGATGCCCTGGCCCAGGTCGGTGCGGCCGGCCTGTTCCTTTTCGCCATCCTCGCGGCGATTCCGAAGAGCCTGCGGCATTTCCGCGAAACCCTGCGACAGATCTGGTTTGTGGGCGCGATGAGCCTGGTCATCATCATGACCTGCGGCCTGTTCGTCGGCATGGTGCTCTCCCTGCAGCTCTACTACACGTTGGCCAAATTTGGCGGAACCGCCGCGCTCGGCACGGTTGTCGCACTGTCGTTGTTCCGCGAGTTGGGTCCCGTGGTCACGGCCTTGCTGTTCGCAGGTCGGGCAGGCACGTCGATGACCGCCGAGATCGGCCTGATGCGTGCCACCGATCAGCTTTCCGCGATGGAGATGATGGCGGTGGACCCGCTCTCGTATGTGGTCGCGCCGCGCTTCATCGCCGGCATCGTGGCGATGCCCTTGCTCGCGTGCATCTTCAATGCACTCGGCATCCTTGGCGCACACCTGGTCGGTGTGAGCTGGCTCGGCCTCGACAACGGCACGTTCTGGGGCAACATGACAGCGAACGTCGACGTCTGGACCGATCTGGTCAACGGCGTCTGGAAGAGTACGGCGTTCGGCGCCGTGATTGCCCTGATCGCGACCTTCCAGGGCTACACCACACCACCGACCAGCGAAGGCGTGGCCTATGCGACGACGCGCACGGTGGTGTCTTCCTCGATCGTCGTGCTTGCCCTCGATTTCGTGATGACCGCCTTCCTGATGTGACAGGACCCGAACCATGACCCAGCCCAGACGTTCATTCCAGGTCGGCACCGGCCTTTTCATCCTGCTCGGCTTTGCCGCGCTGGCCTACCTGGCGACGCAGACGACGTCGGTCGCCAATCACACGCAAGGCGACAGCTACGCGTTGAAGGCCAAGTTCAGCAACATCGGTCAGCTCAAGCAGCGCGCGCCGGTGAAGCTCGCCGGCGTGCGCATCGGTTCGGTGCAATCGATCATGCTCGATCAGCAGAGCCTCAGCGCCGTGGTCACGATCGGAATCGACAAGCAGTATCAGGAGATTCCGGACGACTCGGCCGCGGCGATATTCACCAGCGGTTTACTCGGCGATCAGTACGTTGGCATCCAGCCGGGTGGTTCGCCGGTCATGTTCAAGGACGGTGACGAAGTCATCCTGACCCAGTCCTCGATGCAACTTGAAGACCTGATCGGCAAGTTCCTAGTCAGCGGGGATTCGTCGAAAGCCCCGCCCAAGGCGGATGCGGATGGTCCAGGCACCGCGCCCCCCGCCAAACCCTAGGAGATCGTGGCATGCGGCAATTGATGGTATGGATTCTTGCGTTGATGGCAGGGATTGCATTGGCCCAGCCGGCGCGTGCCGGCGAAATGTCTCCAGGCATGGTCGTGCAGAAGATCGCCGATGACCTCGCCGACAGCATTGGTTCGCGACGCGAGGAGCTCAAGAACGATCACGAGAAACTGATCCGCGAGATCGATGCGATCCTGCTGCCGCATTTCGATATCGAGTACGCGTCCCTGCTCGTGCTCGGGCGCAGCGCGCGGGAGGCGACGCCCGAGCAGCGCTCGCGCTTCGCCAAGGCGTTCTACAATTCGATTGCGCATCGCTACGCCGAAGGCCTGCTCAACTACACGCGCGGCAATGTGCGGGTGCTTCCGTTCAAGGGCGAGCTCAACGACAAGCGCACGATCGTGCGTACCGAGGTCGTGCTCGATGACGGCAAGAGTGTCGCGGTGGACTATGCCTTCCGCAAGTCGTCCAGCGACGACTGGAAGGCCTATGACGTGATCATCGAGGGCATTTCCTACATCACCAACTATCGCAACCAGGTCGCTGCTGAAATCCAGGCAAGCAGTCTCGACTCCCTGATCCAGCGTCTCGAGAGTCAGGGCGAAAAGGCGCTGGAAAGCCTCGAAAAGCGTGCCGGCAGCCAATGACCCGGCCGTTCGAGGTCGACTTCAACGCCGGACGCGGCACGGTCGCCGGTCGCATCGACGTGACCAACGCCGGGCAGGCGTTGGCCGATGGCGCGAAGTTCTCGATCGCGGCGACCCGGATCGAGATCGATCTGCAGGATCTCGAAAGTGCCGACAGCGTGACGCTGGCCGTCCTCCTGGCCTGGGCGTCGGCCGCGCGACGCAAGGGAGGCGAACTGGTCTATCGGGGAATCCCGGCGCGATTGCGCGCGATCGCCCATCTGAGTGGTGCGGAGTCACTGCTGGGCATCGACGCGCGCGCGATCGCCTGATTCGATTTCGCGATGCCGGCGCGGGTTTCCCCGAATCGGCGCGCAGCGGCTTCAATGTCCGTCGCTCTTGTCCCTGTTCTTCTCGTAGTCCTGCTGCTGTTGCAGCAGATCATCGATATCGTCTTCCTGTATGCCCTGCAGTTGCTGGATCGCCTCGAACGGCGGTTCGCCGTCATACAGCAGGTACAGGCGACGCTGGCGGTACGCGTCGCGATAGAAGATATAGGGATCGTAGGTGCCTTCGACCAGATTCTCCGCATCGATCGCGCTAGCACGAAGGGTCACGAGAAACATCATGCTGGGCCAATACTGGCGTCCCAGTTCGTATTCATGCGTGCGTGAGTAATAGCCCATCGGATCGAACAAGCGACCGTCGACCGGCATGCGCCAGATGTCGCGCGCAGTGGTCGAACCGATCAGTGGCAGCACCAGGTACGGACCCTCGCCGACACCCCATTTAGCGAGGGTGGCGGCGAAGTCGGTTTCCTGGGCGGGCAGGCGCATTTCGCTGGCCGGGTCGAAGAAACCGAGGAAGCCGACGGTCGTGTTGATGACGAAGCGACCGGTTCCCTTCAACGCGTCCTTGATCTCGCCTTGCAGTGCATCATTTGCGATCGTGATCGGCATGCGCACGTTGGCAAAGAAGTTGCTGAGCACGCGGCGCACGTTCGGCGAGGTGATCTTGCGATAGGCCACGGCGGTCGGACGAATGACCGCGTTGTCGACCTTGACGTTGAACGCATAGACCTTGCGGTTGAATTTCTGCCAGGGATCGTCGGTCCGCGGCTTGGCGATCGTGCAGCCTGCGAGCGCAAGCAGGGCTGCCGCGAGCATTCCCTTGCGAAGCAGCGACAGTTTCAAGGATTGCAGCATCGTGACGGTTTCCTGGGTGGCCGGGCATCCTGCCGCGAAACTGGCGCGATCGCTGACCGGCTGGCCGATGTTCGCAGGGTAAGCGAAATGGGGTTCGCTGTGCACCGATGCAAGCACTTGCCAACGCTCGGCAAAGCCCTTGATTGCACTGCACAATTCAGGACCGCTACAATACTCGCCAAATCGGTGTCGTATCGAATCCCAAGAGGCTGGCAAAAGATGGCGCGTATTACTGTTGAAGATTGTCTTTCGGTCGTGGACAACCGATTCGAGCTCGTGTTGATGGCGACCAAGCGTGCCCGCCAATTGGCCAAGGGCGCGGATCCGACGATTGATGCCCTCAATGACAAGCCGACCGTTGTTTCGCTGCGCGAAATCGCCGCGCGCAAGGTCGATCAGGGCATGATCGACGAAATCGACAAGCTGACCCGCGAGCGTGCCGAGCGTGAAGCACTTGAATGGGCCGCGGCCGAGGTCGATGACGACTTGTCCAAGGGTGGCGACGACCTGTAAGTCATTGATGGTGCGCTGCATTCCTGGCCATCACGCGGCAGCCTGACAGGCGCGAAAGTGAGGTGGCGATGAAGGCAGCGGCGGAATCGCGAACGGCCCGGCGGGCAAAGCCTCCCGCCTATGTGCTGGCGCTGGAAGACCGGCTTTCGACCTATCTGCCGGCCGACCAGATCGCGCGCGTGCGCCGTGCCTACGAAGTCGGTGCATTGGCGCACAAGGGGCAGACGCGCAAGAGCGGCGAGCCCTACATCACCCATCCGGTCGCAGTGGCCGGCATCCTTGCCGAGCTTGGCATGGATGCCGAGACGATCATCGCCGCCATCCTGCATGACACCCTCGAAGACACCAAGCTCAGCGCGGAGGCGTTGACCGCCGAGTTTGGCAGCACCGTGGGCGAGCTGGTCGATGGCGTCACCAAACTCGACAAGCTGCACTTCAAGAGCCGCCAGGAGGCCGCCGCCGAGAGTTTCCGCAAGATGCTGCTGGCGATGGCGCGCGACCTCCGCGTGATCCTGATCAAGCTGGCCGACCGTCTGCACAACATGCGCACGCTGGGATCGATGGAGGCCGAGTCGCGGCGCCGCATAGCGCTTGAGACGCTCGAAATCTATGCGCCGATCGCGCAACGTCTGGGCATGAACCGCTGCAAGGCCGAACTGCAGGATCTCGGCTTCAAGGCCATGTATCCCGATCGTCACCGGGTTATTTCGGCACGCATCCGTACCGCTCTCGGCAATCGTCGTGAGGCGATGGGCAAGATCGAGGCGGCGCTGGACGCGCGACTCGATGCCGAAGCATTGCCGCATCGCACGGTCAGTCGAATCAAGTCGGCGTACAGCATCTACCGGAAGATGCGCAACGAGAACAAGTCGTTCGCGCAGGTGATGGACGTCTACGGATTCCGCGTTGTCGTCGACAACGTCATGAATTGCTATCACGCCCTCGGTGCGGTGCATTCGTTGTACAAACCCATGGATGGGCGTTTCCGTGACTTCATCGCGATCCCGAAGGCGAACGGCTACCAATCCCTGCACACGGTCCTGTTTGGCTCGTTCGGCGCGCCGATCGAGATCCAGATCCGCACCGAGGACATGGATGCGGTCGCGGACCGCGGGGTAGCTGCACATTGGGCGTACAAGTCCGATTCGAGCCCGGCCAACAGCGCGCAGAGCCGCGCGCGGGAATGGGTTTCGAGTCTCGTCGACGAGCAGAACCGCACACCGTCTTCGCTTGAGTTCATCGAGAGCGTCAAGGTCGATCTGTTCCCGGACGAAGTCTATCTGTTCACGCCCCGCGGCAAGATTCTCGCCCTGCCTCGCAATGCGACCGCGCTCGATTTCGCCTATGCCGTGCACACCGATGTCGGCAGCCACGCCGTGGCGGCACGCGTCGACAAGAAGCTGGCGCCACTGCGCACGCGATTGAGCAGCGGGCAGTCGGTGGAGATCATCACGGCGCCTTCGGCGGCACCGAGCACGCAATGGCTGGAGTGGGTGGTCAGCGCAAAGGCACGCACGGCGATCCGCCATTTTCTCAAGCGCCTGCAGCACGAGGATGCGATCGAGCTGGGCCATCGCATGCTCGATCGCGCGATGGATGCGCGCGGCGCATCGCTCGAGGGTTTGCCGCCGGATCAGCTGGGTCGCTATCTCGAGGAAAACAAGCTGCGGGCGCTCGAGGATCTACTCGCGGATATTGCGCTCGGCAACCGCACGGCCGACCAGGTCGCGCGCACCTTGCTGCAACATTCCGGCGAAGCCTTGCCGGGACGGCACACGCATGCCGTCGAGAAAATCCTGATCACGGGTGCCGAACGTGGCGTGCTGAGCTTCGGCAAGTGCTGCCACCCGGTTCCGGGCGACGAAATCATGGGTTATCTGTCAGCCGGAAAGGGCATCGTCGTGCATCGCCTCGAATGCCCGAACATGCCGGAGTTCCGCAAATCGCCCGAGCGTTGCGTCGAGATCGCCTGGGACACCAGCGTCAGCGGCGACTATCGCGTCGAGCTGCGTATCATCGTCGCCAACAAGCCCGGCGTGCTGGCCCAGGTTGCAGCGGCCGTCGCACAGGCAAATTCCAATATCGAGAACGTCGAGTACAAGGAGCGTGACCTGATGACCGCGACCTTGCTGTTCACGATCGAAGTATCGAACCGCAAGCATCTCGCCGACGTCATGCGCGGCGTGCGCCGCCTTGCCGTCGTCAATGCCGTCTATCGACATCCTGTCTGATCCGAGGAATCCCCATGTCCAGCCGCCGCATCATCCATTCCGAACAGGCGCCGAAAGCGATCGGCCCGTACTCCCAGGCAGTGCAGGTCGGCAACACGCTCTATCTGTCAGGACAGACGCCGATCGATCCCGCGACCGGCGAGCTGGTCCCGGGTGACATAGGCGTGCAGGCACGTCAGGTCTTCGAAAACCTGAGCGCCGTGCTGGCTGCTGCGGGAGTCGGCTTCGATCAGGTCGTTCGGGTCGGCATCTATCTGACCGACCTCGGCAACTTCGCGGTGGTCAACGAGGTGATGAAGCAGTACTTCCGCGAACCGTATCCGGCGCGCTCGACGATAGGCGTCGCCGCGTTGCCGAAGGCGGCGCAGGTCGAGATCGATCTGGTCGCCGTGTTCGATTGAGCCACCTGCAAGCCGCGCGTACCCGATTGCTGCCGGTATTCTTGACGAATGCCGCGTACCGATAACAACACCTCTCATGTGCTTGCTGCTGATCCGGGCCTGGCGCCGGTCAATACCTTGCCCGGTGTCGGTCCCGTGCTCGAAGCCGCGCTCGAGCGCATCGGTATCACACGGGTGCAGGACCTCTGGTTCCATCTGCCGCTGCGCTACGAGGACCGCACGCGGCTGACTCCGATCAGCGAACTGCGCATTGGCGAATCGGCCCAGGTCGAAGGGACGATCGAAGCCGTCGAACGCGGGTTCCGCTTCCGGCCTCAGCTGCGCGTGGTCATCAGCGACGACACGCGCACGATGCTGACCTTGCGCTTTTTCAGTTTCCGTCGCGCCCAGGTCGACCAGCTCACCCCCGGCGCGCGCTTGCGCTGCTATGGCCGGATTCGCCATGGTGCGCACGGTCCCGAGATCGTTCATCCGCAATACCAGCGCCTGAGCGGCGAGGGCAGCGGGATCGAGGAGACATTGACGCCGGTCTATCCGGTCACCGAAGGCCTGGGCCAGAAGCGTATTGCAGGCCTGATCACGCATGCGCTGCGGAAACTCCCGGCAGACGCGACGCTGGAACTGATTCCCGAGAACCTGCGCATCCACCTGCGCCTGCTTTCATTGCGTGAAGCGCTGTTGCTCGTGCATCGCCCGCCGGCGGGTGCCGATGTGGCATCCCTCGTGCTGGGTATCCATCCGGCCCAGCAACGCCTCGCATTCGAGGAACTGCTGACGCATCACCTGAGCCTCAGGCGCCTGCGTGCGCAGGTCAGGGAGCATGCCGCGCCGCGCTTGCGCGGCAGCGGAAAATTGCGCAAGGCGATGCTCAAGTCATTGCCGTTTGCGCTGACCGCAGCCCAGCGTCGCGTCAGTGTCGAGATCGAGAAGGATCTGTCGCTGGCCGAACCGATGTTGCGTCTGGTCCAGGGTGATGTCGGTTCGGGCAAGACCATCGTGGCTGCCGCAGCCGCGCTGGCGGCGATCGAATCGGGATTCCAGGTTGCCCTGATGGCGCCGACCGAGCTGCTCGCCGAGCAGCATCTGCGCAATCTTCGCGACTGGCTCGTGCCACTCGGCATCGAACCGGTCTGGTTGGCCGGCAAGGTCCAGGGCAAGGCGCGCTCGAACGCGCTGGCCGCCCTGGCCGGCGATGCCCAACTCGTGATCGGTACCCACGCCCTGATGCAGCAGGCCGTGGAGTTCCGCAATCTCGGCCTCGTGATCATCGACGAGCAGCATCGTTTCGGCGTCCACCAGCGGCTTGCATTGCGCGAAAAAGGCCGCGATGGCATCACGATGCCGCACCAGCTCGTGCTCACCGCGACGCCGATTCCGCGCACCCTCGCGATGACCGCCTACGCCGACCTCGATGTCTCGGTGATCGACGAACTGCCACCCGGGCGCACGCCGGTGACCACGGTAGCCCTGGCCAGTTCGCGGCGCGGCGAAGTCATCGATCGCATTCGTGTAGCTTGCGCGGAAGGCCGGCAGGTCTACTGGGTCTGCACCCTGATCGAGGAATCCGAGCAACTCGAGGCGCAAGCTGCCGAGGTTGCCCATGCCGAGTTGTCGAGCCTGCTCGAAGGACTTGCCATCGGCCTCGTTCACGGCCGCCTCAAGCCGCGAGAAAAGCAGGTTGTAATGGATGATTTCCGTGCGGGCCGGATTTCCCTGCTGGTCGCAACCACGGTCATCGAGGTCGGTGTCGACGTGCCGAACGCCAGCCTCATGGTCATCGAGAATTCCGAGCGTCTCGGTCTTGCCCAACTGCATCAGTTGCGTGGCCGGGTCGGTCGCGGCAGCCAGGCATCGACTTGCGTTTTGCTGTATCAGCCACCGCTGTCGGCGATGGCGCGCGAGCGCCTGACCGCGATGCGCGATACCAGCGACGGTTTCGTCATCGCCGAGAAGGATCTCGAGTTGCGCGGTCCCGGCGAGTTGCTTGGCACCCGACAGACCGGTCGCCTCGAATTCCGTATTGCCGATCTCGCGCGCGATGCAGCGATGCTGGGCGATGTCCAGCGGATCGGCGCGGCAATGCTCGATCAGCACCCGCTCGCGTGCGAACGCCTCGTTGCGCGCTGGATAGGCGGCGCTGCCCGTTTCGCCGGTGCCTGAGGCCTGGGCGCGGCGGGAGCGCCCATCACTCCACGGGCTGTCCCTGGCAAACGGCCAGTGCGTCGGCTGGAACAACCACGGCCGTGTCTGAAACAATCGCCTTCCACGCCAATGATTCCACCCTCAAGGCCATGCGCATGAAACTGCTGATCGACACGGACCCGGGAGTCGATGATGCGCTGGCCATCCTGATGGCCCATCACTACGCCGAGGTGGTCGCCATGACGATCGCCGCGGGCAACGTCGGCCTTCGCCATACCGTCGCCAACGCCCTCAAGCTCGTCGACGTGATCGACGCAGCCACGCCGGTCCATCCCGGCTGCGAACATCCGCTGGTGCTGCGCGCTGCCGACGCGGCCTTTGTCCATGGTGCCGATGGCTTCGGAGATACCGGTTACACGCTGTCGCCGCGTGCGGCGGCCAGCGAGCACGCGACGCTGGCCATGCTGCGCCTGAGTCACCAGCACGCCGGGCAGTTGACCGTGGTTGCACTGGGGCCATTGACCAATCTGGCCCTGGCCCTGCGTCTGGATCCCGATCTGCCGAAGCGGGTTTCGCGCCTGGTCGTCATGGGCGGCGCGGTCAACGGGCGTGGAAACACCCATCTGGTTCCAGCCGAATTCAATATCGGCTTCGACCCCGAAGCAGCCCATATCGTTTTTTCCTCCTGGCCGATGTTCGATCTCGTCGACTGGGAGGCGACCCTGCGCCACGGCCTCGACTACGGGGACATCGAGCGCTGGCTATGCAGCGGCAACGAGCGGGCGAAATTCTACGCGGCCATCTCGCGACGCACGCGGACCTGGGCGCGCGAGCATGGGCGCGAGCGCCTGCTCAGCGCCGACGCGCTGGCCATGGCCGTTGCGCTTGATCCCGCGATCATCGAAGACGCACAGGAACGCCACGTCGGGATCGAGCTGAGCGGCGACTTGACCCGGGGTGCGACCGTGGTCGATTGGGAGGGTCGCATGGGAGTTCCAGCCAATGCGCGCATCGTGCTTGGCGTGAAGCAGGCGCGTTTCGAGGAGATGGCCAGGGCTGCCCTCGGCGCGGCCTGATGGCTCCCGGAAGCGCGGAATCGCGGGGGCAGGAGGAATGCGCGTGGCGGTCGGCTTGCGCGGCGAAACCGCAAACCGTTATACTCGCGCTCTTTTCTCCCGGGCCCGCCCGGCAAACGGTACCGTCCAATGAAGCCCGATATCCATCCCAAATACCAGCCCGTCGTTTTCCAGGACCTGTCCAGCGACTTCTCGTTCCTGACCCGCTCGACGATGTCGGCAAAGGAAACCGTGAAGTGGACGGATGGCAAGGACTATCCCTTGATCAAGGTCGATATCACGAGCCATTCGCACCCGTTCTACACCGGCAAGCAGAAGACCGTGGATGCCGGTGGTCGCGTCGACAAGTTCCGCCGTCGTTACGCCAAATAGAGCAATCCGTCTCCCAGTTGCATGTAGACGCCGGCCTCGCGCCGGCGTTTGCGTTTCAGCCATTTCAACGGACGTTCGGCACTGCCGCGCACGTTGTGCTATGCAATAATCGGCTGCTGGGTGCGGGTGCGTATGTGCCGGTTTGCAGGCACGCCCGATGCTGCGGGTTCGCCGCACGACCCTCGATTTTCTGCCGCTGGCTGACGAGCCGGTAGCCCGAAACCTGCCACAGGAGTTCGCCGTGTCCGACAAATCCGTTCAACTCTCCGATACCAGCACGGGTCGCAACACGTCCTTGCCCATCGTAACCGGCACGCTCGGAGATCCGGCCCTCGATATCGGCAAGCTCAACAAGGACACCGGCTATTTCACCTACGACCCCGGTTTTGTCTCGACCGCGAGCACGCGCAGCGCGATCACCTTCATCGATGGCGACAAGGGTGTCCTGATGTACCGGGGCTATCCGATCGAGCAGCTTGCAAAGCACTCGAGTTTCCTCGAGACCTCATACCTGCTGATCAACGGCGAATTACCGAGCAAGGACGAGTTCAGCAAGTTCGAGCATGAAGTCACGCATCACACGATGATGCATGAGGCGCAGAAGAATTTTCTCAACGGCTTCCACTACGACGCCCACCCGATGGCGATGCTTTGCGCATCGGTGGCGTCACTGTCGGCGTTTTATCACGACACCCTCGACATGGACGATCCGGAGCAGCGCAGGCTCGCCGCGATACGCCTCATCGCCAAGGTTCCGACCATCGCCGCAGCGGCTTATCGATCGTCGGTGGGCTGGCCCGTGCGCTATCCGCGCAACAACCTCGAGTATGTGACGCGTTTCCTGCACATGATGTTCGAGGTGCCGAGCGAACCGCTGGATCTGAATCCGGTTGTTGCCAAGGCGCTCGACCTGCTGTTCATCCTGCATGCTGACCACGAACAGAACGCGTCGACGTCGACGGTGCGTCTTGTCGGCTCCACCGGCGCCAATCCTTATGCGTGTGTCGCAGCGGGGATTGCCGCGTTGTGGGGGCCCGCGCACGGCGGTGCCAACGAGGCCGTGCTGTCGATGCTGACCGATATCGGCGATGCGAAGAATGTCGCCTCGGCCGTGACGCGTGCAAAGGACAAGGATTCGGGCTTCCGCCTGATGGGATTCGGCCATCGCGTCTACAAGAATTTCGATCCGCGCGCGACGATCATCCGCGAGATGACGCACAAGGTGCTTGCCGACCTCAACATCAAGGATCCACTGCTCGATGTGGCCATGGCGCTAGAGGAAGTCGCGCTCAAGGATTCATATTTCGTCGAGCGCAAGCTCTATCCGAACGTGGATTTCTATTCCGGCATCATCTACAAGGCGCTGAAGATTCCGACCGAAATGTTCACCGTGATGTTCGCGATCGCGCGCACTGCCGGCTGGGTCGCCCATTGGCTCGAGCAGCAGGTCACCCCAGATGCGAAGATCGGCCGCCCACGCCAGGTCTACACCGGCGCGGTCGAGCGCGATTACGTGGCTCTGGAAAAGCGCTGAGCGTATCCGGGCGCGGAATCGGGTCGCTGCATAGGCTCATCGACTTGATTCTGCGTCGCTTGCCTGGCCGAACTGGGCAATGAGATCGGTGAGGCTTGTCAGGGTCGCGCGGCGCATCGGCCGTTCGCTGATGCGGTCGAGCGGTGCCTGACGCAATCCATCGACCGCAAACACGCTCACATCGATCGTGATCCCGTCCGCGGCGAACACGATCGCGGGTACCTCGATCTCGATGCCCGCGCCGAGGCGCATGCGGCGATCCTGCTGCTCGTGGGCGATCGCCGAATCCGCCAGCAGGTCCGTGATCTCGCGCAGGTTGTCCGTGAACAGGTGCAGGCACACGGCTGAGAATTCATCGGCGCTGCCATCCAGGACAGCGCCCACCAGGCGTGGCTCGAAAGCCGCAAAGAAGCGCATTGCCTCGACCGCGGTTTCGCGCAGGCGCGCAAGTTGGCGCGGCTGGGACCGGCTCTGGAAAAGACGCTGATGCTCTCGCAACGCGGCATCGATGTCGCTGTTGCGCGGCAACGGCGCGCTGCCGGAGAGGCCGAGCCTTGAGGCGGCCTTGAGCTTGGCCGCGTGATAGTCGCGCATTCCCTGTTCGGCGATCAGCCTGGCTGCCTCGATGGCGATGCGTCGCTGCAGATTCGACGAATTGTCCTGAACGTCGCGACCCATCAGAAGACGTCGTAGGCCTCGCGTTGTTCTTCTTCCTGCTGATCGGGGCGTGTCGCTAGCTGGGTCACGTCCTCGGTCTTGAAGAACTCGGTGATCGAATCCGGATCCCCGGCAGGCGCAAGCAGCCCGCTGTTGCGATCGACGCGTGCAGTCGTGATGCCAGGCGGCATGTCGAACGATTGCTCGTCCATGTCGCGCAGTGCGGCGCGCATGAATCCGATCCAGATCGGCAGCGCCGACTTGGCGCCGAATTCGCGACTTCCCAACGAGCTGAAATCATCGAAACCGACCCACGCGGTCGCGACCATCTTTGCATTGAAGCCCGAGAACCATGCATCGCGGTATTCGTTGGTCGTGCCCGTCTTGCCGGCCAGATCACCCCGCTTGAGCACCATGGCTCCCGAGCCCGTGCCGCGCCTGATCACATCGCGCATCAGCGAGGTGACGAGGAAGGCATTGCGTGCGTCGATGACGCGGGGTGCAAGCCGTGGCTCGCCATTGCCGCCAGCCGGGATGTCAGCCGCGGCGTGGGCGCTCGCGATCGGACTGAAGGCGGTACCCGGGGTCGTCGGATTGGACGTGCTCCTTTCGTGTTCTTCCTCGAGGATGCGTTGAGGACAGTCGCGACAGGCGCGCAACGGATCGGCGCGGTAAAGCGACTTTCCATCGCGATCGGTGATTTCGGCAATGAAGTAGGGATCGACAAGAAAGCCGCCGTTCGCGATCACCGCATAGCCACGCGCCATCGAAAGCGGTGACACGGCCGCCGTACCGAGCGCCATCGACAGGTTCTCGGGCACCTGCTGCGCGGAGAAACCGAACCGGGTCACGTACTCGTGTGCGTAGTGAACGCCGATCGCATCGAGCAGGCGCACCGACACGAGGTTCTTCGACTGGACCAGTGCCTCACGCAGGCGGATCGGTCCGTCGAACTTGCCGTCGTCGTTGGACGGCGTCCACAAGCCGTTCGGCCTCGAAACATCGGGGAAGACCAGCGGGGCGTCATTGACCACCGAGGCCGGGGTGAAGCCGTGGTCGAACGCGGCAGAGTAGATGAAAGGTTTGAAGCTGGAGCCTGCAGAACGACTCGACTGGGTAGCCCGGTTGTACTTGCTGCGCGCGAAATTGAAGCCGCCGATCATCGAACGGATCGCGCCATCATCAGGTTCAAGGCCGACCATGGCGCCTTGCACGGCCGGAATCTGCGCAAGCTGCCACGCACCTTCGTCATTGCGCACGACGCGGATGATGTCGCCGAGCTTGAGCACTTCGTCGACCCGCTTCGGTGCCGGGCCGCGTCGACTGTCGTCCACATACGGTCTGGCCCAGCTCACCGCGGCCAGATCCAGCGCGGCCGTCTGCCCGTCGAGCAACTGGACCATGGCTTCCTCGCTGCCGATCTGGCTGACGACACCGGGAATCAGGCCGCTGACCGTGCGGTAGCCGTCGATCAAACTGGCGAGATCTTCGGGCTTCGCATCGGCCGGCACTTCGGAATGGGCTTCGGCGCCGCGGTAGCCATGGCGCTGGTCATAGTCGATCAACGAGTCGCGAAGCGCCTGATTGGCAGCCTCCTGATCGCTGGAATCGATCGTCGTACGAATCACGTAACCGTCATTGAGGGCCTCGTTGCCGAGGCGTTCGATGGCTTCCTGGCGCACCAGCTCGGCGACATACGATGCTTCGATCTCGATCGGAGGCTCGTGGGCGAAGGACTGGTCGGGTTCCGCCATGGCGAGCTCGTAGGCCGCCTTGTCGATGTGGCCGAGATCGAGCATGCGCCCGAGTACATAGGCCCGGCGCAGCATGGCGCGCGGCAGGTTGTTGATCGGATTGCCGGTCGACGGGAATTTCGGCAGCGACGCCAGCATCGCGCACTCGGCCTGGGTCAGCTGGCCGAGCGTCTTGCCGTAGTAGAACTCGGCCGCCGCCGCGATCCCATAGGCGCGATTGCCGAAAAAGCTCTTGTTCAAGTAGAGCTCGAGTATCTCGTCCTTGCTCATCGCGTTCTCGATGCGAAAAGCCAGGAAGATCTCGGAGAGCTTGCGCGTATAGGTGACTTCGGGGCTCAGGAAAAACTGTCGCGCAACCTGCTGGGTGATCGTGCTGCCGCCCGCGACGTGCTTGCTGCCGGTAGTCGTGACCAGCCAGACCGCACGCGCGATCCCGCCGATATCGATGCCGGAGTGGCTGTAGAAATCCGCGTCCTCGGCGGAAAGCACCGCGTATTTCAGGCGGTCCGGTACATCCTTCATCGTGATCGGGATGCGCCGCGTCTCGCCAAATGTCGCCATCAGCTTGCCATCAGCGGACAGTACCTTCAGCGGGACCTGCAGGCGCACATCCTTCAGCGTCGCCGCCGAAGGCAGTCGCGGAGAGATCAGCCAGTAGGCAATGCCGAGGGCGAGACAGCCGAGCAGGGCGCCGCCCAGACCAAGGTAGAGGGCGTAGCGGGCGAGGCGGAAAAAGATTTTCATGCAGCGGACGCGACTTGTGATGGCATTCAAGGAAGGAGCGGTAAGCAATCGACAGAGTATAGGTCGAATGGGGTTTTCCGATCAGCGAAAGTGGCTGAACGGTGTCCGGATCGGGCTTTTTCGGGTTGTTTTCGCGACGGGATCGACTATTTGCACGCTCCCTGTTGCCAATTGGTTAAGTTTTAGATTTAATGTGAAAACACATGTTTCGCTCGTAAGGGCGCGTGGGAAGGGGAAAAAGTAGTGGGACTCTTCACTCCTAAAGCACCGGTTCTGATCGGAGTCGACATCAGTTCAACGGCCGTTAAGCTGTTGCAACTAGGTCAGGCTGGCGGTCGATACCGCGTTGAACACTACGCCGTCGAGCCTTTGCCGCCGAACGCCGTCGTCGAAAAAAACATCGTTGAAGTGGAGGCTGTGGGCGATGCGATTCGTCGCGCGCTCAGCCGATCGGGGGCCAAGACTCGGTCTGCCGCGGCCGCGGTGGCGGGCTCTGCGGTCATCACCAAGATCGTGCCGATGCCTGCCGACCTGTCCGAAGAGGACATGGAAGCGCAGATCCAGATCGAGGCCAACCAGTACATCCCGTACCCGATCGAGGAAGTAAGTCTCGATTTCGAGGTGCTGGGGCCAGTCAAGGACAACCCTGACATGGTCAACGTGCTGCTCGCCGCATCTCGCACCGAGAACGTCGATCTGCGCGTCGCTGCTCTCGATCTGGGTGGCCTGGCCGCTAAGACGATGGATGTCGAGGCGTTCGCGATGGAAAACGCCTTCCGCCTGATCGCCGACCAATTGTCGGTACCGAAGGATGCCGTGGTAGCGGTGATCGACGTCGGGGCGACGATGACCACCCTGATCGTGCTGCGCAATCAGCGCACGATCTACTCGCGCGAGCAGGTCTTCGGCGGCAAGCAACTGACCGATGAGGTCATGCGTCGCTACGGACTCAGCTACGAGGAGGCGGGCCTTGCCAAGCGCCAGGGCGGCCTGCCCGAATCCTATGAGATCGAAGTGCTCGAACCGTTCAAGGAAGCGATGGTCCAGCAGATCAGTCGTCTTCTGCAGTTCTTCTTTGCCGGCAGCGAATACAGCCGTGTCGATCAGATTGTCCTCGCGGGCGGCTGCGCATCGATCACCGGCGTTGCCGACATGGTCGAGGAGCAGCTCGGTGTGCCCTGCCTGGTGGCCAACCCGCTTGCGAACATGTCGCTCTCGTCGCGTGTGCAGGCGCAGACCCTGGCCCAGGACGCTCCGGCTCTGATGATCGCATGCGGGCTGGCGATGAGGAGTTTCGACTGATGGCCAGAATCAACCTACTGCCCTGGCGGGCCGACAGGCGCAAGCAGCGCGAACGCGAGTTCTACATGATGCTCGCGGCGTCTGCGGTCGCCGCCATCCTCGTCTTCCTCGGCGCGTCCTACTGGATGGGACAGCGCATCGAAAACCAGGGTGATCGCAACACCTATCTCGAAAAGCAGATCAAGCTGCTCGACGAAAAGATCGAAACCATCAAGAACCTGGAGCGTGTCCGCACCCAGCTGCTGGCGCGCAAGCAGATCATCGAGGATCTGCAGTCGAATCGATCGCAGATGGTTCATCTGTTCGATCAGCTCGCCAAGACCATTCCCGAGGGCACGCGCCTCACTTCACTCAAGCAGGCCGGCGACAAGTTGACCCTTGAGGGCGTTGCGGAATCCAGTACACGTGTTGCCACATACATGAAATCCCTGGAGAACTCTCCTTATCTCGGCAAGACCGATCTGGCCAAGATCGAGAGCAAGGAAGGTGCGCCAGGCGCGGACAAGAAGATGCCCTATGTCTTCTCGCTTTCGGTGACCACGAAGAAGTCCGAGGACCCGGCAGGCTCCACGGACGCCGATGGCAAGCCGATTGCCGGGGCCGATGCCACGTCCGCCGTCGCAACCGATCCCAAGGATGCCGCAAAGCCGGCTGATCTGGGTGAGCAGCTCAATTCGGCGGCTGCGCAGCTCAACGCCAAATCGCCGCCTGGCAAACCTGCCGCAGAGGAGAAGAAGCCATGAGTTTCTTCGATGATCTGCGCAATCTCGATCGCAACAATGTCGGCAACTGGCCAAAGTCGATCAAGGGTTTCTTCGCCTTCCTGATCGTGGCCGTCATCCTCTTCCTCGGCTGGTGGTTCCAGATCAGCGTGCAACAGGAGGAACTCGAGCGTGCCGAGAAGAAGGAAGTCGGATTGCGTGCCGATTTCGTCACCAAACAGGCCCAGGTGGTCAATCTCGAAGCTTACGAGAAGCAACTCAAGGACATGACCGACGAGTTGCAGCAGATGATCAACCAGCTTCCCGGCAAGACCGAGATGCCGAAGCTGATCCTCGAGATATCTCAAGCAGCGCTCGGTGCCGGCATCTCCAACGAGTTGTTCCAGCCCGGTCCCGAAGCGATGAAGGGTTTCTACGCGGAAAAGCCGATCCAGTTGCGCATGGTCGGCACCTATCACGAGTTCGGCACCTTCATCAGCAAGGTGGCTTCACTGCCACGTGTCGTGATCCTTACCATGCACGACGTGTCCTTGCGGCCGAGCGGAACGAAGGGTACGCCTGCAAAGAACAGCAAGATTCCAGCGGCGGGTGGCACCTTGACGCTCGAAGGTACGGTCAAGACCTATCGCTACATGGACAACGACGAGATCGATACCTACGAGGCGGCCAACGCCCCGAAGGGCAAGGGGGCCAAGAAGCCGGCCAAGGCCAAGCCCGCAGCCAAGGGAGGGGAGTGACATGAGCATGTCGAATGCCGGCGTTCCCCGAATCCTCGTTGCAACACTCGTACTGGTGGCGTTATCCGGATGCATGTCCGGAACGCGCGAGGTCGAGGCATGGGTGCAACAGGAAAAAGCAAAGAAAGGTGCTCCGCTGGAGCCTCCTCCGGTCATCAAGACCTTCGAGACGTTCGAGTACACGTTGCGCGCGCCGGATGACCGGGATCCGTTCGACTTGCCGAGCAGCGACGAGGAAGAAAAGCAGGCCGAGGCCGGGCCGAGGCCGGATCAGAACCGGACTCCCGAGCCGCTCGAGGCCTATCCGCTGGATGGTCTGAAGATGGTCGGCACGCTGGGGGCCGCCACCGCTCCCGAAGGCCTGCTGAAGGATCCGGAAGGCGTGATTCGTCGGGTCCATCTGGGTAACTACGTGGGACAGAATTACGGACGCATCACCGCGATCAACGAGGGCCAGATCGATCTGGTCGAGTTGGTTCCGAACCAAACAGGTGGCTGGGTAGAGCGCCAAACCTCGATTTCGTTGGCGGATGCCAACAAGAAATGACCGACCCGTTGGGGGTAAGCAAAATGACTACGACAGCTACTGACTTCCAGGGGCGCAACCCCGTAAAAAGGACAAGACTGGCCCGTTTTGCGGGTCTGTTCGCGTTGCTGGGGCTTACCTTCGCGGTGTCGGCGCAGGCCGAAAACGTGCTTGAGGATCTCACCTATACCGCGCAACCCGGCGGGCGTGTCGAGATCACGATGCGATTCGCCGAACCGGTTGCGGTGCCCCAGGCATTCACCACGGAGACTCCGCCGAGGATTGCACTGGACCTGGCCGACACGCGCAATGCGCTCAGCCAGCGGCGTATCGAAGTCGGTGCCGGGGCAACGTCGGGAATCTCGACGGTCGAGGCTGCGGGTCGGACGCGCGTCGTCATCGACCTGTTTCGCCCGGCCTCTTACGAGACGCGCATCAACGGCAAGGAATTGATCGTCAGCATCGCCTCCAACATTGCCGGCGCAAGCGTTGCGGCCACGTCAGCGGCAAACAAGAACCCGACCAAGACGATCGCCAGCCAGTCGGTCGAACTGACCAATGTCGATTTCCGCCGCGGCAAGACCGGAGAAGGGCGCATCGTCGTCAGTTTTTCGGGACCGGGCGCCGCCGCCGATCTGCGGCGCGAAGGCGACAAGGTCGTCCTCGATATCCTCAATGTAAAGCTGCCGCCCACCCAGGCGCAGCGTCTCGACGTCCTCGATTTCGCCACGCCGGTGCAGTACATCGAGACCCGTTCGCGTGGAACAGGCGTTCGCATCGACGTGACGGCGCAGGGCCCGTTTGAGCAACTGGCCTACCAGACCGGCAACGAATACGTCGTCGAGATTTCGCCCAAGCGTGAAGACGAGAAACTCAAGAAGAATGCGGAGCCGGTCTTTAACGGCAGCCGTGTCACGTTCAACTTCCAGGACATCCCGACCCGTTCGGTGTTGCAGCTGATCGCCGATGTGTCGGATCTCAACATCGTCGTTGCCGACAGCGTGCAGGGCAATGTCACGCTGCGCCTGATCAATGTGCCCTGGGATCAGGCCCTGCATATCGTCCTGCAGGCCAAGGGTCTCGACCAGCGCAAGCAGGGCAATGTCATCTGGGTGGCTCCGCAGAAGGAGATCGCCGATCGCGAACAGGCCATTGCCGACGCGCGCCTGCAGATGGAAGACAAGGTCGAGCTGGTTTCGGATTTCATTCCGATCAGCTACGGCAATGCAAAGGATATTGCCGCGCTTCTGACCAAGGACATAAAAGGCAGTCAGGCAGGTGGTGGTGGTGGTGGGCAGAGCGCTGGTGCAAGCCAGCAACGTGGATTCCTGTCACAGCGCGGCACGGTCAGCTATGACGACCGCACCAACACGCTGCTGGTCAGCGACACGCCGCAGAAGGTCATCGAGATTCGCCAGTTGATCGCCGTGCTCGATCGTCCGGTGCAGCAGGTGCTGATCGAGTCACGCATCGTCATCGCAACCGATACGTTTGCGCGCGAGCTTGGTGTCAAGTTCGGCATCAGTGGCGGCTACGAGGATAACAACGGCAACGTCGTCTCGACCGCGGGAACTGCAATCGGCACCGACCGCATGAGCAACCTTGCCCTGAACAACCGTTTTGGCGGAAACCGCGGCTTGCCGGTCTTCAATCCGGGAACGATACCGACCTCGTCGGGCGGCGGTAGCGGCGGTGGCATTGCCGTGCCCAACCTGAATGACCGGCTCAACGTCAACCTTCCGGCATCGACGCCGGCCGGCAGCTTTGGTCTTGCCATCCTCGGCGCCGACTATCTGCTCGACCTCGAACTCTCGGCCGCGCAGACCGAAGGTCGCGGCGAAGTGGTGTCGAGTCCGCGTGTCGTGACCGCGAACCAGAAGGAAGCGATCATCAAGCAGGGTCAGGAAGTCGCCTATGTGACCTTCCAGAATTCCGGTGGTGGTGCGGGTGGCACGGCAACCGTCAACTTCAAGGAAGTCGTGCTCGAGCTCAAGGTCACCCCGACCATTACGGCCGACGATCGCGTCGTGCTCAATCTCGGCGTCAAGAAGGATGCGGTCAACCGCTACATCGACAATCCGGGTGGTGGCCAGGTGCCGATCATCGACAAGCGCGAGATCAACACGTCGGTGCTCGTTGACAACGGCCAGACCGTGGTCCTTGGCGGTGTCTACGAAGTCGAAAAGCGCGACGACCTGACCAAGGTCCCGTTCCTCGGCGACGTGCCGATTCTTGGCAACCTGTTCAAGAAGACCGGGCGCACTGATACGAAGGCGGAGCTGCTGATCTTTGTCACGCCACGAATTCTTAGTGAAAGTCTGAAATAAGCGTCCAGGGGCAGGTGACATCCCGAGGTGTTCACCGAAGTGACGTGTGACGAGAACCTATTGCGATCCTGGAGAAAACCAAGATGAAATTCCCTACAAAGACGCTTGGACTGCTGTTTGCCAGCCTGGCATTGGCCAGTTGCGGCGGCGGCGGCGGTGACGGCGGTGCAGTCGGGCCGCCCCTGAACGGCACGATCACGCTGACGACCACGCGCACGACGTTGCCACTGAATCCGAACAATGTGCTGCCGTATCCCGGCTCGCCGTACATGGCCGAGGTTGCATTCACGTACCGCAACAATGCCGGTGTGATCACGGCGCTGACCAACGATGCAACGTTCACGACCAGCTCGCCGAGCACGGTCAGTCTTTCCTCGCCGGATGACCCGACGACGACGGACATCAACGAACTCGCGCAGCGTTTCGTTTCGTTCCACGATACGACCAACAACGGCTCGTATGTGTTCTTCGCGACCTCGTATGACGTCGCGGGGACTTCGACCATCACCGCATCGGCGACGGATCCGTCGACCAACCAGACGGTTACCAAGACGCTCGTCTTCACGGTCGCGGGCACCACCCCGCTGCCGGCGGCCCTCGACATCAGCCCGAGCCCGGCCAGCGTGTACATTCCTGGATCCGGTGGCTCGACCAACTCGGTCATCAGGGTGCAGGTGCGCGACGGTGCCAATCAGCCCGTGCCGAATCCCGGTGCTGTCGACAATGTCCGTTTCGAGATCGTAGGAAGCACGGGCGGTGCAATCCTTTCGACGACATCGTCGACGGGTCCCGCGACCGGCCCCAGCGTAAGCAGCCAGACAATCAACGGCATCGCAACGGCTTCGTTCCAGGCGGGCACCACGCAAGGCCCGATCCAGATCCGTGCGACGGTCGATCGCAGCGACAACAACGTTTCCAATGGAATCGGCGATGCCATCTCGGCCACGACAACGGTTGTGGTTTCTGACGGCAAGCTGTTCAGCCTGACCCTGGCATCTCCGATCATCAATGCGCTGCGCGTGAATCGCGTGTCGGATGGTGTCGTGCCGCCGGCCGACCTCGAACCGCCGGGCGACGATGGCATCCCGCCCGATCCCGATGCCACCTACAGTCTGACTGTCAGTGCATTGGCCAAGGACAGGCAGGGCAATCCGGTCGTTCCGGGCACCGTCATCCGTTTTGGCGTTGTCGATGAACCGTTCAACGTCGCCGCCGATGAATTCTCGATGTCCGGCAGCGATGGCGACGCACAGGAAGGCGGCACCCTGTTCACTTCCGTGTCCGGTGAGTTCGTCACGGGCGGCGGCGGTGCGGGTCCTGGCGATGTACTGGTCGTATTCGGCAAGGAGGTCCAGGGTAACAGTGACCTCGAAAGCGCGCTGACCGTGCAGCGGATCAACTCGCAGACCAGCCTCAATACATCGTCGAGCTTCAATCTGAACAACACGACCGGGAGTACCGTGAACTACGGACCGGTGCTGCCGTATGTGGTTGCGCGTGCCGAGCACGGCAACATCACGGCGACCGGCGTCACGAACGACATCGGCCGTGCGTCGGCGAATCTCAACTACACGATCTCGACGTTGGGTTATCTCAACGTGATCTGGGCGCAGGGTGAGAGCGTCGACACGGTCACTGGTGGCGCCAAGCGTGTGACGGATGCCGAGATCGGTTCGTATCCGGGCCTTGCGCCGGGGACGATCGTGGCATCGCCGTCGCCAATAATCGGCAATCGAAGCGAGCAGGTGCAAGTGTGTCTGTATGACGCGATGCTCGCTCCGCTCCAGCGCGCGCGTATAGGCTTCTCGTTCCAGTTGACGCAGGGCACCGGTTCCGTGGACGGAGTCAGCGGGAGTGGGATCCTTGGCACAAGCACGGGAGCCAACGGTTGCGCGATTGCCCATGTCGTGACGTCAGGGCTCACCGCGAGTACCGAGACCGAGGCGAGCGGCACGCTGACCTTTTCGCTCGGCGGGCTCACCACGAGCGTTAACATCATCGTGAATTTGGCTACGTTGCAGGTCGCTCCGAGTGCCATTACCGTTCCGGCCGCGGGCATCACGCGTACGATAACTATCACGGCCCGCGATACAGGCGGCAGCGCGATTCCTGGAGTCGCCATTACAGGCGCCTGCACGGCTTCGGGTGGCGCGGGGGCCACGATAGCACCGGCGACGTTCGGCGGTGTGACTGGACCGGCGGGGTCGACGACACACACCGTTACAGCATCGAACTTCATCGTCCCGGGCACGCCGACGACGCCGCCCGTCTCGGGAAGCGGTGTATGCACATACACGACTCCGCAAGGGCTGAGCGCATCCGTGTCGTTCAACGGCGTCATCCAAACGGCCGATTGCGGTGGCTTCAGCCCCTGCCCCTAAGCACGAAAGGCTGATGTCAGAAATTGGAAAAAGGGGCCGCGCAAGCGGCCCTTTTTCATTGCGGTGACGGAAATCGGAATCATCGGCGTCGTCTCGCAGTAACGCCCCCGACCGGCATCTGACACAATCCGCAGGAGTGTCAGAGGGCAAGCCATGGAAACGTCTACCCCGCGCAGAACCATCAAGGCCGGTGAAATCATTTTCGCCGAGGATGACGCGCCGACGACTGCATTCCTGATCGAATCGGGCCGCGTGTGCATCAGCACGATCCAGCATGGCGAGATCCGCGTACTCGGCGAACTGGGGCCGGGCGCGCTGCTCGGTGAGATGGCCGTGATCGATTCGGCGCCGCGCTCGGCGACGGCATCCGCGCTGAGCGATTGTGTCCTGACGCCGATCGACCGCGACCAGTTCGCCGAGCGCCTCGCCGCCGCCGACCCGGTTGTGCGCGCATTGTTGATGAGCCAGTTGACGCGCTACCGCTCCGCACTGGCGACCCTGACCGGCGACGTTGAAGGCGAGCAGTCGGCGAGCGCGCAGGACGACACGCACGCGTTCGACAAGATCCGGCTCGAGAGTGAATTGCGCGCGGCATTGCAGAGCGATGAGCTGGAGGTTCGCCTGATGCCGATACAGAACATCGCGTCGTCGACGATTGCCGGCTACGAGGCATTGATCCGCTGGCAACATCCGCAGCGCGGCCAGGTATCGCCGAACGAATTCATCCGCCTCGCCGAAGAAACCTCGCTGATCGTCCCGGTCGGCAACTATGTGCTTGCGCGTGTCTGCGACATGCTGGTTGAACTGCGCAAGCGCGGCCACAGCCCGTTGCCCTTCATCGCGCTCAACGTATCGGCGCGGCAACTGGAAGACCCTGACCTGGTCGATCGCATGCTGACCCATCTCAGGGATCGCGATCTGCCGCCGGACCGGCTCGAAATCGAGATCACCGAGAGTCTCGTGTTCAATCAGGCCCTGATCGGCAACCTGCTCGATCGTTGTCATGCGGCCGGCATGCAGGTGGCACTCGACGACTTCGGGACGGGCTTTTCGAACCTCGGTCCGCTGCTGACGCTCGACTTCGATCGAATCAAGCTCGACCAAGGTTTCACGCGCGCGCTCGATCAGCCTCGCGGTCTGGCCCTGGTCCGCGCGATAGTCGCGATGTCCAATGCGCTGGGCTGCGAAATGATCGTCGAGGGTGTCGAGACGGTCGAGCAGCTTGAGGCCCTCAAGGCGCTGGGTTGCGACTATGCGCAAGGCTGGCTGGTAGGCAAGCCGGTGTCGCTGCAGGCCGTACTCGATGCAGGTTGAGCGGTGCGCGAACCCGCTGGGACGGGCAACTTTCAGGCGCAGCCGCGGTCACATCCCGACGTAATCGTTCAATACCCTTCCCGGAACAATCACGATTGAATCATGGACATGCCTGAATCGATGTCAGCCGCGACGGCTTTTGCCCGACTCCGCGACGAGCTTGCACAATGCATCATCGGCCAGAAGGCGCTCGTTGATCGCCTCCTCATCGCCCTGCTTGCCGACGGACATCTCCTCGTTGAAGGCGCGCCAGGCCTGGCCAAGACCACGGCAATCAAGGAACTGGCTTCGCGTATCGAAGCGGATTTCCATCGTGTCCAGTTCACGCCCGATCTCCTGCCTGCCGATCTGACCGGCACCGAGATCTACCGTCCGCAAACCGCCGAGTTCGAGTTCCAGCGCGGGCCGCTGTTCCACAATGTCATCCTCGCCGACGAGGTCAACCGGGCTCCGGCGAAAGTCCAGTCGGCCCTGCTCGAAGCAATGGGTGAGCGGCAGATCACGGTGGGCCGCAATACCTTTGCGCTGCCGCGGCTGTTCCTGGTCATGGCGACGCAGAACCCGATCGAGCAGGAAGGGACGTATCCATTGCCCGAGGCGCAGCTTGACCGCTTTCTGCTGCACGTGCGTATCGGTTATCCGGACGCCGCGGCGGAAGCCGAGATCCTCGAGCTTGCGCGCACGCGGGCACGCGAAGGACTCATTGAGACGAAATCGCCTGGCCGGGTGCTGAGCCAGGCGCAGGTGTTTGCCGCGCGCGCCGAAGTACTCGACATGCATCTGGCGCCCGCACTCGAGAACTACATCGTCCAGATCGTGCTGGCGACGCGCTCGCCGGCACCCTACGGCGCGGAACTGGCGCGCTGGATCGCGTTCGGCGCGAGTCCGCGCGGAACGATCGCGCTTGATCGCTGCGCGCGCGCGCATGCGTGGTTGAGCGGGCGCGACTACGTGTCGCCGGAAGACGTGCATGCGATCGCCGCCGATGTCCTGCGCCATCGCGTGCTGATGACCTATGAAGCGGAAGCCGAAGGTATCAGCAGCGACCACGCGATCGAACGCCTGCTCGAACGCCTGCCGCTACCGTAGTAAGAGGCGAAACCGATCGGCGTTCGCTGCTCACAGCCGCGCTTGCGACAACGGCGGCACGCCACGTCGCCACACAGGATCAATCCCGGCATCGCGCCACGCTCTGGATTCGAATGAGTCAACCGAACACAAATCCCGCACCCGGAATCCACGTCGCGCTCGACGAACTGCTCGCCCTTTCCGCACAGGCTCGCGGTACCGCCCTGGCTGAAGTACGACGCAGCGCGGCGGCGCGCACCGGCCTGCATGCTTCGCGATGGCGTGGACGGGGTGTCGACTTCCGCGAATCACGCATCTATCAACCCGGCGACGATATCCGTCACATGGATTGGCGTGTGACCGCACGCAGCGGTCGCGCCCATACCAAGCTGTTCGAGGAAGAGCGCGAGCACGGCCTGTTGCTGATGGTCGACCAGAACCCCGGCATGCGATTCGGCACGCGCGTACGCTTCAAGAGCGTGCAGGCGGCACGTGCGGCCAGCCTGCTCGCATGGATGGCCACGGCATCCGGTGATCGGGTTGGTGCAATCGGGTTTGGTGGCGGTATCCACGGCGAGGTGAAGCCGGCCAGCGGCCGACGCGGCGTCCTTCAGGTCCTGCGTTCGCTGCGCGATTGGGATCAAGCTGCGCGCGCAGAACACGAATCGCTGGCGAGTGGACTCGAACGCGCGCGCCGACTGTTGCGTCCAGGCATGCGCCTGATCCTGATCAGCGACGGCTTCAGCGCCGATCAGGCGGCCTGGGCCACGCTTGCCCGCTGCGCTGGACGTCATGAGCTGGGTTGCATCCTCGTCACGGATGCCCTTGAACAGGCGCCACCGCCGCCGGGTCGCTACGCATTGAGTGCGGGTGGGGCGCGGCACATGCTGGATTTCGATGATCGTCAATTGCGCAGCGAATGGCCACGGCATTTCGCGCTCGTCCGCGAGCGCGTCCGCAGCGAGTTCACGCGTCTTGGAGCGCGTGTCGTTGAACTGGCCACCGACGCCGACCTGCGTCGTTCGCTTGCGCCGTTCACCGCGCGCATGCAGGGTCCGAAGGATTCATCGGCATGAACGCGGCCGGGCCAACCCTGCGCGATATCCACATGCCGCCGGACCCGTCCTGGTGGCCGCCCGCGCCAGGCTGGTGGCTGCTTGCCATCCTGCTCGTCGCCGCAACGATTTATGCCGCGGTTCACCTGCGCCGGCGCCTTCGCGTGCGCCGCTGGCAACGCAGCGTGCAGGCCGAACTCGAGCGCATCGCAGCGACGCATGGCGCGCCCGAAGACGCACCCTCCCTCGCGGCGGCGATTTCCGGGTTGCTGCGGCGGGCCAGTCGCCTGCTCGACGCTGGTGCGCCTAGCCTGCGCGGCGAAGCCTGGCTTGCGTTCCTCGATTCGAAGATGCACGGCGACGGGTTCTCCAATGGGCCCGGGCGCGTGATCCTCGATGGGCCCTATCGGCGCGAGATCGCGATTGACGCCGAAGCCTTGCTCGACCTGACGCGCCGATGGCTGGCAACGGCATTGTCGAGGCAGGTCCATCGTGCTTGAGCTCGCCTGGCCATGGATGCTGGTCCTGTTGCCGTCGCCGCTGCTGGTGGCGTGGTTGCTGCCGCACGCGCGTGGCGCACTGTCTGCCTCCCTGCGATTGCCCCATGCCGGATTCACCTTGCCCAAGGCCGCGGATGTTTCCGCCGTGCCGCCGTGGCGCCGGGCACTCGCCTTGCTGGCCTGGTGTCTGCTCGTGCTTTCGGCCGCGCGCCCGCAATGGCTCGGAGAACCGGAGGACATTCCGCGCAGCGGACGGGACCTCATGCTCGCGGTCGATACCTCGGGCAGCATGAGCATCGAGGACATGCAGATCGGCAATCGTGCCGCAAACCGGTTCGAGACGGTGCAGTTGATCGCATCGGATTTCGTCGAGCGCAGGACAGGTGATCGCGTCGGCCTGATCCTGTTCGGTTCACGCGCCTATCTGCTGACCCCGTTGACCTTCGATCTGAAAACCGTCGCAAGGCAGCTTGACGAGTCCGCCATCGGCCTGGCGGGTCGCGAGACCGCCATCGGCGACGCGGTGGGCCTCGCGGTCAAGCGCCTGCTCGAGCGTCCACAGCAGCAACGCGTGCTGATCCTGCTCACCGATGGCGTCAACAATGCCGGCGAACTCGATCCGCAGAAGGCGATCGAACTCGCGGTTGCCAACGACTTGCGCATCTACACCGTCGGCATCGGTGCCGAGGCGATCAGTGTCGACAGTTTCTTTGGCAGCCGGATGGTCAATCCTTCGGCCGATCTCGACGTAGGCATGCTTTCATCGATGGCCGAAAAGACCGGCGGCAAGTTCTTCCGGGCACGCGATACTGCGGAACTGGCAGGCATCTATCGCGAAATCGACCAGCTGGAGCCGGTCGCCGACAACGTCCAGACGCTGCGCCCTGTCGAAGAGATCTACGCGCTGCCGCTGGCGGCCGCGATGGTGCTCGCGCTGCTGGCGCTGATGCTGCCCTGGCTATTGGCGCGTCGGCTCAGGCTGCAGGAAGCGCCATGAGCAGCTTGTCCGAATTCCATTTCCTGCGCCCGGCATGGTTGCTTGCCCTGCTGTTGCTGCCATTGGTGGGATGGGCCTGGCGCCATGTGCGCAGCGAGGGCGGCAACTGGCGTGCTGCGGTCGATGCGCATCTGCTTCCGCACTTGATCGAGTCGATGATCGAACGCGCGCGCAGCGGCGGACCCTGGCTGGCGGCAGTCGCGTGGGTGCTGGCCACGATCGCGCTGGCGGGACCGGCCTGGGAGCGTGAAGCGATGCCGCTCTACCGCAACGATGCGGCGCGCGTGCTTGCGATCGAACTTGCGCCGACCATGCTCGCGGCGGACGTCAAGCCAACGCGCCTCGAGCGCGCACGATACAAGCTCAATGACATCCTCAAGGACAGTCGCGACATGCAGACTGCCCTGATCGGCTATTCGGGCGATGCCTTCGTTGCAGCGCCATTGACCGATGATGTGAACACCGTGCGCAACCTGATCGATGCGCTCGATCCGGGCGTGATGCCCGTGGTCGGCAATGCAACCGAGAAGGCCATCGAACAGGCCCAGCGCCTGATCGAGCAGGCCGGACTGGCGAAAGGCGAGCTCCTGTTGCTGGCCGACAGCGCCAGTGCGCGCGCACTTGCCGCGGCACGCAGCGCGCACGCCAAGGGACTCATCGTATCGGTGCTCGGAGTCGCCACCGACAAGGGTGCGCCGGTGCCGTTGCCGCAAGGCGGATTCCTGCAGGATGCCAAGGGCAACATCGTCCTTCCCCGGCTCGACGAAAGCGGATTGCGCGCACTGGCCGAAGCAGGCGGCGGGCGCTATGCAACGCTGACAACCGATCATGCCGATCTCGATGCCCTGTTCGTGATCGACCACGCCAGCCCCGATGCTCGACGCAACGATGTCGATGGGCGGCTGCTGAGTGACCGCTACCGGGATCGAGGGCCGTGGTTCCTGTTGCTGGTCTTGCCACTTGCCTTGCTCGGATTTCGGCGTGGCTGGCTGATGGCCGTTGCGTTATGCATGGTTTCCCCTGCTCGGCAGGCCATGGCTTTCGATTTCGTCGACCTCTGGCAGCGGCCCGACCAGCAAGCGGCGAAAGCCCTGGCTGCCGGTGAAGCCGCGCGTGCGCAAGGGCTGGCGCAGGACCCCGCCTTGCGCGGCAGTGCCGCGTATCGCGCAGAGGATTTCAGTGCCGCCAGTGAATCCTATGCGCAGCTGCAAGGTGCCGACGCGCACTACAACCGCGGCAATTCACTCGCCAGGGAAGGGAAGTACGACGAAGCGCTGAAAGCCTTCGACGAGGCCCTCGCGGCAAATCCGCAGATGGAAGACGCGCGTGCCAACAAGCAGGCCGTTGCGGATTGGCTAAAGCGCCAGCAATCGGATCAGCAGAAGAATCAGCAGGGAAGCAAGGACGGAAACCAGGGCGACCGCAAGCAGGCGCAGCAGGACAAGTCTGCCGATCAGCAAAAGAGCGACACGCAGGACGAGCGGCAGGATCAGGATGGACAGAATGATCCGCAGGAAGGCGAGAACGACAAGGGCAAGGACGGCCAGCAGGAACAGCCGGAATCCGACGCGCAACCACAGGGCGAGCAGGACAAGGATGACAAGGATCCGTCGAAAGCCGGCAACTCGCCACCATCGGATTCAACCGGCGGCGCACAGGACGATGATCCGACCGATCGCAAGGACGCGCCGGCTGCGACGCCGTCGGAACAGGATCGCGCGCAACATGATCAGCAACAGCAGGCCTTGTCCGACGCGATCGACAAGGCGATCGACGGCAAGCAAGGCGACAAGCCGATGATGGCGCCTTCGACCCGTCCCGAAGACGAGGCCGAACGCGAGCACAAGCAGGCGCTCAACCAATGGCTGCAGCGCATCCCGGACGATCCGGGTGGCTTGCTGCGGAGAAAATTCCAGCTTGAGTACGAACGGCGCCAGCGCGGCGACGGAGGTGGTGGTTGATGAAATTATTCTTGCGGATGCTCGTCTTGGCACTGCTGATGTCGTCATTCCGGGCGAGCGCGGCCAGCGGCGCTCGTGCCTGGCTCGATCGCGACAGCATGCAACTCGGCGAAACCGTGACCCTCAATGTCGAGATCGACGACAGCACCGCAACGGCACCGGACTTCAACGTGCTGCTGACGGATTTCAGGTCGCTCGGTACGCAATCGAGCCGTCAGGTGAGCATGACCAACGGCACGACCTCGGCGAAGACGATCTGGGCGATCGGCCTTGAGCCCAAGCGCGCCGGAAGCCTGGTCATTCCCGCATTCGTGATGGGTTCGGCCAGTACCGATCCGCTGACCCTCACCGTTCTGCCGGCAGCGACCGGCGCACAAGGCAAGCCTGGCGACAGCATCTTCATCGAGATCAGTGCCGATCCGCTCGCGCCCTATGTGCAGCAGCAGGTCCGCTACACGGTCAAACTGTATTTTTCCGTCGATTTGACGGAAGGCACTCTCGACGAGCCATCGGCAAGTGGCGCGGTCGTGCAGAAACTCGGTCGCGACAAGCAGTATGTCGCGACCTTGAACGGAAGCCGCTACCACGTACTCGAACGCGACTATGCATTGACCCCCGAACAAAGCGGCAGCCTGGATATTCCTGCACTCGGCTTCCGCGGCAGCTCGCCCGACAATTCCGATCCGACCGGATTCTTCCGGCGCGGTCGCCAGGTCGGTGCGCGCTCGAACGAGATCCATCTGGATGTCCGGGCAAAGCCCGCCAGCTGGGGAGCCGAGCCATGGCTGCCGGCGCAGTCGCTGAGCCTGACCGACGAAACCGAGCTGCCGGATGAGATCAAGCTCGGCGAGCCGCTTACCCGCACGCTCAAGTTGCGCGCACAGGGTCTTGGGTTCGAGCAATTGCCCGAACTCGAGCTGAAGGCGCCTGACGGTACCGAGATCTACCCGGACAAGGCGGTGACGCAAACACGCGACGATGGCACCTGGCTGTATGGCGAGCGCACGCGCAAGTTCGCGATCGTGCCGACGCGCCCGGGCAAGCTCGTCCTGCCCGAGGTCAGCGTGCAATGGTGGGACACCGCGCATGACAGGATCGAGACCGCGCTGCTGCCGCAACGCGAGATCACCGTGCTGGCCGGCGCATCGACAGGCGCTGCGCCGGGCACGCCGAGTCCGGTCGCGTCAGGTCCCGAGATTCCCGGGACCGGCGCGGCAACCGAAGTGGTCTATCCGTCGGCCGATGGCGGTCTCGTCGCACGCCGCTGGCGGCTGGTGTCGTTCGTCCTGGGCGCGCTCTGGTTGCTGACCCTGGCCATGTGGTGGCGATCAAGACACTCGCCGATCGCGATTCGTGCTGCCGGCATGCCGCCGCCTCCGTTGCCTGGGCGCAGCGCGTTCCTTCGTGCCTGCTCGCTCGGCGATCTGGTCGGTGCCGAGCGTGCACTGGTGGCTTGGGCGCGCGGCGCGAGACCGGAAATTCGCAACCTCGGCGAACTCGCGTCGGTGCTCGACGACAACGCGCAACGTGAAGCACTCGACGAGTTGCAGCGCGTGCGCTATGCCGGGGCCAACTCCGAAGGGCTCGCGACGCGATTGAGCCGCGCCTTCGGCAGCGGATTTGGCTGGCATGCCCGTTCCACCGGAGACACCGAATCCTCCGTATTGCCGCCCCTCTATCCGCGCCATTCCTGAGCTTTGCGGTTTCGCCGCCCGGAGGCATGCGGCACACTAGGGTCCAATGAGCGGATCAAGGGGTGCGGTTGCGCATGAAGTGTCTTCTGGCAGGTGAGGTATCGGCGCGCGCCCGTCGCGCATCACATTCCGGCAGGTTCGCATGAGCACGCGTCAGCCGATGGCCTTGCACACGAAGATGCTGATCGGCTTTGTCGTCGGCCTGCTCGGCGGACTGCTCGTGCACTGGTTCATTGGCAGCGGGACGCCGTGGGTGCAGGGTTTGATGACCTGGATCACCCAGCCCGTCGGCAAGGTCTTCCTGCGCCTTCTGTTCATGCTGGTGATTCCTCTGTTGTTCTCCGCATTGGTCGTCGGCATCGCCGAGATGGGCGACATCCGCTCGCTCGGTCGGGTCGGCTGGAAGACGTTGGCCTATACCGTGGTCGTCTCGTCGATCGCGGTCGTCATCGGCATCGCTCTGGTCAACCTGTTCAAGCCGGGCTCCGGTGTCGATCCGGACGTGGCGCAGCAGCTGCTCAGGGACGCCAGCGACAATGCGCAGAAGATTGTCGCCAGCGGCGCGCTGCAGGGATCCGGCATCGACCTCGTGCTCAACATCGTGCCGACCAATGTCATTCGCGCGGCAGCCGACAACGACATTCTTGCCGTGATGTTCTTTGCCCTGATGTTCGGCATTGGCATCGTCATGACCCCATCGCCGCTGGCGAAGAAAACCAAGGAAGTCATTGAGGGTGTATTCGAAATCTCGATGACGCTGATCCATCTGGTCATCCGCTTCGCGCCTTACGCCGTCGCCTGCCTGGTATTCAACCTGGCTGCGGTATTCGGTTGGGAACTGCTTGGGAAGCTGGCCGGCTATGTCGGCGTGGCCGTGCTCGCGATGGCGATCCACTTCTTCATCATCTACTCGGTCAGCGTGCGCTGGTTCGGCGGGATGTCGCCGATCGCGTTCTTCCGCGGCTCGCAGGAGGCCATCGTGATGGCGTTCTCGACGGCATCAAGCAATGCGACCCTGCCCACTGCGCTGAAGGTCGCCGAGGAAGATCTCAAGTTGCCGAAGCGGATCTCGCGCTTCGTGCTGACCGTCGGCGCCACGGCGAACCAGAATGGCACGGCCTTGTTCGAAGGCGTGACCGTGCTTTTCCTGGCCCAGTTCTTCAATATCGACCTGAGCGTGACCCAGCAGGGCGTGGTCATGCTGGTCTGCATCCTCGGCGGCATCGGCACGGCCGGAGTGCCGGCGGGCTCGTTGCCGGTGATTGCGATGATCTGCGGAATGGTCGGTGTGCCGCCCGAAGGCATCGGTCTCATTCTTGGCGTCGATCGCTTCCTCGACATGTGCCGGACCACGCTCAATGTGACGGGCGATCTGGCCGCCGCGGTCGTCGTGTCGAACGGGATCGTCGAGACCGACGAACACGCCCCGATCTCGTGAACCCGCCACCCGCGCCCTGAATCCGATGAGCGGATCCGCACACGACGCCTCGATACGCCGCTTGTACGAGGCAACGCGTCTGCTGCCGCAAGGTGATCGCCATCGCCGCATGCTCGAACTCGGCGCCGATCCGCTGATGATTGCCGAAGTCGATGCCTTGCTCGTCGCCGATGCGGAAACGTCGGCCTGGGTCGATGGGCAGGAGGTGCGATCCGGTTCCGCGCCGGAGGGCGATGCCGAGCTCGGCGAGGGCGACATGCTTGGATCGTGGAAGCTGCTGCAGGCGATCGGCAGTGGCGGCATGGGCGCGGTCTACCTGGCCGCACGCAGCGACGGCCACTTCGATCAGCATGTTGCGATCAAGCTGATTCGTGGCATTCCCGATAACGAAACCTTCGTCCACTTTGCGCGCGAACGACAGATCCTGGCCAAGCTCCAGCATCCGAACATCGCGCGGCTGCTCGATGGCGGTGCGACGCCCGGCGGGCAGCCGTATCTGGTGATGGAGTACGTCGAAGGCGTGCCGATCGAGCGTTACTGTGCAGAAAATGCACTCGACCTTGGCGCGCGCATGCGCCTGTTCCAGAAGGTCTGCGAGGCCGTGCAGTTCGCCCACCAGCATCTCGTCGTCCATTGTGACCTGAAGCCGTCGAACATTCTCGTGCGTGCCGACGGAACGCCGGTGCTGCTCGATTTCGGTATCGCGCGCGCTCTCGACCAGCAGCCCGCGCAGCGTGACGCGGCTCGGGCCAACGCGTGGATCACGCCGCTGTACGCCAGCCCCGAGCAGCTGCGTGGCGACCCGGTGACGACTGCAAGCGATGTGTTCTCGCTCGGCCTGGTCCTGTTCGAATTGCTGGCCGGCCGGCGCGCGCGCGTCGATGCGGGAGATCACACGATTACCCTGCTCGGCCAGTCGGCGGTCAAACCCAGTGAACTTGCGCAGGACGTCCCCTGGATTGCGCGCCTGCGCGGCGACCTCGACGCGATCGTCCAGCGCGCGACCGCAGCGGATCCGGCCCGGCGATACGATTCGGCCGAATCGCTTGGTGCGGATCTGCAACGCCATCTCGATCTGCGACCGGTCAATGCACGACGATCGACGGCGTCCTACCGTTTGGCGCGTCTTGTTCGTCGCCGCTGGCCGGTGTTTGCCGCGGCACTTGTGCTGCTCGCGATGGGTGGCCTGTTCACCTGGCAACTGGCGCGTGAGCGCGATCGCGCGAGGGCGGCAGAACGTGAAGCCCTGCTCCAGGCGCAGACCGCCGGGCGGGTCAGTGACTTCCTGGTATCCGTGTTCAACATCTCGAATCCGAAGCTCAACCAGAAACGTTCGGTCACGGCACGCGACGTGCTCGACGAGGGCGCGACCCGCATTGAGAGCGAACTCGCCGATGCGCCCGGAGTCAAGGCGAAGATGCTGCAGGTGCTTGGCACGGCCTACCGTTACCTCGGCGAATCGAAGCGCGCTGTCGAGCTGCTTGCCGAGGCATCGGACCTGTATCTCGATGCACGAGTCGATCAGCCGCTGGAGGCGGCCGATGTCCTCAGTTCGCTGGCCGTGGTCTACAGCAACAACGATTACCCATCGAGCAAGGCCCGCGGCGCCGCAAGCGAGGCGTTGCGACTGCGCGAGCTGCATGCCGCGCCCGAGTCGCTGCCGATCGCCGATGCATTGAACACCCTGGGTGTCGTCAGCCAGGCGCAAGATCGCTACGACGAGGCCGAGGCATACCTGATTCGTGCGCTGGCCATCCGCGAGCGTCTGGCAGGTGCGCAGTCGGCTGCGGTTGCCAGCACCCTGCATAACCTTGGACTTGTGGAGTTTTCACGCGGGAAGGACCTGGCCAGGTCGATCGCGTACTACGAGCGCGCGCTGGCCCTCAAGATGAAACTCGCAGGCGATCACAATCCGGATTTCGAGGTCACCCAGGCCGATCTCGGCAAGGCCCTGCGTGCAGCGGGTCAACGCGAGCGGGCGCTCGAGATGCTCCGCAAGAACCTCGCCCTGGCGCTGGACATCTATGGAGAAGCCAGCGAAAACGTCGCCGGCGTGCATAACGAACTCGGCTACACGCTTCACGACATGGGTAGATTCAGCGAAGCGGCTGCCGAATATCGTGCCGCAATGGCGATCCGCCAGCAGCTTGGCGCGGACCAGGGTGCGAACTTCGCGATACCGCTGAACAATCTCGCGTCCGCCTACGAGGACATGGGCGACTTTGCGACCGCCGAGCCGATGTACCGGCGTTCACTGGAACTGCGCAAGAGTGGTCAGGATGCCGACAGCCCGATGATCGCGCACGCCGAGTTCAACTTGGCGCGCCTGCTGATCAAGCAAGGTCGCTTCGAGGAAGCGAGGCAAGGCGATGTACGTGCGCTCGCGATCTATCGCAAACGGTTCGGGGAAGAAGACCGCAATGTGCTCAAGGTCAAGCTGCAGGAGGTCGAGCGCGCGCTGGACGTGCACGATTCTGACGAGGCTGCCAGGCTGTTTGCCGACGTGCTTGCCTCGAAGGTCAAGGTCAACGACATGTTCCTCGCACGGCGATACGCTCTGGCGGCGCGTATCGCGGACTTGCGCGGCGATCCCGGAGCTGCGCTCGACGCCAGCCGCGCCGCATGGAATGCAGTGCGCAAGGCCTGGGGTGACCACCACCCCTTGGTACTCGAGTATGGCCTGGCCTATGCAACCCGGCTGCGCAGCAATGGCGAGCCCGCGAAGGCGGACGAAATCGTCCGCTCGGTCGCGGATCTGGTTTCCGCATTCTCGGAGAAATCACCGTTGCACGCGGAGCTCGCACGCAGCTTGCAACAATCCCGGAACAGTCCAGACGCGGCCCGCAAGCAAGCCGGCCTGTTGCCAGGCCGGCCCGGAGTGGCGTCCATGCCCTGTGGAGATTTCGCATCCCGGCGCGAACGCGACGTGCCGGGATCGATCGCAGGCTAGAAACGCGTTTCCGCGCTGACGGAAACGAGGCTGGGGTCGAGCTTCAGGCCATTCTTGTCAGCCTTGTAGTAGTCGTAGTTGAGGCCCACGCTGAAACGGTTGCTGAAGTCGTAACCGAAACCGGCTCCGGCATACCACTTGTTGCTCGTCTCATCACTGCGTACCGGCAATCCGGCGATCACCTGGTCGCCCTTGATATCGGCCCGGAACAATCCGGTGCGTCCGCTCAGGTACCAGTTGTCGCTGAGGTTCAGGTGCGCGTTGATGCCAGCGGTCCAGCCGCTGAGCTCGGCATCGTTGACGAATTCACCTGCGGGCAGGGCAGCGACGACGCCCGAACTGGGCGACCACTTGCCAAGATCGGTGTAGCCGCCCTCGACACCGAGCGCGAAGTTAGGCGCGAGCGACCAGCGATAGCCGAGGTTGACGCCATAAGCGGTGTCATTGTCGTCATAGATGCCCTTGTCCAGGGTCGATTGACCGACGTTGCCATTGATGAAGAATCCGGCGTTGTCTTCGGCGGCATGGCTCGCGACAGGAATGGCGGTGAGGCCGGCGGCCGCAAGGGCGGTTACCAACAGGATGTTTCTCATGGTTGTTGCTCCAGCATTTTTTCGGGGGAGAGAACCGCGGGTCTTGCTCGCGGGACCGGACTTGGATGCGGACGGAGGCTTTCCGTTCGCTCGTGGTGCCGTGGCCTATAACTGAGGTTCAGTCCCGGGATTTCAATACTCATCAGTACATTAACTTGCTATCTGACTGAAAGCACTTAACAATCAGATTGTTGTGCGCATAATCCGGGTCGTCCCTGGCAACAATCCGGGCGCTTGGGCAATCGTGGCGAACCCCGTTGTGGCTGCCTTTCGGATCGGCGGTTGGTTCGGCGACCGACCCGCGCGCAAGCGGTGTTCGCAGGTTCGAAAAAGACAAGCACGGCCTTGATCGGCGACAATGGGCATCTCTTGCGGCCACCTGCCGGTCTGGTCGCTCTTCCAGTCGAGTCCGAACAATGACGAGCCGTAAAGAACTCGCCAACGCCATCCGTGCGCTGGCCATGGACGCGGTTGAGGCCGCGAAATCGGGCCATCCCGGCATGCCGATGGGGATGGCCGATATTGCGGAAGTGCTGTGGAACGATTTCCTCAGGCACAACCCGAACAATCCGAAATGGGCGAATCGCGATCGCTTCGTGCTGTCGAACGGCCATGGTTCGATGCTGATCTATTCCTTGCTGCATCTGACCGGTTATGCGCTGCCGATCAACGAGCTGAAGAACTTCCGTCAGTTGCATTCGAAGACGGCCGGACATCCCGAGGCCAGTGAAACTCCCGGCGTGGAAACGACCACCGGCCCGCTGGGCCAGGGTTTGGCCAATGCGGTGGGCATGGCCCTGGCCGAGCAGGTGCTGGCCGCGCGCTTCAATCGGGACGGTCTCGATGTCGTCGATCACCGCACCTTCGTGTTTCTCGGCGATGGCTGCCTGATGGAAGGTATTTCGCACGAGGTCGCTTCGCTGGCCGGTACGCTGGGCCTCGGCAAGCTCGTCGCGATCTGGGATGACAACGGCATCTCGATCGACGGCGAGGTCGAAGGCTGGTTCACCGATGACACGCCCGCGCGCTTCGAAGCCTATGGATGGAATGTGATCCGTGCGGTCGATGGACACGATGCTGCCGCGGTCAAGATGGCCATCGATGCAGCCGTCGGCAAGAGCGACAAACCGACCCTGATCTGCGCGAAGACCGTGATCGGATTCGGTGCACCGAACAAGCAAGGCAAGGAATCCTCGCACGGCTCGCCGCTGGGCAAGGACGAAGTTGCCGCCGCACGCGCCCAGCTGGGTTGGAGCCACGCGCCATTCGAGATCCCCGACGACGTCTACGCCGGCTGGAATGCAGTTGCCCGTGGCGCCGAAAGCGAAGCGCAATGGAATGCATTGTTCGCGCGCTATCGTGCTGCACATCCCGTGCTGGCCGACGAATTCGAGCGCCGCCAAAGCGGAGCGCTGCCCGCTGAATTTGCCGCGCTGGCGGATGCGTGGATCGCCAGGCTGCAGGCCGAAGGCCCGGCGGTGGCGTCACGCAAGGCCTCGCAGATGGCACTCGATGCATTCGGCCCGTCGCTGCCTGAACTGATTGGCGGCTCGGCGGACCTGGCCGGCTCCAACCTGACGATCTGGAAAGGTTCGAGAAACGTCACGAGTCGCGATGCTGCCGCCAACTACGTCCATTACGGCGTGCGCGAGTTCGGCATGAGTGCGATTGCGAATGGACTTGCCCTGCACGGCGGCTTCATCCCGTACGACGCGACCTTCCTCGTGTTTTCCGACTATGCGCGCAATGCCGTGCGCATGAGCGCGCTGATCCCGACGCGCGCAATCCATGTGTATACGCACGATTCGATCGGCCTCGGCGAAGACGGTCCGACCCATCAGCCGGTCGAGCACCTGGCCAGCCTGCGTTACATCCCCAACAACGATGTCTGGCGTCCCTGCGATGCGGTGGAATCGGCCGTGTGCTGGAAGCGCGCGATCGAGCGCAGCAACGGACCTTCCTGCCTGATTTTCTCGCGCCAGACCCTCGTCCACCAGGCCCGCAATGCCGAGCAGGTCGGCGACATCAGCCGCGGCGGCTATGTATTGTCGGATCCCGGCAGTGCGAAGTTCGACCTGATCCTGATTGCCACCGGTTCCGAAGTCGAGATCGCGATGCAGGCGATGCGTATCCTCGCCGATCAGCGCGTTGCCGCGCGCGTGGTCTCGATGCCGTGCACGAGCGTGTTCGATGCGCAGCCGGTCGAGTATCGCGAGGGCGTGCTGCCTTCGTGGTGCCGCCGTCGTGTCGCGGTCGAGGCGGGAATCACCGATTTCTGGCGCAAGTACGTCGGGCTCGATGGTGACGTGGTCGGCGTCGACAGCTTCGGTGCTTCGGCTCCGGCCGAGGTGCTCTATCGGCATTTCGGCATCACCGCCGAGGCGGTTGCGAGCCGGGCAAAGGCACTGGCCTGAGCATCCGTCCCCGCGCGCCCGATCGTCAGTCGAGGGTCCGGTCGAGCAGGTCGGCAAGACGGCTTGCGGCGCGCCGGATCTGCCGTTCGACGATCGGTCGCATGCGCTCGAGATAGGCCTGGTCGATCACGCGTCGTTGCGGATAGACGCCGTCGTCGCGCGTGATGCGGCAGGATTGCTCGGCCCAGTCGACCGGATCCCGGTCGCTGTCCCCAATCACCTGACGGCCCAGTCGGTGCGCGTAGTCCTTCCAGCCCAGCCTTCGACTGCCGAGGATCTTCGAATCCCAGATCGCATGAAGATTGCTGCCATCGCCGTTGAAGCGCACCTGGAAGTTGTTGCCGCCGCGATCGCTCCGATAACCGGCATGCAGCGGTTGATGCGCATCTGCAACAAAGTGGACAAGAAAACGAAGTGCATCGACGCGCTCGGCATCGGGCTTGGTGCGGTCGCCAAGCAGCGCGGCATAGCGGTTGATCGCGGCGACGACGCACTGTCCGTTCGCACAGATTCCGGCCGGATCGTAGTGGCAGCGCGCATCGGCGAAATTGACGAAATGCAGGCGTGCGGTGGCGCGCGACAGCTCGCGTTGCGCCGGGTCGCTGCGCACGTCGTCAGCCCAGTTGGCGATGTCGGCGAGCGCGCCGGCTCGTGCAATACCGAGCAGCCTGCGAATTTCGCGGCCCGCCGCGGGGTCGACCTGATGTTCGGCCAACTCGGCGACCATGCGATGTCCGCTCGGCCCCCACGCCTGTGCGGTCGACGGCAGCACCACCACGAACGTGAGCCAGGGAAGTGCGTAAAGGGCCCGTATCCAGCGCGAAGCCGTCACGTCTCGAAATCCGTGCCTTGCAATGGGATCTTCAGGAACGCCTGGTCGCGCACCTCCGGCGGTGGCAGGCGACCGGCGCGGATGTTCACCTGCAATGCCGGCCACAGCAATCCAGGCACGGCGAGGGTCGCATCACGCGCCGTGCGCATCGCGACATAGTCCGATTCGCGGGTATCGGCACGCAGATGCGTGTTGCCCGTTTTCTCGTCGCCGATCGTCGTTTGCGACAGTGGCTGCTCTCCTTGCGGAGGATAGTCATGGGCAAGGTAGATGCGTGTTGCGTCGGGCAAGGTGTAGAGGCGCTGGATCGAACGGTACAGCGTCGCTGCATCGGCACCCGGAAAATCGCAGCGAGCCGTCCCTCCGCGCGGTGCGAACAAGGTATCGCCGACGAAGACCGCATCGCCGAAGCGGTAGCTGACGCTGTCCGGGGTATGTCCAGGGGTTGCGATGACCTGGCCGTCGAGATCGCCTATGCACAAGGTTTCGCCGTCGAGGAAGAGCGCATCGAACTGGCGGCCATCGGCAACGAACTGGTCGTCGAGATTCAGCGCGGCCTTGAAGGTTTGCTGTACGCCAATGATGCCGTGGCCGATCCCGATCGCCGGTGCGGCATTGCCGCTGGCGAGTTGGCGCTTGAGCCAGTCCGCCGCGCTGAGGTGGTCGGCGTGGGCGTGGGTTTCGAGTATCCAGTCGATCTGCAATCCGGTGGTCGCGATGTATTCGAGCAGGCGCTGGGCGCTACCTGTGCTGACGCGCGCCGAGGGCGCATCGAAATCCAGTACCGGATCGATGATCGCGGCGCGCCGCGTCGCCGGATCGATGACGACATGCGACCAGGTGGAGGTCGCCGGATGATGGAAACTGCGGACCAGGGGATTCATGGCTGGGAGAGGCAAGCGGCGGAAATCCGAATCTAGCAGAGCGCGCGAAGGTGTGTGGCCGTGCCCGCACGCGGCGTGAGCGCGAGGCACGTGCAGGACGGCGGGCGCGTTCGCGCACTGCGCATCGAGCGCGAGCGCCCGGCGGGAGGCCGGTTGCCGACGCCGCGCGACCTCGAGGAGCGGTAAGTGCGCGTGTGCAATGGATCCATCTGAATGGCGCTGTGCGGCGAGTTGGCAGGGCCGCTACAATATGTGTCCCTTTTCCCGCCGCGTCGAGGAGTTTGCAATGTCAGTCAAGGTCGCCATCAACGGCTACGGTCGCATCGGTCGCAATGTCCTGCGCGCGCTCTACGAAGCGAAGCGCAATGGCGAGATCCAGATCGTGGCGGTCAACGATCTCGGCGACGCCGCAACGAATGCGCACCTGACCCAGTACGACACGGCGCACGGACGATTCCCGGGCGAGGTCGGCGTCGACGGCGGTGACATCATCGTCAATGGCGACCGCATCAAGGTGCTCGCCGAACGCGATCCGTCGAAGCTGCCCTGGGGCGATCTCGGCGTCGATGTCGTGCTCGAGTCGACCGGCTTCTTCACGAGCAAGGCCAAGGCAGGCGCGCATGTCGCCGGCGGCGCGAAGAAGGTCATCATCTCGGCACCGGGCGACAAGGACGTCGACGGCACCTTCGTCTTCGGCGTCAATCACGACACGCTGACTGCATCGCACCAGGTCATCTCGAACGCGTCGTGCACGACCAACTGTCTCGCTCCGCTGGCCAAGGTGCTCAACGAGGAAGTCGGCATCGTCCACGGCCTGATGACGACGATCCACGCCTACACGAATGACCAGGTCCTGACCGATGTCTACCACTCCGACCTGCGTCGGGCACGCTCGGCCACGCATTCGCAGATCCCGACCAAGACCGGCGCGGCGGCGGCGGTCGGACTGGTCCTGCCCGAACTCAATGGCAAGCTCGATGGTTTCGCGATGCGCGTGCCGACGATCAACGTATCGGTCGTCGACCTGTGTTTCGTCGCGGCGCGGGCGACCAGTGTCGAGGAAATCAATGCCGCCGTGCAGGCCGCCGCCGATGGCCCGCTCAAGGGCGTGCTCGGCGTCAACACCAAGCCGCTGGTGTCGATCGATTTCAACCACAATCCACTGTCGTCGATCTACGACGCGACACAGACGCGAGTGATGGGCGGAACCCTGGTCAAGGTGCTTGCCTGGTACGACAACGAATGGGGTTTCTCGAATCGCATGCTCGACATGACCCTTGCGTTGGTCAAAGCGAAGTAATCGACCCAATGCGTGTGTGGCTGCGATTCCTTTCGCAGCCGCACAGGGCGCTTGCTGCCCCTTCAATTCGCCCTGAATCGGATGGTTCGGCACGCGCTGCAGGTGCGTGCCGTGCGGATCCGATGCATCCCGCCAAGCACATCGCTGGACGACGCGATGGATCGCCTTGAACCTGTGCAACATCGCGCCGGGCGTTCGTGTGGAGTTGGAAGGCGTTGCTGACCCCGCGTGCAGGGTGCGGATCCTGGTGCTCGCCCGCGAGCATGGACGCTATTCGATTCTCGGCCGGGCCGGATCGGATTGCCGATCGACCCGCACGCGCCGAGTCAGTGCGCGACCAGCAGCGGCAGGTTGCTGTGCTGGAACAGGTGCCGCGTGACCCCGCCGAGGACGAGTTCGGTGATGCGCGACTGCCCCCACGCACCGATCACGATGAGATTGGCATCAACCGAGTTCGCTGCTTCGAGCAGCGCGGGTCCGTGATCCCTGGCCGGCTTGAATGGCCGGAATTCCGCGTCGATGCCACGGCGCTCGAACCATGCGCGCAGGTCGAGCTGCGGCAGGTTCTCGAAACCGGGAGGGCTCGGATGGGCATCGCCTTCAAGCACCGTGACCTTGCCGGCGCGCGTGAGCAAGGGCATCGCGCCATGGATCGCCAACGTTGCCTCGCGACTTGCATTCCATGCGACCAGCATGTGCTCGCCGACCTTGTCGACACGCGCTGCTTCCGGCACGACGACGACCGGCGCGGAAGCACCGAACACAGTGCGCGAGGCGATCCCCCAGCCAACCGGTGCATCCGGATGTGCGCACGGACGCTCGGCGACGACGAGGTCCGACCAGCGCGCGGCATGACAGAGCGCGTCGACGGTGTCGCCCTGCACGACCTGGAATTCACCTTTCAACCCGCGCTGTTCGAGTTGCTGCTGCCACCATGGCGCGCGTTGGCGCGCATCCTCGAGCAGGTGGCTGGTTTCATTGACCTGCACGGCCACCGCTTCGGGAGAAACGAAGGCGGCGGTCGACAGCGCGACCACATGCAAGCCCAACGCGTGCGCGCCGAGACGCGCTGCCAGTGCAAGTCCCGCTTCAGTTGCGGGCACCACGCTGTCACAGCGACGCAGATGGATGACGACATCGAAATCGGACATGGCGGCTTCCTCGAATGTTCCTGCTGTATCCAGTCTACGCCGGGAAGCGGGTGGATTTCCCCGGTTCCGCGGATCGGGCGATGCGATCTGGATGGCCATCCGGATTGTGCTTGTCATCCGGCCCACGCAAAATGAATGCTTGCTTTCGGAGATCACGCGCATGAGCAGATTGATTGGACTTGTTGCGATGTTCGTACTGATGACTGGCATGAGCGAACCTGCCCGTGCCGGAGCGATCGACTGCGAGCTGCGTTTCTCGATGTCTGGCTGGTCGGTCTTCTACAAGCGCTCGACCGGGACGGGTGTCGTGACCTGCGACAACGGGCAGTCGATGAACGTGAAGATATCGGCCAAGGGCGGCGGACTGACCTTCGGCAAGTCGAGCATCGAAGACGGGCTCGGCAAGTTCACCGAGGTTTACGACATCGACGACATCATCGGCGGATACGCGACGGCTGAAGCACACGCGGGCGCATCGAAATCGGCCAGTGCCCGGGTGGTCACCAAAGGGCCGATCTCGCTTGCGCTTTCAGGCAAGGGCAGGGGCTGGGATGTCGGCGTCGCCTTCGGCAACTTCATCATCAGCAGGCGTTGAGCGGGGTTTCCGCTTAATCCCGACGGCAGGGCTTGTCGGCAAACAGCATCGAGGTCGCTTGCCGGGTGCCGAAGTGCGTTCGCGTCGCTTGCGAACCGGGCAAGGCCTTCCACCTTCCGACGATTTCCGCTGCATGCTCCCTGAGCGCCGGAGGCGGTTCAGAACAGGTACGCGAAAGCAAAGATGCCGAGCATCGCGAAACACAACGCGACTCGTGCAAGCGTCCCGAAGATGAATCCAAGCCACGCACCGACTCCGACGATGGTCGATCGCTTGAGCGAACTTCCGGCGATCAACTCGCCGGCTACGGCGCCGACGAACGGGCCGAGAATCAGGCCGATGATGCCGAAGAACAGCCCGACGACGGTTCCTGCAGCGGCGCCAAACAAGGCCCAACCGCTCGCTCCCACGCGTTTCGCGCCAAGCAGGCTGGCAATGATGTCGACGATCACGGCGAGCGCCGTCAACACGCCCAGCACGGTCAAGGTCGGCCAGCCGACATGGGCGAAATCTCCGGTCCATGCCGCCAGGATCATGCCTGCATAGACGATCGGCACGCCGGGCAAGGCCGGGAGAATCGTGCCGATCGTGCCGATCACGATCAGCACGGCGGCCAGCAGGTAGAGAAGGATCTCGGTGGTCATGGGGAGTTGCCGCGCGCGGGGACTGGAAGTCTAACGGGCACCGGCGCGTCGCGTGTCATCGTCGCCGAAGAATCGAGCCCTCGCGCTTGCATCTCTCAGCCTGCGTACCGCCTTTGAGCGTTCAGGAATTAGCGTGAACCCTGTCACATTCTGACGGGGCTGAAGACGTCGGCGACCTGCTCGTCATCACGGAAGAACATTCCGTCAATCAAGCGGTAGCTCGGAAAACTTCTATTTTCCAATGAGTTGAGTGCAGCGTCCTTGAGAGATCCGTGCCCAGCGGGCATACGTCGGCGCAGGGTTGGCACAACTCGTGCTGAACATCGAACAAGACCCGCTGCGGAAGGATCCGTGGCAGGCACACCGGGCGATCGCCGTTACGCGATCCCCGCACTTCTTTCGGGGGAATACCGAATGTATTCACGGCAATGCCGGCTGCGCCACGCAGTCGTGGTATCGGGCGTCTTCGCGTTGACGATCGTCAGCGCCGCTTCTGCAGGTGGCGGTTATGCGCTGCGCAGCGGCAGCGTCGTCAGTGCGGGAGACACGGTCTCGAACAACTGTTTCACGCTCGCCTCGACGGTCGGTGAGCCGGTCGCGGGAATCGCCTCGAGCGGCTCCATCACGGTGACTTCCGGCTTCCAGGCCACGGTCGCCGCGCACGAACAAATCATCATTGCCGACAGAATCTTCCAGAACGGCTTCGACTCGCAACAGGGGACTTGCACACCATGAAAACCAGAAATCTTGCTTTTGCGATCGCCGTCGCTTTCGGCACGTGTTCCGCGGCCATCGCCGCACCGGCAGCTCAGCAGCTCCCTGATTTCGTCTATCAGGGAAAGATCGAGCAGAACGGTGTGCTCGTCGACGGCAATTACAACCTGAGTTTCTCACTCTGGGATTCGCCAACCGGCGGCATCCAGTACGGTGCGACGATCGGCGAATCGAACTATCCCGTTGTCGACGGCGTATTCAGCATCAATCTTGCGTTTCCGGGCGGTTTCACCGGCACGCAGATGTATCTCGAAGTCGGCGTCAACGGCACGACCTTGCCGCGTCAGCCGGTAGCGACCGTACCGGTCGCCCAGTACGCCCTGAATGGCGTTCCTGGTGTTCCGGGTCCGCAAGGTGCGACTGGTGCAACCGGGCCTGCGGGTTCGGCAGGCACGCAAGGCGCAACTGGCGCGACCGGTCCGGCCGGCGCACAGGGCAGCACCGGTGCAGCCGGCCCGACCGGGGCTCAAGGCAGCGCGGGTGCGACCGGTGCCCAGGGTGCCACCGGCGCCAACGGACAGAACGGAGCGACAGGCGCCCCGGGCGCGATAGGGCCGACCGGTGCGAATGGACAGAACGGGGCAACGGGCGCGCAAGGTGCGATCGGCCCGACCGGTGCGAATGGCCAGGCCGGTGCGACAGGCGCCCAAGGTGCCACCGGCACCAACGGACAGAACGGAGCGACAGGCGCCCCGGGTGCGATGGGGCCGACCGGTGCGAATGGACAAAACGGAGCAACGGGCGCGCAGGGTGATAGCGGCCCAATCGGTCCGCAGGGACCGACTGGCGCAGCCGGACAGGATGGCGTGAACGGCCAGAACGGAGCAACGGGTGCGCAGGGTGAAGCTGGCCCGGCAGGTGCACAGGGTCCGACCGGCGCCGCGGGTACTCCCGGCGCACAGGGACCGACTGGCGCAGCCGGTCAGGACGGCGTGAACGGCCAGAACGGAGCCACGGGCGCGCAAGGTGATATCGGCCCGATGGGTCCGCAGGGACCGACTGGTGCAGCCGGACAGGACGGCGCGAACGGCCAGAATGGGGCAACGGGCGCGCAGGGTGATACCGGCCCGATCGGTCCGCAGGGCCCGACTGGCGCAGCCGGTCAGGACGGCGCGAACGGCCAGAACGGGGCAACGGGTGCGCAGGGTGATATCGGCCCGATGGGTCCGCAGGGGCCGACTGGAGCGAATGGTCTGGACGGCACTGCGGGTGCTCCCGGCGCGCAGGGTCCGCAGGGTGTGATTGGCCCGCCCGGTTTGCCCGGCGCGACGGGTCAAAACGGTGCGAATGGAGCGACCGGTGCTCAGGGTCCGGTCGGTGCAACGGGCTCACAGGGTCCAATCGGTGCGACCGGTACAACGGGTGCTCAGGGTCCGCAAGGTGCGACTGGCGCGACCGGGGCAACCGGTGTTGCAGGCGTGACCGGGTCGCAGGGTCCGATCGGCGCAACGGGCGCAACCGGACTGCAGGGAAATGCCGGTCCGCAAGGGCCTGCAGGAGCGACGGGCGCGACCGGGGCAGCGGGCACCAATGGTACGAACGGAACAAATGGTGCTGCTGGCGCGACCGGCCCGGCAGGCCCTGCGGGTCCGGCTGGAGGCCGGGTTGCATTCTTTGGCAGTTCCTACTTTTCCCAAAACGGTACGTTGTTCATCGGCATGGGCGAGTCCGACGCGGCGTTTGCAAAAGTGGCCATTCCGGTGCCGGTCAGCGGGACCATCGGTGGCCTGCAGGTTCGAACCAATGTTGTGCCCGGTGCTTCTCCCAACTCATACACCTTCACGGTGTACGTGAACGGCGCAGCGACGGCAGCAACGTGCGTGATCGGCACGGGCGCCACCAGTTGCAGCGACAGCGTTCACACCGTGGCAATTTCCATGGGAGATGCGGTGTCGTTGCAGCAAGTAGGATTCTCGACTCCCACCGCAGCGTCTGTAACCTGGTCGTACTACATCAACATGTAGTCGAATGAAACGCGCGCTGCGGCTGACGCGCTGAACCTGAAGTACGCATCGGCCTGGCTTTCGGATGAAGATCCAGCCGGGCCGATGCATTTGCAAAGCAAGCGGGCGCGATTGCCTCGATAATGTCCGCATGCAAACCGAATTGCTCAAATCCGACGCGCTCGGACGAATCGAGATTGTTGTCGAAGGCGAACAGCGCTGGATTCGTCGCGACACGCGGTGTGCGCGGTTCGGCATGCACTGGATAGCGCGAGCTGCGGCGGCGCGCGAAGCACGTGTGCTGAAGGCGTTGGCGGGATTGGAGGGTGTGCCCCGGCTGATCGCCTGGGGCGATGGCGTGCTTGATCGCAGTTTCCTGGATGGAGCGCCGATGCAGCAGGCGCGACCGACCGATCCAACTTTTTATCGTCAGGCCCATGCCCTGCTCAAGCAGGTGCGATTGCGTGGAGTCGTGCACAACGACCTGGCCAAGGAACCGAACTGGTTGCAGCGCGAGGATGGCGATCCTGCCCTGGTCGATTTCCAGTTGGCCTGGGTCAGCCGGAATCGCGGGTCGCTGTTCCGCCTGCTCGCTCGCGAGGATCTTCGACACCTGCTCAAGCACAAGCGAACCTACTGTCCGCAGGCCATGACGCCGATCGAGCTCCGCGTAGTCGGGCGCAGGTCCTGGATCTCGAGAATCTGGGCGGCGACGGGGAAACGGCTGTACAAGCTGGTCGCGCGAAAGGTGTTTGGCTACTGGGACAATGAAGGCCAGGGTCGAGTGCGTCGCTGACCGCCGACGCACTCGAACCGCAGGACTCAGGCATTCCCGATACTGAACTTCACCGGCACGAGTCCGCGTGCCTCGATGGTCACGCCATTCACCTGCACGGGTCTGAAGCGCCAACGCAGCACAGCCTCGCGTGCGGCACGATCGAGTGGGCGGAAGCCGCTGCTGCGGGCGATGTCGATGTCCTTCGGCAAACCATCGCGTCCGACCAGCACGCGCAGGACGACCGTGCCTTGCTCGCCACGACGCCTGGCATCCATCGGATAACGCGGCTCGATGACGGTTTCGTAGGCGAGGGTGAGGTTGGACGCCGCGGCAGGCGTGAAGTCGTTGATTGTCGTGGGCATGGCCGGTCCCGCAACATCGTTGTCCGGCGCAGTGATCGGCACGGCCATCGCGCTGTCCCCGATCGCGATCGGTCGCGGGCTCGGCAAGACCTGCTGCCGTCGCGGCATTGGCAACGGCTGCGGTTCCGGCGGGACCTCAGCCAGGGGCAACTCGGGCGGCTGCTCGAGGATTCGCGTTGCAATGACCACGGGCTCGGGCTTCCAGGCCGGAATCGCCAGAGGCAACGCGAGCAGCACGATGGCAGCGACATGCAGGCCAAGGCTGCCACTCAGGCCGCTGATGCGCAGCCAGTTCCAGTCCGATTCGAAGATGCGAGGCGCTGCATGGGTGGTCATGGTCATCCCCTTCGTGATGGGTCGGCGAAGGGTTGCAACGCTGCCGGACGGATTCCGGGGTCAATCGTTGCGGCGGCTCATCCGGGCTGTTCGACGTCGCCGATCAGGTAGGGAATCTTGCGCGCCTTCGGCAGGCGCTTGATCGCGGCCTCGGCGCACGAGGCGCTGGATCGGTCCGGGTAGGCCTTGCTGCCGACCAGGCGCCGGGGCGGATTCGCGCGTGTGTAGCGTGCGCCGCTTCCTTCGACATGTGCCGCATAGCGCGCAGCGAGGTCGTTCGTGATGCCTGCATAGAGCGCCCCGTTCCTGCACTCGATCAGGTACAGGCACCACGATTTCTGCGTTTTGGTTCCTGTCGCCACGTCAGTCGAGGCTCTTGCGGAAGCGACGCACGGCGATCGCAAGCATGACCATGACGAAGACGATCAACGTAACCAGTTCGATCCACAGTTCGCCCAGGCCGGCACCGCGCAGCATCACGGCGCGGATCAGGCGCAGGAAATGGGTCAACGGGAAGATCTCGGCGATCCATTGCGCGAAACGCGGCATGCCGTCATACGGGAACATGAAACCGGACAGCAGGATCTGCGGCAGGAACAGGAAGAATGCCATCTGCATGGCCTGGAACTGCGTCTTCGCCAGGGTGGAGATGAAGATGCCGAGTGACAGCGTCGCGGCGATATAGACCAGTGCCGCCAGATAGACATCCACAAGCGATCCGCGCACGGGCACATCGAACACGAGCAGGCCGAGGATCAGGATCAGGGTGACCTGGATCAGGCCGATGCCGACATAGGGCAGGACCTTGCCGAGGGTCAGTTCGAGCGGCGACAACGGTGTGGCGATCAGCATCTCCATGTTGCCGCGCTCTCGCTCGCGGACGATGGCCATGCCGGTGAAGATCGTCATGGTCATCGTCAGGATCACACCGATGAGGCCAGGCACCGTGTTGATCTGGGCGCGGCGTTCCGGGTTATAGAAATTTACAATTTCGACAGGTCGTACCGCCGCGATCCCCGGACGGTACTGCAGCGATGACAGCGGGAAGCTGGCCAGCTGGCGTGCGGCCGCCTGCACCGATTGATCCGAACCATTGACCATGACCTGCCAGGCGGCTTCGGTGCCACGCTCGAGGCGCGCCTCGAAATCGCGTGGAATGACGACGGCGGCGCCAATGTCGCCACTGCGAAGCAGGTTGTCGATCTGTTGCGGCGACGAAACATGCTGGCGGAAATCGAGGACCTGCGAGGAGGCGAGCTCGGCAACCAGTTCGCGCGAACGCCAGGTATTCGATTCGTCGAGCACGGCGGCCGGCAGGTGGCGGATATCGAGATTGATCGCGAAGCCGAACAGCAGGAGCTGCAAGGTCGGTATGCCAATGATCATGCCGAAGGTCAGCTTGTCGCGCGAGAGCTGGCGGAGCTCCTTGCGGAAAACGGCGAACAGACGCCCGGCACTCATTGTCCGTCCTCCTTCCTTCCGCGCGTGACTGCGACGAAGACATCCTCGAGGTTCGGCTCCGTCGGTTCGACATCGGCCGTCACGCCGACGTTTTTCAGCGCATCACGCAACCACGCGACGCCGTCGTCCTTGCGATCGGTCAATACGCGCAGGCTTGCGCCGATCTGGGCCACGCCAAGCACATGGGGTTCCGCGGCCAACGCTTCCTGCAGTCGCCTCGGCTGGTCGCTGTCGACGCGCAGGGTCATGCCAGGCAGGTCGGCCATGAGCTCGGTGGGCGAACCATCTGCCACGAGTCGACCGCGATCGAGGATGGCCAGGCGATGGCAGCGCTCGGCTTCGTCCATGTAGTGGGTCGAGACGAGCAGGGTCGTGCCGGCATCGGCGAGCTTGAACAGCGACTCCCAGAAATCGCGCCGCGATTGCGGATCGACCGCGCTGGTCGGTTCGTCGAGCAGGAGCAGTTCCGGTTTGTGCATGACCGCGCCGGCGAGGGCAAGGCGCTGCTTCTGACCTCCGGAAAGCGTGCCGGCCAGTTGCCTGCGCAACTCACCCAGATGGTATTGCTCGAACAGTTCGGCGATGCGTGCCGTCGCGTTCCGGCCCACCAGTCCGTAGACGGCAGCGAGAAATTCGAGATTCTCGGCGACGCTCAAATCCTCGTAGAGCGAGAACTTCTGCGTCATGTAGCCGATGCGGCGCTTGACCGCTTCGGCGTCCACGGGCAGTTGGTGGCCGAGTACACGCACGGACCCTTCGCTGGCGGTGAGCAGGCCGCAGAGCATGCGGATCGTCGTCGACTTGCCACAGCCGTTCGGGCCGAGGAATCCGTAGACCTCGGCACGTCGCACGCGCAGGTCGAGATGGTCGACCGCGGTGACATTGCCGAAGCGCCTGGTCAATCCGAGCGCGACGATCACCGCCTCGCTGGAATCGCGTGTCGATGCTCGCATGTCGTTGGCGCCCATGGATCAGCGCGCGCCTGCCTTGGCATCCTGGCTACACGTCGCCTGTGCCGGGATGCCGGCGGCCAGCGTGACGTCTTCCTGCTTGTCGAGGACCAACTCCGCGCGATAGGCAAGCCGACTGGCATCGTTGCCGGTCAAGGCGAAGTACGGCGTGAATGCCGGATCCGAGCGGATGCTGCGCACGCGTGCGGCGAATGACCTGTCGATTCCGGTCACCCTGACCGTGCACGCCGTACCTTGCCGGACATGGTTGCGCTGGCTTGCGGGCACATAGACGCGCGCATAGGTCGGCCCGGCGAGCAGGCTGACGACTACCGCGCCACCCGCCGGCTGATCGCCCAGCTTGAACGGCAGGGCATCGATGTGGCCATCGCGTGGTGCGACGACATCGTAGCGCGCGCGATCGAGTTCGAGCTGGCTGACTGCGGCGCGCGCGCTGGCGACGCCCGCTTCAGCTTGCTCGATATCTTCGATGCGGGTTCCATTCAGGCGTTCGGCGAGTCGGGCGCGCGCGGCGTCGCGTTGCGACGATGCATTGCGCAGCGCGGTTTCAGCCTGGTCGAGATCCGCTTGCGCAATCAGGCCGCGCTTGCGGATCGCGGCAAGGCGTTCGCGCTCGCGGCGTGCATTCTCGGCGCTCGCTATTGCGCCATTCAACTCGGCGCGCGCGGCATCGATCTCCTCGAGACGGGTTCCGTTGCGCAGCTCGGCGAGTACCGATTCGGCCCTGCGAACCTCGGCGCGCGCCTGCTCGATACGCGAATCGCTGCGCCGGGGATCGAGTGACAGGATCGGATCGCCGGCATGCACTTCATCGCCTTCTGCGACATCGATGCGCATGATGCGCTCCGATGCTTGCGCGGTCACCGTGACACGTTCCCGTTCGAGTGTGCCGAGCAGCAACGATTCATCGGGGGATCTGCAGCCGCCGAGCAGCGACGAAAGCGCCAGGCCAAACACGAAGAAGCGATTCATCTGGGTATCTCCAGGCCTCGATCGAGCAGCGCCAGTGCGTGACTCGCGATCGTGTCGGCGGATACCTGGCTCGCGCCGAGACGTGCGCGCCAGATCGATTGCGAGGCAAACGGGAACAAGGTCAGCGAGACCAAGGTCACCACGAGCAGGTTGGGATCGAGATCGCGATTCAGCGCGCCCGTGCGTTGCGCGGCGGCGAACCGGTCGCGCAGTGGAATGATCAGCGCGAGGCCCATGCCGTCGATGACGCGTTCACGCAGCATGCCGCCTTCGCTGAGGACTTCGCGTACCCAGAGCGGCGGAAACCACGGGCGGCTGGCCACGGCCTTGATTATCGAACGCACGAAACACTCGACCAGCTCGCGCAGGTCTTCCCGGGCGGTCGCCATTTGCTGGGCGACCTCGGCAACGGCCGGACGCAGGCGTTCCTCGACCAGGGCATCGAGCAGGCTTTCCCGATTGCCGAAGTAGTAGTGCATCAGCGCGGGGGTGATGCGCGCCCGACGCGCAATGGCCGACATCGACGTGGCGGAAACGCCGTGCCGACCGAACAGGTCGGTGGCGATATCGAGTATCCGCGTGCGCCGATCAGGGCCAGCGGGACGCTTGGCTGGTCGCCCGGGTTTTCTCTGCAACGGGATCCTGGACATCGTCCGATATTAAATTGAACATCAATTCAATTCAAGGGCAGGAAACGCAGACGCCTGATAGCTGCTCAAGGCGCGTATCGAGGACAGGGCCTGCCCGCAACGAAGTCCGGGGCTGCCCTCCTGATTGAAGAGCGGATCGACCTGCTGCACCGGCGTTCGTGCCCTCCGCGACCACGCGCAACTGCAAGGATCAGGCGGGCAAATGCAGGTCGGGACGAACGAACCACGCGCGCACGATTCGTCGAAAAATGCGCATCGTTGAATCATCGAATTTGTCCGGAATCATTTCATTGCCGGCATCGCCCGGGTATCCGAACGATCTTGAGGCAATGGTTGCTGACGCAACCAATTAAGTCGCCAGACTCCAAACATCGCTTGACCCGGCGCAATGCCGATGAAACGATCGCGATGGGGGTCGATTGGAACGCCAGGCGAATGATTTCCTGCATCGCAGGATTCGACATTCGATGTTGCGTCCCAGACCGAGGGCCGGAATCAAGATCGTGGGAGATTACCGATGAAACGTATTGGCATTGCAATGGCAGTGGCGGGGATGTGTCTTTCCAGTTCAGCGATCGCGCAGACCAGGATCAATCTCGATAACTACAAATCCCTTTATCCGAACTTGTCCCCGGCAGAGCGGGCCGCCTATGACCAGGCGCTGGCCGACAAGCTCACGCAGGCACGTTTGAACTGGGTTGTACCCAATGGTCCGGTCCAGGGAGACGTTTGCACGGTACCGGCGCCCGGTGCAGTCAATCCTTTCACGAACTCATCGACGACGGTCGGCGCGACAAACAACTACGATATCGCGACTACCTGCGGTGTAGGCCAGACGCTGTTCGGCGGCACGGGCGCTTCGCTCGATGTCGCTTATGGTGTCGTTACGGATGCGAACTGCCAGGTTACCGTCAGTGCAGATCCGACCGGCACCAACTGGGATCTCGCGCTCTACGTGCTGCAGGCACCAGGCGCAGCCTGCACGGCGCTGCCAGCCTTGGCCGACGCGCAATGCATCACGATGGACGATGACGGAGCCAGCAATACCACCGAGACGGTTACCTTCAGCGCGATCGCGGGTACCGAGTATTTCGTGATCATCGATGGTTTCAACGCGGCTACGGGCACGTTCGACCTGAATATCACGGGCACCGGCTGCAGCCTTGTCCCGGTAGAACTGGAGAAGTTCTCGATCGACTGATACGTGTCGATCCGATCGGCCATGGCGCGCCGACCGCAAAAAAACAAACCGCGCGAATGCGCGGTTTGTTTTTGATGCCGACCGCGCAGATCCGCAGGCCGGATTACCGGCTGGCCGCGTTGCGGCAATCCTTCGCGATTCAAAACGGCGTTGCGCTGCGCAGCACCGGGTAGCGATTGTAGCGGTCGTCCCAGGACGCGTGCCGGCGCGCGAAGAAGTCCAGCCGCGCATTCGGATCCTTGGCAAATCCGTCGTCGCTGGCAAGGCGCTGGTTGAATTCCGCGGCGATCGCCGGATCCTTCAGCATGTGACGCGAAATCTCCTCGGCGACATACGACTCCATGTATTCCTTGCGCTCGAATGCGCCATTGAATTCGCCCCAGGCGGCAAGCGAATCGGGAGCCTGCGGTTCAAGCATGGCGATCACGAGGCGCGACTTCGCCTGGGCGATCGGTACGAACAGCGAACCGGCGGCAACATCGATCGGTTCGGACTTCCAATCACCTTCGACGGTCAATCGCTGGTGGTCCTCGAACGGCTGTGCGTCGAAGGTCACCTTGCTCGCGCGGAACGACTCGACCGCGGCCATCGGCAGCGCGCTTTCGATGACGTGGAACGAAATGCCATGAAGCGCGAGTCGGGCCCCGACCCAGCCCGCATGAGCGGCTGGAACCACATAGCCGCCACGTGGCGTCGACACGGTGAGGTTCGGCTGCACGTCATCGCGCAGCGGGATCTTCCACAACATCGGCTTTGATTCGTCGTAGCGTGTCATCAGCGTGCCAGAGACTTCCGACGGCGTGCGCGAATACGCATAGCCACGGAAATCGATCAGATGGCTCGTGCTGGTCGCCTTGTAGCTCAACGCAACCTTGCTGCCGCCGAGTTGCGCTGCGCGCTGGTCGGCGTCGTCGGCGAGTACCCGCCATTCGCTGCCATGGGCTGCCACCAGCTCAAGCAGGTCGATGATCGTGTTGCGTGTGGCCCGCACGCGCGTGGCGTAGTTTTTCCACGAGTGGGTTTCGACGAGCACGCCGAAGCGATTGCGCAGCGGCATGTAGCCGTGCGAGAAGCGCGGAGGCGGCACGTTGTCCTCGAAACCCGAGGCAGGATCGTCGTAGTCGACGAACGAGGGGTAGAACGCGAGCGGCAGCGAGCCCTGTTTGCCGAGCATCTCGACCAGCGACGTGCGCAACGCGAGCCCGGCCTTGCGCAGGTCGGCATCGCCCGAATACACGGGTTCGACATTGATCGAAAGGTCGTGCTCGAACTTGGCCCCGTCAGTGACGTGGAGATCGACGAGGGCCAGCGGATCCCAGTCATTCATCAGGGACAGCATCGCCTGCATCTCGGGAGCATCGGCCTTGACGTAGTCGCGGTTGAGATTGAAATTCTGCGCGGTCGTGCGCCAGCCCATTTCCTCCGGGCCGCGCTGGTTCGGGCGATTCCATGCCTTGAAGCGTTCGTGGCCGTCGATGTTGAAGACCGGCACGAAGATCAGCACGAGCTTGTCGAGTGTGGCCTTGGCCGCGCGTCCTTCGAGAATCTCGCGCAAGGCCAGAAACCCGGCGTCCTTGCCATCGATCTCGCCGGCATGGATACCGCCCTGCACCAGCATGATCGGGAGTTTGCGCTCGTGCGCCTGCGCTGCGGTCAGCGCGCCACTGCGCGACACGATCAAGGCCTTCATCGGGCGACCCTCCGGCGTCTTGCCGAATTCAATGCAACGCACGGTATCCGGGTACTTCTCGGCAAATGCGGCACACAGGCGAACGACCTCCTCGTAGTGCCCGGTGCGCTTGAAGGCGGATTGCTCGGCTACCGTGGCGAGTGGATGCGTCGCCGCGAAAGCGCACGGCGCGAGCAACACGGCGAGCGAGGCAAGGAGTCTGATGCGGTACATGCTGGCGAACCCTGTGGGAAGGTGTCCGGATGGTAACGCAGCGCCGCGCCGGACGAGCCGCCGGCCTGTTCTGGCGTGGCGTTCGTGCCATCATCCTGAAGGCGATGCCGATTTGCCGAAGAGGTGGAATGGTCGTGAGTCCGATTGCCCGAGTGTCCGGCAAGGTGCTCGTCATCGCCCATCGTGGCGCGAGCGCGTTGCTTCCCGAGCACACCCTGGTTGCCTATGCCAGGGCCATCGAGGACGGTGCGGACCTGATCGAGCCGGATCTCGTCATGACGCGCGACGGCGTCCTCGTGGCGCGTCATGAAGGCGAGATCAGCGCATCGACCGATGTTTCATCACGCGCCGAATTCCACGCGCGCAGGACATCCAAGCTGATCGATGGCGTCCTCGTCGAGGGCTGGTTCTGCGAGGATTTCACCCTGGCCGAGTTGCGAACCCTGCGCTGTCGTGAGCCACTGCCCGACATGCGCAGTCGCGCACACGACGGTCTGCACGCGATCCCCACGTTCGACGAGATCGTCGAACTCGCCGCGCGGGAATCACAACGGCGCGGGCGCATGATCGGGATCATTCCGGAAATCAAGAATTCGACCTGGTTCCATTCGATCGACCTCGACCCCGAACGCGCACTCATCGCTGCCGTGCAGCGCCACGACTACTTGCGGCACGCGCCATTCGGCATCCAGTCGTTCGAGGTCGGCAATCTGAGGGAGTTGCGCAGTTCGCTGGGCAGCTTCGCCAACATCTTCCTCGTCCAGTTGATCGGTTCCGATGATGCGGCACCTTTCGATCAGGTGACGGCAGGATCCGAGCCACAACCGTACACGACGATGATCGCGCCATCAGGACTGGCCGCGGTCCGCGAGTATGCCGATGCCGTCGCCGTCAACCGTCGTCGCATCCGGCCACTTGATCCGGTCAGTGGTGGATTGGCCGCCGAAACCACGATCATCGCGGACGCACATGCGGCGGGGCTCGCCGTGCATGCCTGGACCTTGCGTCCGGAAAATGCATGGCTGCCTCCTGCCTGGCGTTGCGGAGACGATCCGGCGAAGCGCTGCGAATCCGGTTTCCTGCGCGAGATGCGTGCCTTGATCGATGCCGGCGTCGACGCGATCTTCAGCGACGATCCCGGGTTGGCTCGTCGAGCGGTAGATGCATTGATCGACTGATTTCAATCCTGGCCTGCGCGCGCCCTCGCAGACGAGGCATTGCTGCGCGCTTGCCTTTTGTTTTCGCGCCGGCCGATGGTGCGCGGTTCGAACGGGAACTGCAGGACGTGTTTTCTCTTGCCGCATCGGTCCGGTCGTCGACAGATCGTCCAATGGTCATCGGTCGCGCGGTGCAACGGCGCGGCATGCGCCAGGGAGGCATTTCCCGACTGGCATTGCCGATCACGTACGATCGCAGCTGAACGGAGCCTGTGACTTCCCGCACGCGCGCGCGCAGGCCATTCGATTCGATGATGCGAGCGAGATCCGCCCTTTAGATCGTTGACAGCGAAGGGCAAGCTGAAATACGATACGTCTCGTAGTAAGGGCGGAAGGCCGCTGCTGCGGTATGACCGCCTCCCCGGCAATGCCTCGACGCAACGGCGAAATGCCGCGCGTATCGGGCTGCTTTTTCCTCACGGAGATTAGACATGTTTCGCGCAATCACACTGGTCGCATTGGCCCTTGTCCTGTTTGCCTCGCCGCTGGCTGCAAAAAAGCCCGAGGAAAAAGCCGTCGCCGCCGTCTCCGCCGACACGGCAGAGAAATTCGCAGTCGTCGTCGAGCGCATTCGCAGCCAGATGGCTCCGGGCAAGCGTTACGAATTTCTCAGTACCGCGGATCGCGAGTCGGTCAACCTGTCATTCGACAAGATGTCCGCAATGCTGACGGCGAGCGGTTCAGTGGGTGCGATGCCGGAAGACGACAGGTTGCGGCTCTTCAATGAGCAGGAAAAGGTCAATGGCCTGCTCGCAAAGAATGCCGACGATCGGCTGATCTGCACGCATGTCGCACCGGTCGGCTCGCATCTTCCGGTGAAGCAATGCAGGACGGCCCGGGAAGTTGCCGACAGCCGCAGCAAGGCGCGCAGGCAGTCGGAGTCCTTTGACAGTACTCGCCTGAATCGGGAACGCAGCAACTAGACTCCGCCAGCGCCACCGGATTCGTGGATTGAAAAGACAGGCAGTGCGAACCGCGATCAAATCGTGGTTCGCACTGCCTGTTGGCATTTGAGGGTGGCAGGTTCCGGGCGATCCCTCGCGCCCGCGATAGCTGCGCGCCCGAACCCGCAGGCCCGCCCGCGCGCCGGCACGACCAGTATCTCCGATGAGCGGCGTTTCACCTTCCCTCCGAAGCACCGGAAAGCATGCGCGCAACGGTTCGGCGCGGCCCGAAAACTCGTCTGCGACTGCTGCATCCTGCTTGCGTGACCCGGGCGCATTTGGGGTTACGATGCCCTTCGTTGACCGGTTCCGTTCGATACGGGGAGGTTCGCATGCACATGCAAGCCCTCAGGGTTGCCAGAATGGTTTCGATGTCGATCGTTCTGGCGATCGGCGCCTGCGGAGGCGGAAGTTCGAATTCCCCATCGACGCCACCACCGCCCCCACCACCGCCCCCGCCTCCTCCACCGGTGCTCGATGCGCAATACCGTGCATCCGGTCAGTCGCCATTCAATGCCGGCTGCGAGTTGGCCGCGCTGTCCGGGACCGTCTACACGAATGCCGAGGTCGAGCCGCACGTTGCGGTCGACCCCGGCAACCCCCAGCGCTATTACGCTGCCTGGCAGCAGGATCGCTGGTCCAGCGGTGGCGCACGCGGGCTTGCTGTTGGCGTGTCGAACGACGGCGGACAAACCTGGAGCCAGCGCTACCCGGTATTTTCGCGCTGCACGGGCGGCACACCGGCCAATGGCGGTGACTACGAGCGCAGCAGTGATCCATGGGTGGCCGTATCGCCGGATGGAACCGCCTATGCGATCGCGATCTCGTTCACCGGTGCATCACTGGCGCCTGGCTCGATCAGCTCGGTCCTGGTCAGCCGCTCGACCGACGGAGGCGTCAACTGGAGCCTGCCGACGACGATCGTGCGCGAAGGCAACGATGTATTCCACGACAAGGAGTCGATCACCGCCGACCCGACTGATCCGCGATTCGTCTACGCGGTATGGGACCGGATTTCCGCGGCCAATTTCGGACCGACCTGGTTTTCGCGCAGCGTGAATGGCGGCCAGAGCTGGGAGCCGGCACGCGCCATCTACGATCCCGGACTGAACAGCCAGACGCTGGGCAACATCATTGCCGTGCTGCCGAACGGCACGCTCGTCAACGTCTACTCGCGGATCGATGCAGCGCCCAACGGCAGCACGAATGCGTATGTCGACTTGATCCGTTCCACCGACAACGGCGCGACCTGGTCAGCGCCAATCCGTATTGCCAGTCAGCTCAGCATCGGCACGGTCGATCCCGATACCGGCCTGCGCGTGCGTGATGGCGCGGTCGTGCCGAGTATCGCGGTGGGGCCGGGCGGCAGCCTGTTCGTCGCCTGGCAGGATTCACGGTTCAGCAACGGAGCACGCGACGGCATCGCCCTTTCACGATCGGAGGATGGAGGATTCACCTGGTCGACTCCGCTGCGGGTGAACAGCAATCCGGCGGTCGCTGCCTTCGTGCCGGTCGTGCATGTGCGAAGCGACGGCATGATCGGGCTGACCTACTACGATTTTCGCGCCAACACGAATGACCGGAATACCTTGCTGACCAGCCTGTGGCTTGCACGCTCGACCGATGGCGTGACCTGGCGCGAGAACCAGGTCGCCGGGCCCTTCGATCTGGCCAGCGCACCGCTGGCCGCGGCGGGAAACACGACGGGCTACTTCCTGGGTGATTATCAGGGACTCGCGAGTTCGGGAGCGATCTTTGTTCCATTCTTCACACGTACCACGGGAACCACCGGCAACCGCACCGACATCTACGCCGCGCCGGCGGTTTCGGCGACGATGAGCGCGGCGGAGATGGCATCCGAGCTGCGTGCCCTGGGTCCGGCGAAGGTCGCCGAGCCCACGCCATTGACGATGACGCCGGACTGGAGCCGCCGCATTTCTGCCAACGTCGAAGGCATCATGAAGATCGTCGTGCCGGGGACCGGGCGCAGGCCAGGCGAAGACGATTGAGCGCGGCAACCGGCAGATCCCGATCGGCCAGTCGAACAGCGCCCGCGAGAATCGAACTACTGGCTGAGGTGCCCGGACGCGGAAACTTGCCAGGTACCTTCGCAGCTTCCCTCGCCGTGTCCGATCGAACGCAATGCGAGGCAGGCATCGATCGGTTCGCCGCGGGCCCGCACCGAGCTGCCCAGCACGGCAAGCAGGGCATGCTCGTCGAGCTTCGGTGATATCTGCAACAACAGCGCGATCGCGCCGGTCACGTGTGCAGTGGCCAGGGACGTGCCTGAGGCATAGTCGTAGCTGCCGCCCGGTTCGAGTGTAAGGATCTCCTCGCCCGGGGCAGCCAGTGATTGGCGCTCGGGCTGCTGTTTCGAATCGCCGCTTGACCCGACCGCGATGACCGCCTTCGTGCCGACCGGAAATCCGTCCGCATTGCCATCGCCGGGCATCGCGCCGACGATGATCTTGCCGTGGGCGATGGCGTAGTCGAGCAGTTCCGCAAGCAGGGGATCATGCGGGCCACCGAGACTCAGGTTGATGATGCGCGCCTTCGAGGCAATCGCCGCTCCGAGCGCCTGGGCGAGCGTGAACGAGTTGCAGCGCGCCGGGCTCGCGCCCCTCGCGACCGGCCAGCACGCGCGATACGAGAGCAACTCGACGGCGGGGGCGATTCCGACAATGCCCACGCCGTTGTTGGCGACCGCGGCGATCACCCCCGCGACTTCGGTGCCATGTCGATCCTGTGCGGCGTCTGCGGCGGTTCCTCCGACGAAATCGCGTTGCTCGCCGACGCGTCCCGCCAGGTCAGGATGTGACGCATCGATGCCGGTGTCGATCAGCGCTACGGCGACGTGCCTGCCGCTTGCCCAGCGCTGGGCCTGGGCGGCACCGATCGAGGAGAATCCCGTTTGCAAGCCGACATAGGGGTCGTTGTAGGGCGTGGTCGCGGCCACGGCCTTCGGCGACGCATCAAGCGCCGATGGCACGGACAGCGTGGCGAATTCCTGCAACGGCTGCGCAAGATGCACGCGGTTGTCCCTGCGCAGTTCGGCGAGCACGTGCTCGCGGTCGCCGCCTGCCGGAATTGCGTAGAGCATGCAGCGCAACTTCAGTGGCTCGATCGACCACGCGGAAATCTCGGTCAAGCCGTGCTCACGGGCGATCCGGGTCGAAGTGGCACGACTGCGTTCGCTCCCGGCATAGCCGGTGAATCCCGAATAGCCGCGAGGACTCGATCCGATCGCAGGGATCGGATCGGATTTCTCCTCGATTGCGACGACGATGCGTTGTTCGCCGGCAGCGGCAGCGTTCGTCGCTTGCGCGCAGATCACGCCACTGTGGGCCATCGTCAACATGCCGACGGCGAGGATGATCCGAGCCAGCATCGCGCGGCCACGCAATGGACGTGCGCGGCCGTTGCATCGTCCGATCGCGACCATCATTGGCCGCTTCCCGGCGCGAGGATCGGTTCGGCGAGCAGGACACCGGCATGTGCGCGCAGCCGCAGCAGTGCGGCACGGGAATCAGGAACCTTGGCGTGCGTGTCCATTGCACCGCCGTCGGGTGCCAGCGCGAGTATCGTGCCGCCCGGATTGCTGTCGACGATGCGCAGCCCGGATTCGCCGAGCATCTGCTGCAGGTCGGCAACGCTCAGGGTCGGTGAAGGAACCAGGCGAATGCTCGCCTTCGCCGGCAAGTTTCCGCTCCGGCTCAACGTCGAGTATTCCGGTCGGTTATCGGCCTGGTTTCGATCGCTGATCATCATCGACGTCAATGCAATCAGCCCGAAAGCTTCGACGACGACGGCCACGGCAAGCACGCGACCCAGACCCCGGTGCCGGCCATTCGCCGGCGCCGACGCAGATGATCGCGCCAATGCTTCGCGCCGCTCCGCAGCACGGTCGCCGAACCCTGCAGGCAACGCATCTTCAGCGTCGATGCGGTTGAAAAGACGCGCAAGTGACGTGCTCGCGGTCGTGTCCGCAACCATCGGGTCGTCGGCGATTCCCGCATGCACCCTGCTCTGGAACGCGAGTTCCTCGCGACAATCGGGGCAGTGTTGCAAATGCGCATCGACGCTTTCGCGCTGGTCGGCGTCGAGCGTCCCGTTGACCAGCCACGGGATCAGGTCCCAGGTCTGTCGATGGGCCGGGTCATGCGTCGTCATGCGAACTCCGATCGCGGTTCGATGGAATCATCGCCACCAAGGACGGGCAGGGTGTTGCGCAAGCGAACGCGCGCATGAAACATGCGGGCCTTCACCGTGCCAACCGGGCAATCCATGATCGCAGCGATCTCATCGCACGACTGGCCGAGGAAATAGGCAAGTTCAAGGGTCATGCGTTGCTCGTCGGGCAACAGGGCGAGGCCATGTTTCACCCAGTCCCGCATCTCGGTATTCGCGGTTTCGCAAATGGGCTCCGGCAGTTCGTCAAAGTCCGGATCGATGCCTGTCGCGGATGCATTGCGGTATTGCGCGGAACGGTCGCGCAGTGCCTTCATGAGGCTCCGATAGGCGATCGCGATGATCCAGCTGCGCGGCTTGGAATCGCCACGGAATCGCGTCGCACCGCGCCATACCGCCCACATCGTTTCGTTGACGACATCCTCGACCAGGTCGCGCCGGGAGGTGGTCCGGACCAGGAACCGGGTCAGCAGGCCGTGATAGCTTGTATAGAGTTTCTCGAACGCTTTCCGGTCGCCGCGCGCGATGGCATTGATCAGGGCGAGCTCGCGCTCGTCCGACGAATCATTGTCGCGGTTGCTGCGGGAGGCCGAACCCTCTCTCATGTGCGATTCCTAATCCTTCTATGAGCCAGGTCAATGTGAGCCAGGTCAATGGTGGTATGTACCGGGAAGTGGCCACAAAGGTTGTGCCCGTTGCGAAAAATCCCGCAAATGCCCGATTCCGTCCGGCCAAGCGACCAGCATACCGGCCACTGAGCACGAATTCCGGGCCGCAGGGCGGGAAAGGCGGACCGCAGCGGGTACGCCACCGGCTCACGGCAAGTCCGGCGTGAGTCCTTCGGCGCGCCTGCTTGCGGTAACGCTCGTTCCCGGGCTGCTTGCCGCCGCCCCGCCGGCATACGCAGGATCCTGTGGTGGCGCGCTCGGCGTCTCGTCGGAAAACATCTATCGCGGCATCACGCAGAGCGAAGGCCGGGCCAGCGCATTCGGTGACGTGCACTGCAGGTTCGCGCAAAGCTGGGCAGCCGGGATCGGCGCGAACACGTTTCGCGCACCGTGGGGCAGGTCCGATACGCAGCTCACCTTCTACCTCGACCGCCACTGGCGGCTCGATGACGATTGGTCGGCCAAGCTCGGCGTCATCCACTACGAACCGCTGCACGCCCAGAACCGCGCCGGATTCCAGTACGACGAACTCAATGCGGCGATCGGCTGGCGCGGCCGCTGGCTGACCACGGCCGCCTGGTCGCCGCGCGTCGGCAATGCCTATGTCGGCACACCGGCTGGCTACAACGGCTGGCTGCGCATCGAGACCGCCTGGCGGCAACCGCTCGGCAGTCGCGTCAGTGTCGACGCCGGCCTCGGTTACGCCCATCCCTCAGCCACGCCACCGCACGACTATCGCTACGCGAACCTCGCGCTCAACGTCGCCATCGGCGACGCCTATCTGAGCCTGGGCCGCGTCTGGACCAGTTCCCTCTATTTTCGTTACAGCGAATTCAAGCCGCCGTTCGAATTCACCTTCCTGCCTAAGCAGCGCTGGGTGGGTTCGGTCGTGTGGATGTTTTGATATTTGCTCGAAATGCGTCAGCTGCGCATTTTTATCGCAAAGGTGCGAAAGTAGACTCGAAGCTCCTGGGCAATGGTGCGAAAGTACACCTGCCCCTGAAGTTCTAATCCGCGTGAATGCAACGACCGTGGCCTACCACGTCTACATGATACGCAAACAACCGCCTCCCATAAATCTGGAGTAAGCTGCTTTCGAATTCCGGTGGGGGCAAGTCGATGCGCACACTATTTTGTTTGCTAACTTCAGCAGTTCTATTGTCGGCGGTGGTCGCGTCAGCCGCTGAAAATCCCCTTCCAACCGGCGATGAGGGTAGGTTCGAGGCAAGAATCGATGTGGCGAAGGCGCAGAAGGTACTCTTTGCCCGTCCGAGCGACGCTGTAGCGATCTCGCTGAAGTCAACAAATTCGATCAGTACTACTGAGCCGCCGCCTCCATTTGCCAACCCACGTCGCGTCTACCCGCCTAGTTGCTTGGGCTCCATTCTCCCGGAAACCCCCAGCGGCCCGCAATATTCCGTTTTTGCAAATCTGGCAGCGAGAGTTACCGCAACAGGGGCGCTCGTTCAAGAGACTGTGCAGATCACTGTTTGGCGAGTTCCCTGTAGCAGTTCAGTACGGCCAACGTCAGCCACGTTGATGCGTATTCAGCGGCAGACTGTAAACGAAGGCAACCTGAATGTTGTTCCACAGTTTCCTGGGACAAATGTCAGCCAAGGTTCGGTCACCTTTGATGGCGGTTACCCGTTCAACTTGCTGCGGGCAGCAACAGAGTCAAACACATTTGCGACAAGTGCGGCTGCGGGCGATCCGATTATTTTCAGCACCACATATGTCCTTGAGGTCTATCCAAACCCCATAACGTTTTATTTTGACTTCAATCAGTCATTCGGACTTCGGTTTGACAATTTTTTCCTATCAAACAATCGCTTTTTTGTCAGTATTCCGGCGTACGTTCCCACGGTCAGCACCTATCCAACAGCTTCTTTGAACATGCCGATCAACGGCTACATGAGCACGAACTGGTATGATCCTACGGCTAGCGGAGAAGGAATTACTCTGCAGATCTACGAGGTTGCTGGTGACCCGGCCAATCTGACAGCGGCCTTTTCGTGGAATGCATTCGATGCCGGTGCGGTGCCATTTTGGCTTTATGGGCAAGCTACATTTCCGCGCGGCGCGCGCAGTATAACCACCCCGATGGCCTACCGCGCGGGTGGCGGTTTTGCGGGAAGTGGCGGCCCGGCAGGCCCGTTTCAAATCTGGGGCACGGCAACGGTCACTTTCGGCGATTGCAACCACATGCGCCTGAACTATGCGGCCAATCCAGGCCTTCCTGCTTCCGTCCCCCAAGGCACTGGCACCAAAAACTGGATTCGCGTCGCCAATGTCAACGTACTCCCTTGCGAGTGATGAAAACTGGCTAAGGATCGAAAAATTCGGCGCGGTAACTACACGCCGAGTTCATCAAGGTGGCGGCAAGTGATCAATGGAGTCAGAACTAGTCCCGAGCTCTGGAGCGCCCGTGTGACAGAAAATTCCGCGCGCTCAATGCGCAGGCAGAGTCACCTTCGGCGCATCCGCGAACGGCTTGATGCCGAAATGGGGGTAGACCTCGGACGGGTACTAGACAACACCGTCCTTGAACACCATGCGGATGCGCTTGATGGCCTTGAGATCGTTGGTCGGATCGCCGGGGACGAGGAAGAAATCGGCGAGCTTGCCTTTCTCGATCGAACCCAGCGTTTGATCACGGCCGAGATACTTCGCCATGTCCGAGAACGCTGTCCTGCGCGCGCAGTTGAGGCATGCCCGGAGAACGGCGGAGCTGACCCAGGTCGATCTGTCTGACGCGATCGGCAAGTTGCAGACCTTTGTCAGCAATGTCGAGCATGGGGTCCGGCGCCTGGACGTGGTGGAGCTCTGGGAGGTCTGCCAAGCCATGAGGCTGGGCCTGACGGCCTTCGTTGCCGAGTTCCCAGACGGCAATCGAGTCATCAGCGGTCCTCCAAGCCCAAGAAGGCCAAGTCCTCCGGACGTCCTCGCCGGCGCAGCTGCCCCACCGATGCCTGCATCTCTCCATCGAGACAGCGTCCGGTATCAGGTCACTTTCCAAAGTTGAGTCCGGAATCCCAAGCCTCTGGATAAGGGGGGGCATTCAGCTTTGCTGCCCTCTAGGCTCCTGGATATTTATGTAGATCAATGGCTTACGTTTTCATTGGACGGGTGGCCCATAGCCTGATCAGGTTTCCAGGAGAGGAAAGTGTCAGAAAAAAGAGGTATTCTTCTGACAAGGAGTATCCGATGACATCCCTGAGCCAAGAAATCCTGATTCACGCCGCCAAGCTGCCTGAGGGCGCACCTCTAGTGGCCAGCGATCTGCTGCATCTGGGCAATCGGGCCGCCATCGATCAAGCGCTATCCCGGTTGACCAAGCGTGGCCAAGTGATCCGTGGCGGTCGTGGCGTTTACCTGTTCCCGGTGACCAGCCGTTTCGGGACGCGTCCGCCGGAGCCTGCCAAGGTGGCGGAAGCGATCGTGCGGCTTGGCGGCGAAGTCGTGGTGCCCAATGAAGCAGCCTCCGCCAACGCACTTGGATTGACGACCCAGGTGCCGATGCGACAGACGTACCTGACTTCCGGCAAGTCGCGGCGGTTGCAGTTGGGCAAGCAGGTGCTGGAGTTCAAGCATGCTCCGGCGTGGAAGCTGCGTTTCGCCAATCGGCCCGCTGGCCAGGCGTTGCGCGCCATTGCCGGAGCAGGACCGAAGAACGCCCATGCTGTTGCTCGCCAGTTGCGGCATCGCCTAAGCAAGGCAGAACTTGTCGAACTTGCAGGCACGTCGACCCATTACATGCCTGTCTGGCTGGCCAAGGAACTTCGGGGGCTGAGGGTCCATGGCTGAGGTCTTGCTTGGCTTGGGAGAAGGTGAGCGGCGCGAAGCTCTGCTCGTCGCTGCAGACAGAACCGGGCGCCCTGCCTATCTCCTGGAAAAAGATGTCTGGGTGGTCTGGACGCTTGGCGCGCTCTTCGAGAGTGCACTCGGGGAGCACCTGGTTTTCAAGGGCGGCACGTCACTGTCCAAGGCCTATGGTGGCTTGATCCAACGCTTCTCCGAGGACATCGACCTCACCCATGACATCCGGCAACTGATCCCGGATATGGCTGACGCCGGCGATGAGCCGATACCTTCATCTCGTAGCCAAGCCAAGAGATGGACGGATGCCGTCAAGGAAAGGCTGCCGGTCTGGATTTCAGATGAAGTGGTGCCTGTTCTCGAGGCTGCCATCAAGGCATCTGGCCTGGATCTGACGCTGGTCCAAGAGGGCGAGAAGCTGCGATTGCGGTACGCGCAGCTCACGGAAGGAAATGGCTATGTCCGACCGGAGGTATTGTTGGAGTTCGGTGCCCGCAGCACGGGAGAGCCTGCCTCGGCCAAGAAGGTAACGTGCGACGCAGCTCCAGTGTTGCCTGAGCTGATATTTCCGGAAGCCATGCCGCGCGTGATGGCGGCGGAGCGCACCTTTTGGGAGAAGGCGACGGCTGCGCACGTTTATTGCCTGAAGGGGGAATTCCGCGGTGAGCGCTATGCGCGGCATTGGTACGATATAGCCAGGCTGGCAGCAGCAGGCATCGCAAGCACCGCGATCGCCAACCGTGACCTGGCTAATCGCGTAGCCGAGCACAAGCAAGCGTTCTTCGCCGAGAAGGCGCCGGATGGAAGCGTGATCGTTTACTGGCGAGCAGTTTCTGGTGAGCTCAGGTTGGTTCCGGAAGGCGATGCTCTCGATGCTCTCAGGAGCGACTATCAAGAAATGATCAGCAGCAGCCTCTTCGAAGAAGACCCATCTTCATTCGAGGTGCTGATGGATCAATGTCACGCGATTGAGGCCGAGGCCAATAGGCAGATTGCGACCTGATGGACAGGCGGGAATCGACACAAAGCGGACACTTGGATTTTTTGCCATTCCTCAAGCAGGATTGTCCAAGCAAAGCGAAGAGGAGAGAGCCTCATGCGCATTTGCCTGAGTGAGCAATACCCCGGCCTTCGTCTCAAAGGTCTGCACTGCATCGGCACCCGCCGCGAATCGCGCCGGTGGCTGATCGAGTGCAGCCAGTTGGATCAATGCACTCGCAAGCTTTGCGGGATCTCCGCCTTGATGGCCGTTCGTGCTGTTCCAAGCCGCGATCGTTTCCCGGGTCCGTTCCGCGTAGTCGTCAACGGAGGCGGGCGCATAGGTGGTGGATCCCGGCGTGAGCAGGTCGGTCCGGAAAAAACCAGGTTCGACGAGCATCGAGCGGATGCCGAAGGGCGCGACTTCGAGGGCGAGAGATTCGATCCACCCTTCGACGCCGAATTTCGCGGCGGAACACGCTGAACAGACGTGCCGCCCGCAATGCCCGCCGTCGAGGAGATCGTGATCAGCAGACCCGCGCGCTGCTTGCGCATCACGGGCAGCGCCGTCCGCACGACATTCATGGGTCCGAAGAGCAGTGTCTCGAGCTGATCACGTACCTGCTCGGCGCTGAGCCCCTCGAAAAAGCCGGCATGGAAGTTGCCGGCGTTGTTGACCAGGACGTCCAAGCGCCCGAACCTTTCCACAGTCGCCGCCATCGCTGCCTGTGAATCTTCCGGGCGAGTGACGTCGAGCCGCAGGGCGAGCAGGTCGTCGTGCTCCCCAATCGCTGTCGCAACCTTTTGCGGATCCCGCCTCGTGGCGACCACCGCGTGGCCGGCGGCCAGCGCGGCCTTGGCGATTTCGACACCAAGCCAGCGCCCTGCGCCGGTGATGAGCCAAACCTGCTTGTCGGTCATGGCATCGTCCTCAAAGGTTCTCGGTGAAGTGAGCTTCGACCTGCGCAGCGATCCGGTGTGTGCCGATGGATTGCGCATCAGCGCGAAAAAACGGCGCCATGGGGCAGGCCTCGGCCGGTCCAGCCATGCGGCCAGGCGCGCGCGGCAAAGCTGAAACCGACCTTGCCGTCCGTGTCGCGGAAATCCTCATCGATGCTGAGCGCGCCGCTATCCGGATCGATTTTCAGCAGATACATGCGGTCGCTGGCATCGCTGTCCATCGGCTTGGGCGTGATCACGATGCGCTTCGTCAACGGATCCCAGGCGGTCCAGTGCGGGTTGTAGTCGTCGCTGATCTTCAGGCGCGAAACTTCGACAGGGTGCGCGGGATCGGTCAGATCGAGCGCGATGTAGCCGTGCACGGCCGGCACGCTCTGGATGAAGTAGCGCCCGACGATGACCGGCACGCCGCACCAGTTTCCCGGAAACGTGTGCACGAGCTTTGCTTTCGGCGCGTCGGTGGCGATAGCGGTGATGCGCTCGACGCCGCAGCCGAGTGATTGCACGTAGACCGAGCCGTCGGTGCCGACGCGTGGCTCCTCAGGGCTGATGTGGGCATAGCCCTGCACGCCCGGATCGAAATACGCGGTCCTGAGCAGCTTCAAGTCGGACAGGCGCCACACCTGGTAGGTGGTTCCGCTGAGCAAGTCGTCGTCATGCATCGACGAGTTGGTCGATACCACCCGATCAATCTCGGGCAGCACTGCCAGGCTGTACGGCATCAACAGGTTGTCGGCGAACGCCGGATCGGCATTGCTCACCGCACGCACGAGCTTGCCGCGGTCGTCGATCTCGACCAGACCGCCGCTCTTGCCGCGCGATTCCGAATGCATCGTCGCGTGGTTGTGCTGGAAAGTGGCCAGCACGTTGCCGTTGGGCAGGCGCAGGTAGGAATGTGGATGCGCGAAGCCGCCCATGTCGTCGAAGGAAGCGGCCGCCTTGGGACGCAGCGGATTGCGCACATCCAGGATGAAACTGCGTCCGGCATCGTGGTCGTTGGCAAACAGCATGCCGCTGGCCGGCATGGTGTACTCGGTGTGATGCGGCCGCACCGTCTTCTGATCGGTCTTCAGCGAAGTCAGCATTCGCCCGAAATCCGCTGAGTCCGGATCGGCGTCGATGACCAGCAGGAAATCGTTGCCCTGCTTGTCCCGGTCACCGGCCCATACGAACAGCGAGTGGCTGGAAGTGCGGGTGTCCCGTTCGGCCGACATCGCCGATGTGCCGAGCAGCAAGGAGGCCAGTGCAATTCCGGAGAGAAATTTCAGCATGGATATCGACTCCAACGGGATGTGCCGGAAATCAGAGGAACGAGAACACTACGCTTGCGCGATCACGAAAACGCAGTCGGCCAGCCTGATGGTCGATCGGGCGGACGCCGCGCCGCCCGGGATTCGAGCTCGAGCGAAGCATGGGCGGCTTGCTTCACGGCATCAAGTCGCGAGTCGTCGCATCGCATCTGACTCGCGAGAACGAGAACTCGATCTTGCGGGTTGCTCCGTTGCGAGTGCCTTCGATACTGGCCGACAAGCGGGATTCTTCCGCGCGCGAATACCTGATGCGTTGCGGGAAGTCGTGTTCGGGATTCTCGAACACGGCCTCTCTGGCGCCGAGGCTGAGCGCGCGGAACACGGTCGGCGTGCCACCGGAAGGTTGGGCAATGTAGGCCAGAGCGCCATCCGGCAACTTGCGCAACTGCATGAATTCGAACGCGACGGTCTTGCCTTGTTTGACCGTGCGGCTGACGCCAAGCATCGTGCCACCGGCAGGAGGCAGCCATTGCTCGATCGTGCCCGGCTCGCCGGACTCCGCTTGCCAGCATCCTGCAAGCCATGAAACCCGCTCGACGTCTTCGTCGGCCGCGAGTGCTCCAACAGGAGCGAGCATCGCGAGCGTGGTGAACAAGATCTCTGCAACACGCATGGCCGTCTCCGTTGTCGCTCGGCGCCGAATCGAGCCGGATCGCGAATCGGCTTCGGCTTGGCAGGCCAGAAAGAGCCTTCCCGCTGCATTTGACCTCAAGCATCCATGGGGCCCATGGCCCCAAGGGCCATCAAGGCATTTCTCAGCCTACGGTCGCAGGGGGTCTCATGGTATCGCTATTGGCGTACAGCAGGCGGGCTCAGCGCGATATGCAGGCGCTAGATCGGTTTCAAGGTATTGCGGGCAAAGCCCGATGAGTCGCCGATACGCGGAGCGGTCCCATCGCGCAACGCGCTTGGGCAGACTCGCCAGTTGGCTACCGCAGGTGTCGGATTGGAGGCCTGCGAAAGCGCGATGCGATTCGGGAAGCGCGCTCATCGCGTTTAGAATAGGTGGATGAGCGAACCCGAAATTCCTGGCGTACCTGACCCCTGGCGGCTCTCCGTCGCACCGATGATGGACTGGACGGATCGGCATTGCCGTTACTTCCATCGTCTGCTGTCGCCGAATGCGCGGCTGTACACCGAGATGGTGACTTCGCCGGCGCTGATCCATGGCGATCGCGAGCGCCTGCTCGGATTCGATTCGACCGAGCATCCGGTCGCGCTGCAACTGGGTGGATCCGATCCGCACGAGTTGGCCGAGGCCGCGCGCATTGGCGAGCAGTTCGGTTACGACGAGATCAATCTCAATGTCGGCTGCCCTTCCGATCGCGTGCAATCGGGGCGGTTCGGTGCCTGCCTGATGCGTGAACCTGCGCTCGTTGCCGACTGTTTCGCGGCGATGCGTGATGCCGTTTCGATTCCGGTGACGATCAAGTGCCGGCTCGGCGTCGATGCCCAGGACGAGTACGCCGATCTCCAGCGTTTCATCGAGAGAGTCCGTGACGGAGGCTGCACCGTCTTCATCGTGCACGCGCGCAAGGCGTGGCTGAAGGGATTGTCGCCAAAGGAGAATCGCGATGTGCCGCCGCTCAACTACGAGCGTGTCTATCAGTTGAAGCGCGATTTCCCGGAATTGACCATCATCATCAATGGCGGCATCGATCGTGTTGCCGAAGTGCAAACGCATCTGCAACACACCGATGGCGTGATGCTCGGGCGAACGGCCTATCATGAGCCGTATCGGCTCGCCGAGCTCGAGCACGTCCTGTACGGCACGCCGTTGCCGTCGCGAGTCGCCATCATCAGCCGGATGCAGCCCTATATCGAAGCCCATCTGGCCGCGGGCGGCAAAGTGCAGCACATCAGCCGGCACCTGCTCGGGCTGTTCCAGGGGCTGCCTGGAGCGCGCGCCTGGCGCCGCCACCTGAGCGAGAACGCGCATCGTGCCGATGCCGGATTCAGTGTCTTCGAGGAGGCCTTGTCCGCCAGCCTGAATCAGGTTCGCATGCGCGCTGCCTGAGCAACCTGCAGGCCCGCACAGCGGGGATTCGGCCGTGGTTTGCCCAGCACGGCAATCGACTGGCCCATGCAGGACGCATCCGGGCTCTGTTCGTTGTTCCGGAGGCTCGTCCGGGGGGCCGCCAAGCCCGCCACTAGCGTTAAGCTCGTGTTATCTTTGGCGTACATACCGCTTCAATACGTGTTTTTCGTTCAACCGGGGAGTAAAGGAATGAAGAAGTTACTGGCTACCGCAGTGGTACTTGGACTGGCCGGCATGGCCGGCAACGCGCTCGCGATCACCGACAACGAGGCCAATGCGAGCCTTCCCTTCAGTTTCTCGAATCCCGGTGCGCGCGCGCTCGGCATGGGCGGTGCGTTCATCGGCCTTGCCGACGATGCCTCGGCCGCTTATGCCAATCCGGCCGGCCTGACCCAGCTGGTCAGCCCTGAAGTCTCGGTCGAGGTCCGCTCGGTCAGCACGAACACGCGCTGGCTCGATGGCGGCACGGTCCAGTACAACGGATTCGATTCCTCGGGCCTCAACTACTCGTCGCAGGACGACCGCACGAATTCGCTGCGCTCGTTCTCTTTCGTCTATCCGGGCGAGCGCATGTCATTCGCGATCTACCGCTATGAGGTCGTCAACTACGATTCGTCGTTCGAGAGTGTCGGCGCGTTGCAGACCGCCGGTGACGGCAGCGGATTCACCGGGAACATCTTCGCCTACAACGTGAACACGGATTTCGATGTCGAGGCCTACGGCGTCGCGATGGGCCTCAAGGCCAGCGACAAGCTGTCACTCGGCCTCGGCATCAACTATTACCTGCTCGACATCAACACGACGACCGACCGCTTTTTCACGGACGGCTCGCCGGCCAATCGCGAAGCCAACCTCGACGGCGATGGACGATTCGGCCTGACCTTCGGCGCCCGCTACGCCGCCAACGACTGGCTCGGCATCGGCTTCTCGTATCGGCATGCGCCGAGGCTCGACTACAAGGCGGTCCTGTCTGCCGCTGCGGTGACCACCGAGACCTTCACGCGCAATACCGAATTGAACGTGCCGGACGTGTTCGGTATCGGCTTCAGCTTCCGCCCGAGCGAAGCCTGGGTCATCAATCTCGATTTCAACCGCGTGATGTATTCGCAGGTGACCGACGACATCACCTCGGTATTCGATGAAAACCAGGCAATCGACCTCGATCCGCTCAAGCTCGATGACGGCACCGAAGTCCGCCTTGGCGCCGAATACACGTTCGCAGCCACCCATCCGATCAGCCTGCGTGCAGGCGTCTGGCGCGATCCGGCCCATGAGCTGGTCTATCGCGGTTCACCGCCGACGCTCGATTTCAGCGTGCAGGAAGCAACGGCCAACGCGGCGACCTTCTCCGCCGGCCGTGGCAGCCAGACCCACTATGCGCTCGGCGCAGGCATGGCCTTCAGCAATTTCCAGATCGACCTCGGTGCCGACTTCTCCGATTCGATCGACATCTTCTCGATGTCGGGCGTGTTCCGCTTCTGATCGGCCGCCCGTCCTTTCGCACAGCGGAAGGACGGGCCATCCCGGCGCAGGATCACTGGCCGGTGAAGAACGCAATGAATCGTGGTGAATAGAATTCCGGGTCCGGTTTCAGGCCCGGATCGCTGCGGCGCGCGTCTGCCGCCGCCTCGCGCGCGATCCGCGTGGAATCGGCCGACGCTTCCGATTGGGCCAGGGTGAACGCAGCGGCCGAACGCAAGGTCAGCATGTGCCAGCGCAGACGTGGTGTCGGCGGTACCTTGGCGCTCAGCTTGAGCACATCGGCGTAGCGTCCGCCGAGATACGCATCGAGCAGCGGCCGCAGGATCTGCGCCGACAGCGATGCCGACGTCTCGACGACCGGAGCTTGCGACGGCGGCACTTCAACGACGGGTCGTGATGGCGGTGGTGCCACGGGAGGTGGCACTACCGGTTTGGTCGGCGGGATTTCCTTTGGAGTTTCAGCGACGACCGGCGGCGCTGGCTTGTCGATGCTGGCGGTCCGGTTCCCGCATTCGGCCCGGCCCTGGCGTTCCTCGCCGGCAAGTTCGGGAAATCCCGCCACGAAGGCTTCGTTGCCGCCCTGCGACCAGTAGCGCAGCGCGGCAGCACAGTCACCCTGGCGCCATGCGGCGAGGCCAGCATAATGCTGCGGAGCGTAGGTTTCGTAGCGTTGCCCGTACAGGCGCAGTCGCTCGGTTGGCGTGGCGTTGCCGGCAAGGGCGCTTTGCATGTAACGCGCGACATCGTCCCAGCGTGCATCCTTGGCCGCCTCGACGCCACGCCCGTAGTCCTGTTTCCAGTCGGCCATGACCGGCGCGGCCGCGAGAGCCAGTGCGCATAGCAGGACCCGAAGCCTAGAGCCCCGCATGCTTGAGATACTCCTCGGCACTCAGGGTCGGGAAACTGCCGCTGGCCTGGCTGCGCTGTCCGGCAGCGACACGGGCGAATGCGGACACCGTCTTGTTCGAATTCGGATGACGCAAGGTGACGTAGTAGCTGCCGGCGGGAAGCGTGAGCTTGATCGGGGTCGTGCGTTCCGTGGGCAGGTCGACCGGTTTGCGCGAGGCGTCGAGGACGCGATCGACGATGCCCCAGGGCAATGCATTGATGACCAGCTCGCCGTTCTGCGCGGCGAGCTCGGTGTCACGCTGCTTCTGCAGTTCGGCGATGCGCGATTCGGCATTCGTTGCGATCGCGGCGAGTGATGTGTTCGCACGCAGTACCCCGGCGGCGGCCTTGATCGCAGCAAGACTCGCGCTGCCTGCCTCCAGCTTGGCCGCATTGCCGACATCGCCGGCAAGTACTTCGGCGAGTTGCTTTTCAAAGCGGATTGCCGTTTCCGGGTTGGCGCCGCGCAGTGTCTCGATTTCATTGGCGATGCTGGTTGCGTCGCCGACCACGAGCGGGCGTTTCTGCAGCAGGGCGACGATCCGCTTCTCGCTTGCATCGAGCGCCAGCCGGGTCCTGGCTTCGGCCTCGCGCTTGCGCACATCGTTGATCAGGGCGGTGATCTTCGCGTCGGACGGATAGGCGCTCGCTGCAGCGTCTGCGAGCGGCACGGCGAATTCCATGTCATTGCGTTCGACCGCGCCGCGCAATGCGTCGGCGATCACGCGCGGCAACGCATCGCGCAGCTTTGCCGCGTCAGCATTGCCCGGATCGTCGCGCAACAGCCTGTCGAGCACTTCGCGGGCGTTGTCCGGCGTCGGCGGGAGCAGGCGTCCGGCGGCGATCGAGGAGCGCGCGAGATTCAACTGCGAAGCGATCGCCGCGCGTCTCGAACCCAGTGCCTGCTGGGCCGCATCACGGATGCCCGCCGCATCGGCCAGGCCGGGATCGACGCGCAGTGCGAGTTCGGCGCGATCGAGTGCCGACTCCTGATCCTTGCGCGCCTGCGCACTGCGCGCATCGGCGACGATGCGCGCGGCAAGCGCCTTCTTGAAGGCATCGACCTCAGCATTGCCCGCATCGATCTGACGCGCCTGCTCGAACCAGTCGAACGCGTTGTCGCCGGTCGGTTCGCTGATCCGGTTGTCGGCGAGCGCCGCGCGACCCTTGCCGAGCAGATCCTCGATACGACGTTGTCCGGCCTGGGCACCCTGCAGGCGGGTGATGTCTTGGCTCAGGGCGGTGTAGGCGGGATCGGAACCGAAATCGCTGCGCAGTTCCGCCAGTGCGCGCTCGGCATCGTCGGGCTTGCCTGCCTTGAGCAGGTCGCGCACGCGCGCGAATTCGGTATCGGTGAGCGCCTTCAGTTTCGCCACTACCGCCTGATTGGATGGGTCCAGGCCGGATGCCGTGCGCAGCAGCGCGTAAGCACCGTCGGGTCCGCTGATCTGCTTGCGTCGTTCGGCGGCTTCGGCCTTCTTCTGCAGTTCCGCGATCTGTTCGGCCGTCACGCGTTGCTGCTCGACCTCGCCGATACGCTTGACCAAGGCTTGCACCTCGGCATCCTCGGGCGCGACCAGGATGGCCTGATTGGCTTTTTCGCCTGCGCTCTCGAGATTCCCGGCGGCCAGTTCCTTTTCCGCATCGGCACGCAGCAGACCGGCGATCTGGCCGAGCAATTCGAGACCGCGCTCGTTCTCCGGGTCCTTCTGCAGGACCTTCTGCACATCCTCGAAGGCGTTCTCGCCGGGTGGAGCGAGCAATTGGCCGCCTTCGACCAGCCGATCCGCTTCGCGCAGCAACGTGCGCACGAGGTACTGGTCGTCCTGGCTGAGCGTGCGTGGCTTGAATACGGCCCACAGCACGAGGGACAGCACGAGTATGCCGAAACCGGCCGCGACCGCCGCAAGCAGGCGCGGCCGGCGCAGGGCCTGGATGGCCAGTGACTCGGTGGGCTGGCGCCGCATCGCCGGGTCGGTCTGAGGCATGCGCAGCAGGTCCAGCGCGAAACCGCTTTCGCCGCCGGTGTAGTCTCCCGAGAAGCCGAGCGCGCGCAGGCGTTCGGAGGTGCTCGCCGTGGTGATGCTGCCGAGCTGCTTGACCAGCGCTTCGTTGCCGACCACAAGCCCGCGCAGGGCCCTGACGAAATCCTGCAGGTTGGCAAAGCGGTCGTTCGGATCCTTGGCCAGCATGCGATCGAAGATCGGCTGCAGTGGTTGGAGGTCGTCAGGCAACGGCGGTGGCGGTTGCAGTGCATGGCCCATCAGCACGGCCATCGGGTTATCGCCGGTGAACGGAGGCCGTCCGGTCAACATCTCGTAGAACAGGATGCCGAGCGCGTACTGATCGGCGCGGCCGTCGATCTCGCGACCGCTGGCCTGCTCAGGGCTCATGTAGGTTGGCGTGCCGAGGACCAGTCCGGTCTGGGTGATCCGTGATGCGAGCACGTCGGATTGCTTGGCGATGCCGAAATCGGTGAGGACCGGCGTCGCGGAATCGCGGAACATGACATTGGAAGGTTTCAGGTCACGGTGGATGACGCCGTTCCTGTGGGCGAACTCGAGACCATTGGCGATCTGCACGACGACACCGATCGCCTCGCCGAGCGACAGTCCTGCGCGCATGCGATCCGAGAGCGTGCCGCCCTCGAGCAGTTCCATCGAGATGTAGGCAATGTCATCGCGCGTGACGATGTCGAACACAGCGACGATATTGCGATGCGGCAGCTTGGCCATGGTGCGGCCTTCGAGCAGGAAGCGCCGCTCGAACTCGGGCATCGGACCGCTGCCCACGCGCAATTCGCGACGCATGACCTTGATCGCGACCTTGCGATCGAGCGAATGCTGGATGGCGAGGTAAACGGTCGCCATGCCGCCCTCGCCCAGCTCGCTGATCATCTCGTAGCCAGGAATGTCCTGGATGCCGTCGGCCATATCCCCTGTCCTCTGCCATCCGATCATAGCAAAGCAGGGTGGCCTTCCGGACCGCCGCATGCAGCCCGCATCCATTCATCCTGCCGGGTCGGCGCGACCGGGACGCTCGAATCGACAGGACGGGACCGGACGCCGCACGCTCTCCACCGCGGACCCACGCAATCCTCGACGCGGCGAAGCTCCGATGTGCAGCGACGGATCGTGCAACGGGTTGGAAAGAGCACGCCGGTGCGGGCACTATGCGACCGGGGTTTCACTGCTCATCATCATCCGGCGCGCGTGTTCGCGCTCGACCAAGCCGCTCGATGCACCCTCAACCAGGGTGCCGCCAACCGCTCAGGGGAGAATGTCATGATCATCATCACTCGCACGCTTGCGCTGTCGCTTTGTCTTGCGCTCATTTCCGCGCCGGCCGTCGCCGCAGAGTCGCTGATCGGCGCGGTTCCCGTGACGGCATCGTCCGCGATCGTGCGCCTGATCGCTCCGGAAGGCAGCGTCAGTGAGAAGCGCTTCGGCAATGCCGGCGATTTGACATCGACCGATCCGCGCAGCCTGATCGGTGCCGATGCGATCGATGGCGTCTGGCATTTCGAGATCAGCTTCGGTCAATCGATGCCGGATGCCGTGATGCAGGCCGCGCGCGATGCGCGACGCGAAGGGACGACGGTGGCGCCGAACGATCTCCTCAAGCCCCTCGCACCTGTGTCTGGAAGTTTCCGCGTTGCGGGCGGTCGAGTCGTCGACAGCGCATTGCCCGAGATTCGGCCTTCATCGCCCACGCGCCCGAAGAGCTCGCCGAGTCCGCTCGACCAGGTCATCCCCGACGACCTGATCGTGCAGGGCAGCGCATGCGTCGGCCTGGACTGCGTCAACAACGAAAGCTTCGGCTTTGACACGATTCGCTTGAAGGAAAACAACACACGGATCAAGTTCGAGGACACCTCGGCAAGCGGGTTCCCGACGCACGATTGGCAATTGACCGCGAACGATTCCGCAAGTGGCGGGGCGGAAAGGTTCTCGATCGAGGACATCACCGCTGCGACCGTTCCGTTCACCGTGAGCGGTTCGGCGCCGAGCAACGCGCTCTTCATCGACACTTCCGGCCGAATCGGGCTGGGTACATCGACACCCGTGCTGAACCTGCATATCGTGAAATCCGACACACCGGCAGCCCGGCTTGAGCAGACCAACGCGGGTGGATTCACGGCACAGACCTGGGATGTCGCGGGCAACGAGGCCAATTTCTTCGTGCGCGATGTCACCGGCGGGTCCCGGTTGCCGTTCCGCATCCGACCGGGCGCGCCGACCAGCGCGATCGACATTGCTGCTTCGGGCAATGTCGGCATCGGTACCGCATCGCCACAGGCGAAGCTGCATGTCGCCGGCGACGCCTACATCGCCGGCACGCTGACCCAGTTGTCCAGTCGTACTGCGAAGACCAACCTGGTCGCGGTCGCCGCGGACGGCATGCTCGACCAGCTCGCACGGTTGCCGATCTGGACATGGAACTACCTGCGCAGCGACGCTGGCGAGCGTCATATCGGCCCGGTCGCCGAGGATTTCTACGCCGCGTTCGGATTCGGCACCAGTGAACGCCAGTTGGCGCCGAGCGACGTTGCCGGCGTTGCGCTTGCCGCGACCCAGGCCCTGCAGCGCGAGATCGTCGAGCGTGACCGCACGATCGCCTCGCTCGAAGCGCGACTCGATCGCCTCGAGCGGGCATTGACCAAGCGTGAGACGCACGCCGAAGCCTCGACGTCCGGGCACTGACATGGCGCCGACGGATGTGGGAAACCGGAGGCCGGGTATCGGGTCGGTCGGGATCGTGCTGCTGGCGCTTGCGCTGTTCCCGGTGTCGGTCAGCGCAACGCTCTATGGCGTGGCCTACGACAGGATCCTCGACCACGAGTCACTCGTTCGCGTGTCGACGGTCAATGCCGCGATCAGCGACAACGCCCAGGTGGCCTTGCCCGGGTGTTGCCGGGCCAGCGGCAGCCTGGTCGCTGCGGATGACGTTGCGCAGACAGTCTATTTCGTCACCCCCGATCCGAACCCGCTGCTGGCCTGGCGCCTGCATCGGATCAGCCTCGTCACCGGTGCATCGGTAACGGCGACCCTGCCGGCCGACGAGCGGGTCGTTGCGATCCTGCGAAGATCGGCCACCGCGACCCTCTACGCGCTGAGTGATCTAGGCAATACGGGATTGCGCCTCGTGACAATCTCGGATGCCGGTGCGGTCAGCAATGCGGGAGCGCCGATCCTTGCCGACTGCTGTGGCGTGCGCGTTGGTGTCGCGGCGTTGTCGGCCGACGCATCGAGGATCGCCTTCGTGGCGCGGCTGAAAACCGCCAGCGATCCGGCATCGCGCCTGATCGTGATCAGTACCGCAACGGGCGCCCTGATTTCGAATGTGGTGCCCGCACATGTTCCCGATGTCCTTTTTTCGATCAGCGGGAGCGGTTTCTCCGCGATCTACCATGACGCCGGAACCGAGTACGTCGGCGCAATCGCCGCGGACGGATCGATCACTCCGGCAGGCGCGGGCATCGCGGGCTGTTGTGAACTTGCCGCAGGCGTTGGCGCACGCAACGGTGCCCTGATGCGCATCGTGGCGCGCGCACCCGGTGCCGCCGACTTCTCGCTCTACGAAGTCAATACGGGGACCGGTGCATTCACGCCCATCGGCGTCATCGCACCGCGCCATGTCGTGAACGGGCTCGTCGAGAGCAGCGTGGTCCTCGCCAGTGATCTGATCTTCCGCGACGGATTCGATCCTGCTTCGACGATCGCGCTCACCGATCCGGTCAATGCTGATCCGGGCCGCTCGCCGGCTGCAGCGCAAGCGTTCGCCGATGTCGACCAGGATCCCGCAGCCGACCTGCACGGCGTGCCGCCTTCCACGCTCGATTCCCGTTCCGCCGAGATTGCACGCGGGGCATTGCCGGCGGTCGTCGCGGCATTGCCGCTCGGTGGCAAGCTTGCATCGGGCTTTCTGGTCGTTCTCCTCGTGCTGATCGCAACGCGCTTTCGACGTCGCGCGCAAGCAGCCACGACGTAGCGCAACCGCTTCGCACCGCGCTGTCCGCGCCTGTCCGAACGCTCTGCGCGGACACTGTCCGCGCCGTGACGCTTCGCCTGGAAATCAATTAAATTCAACGAGTTATGATCTGGCACGAGGTTTGCTGAAAGCATCGCATGGGGAGGCCGTTGGGTGCCGCCCGTGGAGATGTGAATGATTCGCGACACCTCGGCGCAGGACCGGCAGCTCAAGCATGAACCGAAGCGCGGCAAGCGCTGGATCAAGTTCGGTATCGGTGCCGCCGCGCTCGCGGTACTGCTCGCGCTAGTCATTCCGACCGCGCTGCGCCTGTTCTCGTCGGATACCTCGGCAAGCATGAGCCGGTTGCGTATCGCCGAGGTCAAGCGCGGCACGCTCACCCGCGATGTGTCGGTGCAGGGCAGCGTGGTCGCCGCGGTCAGCCCGACCCTTTACGCAACGAGTGCCGGCACGGTCACACTGAAGGTCAATGCCGGTGACAAGGTCAGCAAGGACCAGGTCCTCGCCGAAGTGGTCAGCCCCGAGTTGAGCAATCGCCTGCAGCAGGAGCAGGCGACGCGCGAAGGTCTCGATATCGAGGTGAAACGCGCGGGTCTCGACCACCGCAAGCAGCAACTGGCGGCAAAGAAACTGCTCGATCAGGCGATGATCGATCGGCAGACCGCCAAGCGCGAAGTCGAGCGCACCCAGCGCGCGTTCGATGCCGGAGCGATGTCGGAAATGGACCTGTTGCGCACGAAGGACGCGCTGGCCAAGGCCGACATCACGGTCGCCAATGCCGAAGCCGACATGAAGCTCGATATCGAAAGCCTGGCGTTCGAGCTCAAGAGCAAGCGCCTTGCGCTGGATCGCCAGAGCCTGCTCGCCGAAGACCTGCAGCGCCAGGTCGAAGAGCTCAAGGTGCGTTCGCCCGTGGATGGACAGGTTGGACAGTTGATCGTGCAGCAGCGCGCCAATGTCGCCGCGAATGCGCCGATCCTCACGGTCGTCGATCTCAGTGCACTCGAAATCGAGGTCAAGGTGCCCGAAGTCTTCGCCCACGACCTCGCCATCGGCATGGGCGCGGAGATCCGCGACAACGCAGGCGTCTACCCTGGCGAGATCAGTGCGGTGTCGCCGCAGGTCATCGATGGCCAGGTCAGCGGCCGCATCCGCTTCGGCGACAGCAAGCCGGCCGGACTGCGCCAGAACCAGCGCCTGACCACGCGCATCCTGATGGATGAGCATCCGAATGTGCTGATGGTCGAGCGCGGTCCGTTTGTCGATACCGGCGCCGGCCGTGTTGCCTACGTGGTTCGTGATGGTGTCGCCGAACGCACGCCGATCGAAGTGGGCGCAACCAGCCTCAATGCGGTCGAGATCATCTCGGGCGTCAAGGAAGGCGACCGTCTCGTGATTTCCGGCACCGACCAGTTCAACGGCGCACAACGCGTCGCCATCAATTAGGGGCTGGGGAATGGTTTGAAGCAGAACCAAGCCACGCTGCCCGACCCGTCTCCCCTCCTCACTTCCCCATTCCCGATTCCCGAACAGAGGCAAAGCCGATGTTGAAAATGACCCACCTGCAGATGGTCTACCGCACGCATTTGATCGAGACGCATGCACTCCGCGATTTTTCGATCCATGTGCGCGAGGGCGAGTTTGTTGCCGTGACCGGGCCATCCGGTTCGGGCAAGACGACCTTCCTCAATATCGCCGGCCTGCTCGAGGAATTCACGGGTGGCGAATACTGGCTCGACGGCGTCGACGTGCGCGGCCTCAATGACAACGCGCGCTCGAAGCTGCGCAACGAGAAGATCGGATTCATCTTCCAGAGCTTCAACCTGATTCCTGACCTGAACCTGTTTGACAACGTCGATGTGCCGCTGCGTTATCGCGGTTTCTCCGCCGCCGATCGCAAGAAGCGCATCGAGGAAGCGCTGACCCGCGTCGGCCTGTCCTCGCGCATGAAGCACTATCCGTCCGAACTCTCGGGAGGCCAACAGCAGCGTGTCGCGATCGCACGCGCGCTGGCCGGCTCGCCAAGGCTGCTGATGGCCGACGAACCAACCGGCAATCTCGACTCATTGATGGCGCGCGGGGTCATGGAACTGCTCGAGGAAGTGAATCGGCAGGGCACGACCATCGTCATGGTCACCCACGATCCCGAGCTTGCCGCTCGCGCGCAGCGCAACGTGCATGTGATCGATGGCCAGGTCACCGATTTCGACGATGAGCCCCGTCTGCGCGCCGGAACGCCGGGATTGGAAGTCGGGGACTCGGGATTCGACAAGGCGGAGGCCGTGACATGACGCGCCCTGTTCGCGAACCCGATGTTGCGCATTGCGCAGGTGTGGAGGACGAGCGAACGCCGGGGATCCAGCGCGCTCTGCTTTCATCCAACCCCGAATCCCGAATCCAGAACCCCGGCCTCTGACCATGTTCTCCTACTATCTCCAGCTCGGCCTGCGCAGCCTTAGGCGCAACCCGGTACTCACCGCCCTGATGGTCATCGGCATCGGCCTCGGCATCGCGGCGAGCATGACAACGCTGACCGTGATGCACCTGATGGGCAGCGACCCGATCCCGTGGAAAAGCGACAAACTGCACTATGTCCAGCTCGACACCTGGAGCGCGGACAACAGCTACTACGAGGATGGACGCCCGCCTGACCAGGTGACCTATCGCGATGCGGTCGCCCTGATGGAGGCCGGCAAGGCGGACAAGCAGGCGGCCATGTACAAGCTCGCATTGCCGATACAGCCGGCGAACAAGGAACTGAAACCGTTTCGTTCGCTCGGTCGCGTCACCTACAGCGATTTCTTCGCGATGTTCGAGCCGCCGTTCAAGTATGGTGGCCCGTGGAGCCACGACCAGGACGCCACGCACGAGCGCGTCGTCGTGCTCGGCAAGGAAATGAACGAGAAGCTGTTCGGTGGCCAGGACAGCACCGGCAAGACCGTGCGCATGGACGACATCGACTACACGATTGTCGGTGTCCTGGACGACTGGAAATTGCGCTCGCGCTACTACGACCTGACCAATGGCGCATTCGCCGATCCCGACGAGTTCTTCATGCCGTTCACATCGGCGATCGATCTGAAGCAGCGCTCCTCGGGCAACAACAGTTGCTGGAAATCCTCGGGCGACGGCTGGGACGCCTATCTCGATTCCGAGTGCATCTGGATCCAGATGTGGGTACAGCTCGAATCACCCGCGCGGCTTGCCGAGTACACGGCCTACCTCGACAGCTACGTCAACGATCAGAAGAAGCTCGGCCGTTTCCCGCGCCCGCTCAACAATCGCCTGCTCGACGTCAATGCATGGATGGCCGACCAGGAGGTCGTCTCGAGGGATGTGCAGGTGCAGACCGGTCTTGCGTTTGCCTTCCTCGTTGTCTGCCTGGTCAATACGGTCGGCCTGCTGCTGGCCAAGTTCACGCGCAAGTCCGGCGAGATCGGCCTGCGTCGCGCGCTCGGCGCGAGTCGTCGCGAAGTGTTCAGCCAGTTCCTGATCGAATCAGGCGTGGTCGGCCTCAGCGGCGGCGTGCTCGGCCTGGTCCTGACCGGTCTCGGCCTGGTCGCGGTCAGGGCGCTCTATTCCGAATACAAGACGGTCGCCCATCTGGACTGGACGATGATTGCCGTGACGATCGCGCTTGCCATCGTATCGGCGGTACTTGCCGGACTCTACCCGACCTGGCGAGCCTGTCGCGTCCAGCCCGCGGCGCAGTTGAAGATCTGAAAGGCCGGGATTCGGGAACAGGAATTCGGGATCGGGAAAAGCGAAATCCTCGCCGCCCGCCGAATGCCGCTCCTTCGAATCCCGAATCCCGAATCCCGGACACTATCCCATGGAAATCCGCCCGATACTTTCCGCACTCATGCGCAGCAAGGTCTCGATGATCCTGATCGGCGTGCAGGTCGCGCTCACCCTCGCCATCGTCTGCAATGCGCTGTTCATCATCGGCCAGCGTCTGGACCACATGAACCGGCCGAGCGGCATGAACGAGGCCGACACGTTCTATTTCGGCAGCTCGGGTTTCGGCGAGGGCTTCGATGCCCAGGCGGCCATTCGCGAGGATCTCGCGACCCTGCGGCAGATGCCCGGCGTGGCCAGCGCGACGACGTCCAATTCCGTGCCGATGAGCGAGGGCGGCTGGAGCACGGGCATCAGTCTGCAGCCCAAGCAGAAGACCTCGACGGCCGACAGCACGATCTACATCGTCGACGAGAAGGCGCTCGACACGTTCGGTGCCAAGCTCATCGCCGGCCGTGATTTCAAGCCCGAGGAAGTCACCGACTTGGTCTTCGGCGACCGCCTGAGGCCTTCGGTGATCATCGTCACCAAGGCGCTGGCAGACAAGCTGTTTCCCGACGGCGATGCGCTCGGAAAATCGGTCTACCTCGACGAGGACCCGCCGACCAGCACGATCGTTGGCATCGTCGAGCGCACCCAGCAGCCGTGGATGAGCAGCGACTCGATCGAGAACTCGACCTTCGTGCCCGCCTACATGCCGTACGGAAATTCGACGCGCTATCTCGTGCGTGCCGAACCCGGGCGTCGCGACGAGGTCATGAAGGCGGTCGAACAGAAGCTGTCGGAGTCCAACACCAGCCGCATCATCGGCAAGGTGCGCAGCATGGAGGAGACGCGCGCCGAGGCCTACGCAGGCGATCGCGCCATGGCCATCATCCTCAGCGCCGTGATCATCTCGCTGCTCGCGATCACCGCGCTCGGCATCGTCGGCATGGCCAGTTTCTGGGTCGCGCAGCGCACGCGGCAGATTGGCACGCGGCGGGCACTGGGTGCCTCGCGGACCGACATCCTGCGCTATTTCCAGACCGAGAATTTCATCATCACGACGCTGGGCCTGGTCGTTGGCGCGGTGCTCGCTTACGCGTTCAGCCTGTGGATGATGAAGAGCTACCAGTCGCCGCGCCTGCCGTGGTACTACGTGCCGATCGGCTTCCTGTGCCTGTGGACACTGGGCCAGCTCGCCGTGCTCGGACCGGCGATGCGTGCCTCGCGGGTTCCGCCGGCCGTGGCCACGCGCAGCGTGTGATGGCGGCGGGAAACGGGAACAGGGAATCGGGAGTCGGTAAGATGCCGGAATCCGAGGCGCGATTCGGAGCACGTCGACAACGCAACTGCCGACCGCTCCTGCCTCGATCCATTTTCGTCCCATCCATGTAACCCTTTGCCGTGTGGCTGCATCCAAGCAGCCATGCGTCGATGCCCAGCCCAGAACCGAACCATGCGCACCGTACTGGTGATCGACGACAATCCGGCGGTTGGAACGGCACTCGATGTGCTGTTTGGCCTGCATGACATCCGTGCGGTGATCGCGACATCGCCTGCCCAGGGGCTCGACATGCTTTCGCGCGAGCATGTCGACCTGGTCGTGCAGGACATGAATTTCAGTGCCGACACCACCTCGGGCGAGGAAGGCATCGAGCTGTACCGCGCGATCCGTCGCGATCATTCCGACCTGCCGATCATCCTCCTGACCGCGTGGACACGTCTCGAGACCGCCGTGGAACTGGTCAAGGCGGGAGCCAGTGACTATCTCGGCAAGCCCTGGGATGACAACAAGCTGCTGGCGACCGTCGAGAACCTGCTCGAACTCTCCGAAGCGACCCGCGAGGTCTCGCGCTTTCGCGACGAGCGGCGCCGGCGCCGGCGCCAGCTCGACGCCCGCTACGACCTGCGCGGCATCGTGTTTGCCTCCAATGGCATGGAGCGCGTCGTCGAGCTCGCCTGCCAGGTCGCGCGTGCAGATGTGCCGGTACTGATCACCGGTCCGAATGGCGCCGGCAAGGAGCGCATCGCCGAAATCGTCCAGGCCAATTCGGCTCGCGCCAAGGGTGCGTTCATCACGGTCAATTGCGGCGCGCTACCGTCGGAGCTGATCGAGGCCGAGTTGTTCGGCGCCGAGCCCGGGGCCTATACCGGTGCTCCGAATCGCGCGCGCGAGGGGCGCTTCGAGGCAGCCGATGGCGGCACCCTTTTTCTCGACGAGATCGGCAACCTGCCGTTGGCCGGGCAGATGAAATTGTTGCGCATTCTCGAAACGGGGCAGTTCGAGCGACTCGGTTCGAGCAAGACCCGCCACGTCTCGGTGCGCGTCATCAGTGCGACCAACGCAGACCTGCCGAACCTGATCCGCGATGGTCAGTTCCGTGAGGATCTCTTCTATCGCCTCAACGTGATCGAATTGCGCCTGCCGCCGCTTGCCGAACGCAGCGACGACATCCTTCCGCTGGCCGAGCACTTCCTGCAGGGCAGGGCGACACTCGATGGCGGTGCGCGATCGGCACTCGTGGCGCATGCCTGGCCGGGCAACGTGCGCGAACTGAAGAATGCGATCGACCGCGCCAGCCTGCTGTGCAGCGAAGGCATGATCACGGCGCGCGATCTTGCCCTCGGCCCGGCCCGTGCGAATGCCGGGCGCTCTCCGACCGATGCCGAGCCCGACAAGGGCATGATCGAAGCGGCCTTGCAGCGCGCGCGCGGGGTGATCAGCCAGGCCGCGTCGGATCTCGGCCTGTCCCGTCAGGCGCTTTACCGGCGCATGGAAAAGATGGGCATCGAAACCTGAGTCGCGCCGCCGGTCGCGGATCGTGTTCGCGATTGGGGTCTGTCATGATTTCGCCCGGGTCTGACGCCGCCGAGGCATTCTCGAGAGCGGCTCGAGCGATTTGGGAACACGGGCGCATGCGCATTTTTTCACTGGAAGGGAAACTCGCCGCGGCCCTGCTGCTGTGGTCGATCCTGACCGCGCTCGGCGTGGTCCTGCTCAATCGCTGGCTGGATTCCCTGCAGCTCGCTGCAGCCGCCGGCGTTGCCGCGCTGTGTCTTCCGGCGCTGCTGTTTGCGCGTCGCCTTGCACGACCCGTCGCGAGCCTCATCCGCGCCTTGTCGGGCAGCGTGTCGGCATTTGGCGACGGGGATTTCAGTTTCTCGATCCGCAATACGCGCCGCGATGAGGTCGGCGACCTGGTCGACGCGCACAACGAACTGGGCAGGGTGTTGCGCGAGCAGCGCCAGAACCTCTTCCAGCGCGAACTGCTGCTCGACACGGTCGTTCAGAACACGCCGAACGCGATGGTCCTGGTCGAACCGGGCGGTCACGTCGTCTACGCCAATCTTGCCGCGCGCGCATTGCTCAACGGCGGGCGTGCGATGAACGGGTCGCGGATCGATACGGTGATCGCCGAAGCGCCACGCGAACTGGCCGAGGCATTGTCGGGCAGCGAGGACGCCTTGTTCAGCGTCGAGCTGAACCACGAAGAGGAAACCTTCCACCTGTCGCAGCGCAGTTTCAAGCTGCAGGGACGCACCCATCGCATGATCATCCTGCGACGGATGACGCGCGAACTCTCGCGGCAGGAAGTGGCGACGTGGAAGAAGGTCATACGCGTCGTCAGCCATGAACTCAACAATTCGCTGGCGCCGATTCGCTCGCTCTCGCATTCGGGGCGACAACTGGCCAAGCGCGGCGAACTCGATCGGCTGCAGCTCGTCTTCGACACGATCGAGGAGCGCGCCTCGCATCTCGGCGGGTTCGTCCAGGGCTATGCGCATTTCGCCAAATTGCCGACGCCCCAGCCCGCTGCCGTGGAATGGCAGTCGTTTCTCGTCGCGCTGGGTCAGCACAGCCGCTTCCGTCTCGACGGAGCGCCGCCGGAGGGTGCTGCGTGGTTCGACCGGGCGCAGGTCGAACAGTTGCTGATCAATGTCCTGAAGAACGCCCATGAATCGGGCAGCCCGATCGACGATGTCGAACTCGCCGTTGCCTTGCGCGGTCGCGACCTGCGCATCGAAGTGCGCGACCGCGGGCCGGGCATGAGCGAGACGGTGCTGGCCAACGCGTTGTTGCCGTTCTACTCGACCAAGCGCAGCGGCACCGGCCTTGGCCTTGCCCTGTCGCGCGAAATCGCAGAAGCGCATGGCGGACGCCTGCATCTGGCCAACCGTCCTGGTGGCGGGCTGGTCATCACCCTGAGTCTGCCGCAATCCGATGCCATGGCTGCATCCTGAAATTCCGTTGTCGGCCCGCTCCTGCTAGATTGGCGGGACACGAAACTTCGCGGGGAAAGCGAAATGTCCGGATTCATCGGTCTTGTTATTGTCGTACTTGTCTTCATTGCGCTTGCCAAGCTCGTGCGCATCGTGCCGCAGGGCTATGAATGGACAGTGCAGCGCTGGGGCAAATACACCCACACGCTGACCCCGGGCTTCCACCTGCTCGTGCCGGTCGTGCAAAGCGTCGGCCACAAGATCAACATGATGGAGCAGGTGCTCGACGTGCCATCGCAGGAAGTCATCACCAAGGACAATGCCGTCGTGCGTGTCGACGGCGTGGTTTTCTACCAGGTCCTCGATGCCGCCAAGGCAGCCTACGAGGTTTCCAACCTCGAACAGGCGTCGCTGGCCCTGATCATGACCAATATCCGCACCGTGCTCGGTTCGATGGATCTCGATGAATCGCTGAGCAAGCGTGACGAGATCAATGCCAAGCTGCTGATGGTCGTCGACCTGGCGACCCATCCCTGGGGCGTGAAGGTCACCCGCATCGAGATCAAGGACATTTCGCCACCGCGCGATCTGGTCGATTCGATGGCGCGACAGATGAAGGCCGAACGCGAGAAGCGCGCCAACATCCTCGAGGCGGAAGGCTTCCGTCAGGCGGCGATCCTCAAGGCGGACGGCGAAAAGCAGGCGGCGATCCTCGAAGCGGAAGGCAAGCGCGAAGCCGCCTACCGCGAAGCGGAAGCGCGCGAACGTCTCGCCGAAGCCGAGGCCAAGGCGACGACGATGGTGTCCGATGCGATTGCCGGTGGCGACATCAATGCGATCAACTATTTCGTAGCCAACAAGTATGTCGAGGCGCTCAAGGAAATGGCGCATTCGCCAAACCAGAAAGTGCTGATGCTTCCATTCGAAGCGACCGGTATCCTCGGCTCGCTGGCCGGCATCGCCGAGATCGCCAAGAGCGCGTTCGACAAATCGGCGGCAAACCCGCCGCCACCGCCTTCGCGCGCTCCTCCACCGGTCATGCGTTGAACAGGAATCGCCATGAGTGATGTGATTTCCCGCCTTCTCGACAGCTACGGCTGGTGGTTGCTGGCCCTGCTGCTGATTGCCGCCGAGCTCGTCGCGCCCGGCTACTTCCTGCTCTGGATCGGCCTCGCCGCGGCGATCATGGGCTTGGTCATGCTGGTCTTCCCGGGCCTCGTGTTCGTCGGCCAGGCCGTGTTGTTCGCGCTGCTGGCGATCACGGTATGCGTCATCTACTGGAAGTTCATCCGTCCCGCCGCAGAACTGCGCGACGACCAGCCGCTGCTCAACCGCAAGGGCGAACGCATGATCGGCCGGCGGGTCACCGTGGTCGAGCCGGTCGTCAATGGACGCGGCAAGGCAAAGGTCGGCGATTCGGTCTGGTTGATCGAAGGACCGGACTGCGCCATCGGCACATACGTCGAAGTCGTGGGCGTCGAAGGCACGACGCTCAAGGTCGCCCTCGCTGGCTGATCTCGCCTGGAGCGTTCGCCCGGAGTCGCGCGTGGCAGTGGCCCACATCGAGTGGCGCCATTGCCTATAATCCGCGCTTCCCCGCAAGGCGATCGACATGACCCGCAAGACCATACTCAACGAAGCCCACCGCACCCTCGGCGCAAAGATGGTCGATTTCGGCGGATGGGACATGCCGCTGAACTACGGATCGCAGATCGAGGAACATCACGCCGTGCGCCGCGATGCCGGCATGTTCGATGTGTCCCACATGACGGTCGTCGACCTGAAGGGGCCGCGCACCCGCGAGTTCCTGCGCCATCTGTTCGCGAACAACATCGACAAGCTCAAGGCGCCGGGCAAGGCACTCTATTCCTGCATGCTCAACGAGCAGGGCGGTGTCATCGATGACCTGATCGTCTATTACGTCACCGACGATTTCTTCCGCACTGTCGTCAATGCGTCGACGCGCGACAAGGATCTCGCCTGGATCACCCGGCACGCTGCCGATTTCGACGTGCAGGTAAGCGAGCGCGCCGATCTCGCGATGATCGCCGTGCAGGGTCCGCGAGCGCGCGAGAAAGCCGCCTCCGTGCTGTCGGCAAGCGTTGCTGCCGCGGCGCTCAAGCTCGGCAAGTTCATGGCCATGCAGGATGATGGGCTGTTCATCGCGCGCACTGGCTACACCGGCGAGGACGGCTTCGAGATCATGGTTGCTGATGCATTGGCGCCGGCGCTGTGGAGTCGGCTTGCCGCAGCAGGCGTTGCCCCGGCCGGGCTCGGCGCGCGTGACACCTTGCGCCTTGAGGCAGGCATGAACCTGTACGGACAGGACATGGACGAATCGATCTCGCCGTGGGAGGCAGGCCTCGCCTGGACCGTCGCACTCGACGAAGGGCGCGACTTCATCGGGCGCAAGTCCCTGGAGTCGCAACGGGACGCCGGCATCGGCCGGGTCATGGTCGGTCTTGTCATGGACGAGAAGGGCGTTCTCCGCCATGGTCAGGCCGTGGTCACCGACAAGGGCGTGGGTGAAGTGCTTTCCGGAACGTTCTCGCCATCGCTTGGCAAGGCCATCGCGTTCGCGCGCATTCCGGCCGGTGTCGTTGGTGATGTGCGCGTCGATATCCGCGGACGCGAGGTGCCGGTGCGCGTGGTCAAGTACCCGTTCGTGCGCGACGGACAGGCAATCAGCGCCTGAGCCCATCCTGTTCCCGTGGACTGCTAGAATCCCGTCTGTTCCTTCTCCGCCAACGACACCTCATCCAGGGCTTCAGCCATGAAAGAAATTCCAGGCGATCTGATGTTTCTCAAGTCACACGAGTGGGTGCGTGTCGAAGACAACGGCACGGCGACGATCGGCATCTCCGATCACGCGCAGGACCTGCTCGGCGATCTCGTCTACGTGGAGTTGCCGAATGTCGGCGATACCGCGCAGGCTGGCACCGCTGCGGCGGTTGTCGAGTCGGTCAAGGCGGCCTCAGATGTCTACTCGCCGGTCAGCGGCGAGATCATCTCGGTGAACGATGCGCTGGCCGACAAGCCCGAGACGATCAACGAGGATGCCTACGGCGACGGCTGGATTTTCGTGGTCAAGCTTTCGGATCGCGACGAGCTCCAGGAGCTGCTTGATCCGGACGCCTACGCCGAGCAGATCGAGAACGAAGAGGACTGATCGCGATCCGCTGCGCAACGCAGCAGGTCTTGCAGTTCACGACGGGCCGGGTATCCGGCCCGTTTTTTTTTTGCGCCGTCTTCCACGTTCGCGCTGACGGATCCTCGGCCATCGATCACCGTTGGTTGGATCGCTCGACGTCGTGCGCCGAATGGGCCGCGCATCCGTATCGCGATCGCTTTTTTCACCATCACGATGCTTCATGTCGATGCCGCGAACCTCGAATCGGGTCGCGGATAGTCGCTCGAAGTTGCGGAGCGAACCGGGTCCGGAAGTCCGGAACGGGTCGATTTTGGTTCCGCCGATGAAATTATTTTTCGCGCGTTGTGCCCGCGTTATGGTTGGAATGACGGCTTGAGGGATGTGCCTGGAGCGCGAATTCCGCGAGCATGATGACATGCGGTTCGCGCGCAGCGCGCAGCAGCGTGACCGCGTCGATCGCCCTGCATGCCGCATATTTGCTGTGTTTCACGGCAAATGGATTGAATAAAAGTATGGACGTATGGACGTATGGACGTCCAAAAATGATTCAACCATACTGGCTTCGATGGCCTGAAAAGACGTGAAATCGGGGTTGCGACGACCGCTTTTTTGCCGGGCGTTTCCTGTCAGAAATTTGTTGACACGCGCATCCGACAGGAATAATTTTCGCGACAGCAACACAACGGAAACAAAAAAGGAATCATGGCTGCATCCAGATTCGTCGATCCCTACATCGAACACGGCCTGAAATCATCGGCCGTAAGAAAAATTACGGTATCGATTCCACTGCACATACTTCGACTACTGTCCGACGAACGGACCCGGCGCCAGGTCGCCAACCTGCGCCACGCCACAAACAGCAATCTGCTGTGCGAAGCATTTCTTCACGCTTTTACTGGGCAACCACTGCCAACTGACGAGGAGTTAAGACGCGATATGGCCACCAAGAAAGCAACTGCAAAGAAGAAACCTGCTGCAAAGAAGCCCGCTGCCAAGAAGGCCGCGAAGAAAGTGGTAGCCAAGAAGGCTCCCGCAAAGAAGAAGACGGCCAAGGCGAAAAGCGCCACGGCCGTGAAGAAGGCTCCGGCGAAGAAAGCTGCTGCCAAGAAGGCGCCAGCCAAGAAGGCTGCAAAGAAAGCTGCGAAGAAGTAAATCGCTTCATCCCCGGCCGGAAGCCTGCTGGCGACCGGCCGTTTACTGGACGCCGCGCATCCCTTTCTTGATGCAACGTAGTACAGAGTCACTGCACAGTTAGGTGCAGGTAAAAAAGCTTCAACTGATCCAGCAACCGGACTGCTCTCCCTGCGGTATGCCCAGCGCAGGGAGAGATTTCGCAAACTGGATCGAAGCTTGCAACTGCCGGAGCCGGCTGCGATTGGCAATCGCAGCGCTCCGCCCGATCCGGGCACACCCGTTTCCCGAAGCCGCTGAAATGTGACGCCCCTCGACATGCCGGGGACAGCGTCTTGCTAGCGTGTGCCCGGACACTCCCCTGGAATCGCGCCGATGCGTACTGCGCTGTTCGTGTTGATGCTTTCATGCGGCATTGGCCATTCGATCCAGGGTTTCGCGGCGACCATCGGCGTAAGTGTCGACATCTCGTCCGATCGGCATCCGATCAGTCCGGACATCCTCGGTGTCAGCGGCGCTCCCGACCTGGATCAACTTGCCTATCCGCTGGTGCGCTGGGGTGGCAACTCGACGACCCGCTACAACTGGCAGGCCGATGTGCACAACGCGGCATCCGACTGGTTCTTCATGAATATTCCGGATGGCAACGGGACTCCGGCATCGTCCTCGACCGAGGCGCTGATCGCTGCTGTGATAGCGGCAGGCTCGCGACCGCTGGTGACCCTGAGCACGATAGGCTGGGTACCAAAGCCGGTGCAGCAGAAGCGTTGGGGATACTCGGTGCTGAAGTACGGCGTGCAGACGATGACCGAATGCAGCTACTTCGGATCGAACCCGCCGTCGTGGTGCACGGCGGACGCGGGCAACGGTCGCTGCAATCCGGCGCAGAACCAGACGATGTACTGCAATGCGGCCGGATATATCGTCGACAACGATCCACTGGATACCTCGGACGTCGCCACGCCGCAGACCGCTACGGCGTGGATGGCGCACCTGCAACAACGCTTCGGCAGCGCGAACAGCGGCGGGATTCGCTACTACGCGCTCGACAACGAGCCGATGCTGTGGAATTCGACGCATCGTGACGTGCATCCGCAGCCACTGACATACGACGAAATCTGGCAACGCACGGTCGAGTATGCAACTGCGATCAAGGTGCGCGATCCCGCGGCCAAGGTGTTCGGGCCTGTCACCTGGGGCTACTGCGACCTGTTCGGTTCGGCAGCGGACAATTGTCTGGACGGCGCCGATCGTGCAGCGCATGGCGGCACACCCTTCGTGAAGTGGTATCTGCAGCAGGTGTGCAGCTATCAGGCATCGCATGGCATCCGGCTGGTCGACTATCTCGACCTGCACTATTACCCGCAGGGTGACGGTGTCGTCGATTTCTCCGATCCGCCGAATGGATCGGAGACGGCGGCTGCATCGGCACGTCGCCTGCGCTCGCTGAAGGAACTCTACGATCCGGACTGGGATTCGGAATCCTGGCTGTCCGATCTCGGCAACACGACGCCGTGGCACTACAGTCGCCCGCAATTGCTTCGACGCGTGCGTGCCTGGATCGACGAGTCCTGCCCCGGCACGGGCCTGGCGATCACCGAATACAACTGGGGTTCCGACAACGGAGCGAGCAGTGCGCTCGCGCAAGCCGAAGCGCTCGCGATTTTTGCGCGCGAGCGCGTCGATGTGGCGGCGCGCTGGGTGGCTCCTGCCTCGGGCTCGCTGGTCGAGCGCGCTTTCCGCCTGTTTCTCGATTTCGACGGAGCCGGCGGCAGGATCGAAGGCTTCAGTACGCGTGCGATCAGCGCCGACATCGATTCGCTGGGCGCCTACGCCGTGCATGCGCCCGGCCAGCGGATGATGCTGCTGCTGTTCAACAAGGCGACCACGACGACGACGGCGGCAATCAACCTCGGCCGTTCGTTCAATGGCGCATGGAAGCTGTATCAGTTCACCGGCACGAGCAACCTCGCGCAGGTCGGTGCCGGAACGATCAATGGCGCGGCGATCAACCTGTCCGGCTTGCCGGCTCGCTCCGCAAGCCTGCTTGTCCTGCCGGAGAGCGACGTGATCTACGCCAATGGCTTCGACTTCTGATCCGCTCGGGTTCGACCGGACGTCGCTTCGTCGCTGAATTGTCGACGCCCGAACAGCGCCGCCAATGCGATCGAGCCGATGGATGAGCGCACGACCATCATCGTGATGTTCACGGTTGTCGCGACGGCGCGCGCCGCGCGTGAAATACGCAGACGACCCAGCAGGCCTCCGGCCGCAAGGCCTGCGCCGACGACCAGCGCGGGCCGCCATGCCGCGATGTCGGCGCCGAGATCATTTTCCGATCTGCGATAGCGCCGCTGTCGAAGCAGCAGCTTGCTGGCCGCTGCGTTTGCCATTTCGCGGTCTGCGCGCAACGTCACGGCGTCGCCCCCGGTGACGATGGCTTGTTCGGCAGCCCGTCGCGAACAACCGGCTGCTTGCCCAGCAATGCGCGCGTGCGGGGCAGGGACATGTCACGCCAGCAGCGGCGCATCGAGCGGACGACGAGGACCGCCCCTGCCAGATTGCCAAGCGCTACGGCACCGATTCCGACAAAGAGATTCCCGCTCAGCTGATAGATGGCTGCGGCAATCGATGCGGTGGCTGCCAGCCAGGCGCCAGCGCCGAGAAAGATCAATGCAAAACCCAGCCACAGGATCGTCATGGCGCTGCTGCGTGCGAGCTTGAGCTCGGCACGCAGCAAAGCAAGGGATGCTTCGGCGACATGCAGGGCGCCGCGCAACACATCCTGCGCCGCTTCGACCAGGGACGGCTCGGACGGTCCGTTGCTCGCCGCCTTCGATTCCTCGTCAACGGTCACGTTGGCCGGCTCAGCGACGACGTAGCAGGCGGCTCGCAACCACACCCACGGCTACGGCGATGCCAAAGGCAGCCAGTGGATGCGCGCGGATCTGCTCGGCAGCAACGTCGCCAAGGCGTTTGGCGCCGTCACCGAAACGCTCGCCGGCTGCGGAGAGTTCATCCTGCAGTGCCGCTCCGTTGCTGCGCAGGCGCTCACCGAATCGCGAAGCGGATCGTGCTGCTTCATCGAGGCCATCGCTGATCTTTCCGGCGACCTTGCCGGCCGCTTCGGTTGCGTCGTCGATCGAATTTCGAACGTCTCGGGATGCGTTGCTCATGGTCTGATCCTCTCTGCAATGGATTGCTGCTGGCAAGTACGCGCAACAGCGCGAGGAGACTCGCGTTGAAGATGCTGGCATGCCAAGCCTGAAGCCCGCATGGATGGCAGCGCGTCCGACCGGCTGCGGAATTGCGCACCCGGTCGGCACGAGCCAGTCAGCGGACGCCAGAATGTTGAGTTGTGACAGCCGTTGTCGGTTCGATCAAGCCGGGGCGTTCGTGTTCCCTGCCAGGCGCGGCATTCGCCGGATCGGGATGAATACGCATCCAATACTCCTTGCAACGGAACCGGCAACGCAAGCCGATCGACCGCGCAGGGTTCGGCTTGTGCGTGGACGGCTGCGGGATGTGACACGTGTCGCGACAATGCGTTATCGTTGGGCGGTCCGTTCGCTGAGGGATGCTGACGGCAGGGGATTGCAATGGCCTTGCTTGCCAAGAGGTCGAGGGAACGAAGAACGCACGCGTTTTTGCAGCGCCTGTCATCCGCCGGACTGCCGCCGATACATTGGCAGGTTTCATGCATGCCAGTTCTCGTGATGTTCCATCGATTCCGCTGCGGACACGTCACTCGTGAAAGTGATTGTCCCGTCCAGTCAATACGGAGCGCCCCGCTGCAATGAATACTTCCCGATTTCCCGAGCGTTTCGCACGTGGTTCAGCCGCGCCCAAGATCCTTGTTGGCGTGCTCGTGCTCGCTGCTGCTGCGGGCGGCGCCTGGTGGTTCCTGAACAAGCCAGGTGCGGTGGCGCCGACCGCGACATCGCCGATTGCGAGCACCGCCCAGGCGCCTGGTGCCGAGGCTGCGGTCGCAGCCGTTTCGCCGGCGGTCGAGGAGCTGACCATCGATCAACTGTATCGGGAAGCGCGCAAGGCCATGTCGGAACAGCGCCTGGTGGCGCCTGCCGGCAACAACGCCCTTGAGTTCTATCTGGGGATCCTCGGCAAGGATCCGACCAACTCCGGCGCGCTCGACGCGCTGCGCGAACTGTTTCCGTTCGCGAGTGGTACCGCTGAACAGGAAATCAATCAAGGCAATCTCGACGAGGCGGGCCGGATCATCGCGTCGCTGGCCAAGTCCGATCCCAGCAACTACACATTGACCATTCTTCGCAGCAAGCTCGAAGCGAAGAAAAAGCAGGAAGAACTGCTCGCTGCACAGGCGGCGGCTGCCGCTGCCGCACCGACGCCGGTGCCGAAGCCGGCGGTCGAGATCGGTTCGAACGAAGCGACGGCAACCTCGGCACCCGCCACGACTGCCGGGACCGCGCCAGCCGCCGCTGCCCCTCCGGCCGCCGTAGCCAGTCAGCCGGCTCCAGCTCCGGCACCCGCACCCGCTGCGCCGCAGGGCGAGTCGCGTGATGTCCAGGGAGTGACTCCGATAGCGCCGACCTATCCGGCGCAGGCGGCGCGAAACAAGCAGGAAGGCTGGGTCGAGGTCGAGTTCACGGTGACCGCCGATGGCAGGGTCGAGAACGCGAGAGTGTCCGCGTCCGAACCGCAGCGCGTGTTCGATCGTGAAGCGATCCGCTCGATCGAGCGGACCAAGTTCAATCCGCGCCTCGAAAACGGTGTTCCGGTCAACGCGACGGTGCGTCGACGCATCGAGTTCAAGCTCGGACGCTGATTGGCAACAACGGTGGCGCCGCGCGTTTTCGCTCAGCCGAGCAGACAGCGGCGCATTTCGATCAGCATTTCGTGATCGGGGCTGTGCTCCGACTGCTCGCGCGCGAGATGAAGCAGGCGCTGCGCAGCGACCTCATGGAATTCGCCCGCGAGACTGGTCGACAACTGGCCAGCCATGTCCGTCAGCACGAGCAGTCCGAGTCCACGCAGTACGGTGATGCCGTGCGTCGAATCCCGGTTCAACTGGGCGATCGCTTCGTTGCGCGCCTGCCATGAACGCAGTGGAAAACGGAGCGCGCTCCACGGCAGCCAGGACGCGCGCACGCGATGCAGGACGTCGCGGCGGAACAGGCTTTCGAGCAGGTGCAGGCTGATCGGATTGAGCCGCGCGACCAGCAGTTCGATGGCCGCGTTGAGTGGCAGGCCGTTGACGGGTCCGGCGAGTACCTGAGCTGCTGCCGCAACCTGCGGATGCGTCGTGGGCAACATGGCCTCGATCGCGACGTGGCCGCGCTTGAAGCGCAGGCGGCGCTGTTCGGCCAGGTCAAGAATCAATGCTGCGGCCGCCAGCGTGTTGATATCGGCGTGACTTCGAGTGGTCTCGAAATCGCCGCGCTCGGGGTTGATGCACAACAACATCAATTGCTCGGCTATCAGCACGCTGGGCTCCTCGCTTGGGTGCCGGGCCGATTCGGGCTGCCAGGCCACGACCGTCGGCCGGGCGCCATGGTACGACATGGCGCGGGTCCGGGCGTGTACCGAAAGTCGCTTCGGGTCGATCCGCGATCGACCATTGGCCTTACTCGATATCGCCGCCGCTGGAAATGTGCTGGTTGTCCGGGCCGAGGCCGGCCCAATCGACAGCGGGCAAGCCGAGGTAGCGGTCGAACAGCATCGGCATCAGGCCGCTCGGTGCTGCCGATTCGCAGTTCCAAAGCATGATGAGACCGAAGCGGCGCTTGGGCAGGAAGCCGATCATCGCGCGATAGCCCTGTACCGCACCGGCGTGGAACACGAGGGGTTCGCCCGAATATTGGTAGACGCGCCAACCCAGTGCGTAGTGCGCGTCGAGCAGCCGTCCGCGCCGCCAGGGGGACGAGCGCAGGTCGTGCGGTGTATCGATCAGTGGTGCGTGCAGCGTGTCGAGCAATTCGGCGGACAAGACTTCGGGTCGGCCACCCATCTGCGCGATCAGCCACTGTTCCATGTCGCGCAGGCTCGCGTTGACGCCGGCTGCCGGCGGCATCCGGTAGTAGGTTTCATTTGGCATGAAAGCCGTCCATCCGTGCGGCGCACGACGGTGCGGCCGCGCCCAGTGCTCGGAATCCTCAAGCGCGTCACGCCCGTAGGTTGCGGTGCGCATGCCTAGCGGATGGAAGATCCGCTTCTCGACTTCGTGGCTGAAGAAATCTCCGGTCAACGCATACGTGACATCGCCGATCAGGCTGAACGCGATGTTCTGGTAGGCATAGCACTCGCCTGGCGGGCACGCGATCGGCACTTCGCCGAGGCGCTCGACCAGCAACGGATACGGCTGATCCTGCTCGAGCAGGTTGTCGTAGGTATTGTGCGGAAGTCCGACGCGATGACTCAGGATATCGCCGACGGTCAGTTTCCGGCTGCTGTCGACATTGGCAAGCGTGAAGGTCGGCAGGACTTCGGCGATGCGCGTATCCCAGCCCATCGTGCCGTCGCGTACCAGCAGCCCGGTCAAGGTCGTCGCGAAGGCCTTGGACAACGAGGCGAGCCGGAAAACCGTATCGGGCCCGATCGCCTCACCGCTCGACCAATCGGCATAACCGATGCTGCGTTCCAGCAATACCTGATCGTCCTTGATCACCGCAACGGCCAGTCCCGAAACCTGGCCTGAGCCTTCCAGTCGTCCGATCCAGCGATCGAATTCGGTTGCCACGGGCCGTGCGTCCGGGGCGATCGCGTTCGCATCGACGCGTGGCGGAACGGCGGGCACCACGGTCGCCGCATGCCGTGTCGCATGACGGGGACGCTTGTGTGTTGCCGCAGCCGCATCGCCCGAGACGACAAGCATCGGCGCGATCACGAGGAACAGGAGGATGCCGGGCAGTTTCAATGAAGGTGACATGGACGCCTGCAAGCACATGTTATGCTCAAAATCATACGGCGAATCTCGCATCGGCGGAGGGAAAAAAGATGACTATCCTGGTACTTCTGGCTGTCATTGTTGTGTTCGCTCTCTACGCGGTCGGAATCTACAACGGCCTCGTGACGCAGCGAAACGGCTACAAGAATGCCTTTGCCCAGATCGATGTCCAGCTGACGCGGCGTTACGACCTGATTCCGAATCTGGTCGAAACGGCCAAAGGCTACATGAAGCACGAGCGCGAGACGCTGGAGGCAGTCATCCAGGCGCGCAATTCGGCAGTCTCCGGGCTGTCTGCGGCGAAAGCCAACCCGGGCGATCCGCAGGCGATGCAGCAGTTGTCGGGCGCCGAGAATACCTTGACCCAGTCGTTGGGGCGATTGTTCGCGTTGTCCGAGGCGTATCCCGACCTGAAGGCCAACCAGAACATGATGCAGCTCAGCGAAGAGCTGACTTCGACCGAGAACAAGGTCGCTTTCGCGCGCCAGGCGTACAACGACTCGGTGATGGGCTACAACAACGCGCGCGAAGTGTTCCCGAGTTCGATCGTCGCCAACATGTTCGCCTTTCAGGCAGCCCAACTGCTTGAGATCGATGCGCCCGAGAAGCGTGAAGCCGTGAAGGTATCGTTTACTTGAGCCCCGTTGCGTGCCGTTTGCCGGACTCGGCAAGCTGCCGCGATGCGTTGTCCTGAGGTCCCTCGGTGAACTTCTTCGCCCATCAGGAGCTTGCCCGCAAGCAGACGCGGCGCATGGTCGTGCTGTTCACGATTGCGGTGATCTGTATCGTCATCGCGGTTGATTTCGTGGTCATGGTTGCATTCGGGATTGCCGGCGAGGTTCGACGAGGGTCCGCCGGAACAGGAACCGGTGTCGTCGTCGCGACCAGCGTAGGCGTGCTCGCGGTCATTGGCCTGGCGACGCTCTACCGGATCTCGACGCTGCGCGCCGGCGGCAGCGCGGTTGCCCTGCAGCTCGGCGCGACGCCCGTTCCGGTCGACACCACCGACTTCGCCTATCGGCGCCTGCGCAACGTGATCGAGGAGATCGCGATCGCTTCCGGCGTGCCCGTGCCGGAAATCTTCGTGCTCGAGGACGAAGTCGCGATCAACGCGTTTGCATCGGGTTATTCGCCAGCCGATGCCGCCGTGACCGTCACGCGCGGTTGCCTCGACAAGCTGACCCGGGAAGAGTTGCAGGGAGTCATCGCCCACGAATTCAGCCACGTGCTGAACGGAGACATGCGCCTGAACATCCGGCTCGTGGGCGTCGCATTTGGCATCCTCGTCCTGGCCATCGTCGGACGCAAGATTGCCGAGGCTTCGGGTCGCGCGCGCAGTCGTGACAGCGGCGGCATCGTCGTACTCGGGATTGCCCTGCTCGTTGTCGGCTATATCGGCGTGTTCTTTGCGCGCATCATCAAGGCATCGATCTCGCGCCAGCGCGAATACCTGGCTGACGCTTCCGCGGTCCAGTTCACGCGTCAGACCGAAGGCATCGCCGGCGCACTGAAGAAGATCGGCGGATTGTCCGAAGGTTCGAAACTGACCAGTCACGACGGCGAGGAAGTCGCCCACATGCTGTTCGGCGATGGCGTCGGTTATTCGGCGCTGTTCGCCACACACCCCGCACTGACCGAGCGTATCAGGCGCCTGCAGCCGCAGTTCAATCCTGCGGAGTTCGCGGAAATTGCGGCCGCCTGGTCGCAACCGCGCCGGGTAGGCGAGGTCGATGATCCGGATGCCTCCCTGGCCGGATTCGCTCCGTCACGTTCCTCCCAGCGAGCCTCGTCTGTCGCCCGGCGTGCTGTGCTGCCTGCGGTTTCGCAGGAAATGCGTCTGTCGGCCAACGCCGTGGCGAATCAGGTCGGGCATCCGGATACGGGCGACTACGCCGCTGCCGCTGCATTGAACATGACGATCCCCGAGGCGTTGAGCGCCGCGGCTCACGGACGCGAGCAGTCGATGGCGGTGGTGTATGCATTGCTGTTGAATGCCGACCCGTTGGTGCGCAAGCAGCAGATCGAAATGATCGAGCACCATCACGATCCGGGTACGGCGGCCGAGGTGGTGGCGCTGGCGGAGCAAACGAAGTCCATCCACCCGATGCAGAGACTGCCTCTGGCTGCGCTCGCATTCCCCGCCCTGCGTCGCCATCCACGATCGAAATTGCAGATATTCGTGATTGCCCTCACGCAGCTGATCAAGGCCGATGGGCGCGTCAGTCTCGACGAATACTGCCTGGCCAAACTCGTCGGCGTGCAGGTGATCGATGCCTTGAATCCGGCGGCCACACGGGTCATGGGCCGGGTCAAGCTCGGTGAGACGGCGATGGAACTGTGCGACCTGTTTGCCGTGATGGCCGAGTACGGTCACGACGACATCGATGGCGCGCGGCGCGCCTATGCGCTCGGTCTCAACGAGGTGCTGCCCGATATCAAGCCTGTCTACACGGCGCCGCAGGATTGGGCCCTGGCGCTTGACCGGGCCTTGCCCCGGCTCGACGCACTCGCGCCGGCGGGCAAGGAACTCGTGGTGCGGGGACTCACCCATGCGATCAGCGCAGATGGCGTGGTCAGCGTGAACGAGGCGGAATTGCTGCGTACGGTTTGCGCCGCCCTGCATTGCCCGCTACCACCCATCCTGCAGCAGACCGCTTGAGCGACCGGTCCACGGCCGGTCCGCTGCTATCGGTGCCGGCTCGCGAGCGCGGCGAGGACAGCCCGGCACGGATACGTTGCGAACCCCGTGCGGCTCGTGGAGCATAGCGGCCCCGCCGCGCCTGCGAACCCCATGAGCCGAGATTCCGAATCCGTCGACGCGCGTTTGCAGCAGGTGCTGGACGATTTCGGTGCCCGCCTCGGCGTCCTGATGCGCACGTACCGGCTCGATCGTCATGGCATTGACCCGGCCGATGTCGAGCAGGAAGTGCGCATCCGGCTCTGGAAAGCCATCGCACGTGACCGGTCCGGGGCCTTTCATGCGTCCTATGTGCAGAGGGTGGTAGCGACCACCGTGATCGATGCGTTGCGCAGGGCCGAGGTGCGAGCTGCCGAGCCCCTGCCGGAAGACGATGACGAGCCCGGCCAATTGCCGGAGGAAGGCATCGGACCCGAGCAATCAGCCAGTGATGGCGAGCGCATGAGCGGTTTGAAGCAGTGCCTTGCCGAGATTCCTGAACGCAGGCGCCTGCCGATCACGATGCATTTGCAGGGGTTTTCCCTGCAGGAAATTGCCGATGTGGCCGGAGTCTCGGCCGAAGCGGCGAGAAAACTGGTTACCCGCGGGCTCGATGGCTTGAAATCGCGCCTGCGTGAATTGGGATATGGTGATTTCGATGATTGAACGCAGCTTGTCCAACCTGTACCGCCGCCTCGGTGCCGAGGCATCGGGTTCGACTGACCTGATGGACGCCGAAACCCTGGTTGCCGCTTCGGCGGGCACCCTCAAGGGCGATCGCCGTGACGAGGTCGCCGCGCGGCTGTCGCGCTCACCGCTGCAGACCGATCTGGTACGCATGTTGCGTGAACTGGCCCCGGCTGCGGATTCGCTGGTCGGCGCGCTCGATGCGCGTGGCGCGTATTCGCATGTTCGAAATGCGCGTGGACTGCGTCATGCAGCTCGTTCGTCCGCGCGCCGGCAATTGCGCTGGAGTGCCATCGCCGCCAGCATGATGCTGGTCTTCGGCGCGCTGTTCTGGACGGTCAAGGTCGATCAACTGGAAGGCACGGCAATGACAACCGGCGAGACCGACACCGTCAAGCCCGACCGCATCTTCACGAGTGAGGACAGGATTTTCGCGATGGTCGACGAGCGCGCAATGCCGGCCACGACCGATGCGCTGTTCCAGACGGATTTCAACGGCGGCTGACTACCGGACAGCGGCACGGGAAACGCCCGGATCTGTGCCGGGCGTTTTCGTTCTTGCCGGGGTCAGTTCACCAGGGCGGCCGCATGCTCCCGCGTCGCCGCGAAATGCACATCCGGCCAGCGTTCCACGGTGAGCTGCAGGTTGACGCGGCTGGGCGCGATATAGACGAGTTCGCCAGCGGCGTCGAGAGCGAGGTTCTGTGCCGCCTTCTCGCGGAATTCGGCGAGCTTCTTCGGGTTGTCGCAGTGCACCCATCGCGCGGTGACGACAGCAACGTTCTCGAAAGCGCACTCGACGCCGTATTCATCCTTCAAGCGGTAGGCGACCACTTCGAACTGGAGTACGCCGACCGCACCAAGGATCAGGTCATTTGACATCAGCGGGCGGAAGAACTGGGTGGCCCCTTCCTCGGAGAGCTGGGCCAGCCCTTTCTGCAACTGCTTCATCTTGAGCGGATCCTTCAATCGCGCGCGACGGAACAGTTCGGGCGCGAAGCTCGGGATGCCGGTGAAACTCAGCTGCTCGCCTTCCGAGAACGTGTCGCCGATCGAGATCGTGCCGTGATTGTGGATGCCGATGACATCCCCGGCAAACGCGACGTCGACGATTTCGCGATCGGAGGCCATGAAGCTCAATGCGTTGGCGAGCTTCACTTCCTTGCCGGTGCGCGCATGCAGGGCTTTCATGCCGCCGGTGAAGGTGCCTGAGCAGATGCGCATGAAGGCGACACGATCGCGGTGCATGGGATCCATGTTGGCCTGGATCTTGAACACGAAGCCGCTCATGCGCGGCTCATCGGCGCGAACCGTCCGCGTCGTTGTCTCGTGCGATTTCGGCGGCGGCGCGTGCTCGACGAAGAAATCGAGCAGGAGTTGCACGCCGAAATTGTTGACTGCGGAACCGAAGAAGACCGGCGTCAGCTTGCCCGCAAGATAGGCTTCCTTGTCGAACGGATGCGATGCGCCGCGGACGAGTTCAAGCTCGTCGTTGAGGTCGTTCCACGCTTCGTCGCCGATGCGCTCGCGCAGGCCCGGCTCGTCGAGCCCCTTGAAGATCGTCGAGTCCTGGCGCGTGAAGTTCCTGCCTTGTTCAAAGACATGCACCTCGTCGAGCAGCAGGTGGTAGACCCCCTTCAGACGTGAACCCATGCCGATCGGCCAGGTGATTGGCGCGCAGGCAATTCCGAGCACGGATTCGACTTCATCGAGCAACTCGATCGGGGCGCGGCCCTCGCGATCGAGCTTGTTGATGAAGCTCATGATCGGTGTGTCGCGCAGCCGACAGACTTCCATCAGCTTGATCGTGCGTTCCTCGACGCCCTTCGCACAGTCGATGACCATGAGCGCCGAATCCACGGCGGTCAGCACGCGATAGGTGTCCTCCGAGAAATCGGCATGGCCCGGCGTATCGAGAAGGTTGACCACGCATTCGGCATACGGGAACTGCATGACCGAACTGGTGACCGAAATGCCGCGTTCCTTTTCGAGGGCCATCCAGTCCGAGGTCGCATGGCGGGCCGCCTTGCGTGACTTGACCGAGCCGGCCATCTGGATCGCGCCGCCGAACAGCAGCAGCTTCTCGGTCAGCGTGGTCTTGCCCGCGTCGGGATGGGAAATGATCGCGAAAGTGCGCCGCCGGCGCATTTCGCTGACAGGATTGCTCATGGGTGAACCTGGGATCCGTCGTGGACTCGGCGCGGGGCCGCTTGCGGGCGCGCATTGTACGTGGTGCGGGCGCGATCTTCAGTGTTCAGTCAACCGAAAATGCCTGCAACTCGACACCGATGAATACCCAGGCGAACAGGTGGAAGTCGCCGCTGCCGGTGCGTGAATCGATGTAGGTGTAGTAATCGCGGTCCGGCAGGAGGGCTTCCTGCACGTGCAGGCGCACCATGCCAGTCGGGAGCACGGTCGTTTCGGATGCAACGCAGGTGGTGCCGTCATTCTCGCTCGCCAGCACGTAGATCACCGGCGCAAAGCCGGGTTCGGGCGTCAGGTTGAAATCGATATGATTGCCGATGCCCTGCAAGCCGGTGCGAAAGACATAGACGACTTCACCGCCTGGAACACTTGTCAGGCCGGGGCAGGCCGCGGCCGAAACGGACGCCACGTTGTTTGGAGCGCCCGACGTGCCGTTGTCGAAGTCCATCGGCAGCGAGGTGATGGGGATCGCGGCGCTGCCGGTCAGGGCGAACTCATGTGCGAAGGCCGGAAGCACGGCAGCGGCGAACAGGCAGGCGAGGAGCGGGCGAGCAGGCATTGCATTACCCAACGGCGGTGATCACTGCCTTGACTGTCGTCGATCCGTGCTGCGCAGTCCAGTCCAGCAGGCCAGGACGCTACTCGCGGCGGATATTGATGTCGCCGCTGAAGGTCTCGATCGTGACCCGCGCGCCGCCACTGCCGACGGTGGCATCGAGCGAGCGGCCTGGACCGTGCTCGGGCTCGTCGACGGTGCCGAAGTCGCTGCGGATGCGGCCGCTGAAGGTCTCCGCACTGACGCGTGCCGAGACGCTGGTCGGAAAGTCGACGCGGATGTCGCCGCTCATCGTGTCGACGTCAAGACGCGCATCCGCGGTGGGGGAGCCGGTCAGACTGATGTCGCCCGAAACCGAACTGCCCGAGAACTCGCGATAGCTTGCAGTGGCGACGGTGATGTTGCCCGACACGGTTTCGAGCTTGAGCTTGTCGCGGTTCGAGCGCATGTCGATGTCGCCGGACACGGTTTCGACGTGTGCCCGCTCACCCTGGCCACTGATTTCGATGGTGCCGCTGATGCTGCCGATTTCGAGTTCGCGCGCCGTGCTGTCGAGGCGGATCTTGCCGCTGACGCTGTCGACATCGAGCAGGCGTCCGGCGGTGCCGTTGACGCTTACCTCGGCGCTGACCGTCTCGATCTTGAGCTCGGCTTCCCTTGGCACGCGTATGTCGAGGATCGAATCCTCCATGCGCGAACTGGAGCCCCAGTTGAACCAGCCGGATTGCTCCGGTGCTTCGACCTTGACCACGAGTCGCGGGCCTTCTCCGGTGACGCTGAGTCCCTTGCTGCCGGTGCCGAGCGTGCCGGTGATCTCGACGCGGTTCTGATCCCAGCCACTGATCGTCACCGAGCCGCGAACATTCGAGATATCGATGCGCGCGGTTGCATCGACACTGCGTGTCTCGCTGATCGGAGAACCGGCCAAGGCGGCGCCTGTACCGACAAGCAGCGCGACGCCGAAAAACGGGATGGACATGGAATTCATCGTGAGTCCTCTAGCCGGCTTCCAGGCCGAGACGGGCAAGCCTGCGACGTTGCGCGTGCGTGCGATTGATCAGCCCGACGAGAAAAGTCGCGTCGGGGCGTTGTTGAAGGGCCAATTCGAGCTCGCCACTGGCTGAATCGAGGACGACTTCAGGAGCGGCCAGGCGCGGATCGCCGGTCGAGGCAAGCTCGCGTGCCCGTTCGATCTGTTCGCGTACGCTCAAGTCGTTCCGGGATTCCGCGAGGGCCGATCCGGCTCCGCCATCCCGATGTTGCAGGGCGAGCGAGAAGATCGCGCTGCTGACGGCCAGCGCGATACCGGCGGCAAGCGCCAGCGGCCAACGCCTGTGGCGTGCTTCTGCCGGGACGAGGGGGCTTGCTCCAGCGATCTGGCGCGCAATCTGCGGCCACAAATCCCGGTCGGGTTCGTGCGGACCGCGCAGTTCACGCAATTGGCGACGCAGTTCGAAGTCGGTCATGACTGTTCTCCAAGCGCTCGCTTGAGCAGGCCGCGTGCGCGATGCAACTGGGCTTTCGAGGATCCGACCGCCATGCCCAGCTCATGACTGATCTCTTCGTGCTTCCAGCCTTCGACGTCGTGCAGGACGAGGACGGCCCTGGCGCGCGGCGGCAGGTTCGCCACGGCGCGTTCGAGATCGCCGCGCTCCCCGGCACAAAACGGCCGGACCGGTTCGCTGGCCAATTCCAGCGCGGCGTGATCAACATTGTCTTCGGGGTCGCGGCGGCGCAGGTCCATCAAGGCGACATTCACCGCAAGGCGATGCAACCAGGTGCTGAAGGCGCTTTCGAATCGAAAACTGTCGAGCTTCTGCCAGGCGCGGATGAACGCTTCCTGGGTCAATTCCTCGGCGCGCGCCGGATTCATGCCGGACAGGCGCCAGACCGCGCCATGCACGCGTCCGCTGTGACGGCGATAAAGCTGTTCGAATGCAGCGACTTCGCCGGCAGCAGCACGTCGGACCAGGTCGCCATCCTCGGGTTCGGTCCGTGGCGCATCAGTCATCGGCAGGGGCATGGCAAGGCAGGCGGTACTCATGGTGCCAGCTTGGATGCCGGCGTGCGTGCCATGGTTTAAGGGCAGCCCTGATCCACGGCCGGATTCATCGGGGCCGCCGGGCGAGCCGGCGGATCCGTCGCCAGAGGTTCAGCCGCTCGCGGCGCGCGCGGTTGCGAGTGGCGCCATCTCCAGTGCGTCGGCGATATGGCGCTGCTCGCGCTTCAGGCGCTCCGGCATGCGCTCGCCGAAACCGTCGAGATACTCGCCGATCGCGGCGATTTCTCCGCGCCAGGCCTTGGCATCGACCGCGAGAAGTTCGCGCTTGGCCACACTCGGGAGATCGAGTTCGTCGAGGTTGAGGTCGCCTGCATCTGGAACGAAACCGATCGGAGTTTCCCGTGCGCCGGCGCTGCCGGCGCAGCGCCCGAGAATCCACTCAAGCACGCGCAGGTTTTCACCGAAGCCTGGCCACAGGAATCGGCCTTCCGCGTTCTTGCGGAACCAGTTGACGTGGAAGATCTTCGGCAGCTTCGCGCCGGGCTTGTCGAATGACAGCCAATGAGAGAAATAGTCGGCGAAGTTGTAGCCACAAAACGGCTTCATCGCCATCGAGTCGCGACGCAGCACACCGACTGCGCCGGTTGCCGCGGCAGTCGTTTCCGATCCCATCGCGGCACCGACGAGTACGCCATGCGTCCAGTCCTTGGCCTCGAACACGAGCGGAACCAGCGAAGGGCGGCGACCGCCGAAAATGATCGCGCTGATGGGCACGCCCTGGGCGGCTTCGGCGTGTTCGGACCAGCTCGGGCATTGTCGCGCCGAAACCGTGAAGCGTGCGTTCGGATGCGCGGCCGGTCCGTTGGCTGGATCGTAGTCGCGACCTTGCCAGTCGGTTGCCGGGCGCCCTTCGCTGAGTCCCTCCCACCACGGTTGGTTGTCGGCGGTGACACCGACGTTCGTGTAGATCGTGTCGTGCTGGATCATGTCCAGCGCGTTCGGATTGGTGGTTGTGTCGGTGCCCGGAGCGACACCGAAATACCCGGCTTCGGGATTGATCGCCCACAGTCGCCCATCCGCGCCGGGTTTCATCCAGCAGATGTCATCGCCGACCGTCCAAACCTTCCAGCCCGCCTTGCGGTAACTCTCAGGGGGAATCAGCATGGCCAGGTTGGTCTTGCCACAGGCCGAAGGAAATGCCGCCGCGACATAGCGGATTTCGCCCTGCGGATTCTCGATGCCGACGATCAACATGTGCTCGGCCAGCCAGCCCTCGCTGCGTGCCTGCCACGAGCCGATGCGCAGGGCATGACATTTCTTGCCGAGCAAGGCATTGCCGCCGTAGCCGGAGCCGATCGACTTGATCGAGAGCTCTTCCGGGAAATGCATGATGAAACGCCTGTCCGGATCGAGTTCGCCGATCGAGTGCAGGCCCTTTACGAAACCGCCATCGCGCTCGATGCGGCTCAAGGCGGCTGCGCCCATGCGCGTCATGATGCGCATGTTGGCGACAACGTAGGGCGAATCGGTGATCTCGACGCCGCAGCGCGAGATCGGGGAATCGATCGGACCCATGCAGTACGGCACCACGTACATCGTGCGGCCGCGCATGCAGCCGGCAAACAGGTGGTCGACCTTCGCGTGCGCCTCGGCCGGCGCCATCCAGTGGTTGTTCGGCCCCGCATCGTCACGGTTGCGCGTGCAGATGTAGGTAAGGTGCTCGACACGGGCCACGTCGGTCGGGTTCGACCGATGCAGGGTGCAGCCGGGATGGGTATCGGGATTCAGTGCATGCAGATCGCCGCTGGCGAGCATTTTCTCGGTCAGCAGGCGATATTCACCGTCCGATCCGTTGCACCAGTGGATTTCTGCCGGCTCGGTCAAACGAGCGACCTCCTCGACCCAGCGGTTCAAGGATTCGAGCGAACTTGCCATGTTGTCCCTCTGCGCGGGCCGAAGCCGGCGTCTTCAATGAGAATTTGCTGGGAAGTTAGCTGCCGGGGCGGGCCTTGGCAAGGTGAAGCGCGTCATTGAGGCCGGCTCAGGCCGGCACGAGGGTCGTGATCACGTGATCGACGTAGGCCTCGTATTCCTCGTGATCCATGCGCGGCATGCCATGGCGCTGGTTGAGCTGGAGGAAGCCGCTGTAGGCGGTATAAGCCAGCCTGGCGCGATGGGCGGCGTCGCGCGCCGCGAAGCCGGCTTCACGATAGGCGTCGGTCAGCAGCGCCAGGCGCCGCCTCGAGATGCGCTCGATCACCGGCTGCACGAGCGGATGGTCGGAGGCCTGCAGCAGGGCGGCATAGATCCGGTGCGACTGCACCTCGCGACTGACCCGATGGAACAGTTCGCGCAGACGTTCGCGCGGATCGGCAATCGGCTCGACCTGGGCGAGCACCTGGTCCTCGTCGCGCTGTTCCCAACGGTCGATCGCTGACTTGAGCAGGGCCTCGCGGGTCGGGAAGTGCCAGTAGAAGCTGCCCTTGGTGACACCGAGCGTGCGCGCCAGCGCCTCGACCGCGATGGCCGCCACGCCCGACTGGGCGAGCACATCGAGCGCTGCCTGCTCCCAATCTTCGGCAGACAGGCGTCCCCGCGGTTCGGTCCTTTGCTCTTCCTCGCTCATTATCGAAGTGTGCCGGAGGCTGCCCGGGATGAGAAGCTTGCCGCTTCGATGCGCCGTCGCGCCGATTCCGCGTCGCGCGATTGATTTGGCGGATCAACCCAACCATACTTGTGCGTATGGTTGATGCAGAATCCAAAGCGCTCGGTTCGCGCGATATCCGGTTGGCGGCCGGCGAGGGCGTGCGACTTGCGCTCGAACGTCATGGGGACGCAACCGGCCGCCCGGTCGTGTTCGCGCACGGCTTCGGTCAGACCCGCGAAGCCTGGACGAGCTGCGCCCGCGCGACGGCGGCGGCCGGATGGGCGGCCACGACCTACGATGCGCGCGGCCATGGCCAGAGCAGTTGGCTCGAAGCGGGAAACTATTCAGTCGATCAGCTCACGGCCGACCTGCGCCGGGTCTGCGCGAATCAGGACAGCCTGCCGGTCGTGGTCGGTGCCTCGATGGGAGGACTGGTGGGCATCGCGATGGCCGGCACCGATGCGGATTCCTGCCGCGCTCTGGTGCTGGTCGATATCACGCCGCGCTGGGAGCCTGCCGGGGTCGCGCGCATCCTCGAATTCATGCGCGCCCATCCGGCCGGATTTGCCGATCTCGACGAGGCCGCCGCAGCGATCGCCGACTATCTGCCGCAGCGGACTGCGCGCAAGTCGCCCGAGCGGCTGCGACGTCTGCTCCTGCCGTCTGGCGACGGCCGGCTGCATTGGCATTGGGATCCGCGCATGCTCACCCCGATCGCGGAGGATGGCGCGCGCCACCAGGCCGACCTGCTCGCCGCCGCAACCCGCATCCGGGTGCCGACCCTGCTGATCAGCGGCGCGGCCAGCGATGTGGTTTCGGAGAGCACGATCAATGAATTCCTGGCCCTGGTGCCACACGCGCGGCACGCGATCGTTCCGCGTGCGACGCACATGGTTGCCGGAGACGAGAACAGCCAGTTCAACGGCCTGGTTCTGGATTTTCTGGCAAGCCTGCCGGGAGTTTGACTGCGGCTTGAAACCGGCGGATCGTTGCCGGTCGAGACGCGGTTCCAAGGTCTTCCTGCTGAAAAGTCGGGGACTGCAATTTGCCGCCAATGCCATCCGGCCTGCATCAGAGGTCGCCTGGCTGCAGCAAGGCCGTATCGAGAAGAGGAGTCACGAACATGTTGCATTGGATCCCGTTGCTTGCCGCATTGCTGGTATCGCTGACCTGCGCTTACCAGCGGGTCGGATTGCGTGCCTGGACGATCGCCACGGCGGTCGCGATCCTCGGCTCGGGTTGGCTCGCCGGCTCGCACTGGCTCGCGATCGCGCTGCCGATGCTGGTTTTCGCGGCGATCACGCTGCCGCTCAATGTGCCGGCGTTCCGTCGCGCACGATTGAGCGCGCCGCTGCTCGCGATCTATCGCAAGATCACGCCGAAACTCTCGCCGACCGAACAGATCGCGCTGGAAGCCGGCACGGTCGGCTTCGAGGGCCAGCTTTTCAGCGGCAAGCCGCAATGGTCGGAGTTGCTCGCCCAGCCCAGGCCCGAGCTGAGTATCGAGGAGCGCGCCTTCCTCGACGGTCCTGTCGAGCAGCTTTGCGCGCAGATCAACGACTGGCAGATCACCCATGAACTGGCCGACTTGCCCGAAGAGATGTGGAAGTTCATCAAGGACAACAAGTTCTTCGGCATGATCATTCCGAAGCAGTACGGCGGCCTGCAGTTTTCCGCGCTTGCGCACTCGGCCGTGTTGCAGAAGATCGCCAGCATGTCGGCGACGGTGTCCTCGACCGTCGCCGTGCCGAATTCGCTGGGCCCGGCCGAGCTGCTGCTCCACTACGGCAGCGAGGAGCAGAAAAATCACTACCTGCCGCGCCTCGCCGACGGACGCGAAGTGCCATGTTTCGCCCTGACCGGGCCCTACGCGGGCTCCGACGCCACGTCGTTGCCGGACTACGGCATCGTCTGCAAGGGCGAGTGGGAAGGTGGCAACGTGCTCGGCGTGCGGCTGACCTTCGACAAGCGTTACATCACGCTGGCGCCGGTGGCGACGATCGTCGGTCTCGCGTTCCGCATGCTCGATCCCGATCATCTGCTCAGTGACGAGGAAGATCGCGGCATCACCCTGGCACTGATTCCGCGCGACACGCACGGACTCGAGATCGGCCGGCGCCACTTCCCGCTCAACGTGCCTTTCCAGAACGGACCGGTGCGTGGCAAGGATGTGTTCGTGCCATTGTCGCGACTGATTGGCGGACCCGACATGGCCGGGCAGGGCTGGCGCATGCTGGTCGAATGCCTGTCGGTCGGTCGTGCCATCTCGCTGCCATCGAGTGCGACGGGCGGATCCTGCGCGGGCGTCGCGGCGACCGGCGCCTACGCGCGCATCCGCAAGCAGTTCGGCCTCGCGATCGGACGCTTCGAAGGCGTCGAGGAAGCGCTCGCGCGCATCGGAGGCCTGACCTACGCGGTCACCGCGCTGTCGCGTGCGACCGCCGCTGCCGTCGATCGCGGCGAGAAGCCGGCCGTGCCTTCGGCGATCGCGAAATACCACGCCACCGAATGGGGCCGCCAGATCTGCCAGGACGCGATGGACGTGCACGGCGGCAAGGGTGTCATCCTCGGACCGGGCAACTACCTCGGGCGATCGTGGCAAGGCGTGCCGATCATGATCACGGTCGAAGGCGCCAATATCATGACGCGCAGCCTGATGATCTTCGGACAGGGCGCGATCCGCTGCCATCCGTACGTGCTCGAGGAAATGCAGGCGGCGGCGCTGCCTGACTACGGTGATCGTCTGCGCAGGTTCGATGACGTGCTGTTCAAGCACATCGGCTTCGGTTTTTCGAACGGCGTGCGCAGCTTCGTGCTCGGACTCAGCCACGCGAAGATCGGTTCCGCTCCGGGCGATGCCTACACGCGTCGCTACTATCGGAAACTCAACCGCTATTCGGCGGCGCTCGCCCTCGTCGCCGATACCTCGATGCTCGTTCTCGGCGGGAAGCTCAAGTTCAAGGAGAAGATCTCGGCGCGCCTCGGTGATGTGCTTTCCTACCTGTACATCGCATCGAGCATGCTCAAGCGCTACGAAGACGAGGGCCGACCGGCCGGCGATCAACCGCTGCTGGCCTGGGCCTTCCATGAATGCGTCTGGCGCATGCAGATGGCCCTCGATGGCGTGATCCGCAACTTTCCGGTACGCCCGGTGGCATGGCTGCTGCGTGCGCTGGTGTTTCCGTTCGGTCGGCGCGAGGTGCCGCCTTCCGATCGACTCGGGCGCCGCGTTGCGGCAATCCTGACCGCGCCGAACGAAGCCCGTACGCGGCTGATGTCCGGAGCCTACCTGACGCCATCCGCAAACAACCCGGTTGGGCGCATGAATGCCTTGTTGCCGGATGTCATCGCGGCCGAGCCGGTCGAACGCAAGTTCCTCAAGGCGGTCAAGTCCGGCGAACTGGATGGGCTCGACTACGATGCGCAGATGGCCCAGGCGGAGCAGAAGGGCATTCTGAGTCCGGCCGAACGCCGCCTGCTTGCGCGCGTACGCACTGCGAGTTTCGAGTTCATTTCGGTCGACGATTTCGCACCCGAGGAAATGCGCGCGGCGGTCACCAAGAAGTCGCAGGCCGCCTTGCGCAGCGTCGCCTGATCGCGATGCCGGCGAATGCATTGACGATGTTCCGGCGGCTCGGCGGATCTGCGCCGGGTCGCTGGTTGTTCTCGCGGATCATCTGCTGGAAAGCGCCGTATTTCGGTTCGATAGCACCGCGCATCGAAATACTGGAGCCCGGCCGATGTGTCGTGCGGCTGCGTCAGCGCCGTGCAATCCAGAACCACATCGGCACCGTGCATGCGATCGCGATGTGCAATGCCGCCGAACTGGCCGGGGGCATGGCCACCGAAGTGACGATTCCCGATTCGATGCGCTGGATCCCGAAGGGCATGAGCGTGCGCTATCGGAAAAAGGCGCTCGGCGTGCTGCACGCCAGTGCGCGGGTCGAGCAGGTCAGCGACGACACGGCCGGGCAGGAGCTGCATGTTCTCGTTGAAGTGCGCGACAGCGCCGACGAGCTCGTTTTCGATGCCGACATCACGATGTGGGTTTCACCGCGATAGTCGACTCGACTCAGGCCTGCAAGAGCCTGGCGTGATGCATCAGGTGATCGGCGACGAAGGACTGGATGAACCAGTAGCTGTGGTCGTAGCCCGGCTGCATGCGCAACTCGAGTGCCTGGCCGGCTTCCCTGCAGGCGGAGGCCAGCAGTTCCGGTCGCAACTGGTTCGCCAGGAACGGATCGACTTCACCCTGGTCGATCAGGATCTCGCCATCGAACCGATGGCCGCTCCGGATCAGCTCGACACTGTCGTGAGCCTTCCACGCATCGCGGTCCCCGCCGAGATAGCGTGGCAGCGCCTTCTGCCCCCAGGGCACCTGGCTGGGCGCGACGATCGGTGCGAATGCCGACACCGATCGGTACCTGCCCGGATTGCGCAGTGCGATGGTCAAGGCGCCATGTCCGCCCATCGAATGGCCGAGGATGCCGCAGCGGTCGGTAGCGCCGCCGAAATGCGCCGCGATCAGTGCGGGCAACTCGTGGACAATGTAGGAATACATGCGAAAGCGCGACGCATACGGCGCCTTGTCCGCATCGAGATAGAAACCGGCACCTTCGCCGAATTCCCAATCGCCCGTTGCGTCTTCGATACCGCTATTGCGTGGACTCGTATCGGGAGTGACCAGGATCAGGCCCAGCTCGGATGCACGGCGTTGCGCGCCGGCCTTGATCGCGAAGGTTTCCTCGGTACAGGTGAGGCCTGCAAGGCAATACAGCACCGGGGTCATCGCGGTGCTGCCGAGGCCCGGTCGGAAAACGCCGAACTTCATCGTTCCGCCGGTTTCCGTCGAGGCATGCCGGTAGAAACCCTGGATGCCGCCGAAGCAGCGCTGTTCGGAAATCGTCTCGATCATCATGGTGAAATCAAACACCTGGCGGATGGGGCCGGCGGTACGGGGCCGCCATCATTCTCGGGCCGGCGAGTGGGTTTGACCAGCCGCAGGCCGCGCCGCTTGCCCGCGCCTGCAGCGGGCTGTCACGAAACGTCGATTGCAGCGCGCGTGCCGGCTCGCTACCGTGCGCAGATGATTGCGACGCCGACGATGGATGCAGGATGAACCCAGCTGACCGTTCGGCCGCCAACCCGGGACGATTCCGCGCGGCACTGCGCGAATCCCCACCCCTGCTCTGGGCGTTCCTGTATTTCTTCTGCCTGCTGAGCGGCTACTACGTGTTGCGCCCGGTCCGCGAAGCGATGGGCGCGTCGGCCGATGTGCAGGCGGTATTCCCGCCGTGGATGATCGATTTCTTCACGCGGCACGGTCTTTCGATGGGAGATTTCACGCTGCAGGTCCTGTTCACCTGCACGTTCGTCATCATGCTGCTGCTCCAGCCTGCCTACGGCGCCTTGGTCAGCCGTTATCCGCGCCGCGTGTTCCTGCCGGCCGTTTACGGATTCTTCATCGCCACCCTGCTGGTGTTCTACTTCGCCTTCGACAGCGGCATGCCGGGTCGCGGCATGGCCTTCTTCCTCTGGATCGCGGTATTCAACCTGTTTGCCGTCGCCGTGTTCTGGAGTTTCATGGCCGACGTGTTCGACAACGTCGAAGCGCGCGCCTACTACGGCTACATCGGCGCGGCAGGAACGCTCGGTGCCTTTCTCGGCCCGCTGCTGACGCGTGTGCTGGTCGAGCGGATCGGAATTGCCAACCTCATGCTGGTTGCCGCCTCGTTCCTGCTTGCATGCCTGGGTTGCCAGATGCGTCTGCGGCGCTGGGCAGTGGAGCGGGAGCAGGCGCGGGGCTTGCGCAGCGGCGAGACACCGATGGGCGGCGGCGTGCTCGCTGGATTGACCCTGATCCTGCGCGAGCCGCTGATGCGCTGGATGGCCGCGACCGTCGTGCTGGGAGTCGGTGTCGGGACGCTGCTGTACAACGAGCAGGCCGAGATCGTGCGGCGGTCGTATGCGGATGCGCGGGCTGCGACCGCCTACTACGCCAACATCGACCTGGCGATCAATGCGCTGACCCTTTTCGTGCAGGTCTTCGTGACGCGCTGGCTGTTGTCGCGCTTCGGCATCCGGCCGGCCTTGCTGCTGCCGGCCCTGGGAGTCTTCCTTGGCTATGCCGCACTCGCCGCCTCGCCACTGCCTGTGCTCGTGGCCATCGTCCAGGTCATCACGCGCAGCAGCGAGTTCTGCCTCAGCAAGCCGGCTCGCGAGACGATCTACACGCAGGTTCCGCGCGAGTGGCGATACAAGGCCGGCGCGGCAATCGACACCGTGGTCTATCGCGGCGGTGACCTGACGTTCGTCTGGGCGCACAAGGTCCTGTCGGCATTCGGCAGCACGGTCGTGTTCGGTGCCGGCATGGTGATCGCGTGCGGCTTCGGTTTCAGCGCTTTCAGCCTCTGGCGCGAGCAACGCAGGCTGCCGGCCGCACGCACTGTCGGCACGGATTGAGCGGGTCGCGGATCGCGCTCCGGTCGCGCAGGTTTCGCGGCATACTCGGCCGATGCCGACGTTGTCAGCGATCCATATCTTCCCGGTCAAGTCCTGTGCGCCGCTGGCGCCGCTCGAGGCCGTGGTCGAACGGCGCGGACTCCGCCACGATCGACGCTGGATCGTCGTCGATGCGCAAGGCAGGTTCATGACTGCGCGCAAGCATCCGCGCATGACGCGCGTGATTGCTACGATCGACGGCGATGCGTTGCGCGTCGAGGCGCCGGGGATGTCGCCGATCGAGGTGCACCTCGAACCCGATGCCGACGCGCGCGTCGACGTCGTGGTCTGGGACAGTGCACTGTCGGGCCGCCGCGCCGATCGACAATCCGAACGATGGATCAGCGAATACCTCGGGCAACCTGCATGCTTTGTTTTCATGGACGAGCCTGCACGACGTGCGGTCGACCCGAACTACGCGCGAGTCGGCGACGAGGTCAGCTTCGCCGATGGTTTTCCGTTGCTGCTGATCTCGCAGTCCGCGCTCGATGCGCTCAACGAGCGGCTGCAAGCGCCCGTGCCGATGCTGCGCTTCCGGCCGAATCTCGTGGTTGCAGGCACGCCGGCGCACGCCGAGGACGGATGGCGCTCGATCCGCGTCGGCTCGGTTGCGTTCGATATCGTCAAGCCCTGCAGTCGTTGCGTGTTGACTACGGTGGAGCCGGAAACCGGAAGTTTTGATCCCAGCGGCGAACCCTTGCGAACCTTGATCAGCTATCGCCGCACGCCCGCCGGCGTAATGTTCGGCCAGAACCTGATCCCACGCAGCACCGGCACGATCGCGCTGGGCGATGCGGTGGTTGTCGACGCCTGATCGGTTTTCGGAGAGATCGTCCTTGGGTCGCTCTGTGGAATACACACCGTTCGTGTTCAGCGGCGTGCAGCAACTGATCTACTCAAGCTCGAAATCGTCGCGGAAAATCAAATCTCCCAATGAGAACTGGCTGGTGTGTCCTTGCGCGTCGGTGGCGGTCGCGACCAGCGGCAGCCCGCCGCCTGGAGGCAAGGGCATAACGACGGTTCTCGACGTTTGCGCTGCCGCTGCCGGATATTCGTCGCTGCCAAGATAGTCGTCGCCTTCCTCTCCGTCGCTGCTGCGGTAGAAGTCCGCGCGCAGCGGGTAGTCCGCATTGGCGACCGCCGTGTCGATCCGGTAGGTGATCTCAAGCTCCGTTCCGCTTGACGACAAGACAGCGGACTCGATGACGGGCGTATTCTGGAATCGATTGGGGCCCTCGTCGACGTCGTTCGGGTCGTTGGGCATCGAGGTGCTGGCGCGCCGTAGTCGGATGCCGGAACCCGTGTTGTAAGCCAGCGAATTGCCAAGGATTTCGAGCGAACCGATGACCGTGCCTGCGGTGACGTCCCAGCCAATGCCGCCGCCGCGATTGAATGCGATCAGGTTGCCTGCGCCAGGTGCGCTGCCGCCGACAACAACCAAACCGAGCGTAAGCCCACTTACATCGATGCCACTCGCCGCTGCGCCTGAGCAACCGCCTATCGGGCATCCGCTGCCGTTCGGCAGTGCATGGACGCCGTTGGCATCGGTACCAATGTAGTTGCCCTGGATCAGCAGCCCATCGACACAGCCGGCCTGCACCGCAAAGGTGCAAGCAATGCGAATTGCGGAGTTGAACCCGGCGGCAAACACGTTGCGCGACGCCGTTGCGGTGCCGCCAACACGCAGGTCTTGCAAGGTCGCCGTGCTTGCCGCACGCACATGCAGCGCATAGCCCCCGCCGCCACTGCCGTTGCCTATCGCGGCGATGCCGTTTGCCGAGGTGCCAAACAGGTTGCCTTCAACGATCGAGCCACTCGCCGAGGCGGTGTGCAGCTGGATTGCATCATTGGAGTGGCCCGCAAAAAGGTTGCGCTGCATGGGAGTTTGTCCACCGACGCGAACACGCCCTTGGCTCACGAACAATCCTCTTTGCCCGGCGGGTGCATAGGCGGCATTACCACTCGCATCGGTGCCGAAAATGCAGCCTTCAATGCTTGCGACAGTGCTTGTTCCAGCGACCGAAACGCCCGCCGAGTTGCCGAAGCCGGAAATCACCAGCCCGCGCAAGGTGACTTCACCCGCAGCGATGCGGATCGCGCTCGGTGCGGACGAGCTCGCTGTCGGCACCAGCATGACCTTCAGCAAGCCATTCAAGCCACCTTGCTCGGGGGTCTGTGAATTTGCGATTGCGCCCGCTTGGCTCAGGCCGTCGATCATCAGCGGACCGACTGAATCCAGCGCCGAGGTCTGCAACGCGATGACATGCGGGCCGCTGCCGGGAATCGCGAAGGTGACCACATCTGCACCGGGCGCTGCGTTTGCGTCGAGCACGGCCTGGCGCAACGAGCCGATACCGCTGTTGGCGGTATTGGTCACGCTGAAAGTCGCGGCCGCAGCGGGGGACGCCGCCAGCCAAACCGCGATGCAGCAGGGTATTGCTATGCATCGGATCATTTGCGGCTCCTTGTTCGGGCCGCCAAAGAACGTGAAACGGCGATCACAGGGGACAGGGTCCTGTACCGACTTCAGATTCCGGCAGGTCGGTATTCAAGCTGCGGATGGAGTCGGATTTGCAATGTCCCGTGGAATCGCCAAATCACGTTTTGTGGCAACCCTGGTGAATTGTGAGGCGACAATGAGAACGACTGTGTCCATCCTGCTATGTGTGTTGGTGACGATCATCGGCCGGCCAGCGACCGCTGCCATCGATGCGTGTGTGTCGAGCGCTGCCGAACTCTCGCAGCAGTTCCAGTTGGCCATCGTCTCGAGCCAGGACATCACGCTCAAGGTCGTGCGCGGCAGCTACGACATCACCGGTACCCAGCTGGTCTCATCAGGCATGCAGCGCGTGCCCGCAGTCTCGTTGATCGGGGGTTACGCCCCAGGCTGCGCCTCACGCGTGATTGACCCCGCCAACACCCTATTCACCGCCAGCGGAACCGGCCACATCTATTGGCGCACGTTCGGTAGCCGCATCTCGATCGAGGGCATCACCTTCGAAGGCAATGGCTCAGGCCTGCATCTGGCCAATTATCCTTTCATCGCGGACGCGGTCAGCTTGATCCTGCGGCGGAACGTGTTTCGCGGCTTCATCGGAGACGTCGACGAAGATTCTCGCGTTGAGCTGTATACCTATCTGTCGGAATCCTCGGGCAATCGAGTGATCGTCGAGAACAACCTGTTCCATGCCAATTCCGCTCGCACGATTCTAGGCATCACTGGCGACGGCGAAGCTGATTCGTTCGTGCCGCTCGATACCCGCGTGGTCAACAATACCATCGCCAACAACCTGGCCAACACCGGACTGTGCGTGATGTCTGCATCGATCCCGGTACTGGCCAACAACATCGTGCGCGACAACGGCGCCGATATTTCCACTTGGTGCGGCTTTGGGCCGGTCGTCATCGCGGCGCCTGCAAGCTCGTACAACAACAGCTTTCAGACCCGCAACACGCCGCTGCCGATGTTCGAGGTCGGCACCTCGACTGCGGACCCGGCCTTTATTGATCCGGGGGTGAACTTCCGCTTGCGCAATGATTCGCCGGCCCTCAACACCGGCAGCACATCTGCCCTGATCAGCCTGCCTGCAACTGACATCGAAGGAAACGTGCGCTTCCAGGGTTCCGCACCGGATCGCGGTGCCTACGAAAGCGCAAACACGGGCAGCTTCGTGCAGACCGTTACCAATGTGAACGACAATGGGTCCGGTTCACTGCGTCAGGCGATCCTGGGCGCGAACGGAACACCTGGATTGAACCTCATCTTTTTCGACATCCCCGGCACCTGCCCGCGCACGATCAACCTCAGCTCGGCCTTGCCCGTTGTTACCGAAAGTCTGCGCATTGATGCCGCCACCCAGCCGGGATCGGCAAGCAACACATCGGCGTCCGCAGACAATGCGACGCGCTGCGTGATTGTCCGGCCCGCAACGGTGAACGCGATCGGGCGTGGCCTTGCCACCAACACGGTGTCCGGCAGCGGTGTACAGCTGGGCATCAACGGCATCGCCATGGGTGGTTTCAGCGACGCGGCGATCTACCTCCTTGGCGGTGGCGCGCACTACGTGCAGGGCAGCCAGTTCGGTGGCAGCGTGGGGGGCGTCGCACTGCCCGCCAGTGCGACCCATGTGCTGGTCGGGGCCAGTGCGGGCGCGCGCGTTGGTGGGCCCAACGATTCGCAACGCAACATCATAGGCGGGGCCACGGTGGCCGGCGTATCGCTTGAACTGGCAAGCAATAGCAGCATCGAGAACAATCTGATCGGTGTGGACGTGAACGGCCGCTTCGCCAGCCCGAATGCAATCGGCGTACGCCTCAATGCGGCCAGCGGAAACCGCATCATCGACAACGTGATCTCGGGCAACGGCAACGGCATAGTTCTGCTTGAGCCCGGGGGCTTCAACTCCAGAAACAACACGATCAATGGCAATCGCATCGGACTGCGTGCAGTGCCCCTGATCACCCAGGGCGGGGTCTCGGACTATCGTCTCGGCAACGATTTCAACGGCGTTCTGATTTACGGCAGTGACAACGTTCTTGGTGCCTGCCGTCACATCGAAGCAGGGCAACTCGTGTTCGGAGGAGCCGAGAACACGATTGCCTACAACGGAACCTCCACCGGCGCGGCAGGCATCAACGTGCGCAGCGGTCGCGGGGTATGCATCGCTGGAAATCGCGTGTACGGCAACAATGGATCGAGCGGGCAGCAGGTTGACATCGGCGCTCTGGGTATCGACCCGGTCGACAACGACAGTGCCGCCGGCAGCGATGCGCTCAGCAACCGAGGGCTCAACGCGCCTACGCTGCTTGCGGCTGGCGGTTCGGACACGCGCGGCAACCTGCGCGTGCGCCTGCAATCGCGCAACGGCATCTATCGCGTGTTGGCCTATTCGCGCGCCGGTGGGTGTAGTGGCACGCAGGGCGAGGCCGATGTCGACCATACCGATCCCTACGTTGCTTACAGCATTTCCAACGCGAGTGCCGGAAACGACGGCTTCGTGGAATTGGACCTTCCGGTGGCCACCGTTGGATCGCAGAGTACGCTGGTCGGTCGCGGTTTCGTCACGCAGGTGCAGCGCATACCCAATCCGGTCAGCGAACCGCCCGATACGTCGGAGCTTGGCGGTTGTAGGGTGTACGCGTTCGACGACGTCATCTTTGCCGACGGGTTTGATCCGTAGACGCTGGCTGATCGCCTTCGGCTGCCGCGCGCAAAGCGCAACGTGCCTATGATGAGGATGTTGCGCAGCGGGGCTGTGCGTCGCGCTGAGCAGCGGATCATGAGCCCGGCTATTTCGGTCGCATCGATTCCATTGCGGCGAGGCGAGGATCGGCACGGGCCGAGCGCTCGAAGAATGGAATCGAGGTGGCGGCCGCCGCCGCTGCTGCATTGGCATCGCCATTTGCGCCGCGCTTGCGCAGATCGAGCGCGAGCTCTGCGTTGGCGTACGCGAGCCCTACTTCGCCCAGCACGCCGTCTGCACGAGCCAGCGCGAGCGCTTCCTCGTGCAGCGTGATCGCGCGATCAAGCGAGCCAGCCTCACGCTCGATGGCACCCATCAACAGACCCGCTTCGAATTGCTCGACACCACGCGCCCCTTCGCTCGCGCCGAGCGCGGTGAACGTGGCGCGCAAGGCTTCCATCGAGTTCCCTCGCGGGTCGGAGCGTCGGAGCGCTTCGGCATGCAGAAGTTTTGCCCACAACGCATGCCTGGACATCGCGCTGGCACCCGGATAGGCCTCAAGCGATAGCCGCAGCGCATCCACTGCTTCCGCAGTCTGGCCACGTTCAAGCAGGATGCGACCGAGATTTCGCTGCGCCGCACCGCGCATGGTCATGGTCGGTTCGCCAGTAAGCGCAATGCGCGCGTGATGCTCTGCCGCGTCCAGGCGGTATTCGTACAGGGCAACACGCGCCAGCACGCTGTTTGCGGCTGGACGCAACGAGGCCTGTGCCGCTGCATTGTCAGCGCTGCGTTCCAGCACGAGTTCGGCGTTCGTGCGTGCCTCATCAAGGCGGCCTTGTTCGAGGTGGATGGCAGCCAGCGCATGCAGGACGGTTAGCGTGCGCAGGTGACGTGCACCCAGTAGCTCACTGAGCAGGGCTTGCGAGCGGCGCAGAGCCTGCTCCGCATCCGCGTAGCGGCCGAGCGCGATCAGCGATGTGGACAGGTTCATCAGATCCATCGCGTAATCGGGGTCACGTTCTCCGGACAGTGCGCGTCGTTCGCTGAGGATTTGTTCCCGCAATTGCAATGCCGAAGTGAGGTCGCCACGCATATTGGCATTGCGCGCCAGTCCAGTGGCTACGCTGATCAGCTCGCGTCTGCGGTCATCGGCGGCGGCGCGGTAGATCGCTTGCGCCTGCATCAGATGAGTGCGCGCGTCGTCAGATTTGCCGAGGTCATTTTCAGCGTAGCCAATATAGAGCAGCGCTTTGGCATGCAAGATCGGATCGGCGGCAGGAATGCGGGCGATCGAATCGAGCGCGGTGCGATAGGCGGCGTGCGCCGAGTTGCGGCGTCCGGCGACGCGCAGTCCGCTGCCGATTTCCAGCAGCAATTCAGCCTGCACTTCCGGTTCGTCGGCCAACTCGTTGATCAGGCGATCTGGAGTGGATTCGAGCAGCTCGACGACCGTCTTCTCGCCATGATTCGCCGTGCTGAACGCGTCGGCGCGATCGAACATCGACACTAGAAACTGCTTGGAGAGTTCGGCACGTCGGGCCGATGCCCGTGCGGCTTCGGCGTTGGCGATGGCAGCGCGGCGTTGCACGATGGATACAGACAATGCAGCAAGCACGACGGCGAGCGCCACGCCGCCGAGCACCACCGCGAGGCGATTGCGCGCAACAAACTTGGCAACACGATAGCCGAGCGTTGCTGGTCGTGCGCGAATTGGTCGCCGCTCGAGCCAACTGCACAGGTCCTCCGCGAGAGCGGCGGCGCTTGGATAGCGGGCCTCCGGCGAGCTGCGCAGCGCCTGCAACACGATCAAATCGAGTTCGCGATCGATACCGGGCAATACCTGTCCTTGAGCCTCGGCACCTCGGTGCCACATGCGCCCCAGCGTGCTCGGAGCCTCGGTCGCATCGCGTGACACATCGGCAACCACCTGGGACAAACTCTGGTGCCCGCGCCCGTGCGGCAGCACTCCCGACAGCAGTTCGTAGAGAAGCAGGCCGATGGCGTAGACGTCGGTAGCGATCGCGATCGGCTCGCCGAGCAGTTGCTCGGGTGATGCGTAGGCCGGCGACATCACGCGTGATCCGGTTTCCGTCGCACCCACGTTCGATGATTCATCCAGAACCCGCGCGATTCCAAAATCAAGAACCTTGAGGACACCTTCATCCGTCACCAACGTGTTTGCGGGTTTGAGGTCACGGTGAACTACTAGATGACGGTGTGCGTAGTCCACCGCGGAACACAACGCAATGACCAGTCGCACGCGACTGCGCACGTCAAGCTGATGGGTGCGCGCGAACTGGTCGATGGGAACTCCGCGAATGCACTCCATCGCGAAGTAGGGCAGGCCAGCCGCAGTCATGCCGCCGTCCAGCAAGCGGGCGATTCCGGGATGTTCGAGACGGGCAAGGATCTGCCGTTCGCGCTGAAAGCGGTGCAGCACGCCATCGGAGTCCATGCCACGCTTGAGCAGTTTGACGGCGACCTGTTGCTCGAATTGCCCGTCGTTGCGCGAAGCCAGCCATACTTCGCCCATGCCGCCACGCCCCAGCATTTCCTTGAGGCGCCATGGTCCGATCATGTCGTTGGCCGAGTGGGCTTCCTTCTCCATGCGACCGGATGCAAGCTGGTGCAGCGCGGCGGGTGCCAGCGCCGCGAGTCCGGCTTCGAGCACGCCATGTTCGCGCGCATCGGCGGCAAGCAGTTTGGCTACGCGCGCGGCGAGCGCCGGCTCGCGGGAGTGCAAATCATGCAGGTGTTGCCGGCGCGCATCCGGATCGAGGTCAGCAAACTGCTCGAAACACGCGATGGCTCGCTGTAGCAGCTTGGCATCCTCAATCGCGTCAGGCTCGCTCATCGTTGAGGATGTCGTAGAGGAATGCACGGGCGACGCGCCAGTCGCGCTTCAGTGTGCGAGTGCCGACACCGAGTAGCGGCTCGATGTCCTCAAGGTCGAGGCCGCCAAAGAAGCGAAGTTCGACAATCTGGGCCATGCGCGGATTGAACTCTGCAAGTCGATCGAGTGCTTCGTCGAGGGCAACGACCTGATCTGAGTCTTCCGGCAACTGCGCACCTGCGAGTTGTTCCTGGAGTTCGAGTGGTTTGATGCCGCCGCCGCGCTTCTGGGTCAATGCCGTACGCGCATGATCAACCGCGATCTGGCGCATTGCGCGGGCAGCGACTGCGAACAGATGGCGGCGATCTCGAAACGGCAGGGCACTGGCACCGACCAGACGCAGGCAGGCTTCATTCACCAGCGAGGTGGTCTGCAGTCGCGCCGGTGCACTGGCACCGACATGACGCCTGGCCAACGCGCGAAGGTCGTCGTAAATCAGCGTGAACAGCGCATTCGACGCGGCCTGATCGCCGTGTCGGGTGGCTTCCAATAGATCGGTCACACTTTCCACTGTCACTCCGACACGGATGCTGGCTGGATGGTGTCATACGCCCGAAGCACGGGCAATTGCAGATCGATACCGGCTCCAAGCGCAAGAAGTGCAAGAAGTGCAAGGCAGATGTTCGGTCGAAACCTGATCCCGCGCTCAACCGGCATGATCGCGCTGGGCGATGTGGTCGAGATCATTGCGTGACCTGCCAATGGGTCCGATGTAGATCGGGCTTCGGCCCGACATGAGATCCAACCATGCCAGCACGATTGGAGCATGTGCTCTAGCATCGCCGACTAGGGTCGGACGATTCACTCGCACATGCATTCCGCAATGACCTATGACCATGTGATTGTCGGTGCCGGTTCGGCCGGTTGCGTGCTGGCCGATCGGCTCAGTGCCAATCCGGCGACCCGCGTGCTCCTGCTTGAAGCCGGTGGGCGTGACTGGCACCCGTTCATCCACATGCCGGCCGGCATCGGCAAGCTCGCATCGAATCCGCGCCACAACTGGAATTACACGACCGAGCCGCAAGCCAACCTCGAAGGGCGTCGACTGTGGTGGCCGCGCGGCAAGGTGCTCGGTGGCTCCAGTTCGATCAATGCGATGTGCTACATCCGCGGAGTCAGGGGCGACTACGACGATTGGGCACGCCGGACCGGTGATCCACGCTGGGCCTGGGACAATGTGCTCGGCTACTTCCGGCGTTCCGAAGCCAATGCGCGCGGTGCCGATGCGCTGCACGGTGCCGACGGTCCGCTCAGCGTATCCGATCTGCGCCATCGCAATCCGCTGTCGCAGGTCTTCCTCGATGCGGCTTCGGCAGCAGGATTCCCGCGCAATCCCGATTTCAACGGCGCCGCGCAAGAGGGTTTCGGCTTCTATCAGGTCACCCAGCGCAATGGCGCGCGCTGTTCGACGGCCGCGTCGTTCCTGCGCGAGGCGAGAGGCAGGCCAAACCTCACCGTGCGCACGCATGCCACGGTCCAGCAATTGCTGTTCTCCGGCGCGCGTGCGATCGGCGTCGACTATCGCCACCACGGCCGGCTCAAGCGCGCCGAGGCAGGCGAGGTGCTGCTCGCCGGTGGTGCGCTCAACTCGCCGCAGTTGCTGATGCTGTCGGGAATCGGCCCGGCCGATCATCTGCGCGAGCAGGGCATCGGCGTGCGCCACGCACTGGCCGGGGTCGGCAGCAACCTGCAGGATCATCTCGATATCTGCTCGCTGACCCATTGCAACGAGGCGATCACCTACGACAAGGTCAATGACGTCGCGGTCGCACTCGAATTCCTGTTCAAGCGTTCGGGTATCGGCACCTCGAACATCGCCGAGTGCGGCGGCTTCCTGCGCTCGCGCCATGCCGAGGACGAGCGCTGCGACCTGCAGTTCCATTTTGTGCCGGCCATGCTCGATGATCATGGTCGCAACAAGCTCGAAGGCCATGGCTACACCCTGCATGCCTGCATGCTGCGGCCGAAATCACGAGGATCGCTGCGCCTCAAGTCGAACGATCCGCAACAGCCGATCGCGATCCACGCAAACTACCTGAGTGACGTTGACGGCTACGACCTGAAGATGCTGGTCGAAGCCACCCGCCTCTCGCATGCGATTTTTGCCCAGGCCCCATTCGACCGATACCGCGGTGCCACGATTTTCCCGGACATCGATATCGCCGACGATCGCGCGGTCGAGGCCTTCATCCGGCACAAGGCGGAAACCGTCTACCACCCGGTCGGCACCTGCCGCATGGGAAACGACGACGGCGCGGTCGTCGACAGCGAACTGCGCGTGCACGGCATCACCGGCCTGCGTGTCGTCGATGCCTCGGTGATGCCCGATCTGCCGACCGGCAACACCAACGCACCGACGATCATGATCGCGGAGCGGGCTTCGGATCTCATCCTGGGCCGTAACCCACTTCAACGATAGAGCCTGCAGGCTTTCGGTAATTTTATTCAAAGTTCCCGCAAGCCTTGCCCAGCCCCAAGACGCGTCAGACGTGTTGGCCTGACGCCTGCCCACTCAGATCGTCGAGGATCGGGCAGTCGGGCCGTGCATCCCCGTGGCAACGCCGCGCCAGGTCTTCAAGCGTGCGCTGCATCGCCTGCATTTCGGCAATGCGGAGGCCCAACCCGTCGGCGTGCTGCATTGCCAATCGCTTGACCTCCGCGCTCGCACGCGAACGGTCGGACCAGAGCTGCAGGAGCATTTCGATCTGCTTCATCGAAAACCCCAGCGTCCGCGCACGCTTGATGAAGCGCAGGCGATGGACGTCGGCATCCCGGTAGAGCCGGTAGCCTGCCATCGTCCTTGCCGCCTCGGGGATGAGAGCGATGCTTTCGTAATGCCGGATCATTTTTGCCGAGACGCCGGACAGTCCGGCCGCCTCGCCGATGTTGTGCAGGCCTTGCTCACGGGCTTCGCCGAGCTCGGGGCGCTGGATCCTGATGGGCATGGTTCACCTCCTGACTGGTTTTCCGAATCGCCGGGCGCCATCGCTTCAGCAGCAGGGTATTGCCTAGAACGCTCAGTGACGAGAGCGCCATCGCGGCACCGGCGAACACGGGATTGAGGAAGCCGAAGGCTGCCAGTGGAATGCCGACGACGTTGTAGCCGAATGCCCAGAACAGGTTTTGCCGGATCGTGCGTGTGGTACGCCGGGAGATCTCGATGGCGTCGGCAACGAGCTCGATATCCGGGCGCATGAGCGTGATGGCCGCCGCGTGCATCGCCACGTCGGTGCCCGAGCCCATGGCAATGCCGACGTCACTTGCGGCAAGCGCCGGCGCATCGTTGATGCCATCGCCAACCATGGCGACAACGCCATCGCGCTTGAGGTCACGGATGGCATCGAGCTTCAGCGCGGGGCGCACATTGGCATGCACTTCGTCGATGCCCAGGCGGCTCGCAATGCTGCGCGCGGCGCCTTCGTTGTCGCCGGAAATCATCACGGTCCGCATGCCAAGACGGTGCAGGCGCTCCACCGCGCCGCGGGCGCCAGCGCGGGGCTCGTCCCGAAAGGCAAGCAGTCCCCGCAACAAGAGCCCTTGCTGCTCGCGCGTGGCCAGCCAGGACAGCGTGTGACCCTGTCCGCTCAAGTCGAGCGCAACCGATTCAAGTGCGGCGGTGTCGGCACCGATCTCCTGCATCAGGGCCTGGTTGCCCAGCCACGCTTCGCGCCCGCCGATGGTGCCCAGCACGCCACGCCCCGGCAGCGCGCGGATTTCGGTAGCCGCGGTCGTGGACGTCACTTCGCGCAGGACGGCGCGCGCCAACGGATGCTCGCTGCTCGCTTGCAGGGCCGCTGCCAGCGCAATCAACCCGGCACGATCGCCATCGGTGGCAAGCGCCTCGACCAGGCGCGGCTCGCCCGCGGTAAGCGTTCCGGTCTTGTCGAATGCAACGATCCGCACCTTGTGCGCAAGCTCGAGGGCTTCTGCATCCTTGATGAGGATGCCGGCGCGAGCGGCCACACCCGTTCCGGCCATGATCGCCGTCGGTGTTGCGAGTCCAAGCGCGCACGGGCATGCGATCACGAGCACCGCCACCGCATTGAGTATCGCGGTGTTCCAGTCGCCGGTCGCAAGAGTCCAGCCCACCAGGGCGAGCAGGGCGAGCGCGATGACGACCGGCACGAAAACCGCGCTGATCCGGTCGACCGTCTTCTGGATCGGGGCCTTCTTGGCCTGCGCGTCCTCGACCAGACGGATGATCCGGGCGAGCGCCGTCTCGCTGCCGATTGCCTGCGTCTCGACGACGACGGCACCTTCGCCATTCACGGCACCGCCGGTGACGCGGTCACCGGTCTCCTTGGAGACAGGGATCGACTCGCCCGTTATCAGCGACTCATCCGCGTGGGTCCTGCCTTCGCGTACCGTGCCGTCGACCGGGAAACGCTCGCCGGGACGAACAACGACGAAGTCACCAACACGGACCTGCTCGACGGGCACGTCGACATCGGCATCGTTTCGGCGCACGCGGGCTGTCGACGGCTTGAGGGCCTGCAGTGCCCGGATCGCTTCGGTGGTCTGGCGCTTGGCGCGCGCCTCAAGCAACTTGCCGAGCAGGATCAGCGTGATGATCGCCGCGGAGGCCTCGAAATAGAGATGGGCCGGAGCGTGATGGGTCGGACCCTGGAACAGGTGATAGAGGCTCAGCCCATATCCGGCCGAAGTGCCCAATGCCACCAGCAGATCCATGTTGCCGGTTCGCGCACGCAACGCATGCCACGCAGCGCGATAGAAGCGCGCACCCAGCCAGAACTGGACCGGTGTTGCCAGCAGCAACTGCATCCAGCCCGGCAGCATCCAGTGCTGACCGAAGAGCATGCCTGCCATCGGCAGAACCAGCGGTGCGGTGAGCAGTGCCGCGATCAACAGGTGCCGGGCTTCCCGGGAGGTGCTGGACCTGCTGGCTGCGGGCGTCCGGGTGTCTCCATCAACGGGTACGGACTGCGGCCTCCGGGCCCGGTAGCCGGCACTTTCAACAGCAGCGATGAGCGTATCGAGCGCTGCAGTCCCGGCCGTTCTGAGCCGCGCGCGCTCGGTCGCCAGGTTGACGCTTGCCTCGATCACGCCAGGTACGCGCATGAGGGCACGTTCGACACGCCCGACGCAGGACGCGCAGGTCATGCCCTCGATCGAGAGCTCGACCTCATCCGTGGTCAGGTGATAGCCCGCCGCCTCGATCGCCTGCGCAATCCCGGCGATCGGAGGGAGAGCAGCGCCCTGGATCTCGGCGGTCCCGGTCGCCACGTTCACGGTAGCGTCGTCAATGCCGGGGAGCTTCTTCAAGGCGCGTTCGATCCGGCCCGCACACGAAGCGCAGGTCATGCCTTCGACCGGGAAGCGAAGGGTGGAAGAGTTAGCCGGGGCTGTGCTTTGTCTGTTCATGGGATGCAGCATGGGCCTTCCCATTGTAGGAAGGTCAAGCGATGAAACGATCATGAGCCGATTCCTGCCGGTAGAGTTGACCTTCCCACAGGGGTAAGCCCGATGCTGCCAGCAAACCGGGATAGGCCCGGTGCGGAGATCAACAATGCGACTTGATGTTCAAGGCATGACCTGTGCGCACTGCGCGCGCGCGATCCAGCAGGCACTGGCAGCCCTCGGTGGCACGGCCGAAGTGGATGTGGCTGGCGGCACGGTCGAGGTGACCGGCATCGACGATGCAGCGACCGTGCGGCAAGCCATCGAGGCCGAGGGCTACACCGTGGTCTCGAACCCCGTCGCGACCACCCCTTCGGGTTGCTGCGGCGCCAGGCGCTGACCGGAATGCCCGCCATGCAGCGATTCATCGCGGCGACGGAGCAGCAGATCGCGCTGATGCAGCGATGGCTCGCGCTCAGCGAAATCTGCCTTTGTGAAAACAGGTTCCACCAGCGCCTGATGGCGGAGCGCAAGCGGGCGGCTTCGACTACACTTTGCTGTGCGCTGGCGTTGCGGCCGGCAGGGGAAAACCATGCACGACGAGGATGTCATCGAGGCGCTGCCTCCGCTGCCGGCGCCGCCTGCGCTTGATCTGCCAGCCTGGCCGGCACGCCAGTTGCGACCACCGCCGATCGAACATCGATTCGTGTTCGATGGTCGTGCCGGCGAGTATTTCCGCATCTGGATCGTCAACCTGGCGCTGAGCATCCTTAGCCTCGGCATCTTCTCGGCCTGGGCCAAGGTGCGCACGCAGCGTTACTTCTACGGCAACACGCGCCTGGCAGGCGTGCCGTTCGAATATCTGGCCAAGCCCTTGCCGATCCTCAAGGGACGCATCATCGCGGTGCTGCTGTTTTCGGGTTACGTGCTGGCCGGCCAGGTCAGCATCGGCCTGCAGCTTGGCCTTGCCCTGCTGATCGCCGTGCTGACGCCCTGGCTGGTCGTGCGCGGTGCCGCATTCCGGGCGCGCTACTCGGCCTGGCGCGGGCTCACCTTCCGCTTCGTGCCCGACTATGGCGAGGCCTACATCCGCTTTCTCGTGCTCGGCATTCCGCTGATTCTCACCCTCGGCCTGTTGTATCCGTGGATCAAGGGCAAGCAGAAGGAATTCATCGTCGAGCATCATCGCTACGGTGGCGACTGGTTTCGTTTCCTGATCACGCCTGGGCAGTTCTATCCGCCTTACCTGATCGCCTGGGGAGTGATCATGGCCTGGATGTTCGTGGCCAGCTTTCTCATGGTCGGGATCGTGTTCGCCGGCATCGCCGCGGGCGGTGGCGGCAGCGGTCCGCCGCCGTGGATGGTGATCGCCATCATGGTCGTGATGTATTCGGGATACTTCGTCGTGCTTGCCTTCCTCGCTGCCGCGATCGCCAATCTGATCTTCAACAACATCGACATCGGCGGGCGGCGTTTCCGCTCGACGCTCAAGGGGCAGCACCTGTTGTGGATCTATTTCAGCAACACGATCGCGGTGCTGGCCAGCGTCGGCCTGCTGATTCCATGGGCGATGGTTCGTCTCGCCCGCTATCGCGCCGAGCGCCTGAGCCTGCTCGCCAGCGATGACTTCAATGGCATGCGCGCCGAAAGCGCCGCCAGCATTGATGCCATAGCCGCGGAGGTGGATGGTCTGTTCGACATCGACATCGGCCTGTGAACGCATTCAAGGCCCACTATTTCGATGGCCAGACCAGTCGTGCGCACGAGGTCGAGGTGCAGCGCGGCGATGCGACGAATGTGCGCGTGAGCGGCGATGGCATCGATCGTTTCGCGGAACTCGCGTCGCTGCGCATCTCGCCACGGCTCGCGCGCACCGCACGCACGATCGAATTCGCCGATGGCGCACGCCTGCTTGTCGACGATCATGTCCTGCTCGATCAATGGTTCCCGAACGAGGATCGCCTGCAGCGCTGGGTCGACCGCATGGAGCGGCATGCCTATGCGATCGCCTCTTCGGTGCTGATCTGCCTGGCCATGGGCGTGGTCACTTTCGTCTGGGGCGTGCCGTGGTTGTCCGACCGCATTGCCGACCAGGTGCCGGCGGGCGTCGAAGCCACGCTTGGCGACGAAGTGCTCGACCAGCTTGATCGCTATCTAGGGTTCGCTGCGAGCACGCTCGAGAGTTCGCGCCAGGCCGAGCTCTCGGCGCGCTTTGCGGCCTTGACGTCGGATCTGCCGGGCAGCGAACGCTACCGCTTGGTCTTTCGCGACGCGCCCGGTGTCGGCGCGAATGCGCTGGCCGTGCCGGGTGGCAGCATTGTCGTCACCGATCAACTGGTTGCGCTGCTCGAAGACGACCGCGAGTTCGATGCCGTCGTTGCGCATGAACTGGGTCATCAGCAACACCGCCATGCGTTGCGCCAGACCCTGCGCAGTTCCTTCGTGCTGGTGATTGCCGCGCTGTTCACCGGCGATGTCAGTTCCGCCAGCACGGTCGTGGTCGCGGTCCCGGCGTTCCTGTTGCAGAGCCACTACTCACGCGGCTTCGAGGAGGAAGCCGACGGTTTTGCGTTCACCACGCTCGCTGCGCACCGGATCTCGCCGGCCTGGTTTGCATCGGCCATGCGCAAGCTCGACGCCGACCACGATCCGGACCAGGACGGCACTGGCGGCGTCGCGTATCTGTCCAGTCATCCGAGCAGTTCCGCGCGCATTGCCGCCGCGGAAATCTCGGGAGCGGAATTCACCGCCGCCCACCCCGAACTGGCGCGCGAGAACCCCGGCTACGATGCCTGCCTCGAAGAAGGAATCTGTGCGGACGATGAGGAAACCGACGACGGCGGGGAATGCCTCGATCCCGACGAAGTGGAAGCAATCGGCGAACCCGACATGCTGCCCGATGTCGACTGGTGCGACGATCCGGAAACCGAGGACGGTCCGGATTCCTGACTCGGGCAATACGATACGGGTGACGAGGCCTGTGGTGCCTACCTGCGACTATGTTGCAAGCGCGGCTTCGAGCTCCGGAACGATCTTGAAAAGGTCACCGACCAGGCCGTAGTCGGCGATCTCGAAAATCGGCGCTTCGGCATCCTTGTTGATCGCGACGATCGTGCCGGCATCCTTGATGCCGGTGAGATGCTGGATCGCACCGGAAATACCGATCGCCACATACAGCTCGGGGGCGATGATCTTGCCGGTCTGGCCGACCTGCAGGTCGCTCGGTACGTAACCTGCGTCGACCGCGGCGCGCGAGGCACCGACGGCGGCGCCGATCCGGTCGGCGAGCTTGTAGATGATCTCGAAGCTCTCCGCCGAGCCAAGCGCCCGTCCGCCCGAGATGACCTTGCTCGCACCCTGCAGATCGGGACGGTCGCTCTTGCCCTGGCTGAGTTCGACGAAACGCGTGTGCGTCGGCAGGCTGACATCGGCGTTCGCGGCTTCGATCGGTGCGCTCGCCGCGCCGTTCGCGGCCGCAGGCCAGGAGGCCGTGCGGATCGTCGCGACGACGATGCCCGACGCGGGTGCTTCGACCGTGATGATCGCGTTGCCTGCATAGATCGGCCGCTGGAACGTGCGTGCCGCTTGCACGGTCATGATGTCGGAGACCTGGGCCACGCCGAGCAGGGCGGCGACGCGCGGTGCCAGGTCCTTGCCAAAGGTCGTCGACGGTGCGAATACGTGGCTGTAGCCGTTGCCGGCGATGGCGGCAATCTGTGGCGCGAGGATCGCGGCGAGTGCGTGAGCGTTCTCGGTGCGGCTCAGGGTCAGCACCTTGCTGACACCTTCGATACGCGCCGCGTCGCTGGCGATCGATGCGGCATCGGCAGCGAGCACGAGCACGTCGATCGAATCGGGCTTTGCGGCGATCGCCGCGCTGACGCAGCGCGCGGTGCTGGAGTTCAGCTTGCCGTCCAGATGTTCGGCGATGATGAGGATCTTCGACATCGGTGTTCCTTGATGAATGCGGGGGTGTGCGCGCTGCGCCGGATCGCTCAGGATCGCTCAGACCAGGCCCTTGGCGCGCAGCGCGGCGACGAGTTCGCCGACGTCCTTGACCATCACGCCCTTGCTGCGCTTGGCGGGTGCCTCGTGCCGGGTGGTTTTCAGATGGTCGCCCGATTCGACGCCAAGATCGGCGAATGCGATCGTCTCGAGCGGCTTGGATTTGGCTTTCATGATGTCGGGCAACTTGATGAAGCGCGGCTCGTTGAGGCGCAGGTCCGTCGTGATCACGGCCGGAAGATCGACCTCGATCGTCTCGAGACCCGCATCGACCTCGCGCGTGACCCTTGCGACGTTGGCGCTGATCTCGATTTTCGAGGCAAAGGTCGCCTGCGGTCGATCCCACAACGCTGCCAGCATCTGGCCGGTCTGGTTGCAGTCATCGTCGATGGCCTGCTTGCCGAGGATGACGATGCCGGGTTGTTCCTTGTCGACCAGCTTGAGCATCGCGCGTGCCGCCGTCAGTGGCTGGATCGCGTCCTCGGTGACGACGTGGATCGCGCGGTTGGCACCCATCGCGAGGCCATTGCGGATATGCGCCTGTGCATTGGCCGGTCCGATCGTGACGACGACGACTTCACTGGCGATGCCCTTCTCGCGCAAGCGCAGCGCTTCTTCGAGCGCAATGTCGTCGAACGGGTTCGCCGACAGCTTGACACCATCGGTGACCACGCCGGAGCCGTCAGGCTTGACCTGGATGCGCACGTTGTAGTCGACGACGCGCTTGTAACCGACCAGGATCTTCATCGTTGCGGGATTCCTTTGCAGGGAAGCAGAACGGCGCGATTGTAACGTAGCAACGAAAAGCTGCGGCGATCCGCCCGCCCGGGCGCGGGCGAAAGCGGACACGGTCCGACGCGGTTTATCCACAGTCGGCGTGGACAGGCCTGTGGACAAGATCTGTATGAAGGCGCGCAGGCCCGCATGGCGACTGGCGCCCGGGTCGGTTTGGGCAATCCGTGAGCAGGTTCCGCGGCGTCGGCCCCGGTCAGGCTTTCGCGTTCTCGCCGCAGCGCGCAAGCAGGCATGCGGCGAATCGCTGCGCCGAGCCGGCGCCATGCAGGAAAAACAGCGACGGTTCGGTCAGCTCGAGTTCGAGCAGGACCGGCGTGCCATCGGCGGCGCGGATCAGGTCGACGCGCGCATAGGCGACGCTGTCGGCAAACGGAAGGGCGGCGAGTACCGCGCCCGCCAACGCATGCTCGTCTGCGCCAGGCGTGCGCGCGACGATTGTTTCTGGCGCATAGAGTGCGTCGGTAGGACCTTCGCCCGGCAGCAGCAGCGCGCCCTTGCGGATGGCATGACTGTAGCGGCCGTCGAAATGGATCAAGGCGGTCTCGCCGGCTTGATCGACGCGGTCGAGGTAGGGCTGCAGCAGCACGCTGCGCCCGGCGCCAAGCAGGCGCCCGACATGTGCGGTGATTGCGCCGAGGTTGTCGCGCGCGTGCCGCTGGGTATCGCGTGAACCGGCGCCGATTGCCGGCTTGACGACAAGCTCGGCGCATTCGCGATGATCCTCGAAGAAAGCGTCCAGTGCTGCAACGGCATCGGATTCCGGTTCGATGAACCGGCTCGGCACGATCGCGATGCCCTTGCGTTCGAGTTCGGCAAGGTAGTGCTTGTCGGTGTTCCAGCGGACGATGTCGAACGGATTGACCAGGCGGGTCTGCCGGCTGATGCGCTCGGCCCAGATCAGGAATTCCACATGCCGCTCGGTATAGTCCCAGCACGACCTCAGCACGGTCAGGTCGAACTGCGACCAGTCGAGCGAGGCTGCATCCCAGTCGACGATCGAAACCTGCGCGCCTGCATTGCGCAGTGCCGACTCGAGCGGCGCCAGGTCCTCATCGGTGGCGCGGGCAGCCTGGGCGGTGACGAGGGCGATGTGTGGCATGCGGGCGGCTCCGAATCCTGGCGATCATCCTGCCCGCGCTGCCGGGTTTGCTCAAGCCCCGCCCGCGATGCGCCCGACGATGAAATCTTGCGTATGCTCGCGTGGGTCGGTGCAGAGGACGATCACGCATGAACCACGGCAGCCACGACTACGTCGATGATCCGCGCAATCGCGACATCCTGATCTACGTCAACGGGACCCTGAAACGGCGCGAGGAAGCGACCGTATCGGTGTTCGACTCCGGCTTCATCCTTGGTGATGGGGTATGGGAAGGGCTGCGCATCGTCGATGGCCAGCCCGCGTTCCTCGACGCGCATCTGGATCGCCTCTACGAAGGCGCGAAGGCGATCGCGATGGACATCGGCCTCGGTCGCGATGCACTCGCTGCGGCGATCGAGGCGACACTCGCGGCCAATGGCATGCGCGACGGCGTGCATGTGCGGCTCATGGTCACGCGCGGGCTCAAGCGCACGCCGTACCAGGATCCGCGCGTCGTCATCGGGCCGGCGACCATCGTCATCATTCCCGAGTACAAGAATCCGCTGCCCGAAACACTGATCCGCGGGCTCAAGCTGTTCACCGTGCACGTGCGCCGTGGCTATCCCGACGTGCAGGACCAGAAGCTCAACAGCCACAGCAAGCTCAATTGCGTGACCGCCTGCATCCAGGCCTACACGGCCGGCGCGGACGAAGGCCTGATGCTCGATCCACACGGTTTCGTCGCGACCTGCAATTCCACGCATTTCTTCATCGTGCGCAAGGGTGAAGTCTGGACCTCGACCGGACAGTACTGTCTCGGCGGCATCACGCGCGCGAACGTGCTCACGGTCTGCCGTGAAGCGGGCATTCCCGCGATCGAGAAATCCTTCAGCCTGACCGATGTCTACGGTGCCGATGAAGCCTTCGTCACCGGAACCTTCGCCGGGGTCGTCCCGGTGCGCGAGATCGACGGGCGTGTCCTCAACGAGGGAACACGCGGACCGATGGTCGAGCGCATCCAGTCGCTGTACAAGGCGCATGTGGCGCGCGATATCGCGGCGCGCAAGACACGGGTGGCCACGACGTGAAGCCTGGCGACGGATCGCTGCGCATCGCCATGTGGTCAGGCCCGCGCAATCTTTCGACGGCGATGATGCGCGCCTGGGAGAACCGCGGGGATTGCGCGGTCAGCGATGAACCGTTCTATGCGCACTACCTCGCCGAAACCGGACTCGACCATCCGGCGCGCGACGAGGTGATCGCTGCCGGCGAGACCGACTGGCGCAAGGTCGCGCTGTCGATGGTCGGCGAGGTTCCCGGTGGCCAGCCCGTGTGGTACCAGAAGCACATGTGCCATCACATGCTCGCCCACATCGACCACGACTGGATGGATGGGCTGGCCCATGCGTTCCTGATCCGGGATCCGTCCGAGGTCGTGGCCTCGTATCTGCGCTCGCGTTCGACAGTCACCGAGGACGACATCGGATTGCCGCAGGAAGTACGCCTGTTCGATGAGGTCTGCGATCGTTTTGGCCATGCACCTCCGGTGATCGACGCCGATGATTTCCTGCTCGATCCCGAGGCGCATCTGCGTGCGTTGTGTGCGCATTTCGGCATTCCATTTCGTGCCGGGATGTTGAGCTGGCCAGTCGGGCCGCGCGACAGTGACGGCATCTGGGCGCCGTACTGGTATGCCGCGGTGTGGAATTCGACAGGCTTCGAACCTCCCCATCCGCGCGAAATCCATCTCGAAGGCGACGCCGCGCGCGTCGCCGATGCGACCCGCCCGCTGTACGAGAAGCTGTACCGCCATCGCCTGCGCGCGTGATGGCGCAGGGCGCAGCCGGGCGCGTTGGCGATCGCGTCGGGCAGCGATGGCGTGACGAACGCGCTGCCTTGCCGCTGGCGGCACAATATCCGGCGCGCTCATGCGTCTGCAGCGTCGTATGCAGGCAATCACGGACATCACAGTCGCCATGGCCAGGCAGGACCGGTCGATAGCCGACACGTTCGAGCGCGAACACGGGCGCCTGCGCGGCTTCATTCGCCGTTACGTCCCGAACCTGGCCGATGCGGAAGACATCTTGCAGGAAGTGTTCTTCGAATTCGTCGAGGCGGCACGCCTGCTCAAGCCGATCGAACAGGCCGGTGCCTGGCTGTTCCGGGTTGCGCGCAACCGGATCAGCGATCGCTTCCGCAGGCGACGATTCGAACCCGGCGATCCGCCCGGCCTCGCTGCGCTCGATGCCGACGCGCTTTCGCTCATCGAGCTGCTGCCTGATCCCGATGCCTCGCCCGAGGCGGCGTTCGCGCGCTTCTTCCTGCTCGACGAACTCGACGCTGCGCTCGACGAGTTGCCCGAAGAGCAGCGCAGCGTGTTCGTCGCGCACGAGCTCGAGGGTCGAAGTTTCAAGGCGCTGTCCGCCGAGAGCGGAATCGGCATCAACACGTTGCTGTCACGCAAGCGCTATGCGGTGCTGTTCCTGCGCCGGCGCCTGCAATCGATCCATGAGGAAATCCAGTGATGCTCAAGGAGCACGACATGAACATGAAGAAATATCGTACGCGGCGGTTCGTGAAATTCGCGATCCTCGCCATCCTCGTGATTCCACTGTTCGGCTTTATCGTGATGGGACTGTGGAACTGGCTGATGCCCGATCTGTTCGGCTTGCCGCGCATCGGCTTCTGGCAGGCCTGGGGCTTGTTCGTGCTCGGCAAGATCCTGTTCGGCAGCTTCCGCGGCCAACCCGGCGGGCATCACCGCGCGCGCATGGGCGAGCGTTGGGCGCAGATGTCCGACGACGAACGTGAAGCGTTTCGACGCGGCATCTGGCGACATCGCGAACACCCGCACGCCGAAGGCAGCGACACACATGACGATGCTGCGAGGTCCTGACCGCCAGCCTGTCGCCATCGTCGCTGCACCGACGCGCGGTCCCCTGATCAACCTTGAAAACCGGTCCGGATGAAACCGCGGCGACCAGCAGTTACGGGCGACGCGCTTCACAGTGAAAGCGGCAATTCCAGATGCGCGGCATAGATCATGTCGCGATGCTCGATCAGGGTGGCATCGAGCGCGTCCCGGGTCGGTGCATCGAGCGACTCGAATGCCGCGCGTATCGCCGGATCCATCGCACATTGCACGGACGGCAGCGGACAGAACATCCCGATTGCCGCAGCGCTGTAGATATCGAGCGCGCTGAGCTGGCTGCCAATGTAATAGCGGCTTCCGGCATCGCGAGCTTCGCGCAAGCGATTTGCCAGCATGGCCAGCAATTCGACGACCCTTGGCCCATGGGAGTCTCCGGCTTCCGGGTCATAGCCGTATTTGGCGGCCAGGTACTTCGCGATCCGTTCCGGAAATCCACCGTCGCCGCGCAGGCCCGCGTGCACGAGCTGCAGGCGACGCGACCAGCCCAGTCCTCCCACGCCGCAGATGTCGTCGGAAAGCGCGAGAACGACGTCGCGCGCGCGCTCGTCGAGCGGAAGCAGGGCGGGTGCAGCCGCCAATCGCTCGGCCCGCAACAGGATGTCCTTCCATCCCGACAGCGGCGCTTCGTCGTCGACCACGAGCACCGGCCCGCTGCGCTGTCCGGCCCAGTCCTTCAGGGCATCGCTGTCATGGACCAGACGCACGGCCGCCCAATCGAGGTGCTTGACGTGGAGGATGCCCTTGGCGGCTTCGCCCCAAAGGCTCGGTACATTACCGACAACGACCATGCGCAATCCGCTCCGCGCGATCGCCTCGTCCACACTCACGTATTCAAACGCCATCGGAATTCCTGCGGAAAACGAATCGAAGGATGGAAGCGCCATCGAAGATGACCCAGGCGACCAACAGGGTAGCCCGGCCCTGCATCCACTGACAGCGGCAGGCAGTCATCGACATCGCGGGCAGGGCGACCCCGCAACGGCGGGCGGGATCGTGCAAGACGCAATTCAGCGAGGTGCGCAAGGTCTTCCCGGAATCTGCACGGGTTCTGCACAGTCGGGCGCTAGAGTGCGATCGTGCAAACCGTGTCGCGCAGTGCCGATCCGGCTCTCTCCCGCTCTCGATTCGATGGAATGCCACGATGAGCGTCAAACCGCCGCTTCCGAACCTGTCGCATTCACACGCTTCGCTAGATGAAACCCTGCAGGTGCTCGGCCAGCGTCGCCGGTTGCTCAAGCTGCTCGGCGGCCTCGGTGCCGTGTCACTGCTGCCGCAAGGCGCGATCGCCTGCTCGCTGATTCCAGCGGAAACGGCTGGTCCCTATCCCGGTGACGGCACGAACGGTCCCAATGTGCTCATCCAGAGCGGCATCGTCAGATCGGACATCCGCTCGAGTTTTGGCAGTTCCGGGACTGCCGTGGCGCCCGGCACGCCGCTCACGGTCACCTTGCAGTTCCTCAGCACGGTGGCGGGCTGTGGCCCGATCGAAGGACTCGCCGTCTATCTCTGGCATTGCAATGCCTCGGGCGGCTATTCGATGTATTCGTCGGGCGTTACCGCGCAGAACTACCTGCGCGGCGTACAGGCGACCGACGCGAACGGCCGCTGCACGTTCACGTCGATCTTTCCGGGCTGCTATGCGGGACGCTGGCCGCACATCCATTTCGAGGTGTTCGCCTCGCTGCTGGATGCAACCACCGGCAGCAATGCCGGGCGCGTTTCCCAGCTCGCGTTGCCGGAATCGGTGTCGCGCCAGGTCTACGCGCAGACCTCGCTGTATCCGAACGGCACCAGCAACCTCAACCCGCTCACCCTGGATTCCGACAACGTGTTCGGCAACGACGGCGGCATTCACCAGTTGGCCACCGTCAGCGGCGACAACGCAAGCGGTTACACGTCGTTCCTCGAAGTCGGGGTCGCGGTCGACGCGACCTCGTCCGACCTCCTCTTCGCCGACGACTTCGAGACCTGATCGCCGATCGCCGACAGCAATGGAATGGACGGCTGGATGCGTCGTCGCACGGCGCCGGGCCGAGTGCCACGCAGGACAGCGGGCGACATCAAACGCCTTTGGCCGAATGTTCCTGCCCGTTGGCAAGCACGCGCCGGCGTGCAGGGCGGGCCTTGCGGAAGCGAAACGGATCGGCGACTGGAGGTGTCGGAACACGTTTGATGCTGCCGGAAGCCGCCGTTGGCTGCGTCGCTACGTCGCATGCGGTATGCGGTGCCGCTGAGGCAAACCACCCAGAACGCGCTTGACCGCGCGAAAGTGACGTGGCCTATTGCGCGCATGTTCGCATGCGATTCCATTCATACGGCGGTTAGCTGGTCGACTCCGCGCGAATCGATCCGCGCAACGGGACTTCGGCGTTTGTTGCCGTTGTTCATCGCCGGCTCGGCCTGTACCGGCGTTTACGCGCAGGCACTGTTGCAGGCCCCGACCGAAAGCGCGAGCGAACTGGGTTACGCCGTGGCACTCGATGGCCAGCGGATCGTCACTGGTGCTCCAGGTGCACAGGCTCTTGCCGGACGTGTCTACACCTATGATTGCGTCGGCCAGAACTGCTCGGCCCCGACGGCGTTGGCGCCGGGCGACCTTGTTGCCGGCGATCGGTTCGGCGCGGCGGTCTCGGTGTCCGCGGCCACGCTTGCGATCGGCGCGCCGGGAAAGGGCGCGGTCTATGTCTACCTGCATGACGGAATCGGCTGGCTGCAGCAGCAGAAGCTCGTCGCAACCCCGGCGTTGCCGAACGAACTGTTCGGTGCCTCGGTCGCGCTGCGCGGCAATCGGCTCGCGATCGGCGCGCCCGGCGCGAACAGCGCTGCCGGGGCGATCTACGTCTTCGAGCGTTCGGGCAGCGTGTGGACCCAGAGTAGCCGGCTGCAGGCGGGCGACGCCGACCCCGGCGATGCGTTGGGCAGCAGCATCGCGCTCGATTCCGACACGATACTGGCCGGTGCGCCGTACTGGGCTGCATTGCATCCCGGGGCCTTCAGCCAGGGTGCCGCCTACGTTTTCGTGTTTGCCTCATCGATCTGGAACGAGCAGGCTCGGCTGTTGCCGGTACCGACGATCAATGCGCAGGTGTTTGGCAAGTCAGTCAGCCTTTCCGGAAACCGGGCACTGGTCGGAGCGCCATTGGCCAATCTCCGCGCTGGCAGTGCGTACGTTTTTGAACGCGGCGGTTCGACCTGGACCCAGCAACAGCAGCTCACCCTGGCGGGTGGATTGCCAGGCGACCGTTTCGGCTGGTCGGTTGCGCTCGATGCCGACCAACTGCTGATCGGAGCGCCATTTGCCCTGGCGGGTTGCGGAGGCAGCACGCGCTTCGTGTTGACCGGCGGCACATGGAATCCGGTCGCACTGCCATCGCTGGCGCGACCTGCTCCGGGCGGGCTGGTCGGCTGGTCGATAGCGGCCGAGGGGCAACGCTGGCTGGTCGGAACGCCTGGCTACAGCGGCGCACCCAGTCACGTGGGTGCCGCCTACTGGCGAGCCGCCAGCGATGCCATCTTCAACGACAGCTTCGATGATGCGAGTGCCGCCACTTGCGTCGTGGATTGAACGGCAGCGGTCATCGGCATCGGTCCGGTCTCGTGACGGGCAGGCAGGAGCGGAGCAGTCGTTGGTTCGAATCGCCCGCTCAATCCAGCAGGCCGTGCTTGACCGCATAGCGGATCAGTTCGGCTGTATTGCGCGAGCCGAGTTTGTCCATCGCGCGAAAGCGGTGGTTCTCGGCGGTCTTGGTGCTGATCGCGAGGTGCCTTGCGATTTCCTTCGTGGTCATGCCCTCGACGATCAGGTGGAACACCTGTCGCTCGCGCGCCGTGAGGTCGCGGTAGGGATCCTCGATGCGACTGTTCGGCTGCTTGACCTGTTGCGCCAGGACACGCGAGGCGTGGCTGCCGAAATAGCCGCGACCATTGGCCAGAGTGCGCACGGCGCTGATCAGTTCCTCGCCCGCACTGTCCTTGAGCAGGAATCCCGAGGCGCCGGAACGAACGACGTGCAACACGTATTCCTCTTCCGCGTGCATGGTCAGAACGAGGATGCGCGAGTGCTCAAGCTCCTTGCTCAAGCGGCGGATCACTTCAATGCCGTTGAGCTTGGGCATCGAGATGTCCAGCACGATGACATCGGGCTCGGTCTGCAAGGCGAGTTCGACTGCGCTCATGCCATCGGCCGCCTGGGCGACGACACGGCAATCGCCACTGGCATTGAGCAGGGCGACCAGGCCTTCGCGCAGGATCGTATGATCGTCCGCAACCAGGACGCGTATGGTCTTCATGATTCGCCAGGCTCGACGGTCAGAGGCAGGCGAACGCGAAGTTGCAATCCTTCGCCGGGCTGAGAGATCAACTCGAGCTGGCCACCGAACAGGTTCACGCGTTCGCGCATGCTGGCCAGGCCCGAACTTTCGCTTTCGCTCGATCGGCGCCAGGCCCGCTCGACGTCGCAGCCGCAGCCATCGTCGACGATCAGCAGCAACAGGTGGTTCGCGCGGCGGGTCAGGCGCATGACAACATGCTTCGCCTGGGCGTGCTTGAGCGCGTTGGCCAGTGCTTCCTGGGCGACCCGGAAAATGAGGGTCGACAGCTCGCTGTCGAAATCCTCGGGAAGGTCGCCAACGTCCACCTCGATCATGCAGCCGCTGTCTTCGGAGCTGTAGCGCGCCAGCCATTGCAGGGCTGCGCTGAGTCCCAGATCGTCGAGTATCTGTGGACGCAGCATGCGCGACAGCGCGCGGACCTCGCTGATCGCCGTCTCGCACAAGGTGGACGCCTGCTGCAGCCGCTCATCGACGCTGCACCCCGGGTTCCGCGCGAGCCCGTGCAGACGGTGGTGCAGCGCGGTCAGGTGCTGGCCGATGCCATCGTGAAGTTCGCGCGCGAGACGCCGGCGCTCGTTTTCCTGGACGCGCCATACCGATCTTGCGAGCTGCTTGAAGTGATTTTCGCCGGCCTGCAATTGCGCGAACAACCGGCTCTGCTGGTCGGACAGGCGTTGCAGTTCGTCGCGCATCTTCTGGTTCTCTTCACCGTTACGCGGCGGAAGGCCGATGGGTGGGGTCTTCATGGCGTCGCTTCCCGTGCGACGCCGATCGACTTCGCATAGTCGAGCAACACCTGCTGTTGCGCCGCAGGGGTCTTCCTGAGCAGATCATCCAGCGCTTCCCTGGCCAGCTTTTGCGCTTGCAGCGCAGCCGCGCTGCCGCTGGCGGAGAGTCGCGAACCGAACTGGTGGATGGCGAATGCACGACCGTACGCTGGAAGGCGCGCGAGCAGTGCACGCGCCTCCTGATAGTCGGCCAGCGCATTCGGTCCGCCCAGTTGCACCGAGGTTTCTGCCAGGCTCAGGCGCAGCGGCATGCTCGCATAGCGCAGCAAGCCGTTTTTCACGGCGCGCAACTCGGTCTGCGCGGCGTCGCGTCGTGACAGTTCGCCGAGAATGCGCACCTTGAGCAATCGCGACAACAATTCCGCCGCGTAGCTGTGCGCACTCACCGCCTCCGCGATGGCTTCGTCGGCAGCCATGAGGGCCGCTTCGGTCTGGCCCTGGGCGAAAGTGATTTCGGCCAGACGCCAGCGCAGGGTGCTGGCCTGCTCGGCAGCACTGGACGGGTCCAGCGCATGGATTGCCTGCGCGGCGCCGGTCCAGTCACCGAGGTCACTTGCGATCGCGCTGCGCACCAGCATCATTTCGGTTGCGCCGCGTTGATCCTTGCGCTTGTTGAAATCGGCCAGCGCCCCATCCGACTCCTCGAGCGCGCTGCTCATCCTGCCTTCGAGCCGATCGAGATCGGCCAGGGTGGCGACACTGATCGTCCGTTCCTCTGCCATCTGCAGGGATTCGGCCGTCGCAAGGCTGTCCTCAAGCAGTTTTCTCGCCGCCGTCCAGTCGCCGCGTGCGGTCTCGGCAAGGGCCAGGCTCTGGTGGGCATGTACGAGCCCGTAGCGGTCATCGATCTTCAGATAGGTGGCTGCCGATTGTTGCCAGTAGGTCTGCGCGTTGTCGAACTCGCCGAGCTGGAAATAGGCGTAGCCGACGTTGTTGAGGCTCTCGCCGATCGAACGCTCGTCGCCGAGACTCTGGCGCATGCGCAGGCTGTCGCGGTACGCGTCCAGCGCACCGCGATAGTTGCCTCGTTCCTCGTCGAGTGCTCCCTTGGCATTGGCCAGGTCCGCAAGGGCGCGGCTGTCGCCGAGCGCCTCGGTGATCTCGCGGGCCTGATTGAGGGCTGCTTCCGCGGGATCGAACATGCCCTGCATCGACAGGACGGTGGACAGGTTGCGAAGACTGGCGGCCTGGCCGCGGCGATCACCGAGCGCCTCGCGCTGGCTCACCGCGCGGCGCAATTGATCTGCGGCAGCCTCCATCTGGCCAAGGCGCCGATATCCGATGCCGTAGGCATGGCTGACGTCGGCGCGCATCGATTTGTCGTTCAGGCGATTGGCCAGCACCTCGGCGCGGACAAGGTACTCGTCGACTGCAAGCTTCGCGTCGCCGGCCTGGATCGAGTATTTGCCCAGCGCATACCATGCGTCGATATTGCGTGGATCGTCGCCAACCAGCGCCTGCAATTGCCTGATCGCTGCATCGTGGTTGCCAAGTTCTGCTTCGCAGCGCGCCTGCAGAAGACGTGCCGGATGGTCATTCGGAACCCGCGACGTGCGTTCCGCGAGCACGCTCAGCGCCGCGCCCGGATCGCCGAGCAGGGTCTGTGCATAGGCAAGGGTGCGGCGCGCATCCGTTGAATCGTTCGCCTTCATGTCATCGCGCGCGGCTCCGGCCAGGTCGATGGCTTCGGCACTGCGACCACCGCGATCAAGCCGGTACAGCAATTGCCACCAGAGTTCCGGGTTGTGGAAGCGCTGTGCTTCGGTGCGCAGGGCATCGACATCGACCGTTGCGACATCAAGGTGGCTAGCGCTGCCGAGCGCGCGGAGTTCTTCTGCGGTCGGCCAGCCGATGTCGATCGCCGACTTGCCGAGCTGCGGACCCAGACCGGCCAGCAGGGCGGTCAGCGCAGCGGGCATGTCGCTTTCGTTCGATACATGCTTCTCGGCGCTCCACAGCGGCGTGGCCGATGCCGGGTTGACCAGGCGTGCCTTGAGCATCCAGCCGCCCGAATCACGCTTCACTTCTCCCTCGAGTGCGCGCTGCGCGCCCATCACGTCGAGTACGCGCTGATGCTGGCGGTCGGCCGCCGACGCGTCGTAGCCCAGCTCGGCAAGCGCGCGATTGACGCGCAGGGGATCGGCGCTGCGCAACGACGCGTCGGCACTGAGGCGTTCGCCGAGCATCTGATGAATACCGAACGCCAGCTCACGGTCGCCCGCGTCGCCGTCGCTTGCCCAGGGCAACGGCAGCAGGTCGAGCGACACGACAGCCTGGGCAGGTGCGGTCGTGCCTGCAGGGGGCAACCGGTGCTCGCGCCAGTACCAGCCGGCAACGGCGAGCGCGATCAGGGCCAGCGAGGTCGCGGCCAGGATGACCGATCGACCGCGGACGCGCGGCCTGCCGGCGAGGCTGCCGGTGTCGATCGCCTTGACGACCGCTTCGGCGGACGCGATGCGCCGGGCCACGCGCAATTCAAGCAGCCACGAACACAGCTTCACCGCAAACGGCGGCAGTCCCGGCACGATCGAGTCGGCAGGAGGCGGATCCCGGACGATGCGCTGGACCAGCATTTCCGCGGGCGTGCCGCCACGAAATGGCAGGGTGCCGGTCAGCATTTCGAACAGGATCAGCCCCAATGCGTACAGGTCGCTGCGTTCGTCCAGCGGCTCGGCGCGAGCCTGTTCGGGCGACAGGTATTCGGGCGTGCCGATGACGACGCCACTCCCGGTAATGCCGGTCTCCCCGGCGGTCCGGGCGACACCGAAATCGGTGATGCGCACTTCGCCGGATTGATCGACCAGCACATTGGCTGGTTTCAGATCGCGATGGATGACCTGGCTTCGATGGGCTGCGGCCAGGCCGAGCGCCAGTTGCCGGGTGACATCCAGGGCTCTTTCCGGAGTGAACCTGTGCTGTTCGCTGAGCAACCGCTCCAGCGAAGGACCGGCGACATAGTCCATGCTGATCAGCCACGCATTCCCGTGTCGAACCAGATCATGGATGCGCACGACGTGGTGCGATGAAACCTGGCGCGCCAGCAGCAACTCCTTGCGGAAGCGCTCGAACGCATCGGGCCGGCTCGCCAGTTCGGGGCGCAGCAGCTTCAGGGCCACATCGATGTCGAGTTCGATGTCGTGCGCCTGGTAGACGAGCCCCATGCCACCCATGCCAAGGATGCGCAGGATGCGGAAGCGGCCTGCCACGGTTTCACCGATGACGAGCTCGCGCTGCGCCATCATGCCGGTCAGCGTGGCGGGAACATCCGGATCGTGCTCGAAGTCGCGCGTACCGGAGGTCATACCGGAGATGCCTGTCGAGAGGCGGCGCTGGCATTTGACCAGTAGGGAGCCGGTCCCAGCTCGGCACTCATGCCGTCCGCGCCAACGAGAAGTGCCCGCACTTCCGCCAGATCCGCCTCCAGTTCGAGCGCGGCCACGACATTCCCGGCATGGTCGACGAGTGCGTCCAGGAGTTGCGCATCAAGGTCGGTGTAGATGCGTTCGTTCTCGTCGGTATCCGCGTAGATGACGCCCAGCGCCCTGCCGTCATGCACCAGTGGAAGCGCGACGAGGGCGCGAATACCCGCATCGAGCACGCTCGCCTGTTGCTGCAACCAGGCCTGGTCGCGCTGGTCGCTCAGGAAGACCGGGCGTTGCGCGCTGATCGCCCGATTGACCGCACCGCGGCTTCCCGAGAAGGCTTGCCCGGCCAACTCGTCCGGGTCGATGGCGTGGCAGGCGCGTACCCGCCAGTCGCCGTTTCGATCAGTGCAGAGCAGGAAGCCACGCTTCGCTCCAGCGACATCAACGATGCCGCTCAGCAGGTCGACGATGAGCCGTTGCGCTTCGGTGCCGTGGCGCAGGCGCGTGTTCCAGATCATCGATGAATGACGGCGACGTTCAACGTCCGCATCGCGAACCCGTTCCGAACGCGGATCGACGAATTCGAATCGCACATAGACATCACCGATCGCGAACCACATGCTGCTGAGCAGCGGTTGAAGTCCACCGAGTGTGCGTCCGTCGATACGCGTGCCGTTCTTCGAAGCCAGGTCCTCGGCACTCCAGTGATCCCGATCGTCGCGCCGCAAGCGCAGATGCTTGCGCGAAACCGAGTGATGGGGGATGACCACATCGCACTGCGGATCCCGCCCGAGGATGACTTGGGATGCGGTGCCCAGTTCGCGGACGTGGACCGCTTCGTCCGGAACATGGATGCTGAGCCGGACCGTCACGGGCGTCGCACTCACGGATCGCCGTTGAGGCGACCCAGAAGAAACTTCATGTGGTTGGATCGGGCAACGATATCGCCTTCGAGGTTGACCAGGTCGCGTGCACTGCGCCAGCGATTTGGCAGGGCCGGTCCACCGAGGATGCCGCTGTGTTCGGTCAGGTCATCGAGACCTGCGATGGCTGCGCTGAAGTTGCCGGCCTCGAAGGCGGACCGGCTGACGTGGTGATCGGTGCCCAGCGTCGCGCGCGCGGTCGGGCCGACCGCTGCATCGTTGATCACGCTGGCGAGGCCTGCGAATGCCGCGATCAACTCGCTGGTGTAGTTCTGCGCCTGATCGCGCACCAGCACGAACTCGGAAAACGTTCCCCCACACCCTCGCGCGCGCACGCTGCCGGCGTCGACCACGTTGGTGATGTCCTCGAATGCGCCGCCGACCGGCGCCTTCATCAACCGATAGGGTGAGGCCGGATTGAAGACCAGGTTGGTCGCATCGAATTCGGCGTCGTACTCGTCCTCGAAGACGAGTCCGCAGCCGCTTGGTGGCTCGATGATCACGCGCAACGGCAGTGCCGGATCAACACCCTGGTTGACCGGATCCGGCAAGCGGCTCCTTACATTGGCGATCGCCGTGGCATCGAGCACCGATACGCTGAAGCCGACGCAGGGCACCGTGAGATTCTGCAAGTCACCCGGATTGGCCGGATCGTCGTGGAATTCCAGGTCGAAGCTCATTTCGAAATCCGCCCCGCCATTCGGGTCCGGCAGGCAGATGTCGGCCTTGAACTTGCGTCCGTCGACGATGCTCGTGGTGATGTTGCAGGCGCCGCCGGCACGGGCATGTGTGCCGGCAACCAGCGCGGACAGGAGGCCCAGCGACACCGCGGCAAACAGCATGGCACGTAGTTTCAGCATGGAACCCTCGAACCCGGCGCGATCATCTTAAACACGATGGCAACCCAAATCGAGCAACATCCGGCGGTCGATCGAAATCGCTGGTTTCCGGGTCAATTTGTCTCGGGGATGCCGGCGAGTCAATCCGGGCAAACACCCAGCGCGCAGCGTTTGCCCATCGCGGTGTTCAGGAACGGGCGGGTCCCTGCGCAGGCTTGCATCGACCGCGCGAAACGATTTCACGGCGGACATCGCGCGCACGGCAAGCGAAATCCCCCGGCAGCACGAACCATCTGCGCCGCGCTCGAGGCTGACGCGGGATCGGCTGGGCAATCAATCCCGTGGGCACTGGGTGAAACCCCTCATGGCAGGCAGCCGCTGCGGAATCTATCGTGGCTTCGTCGCAACTGGCGGCGTCTCCCCGACTCTCCGGAGTATTCCATGAGGACAATTTCCCCCCTGCACCGCGCTGCGCTGGTACTGGCCCTTTTTGGTTCGCTGGCTGGCGAAGCGGGTGCCATCACGCTTACGCGCGAATTCACCGGTTCCTGGTATGACCCCGCGCACTCCGGACACGGTTTCAATTTTGAAGTGGTCGGCTCGGGCGCAAACAAGATCATGCTGGGTTACTGGTACACCTACGACGCAGCGGGCAAGCCGACCTGGGTGATCGGCACCGGACCAGTCACCGGCAATTCCGCGCAGTTGACCGCGTGGACCAACAGCGGCGGTGCGTTCGGCAACAGCTTCGATCCGCACAATGTGCAGACCATTCCCTGGGGGACGCTGACGGTCAGCTTCAGCAGTTGCAACCAGGGCACCCTGCAGTTCAATCCGGGCAATCCTGCGCTTGCCAGCGGCAGCATGCCGATCTCGCGCCTCACCATGCTCTACAACAGCAGTTGCACCGGCGGTATTTCGGGCGACACCAACGCGACGTCGTTGAGCGGAGAGATTGTCCAGTTCATGGACAACACCGGCCTCGTCCCGGCCGCCCAGGGCAAGATGAAGTTCGACGAGACCGTCGCGCGCAGCGAATTCAGCGTGGAAGCCGAGGATCTGCCGGCGGGCGCCTACACGCTGTTCGTCGACAATGTGGCGCGCGGCACGATCAACGTCGTATCGGAAATCGGCGGGACCAATGGCGAGCTCGAATTCCGCAGCCCGGTCGAGCCGGGCAAGGTTCTGCTCGACTTCGATCCGCGCGGGAAATTCGTCAAGATCGTCCGCGGCAGCAGCGTATTTCTCAGCGCGACGCTGGGCACCACCGGCACGTCGACGCCTCCGGGCGGGACGGGTTCCGGATCGCCTCCATTCGGCAATGCCGAATACCGCTTGAGCGTCGAGCCCAGCGGCAACAACGGTCCGGAGCTGAAGGCCAGGCTGGAACAGCGCGCGAATCGTGTCGACTTCAATGTCGAACTCGAAGACCTGCCGGTCGGCAACTACGGATTGGTCATCGGCGGCGTCGATCACGGGAGCATCAGTGTGCGCGCAGTCGCCGGAGGAACCGAAGGCGAGATCGAATTCCGCAATCCACCGGAGCCTGGACACGCCCGGCTCGATTTCGATCCGCGCGGTCAGCACATCGATATCACTTCAGGCGGAAGCGTGGTGATCTCCGG
>JAKQJM010000071.1 GCA_029561145.1 Pseudomonadota bacterium
CCGGCACTGCAGAGTTTCCAGATCATGTTTGGGGAAGAGCGCGTACCATTGGCCGCACTATGAAATCCGCGGATACACAGTTGGTTTGACAGACCCCATCTCGGTGCCAACCACTATGCGGTGCCCTTTCACTCGCGAACCTGCATACGCTGGTCGATGAACTTCAGGAGCTCTGACTCGGGAATGAAGGTCCTGGTGCCTACCTTGATCGACCGAAGGGTGCCGGCCTTCAGCAGCTCGTAGAGCGCCGTTCGCCCAATCCCCAGGCGTGCACATGCCTGAGGCACCTTGTTGGCAAGAGGGGTGTTTGTGGGTTCGATGTATTGCATGCGTCCTTCTCCGTACGCGCGGACATTGCGCGTTGGTTAGGAGGCTACGCATTCGGAGTGTCACTAATAGAGACAAAAATTAAGACCAAGAATCCACCGTTTTCATGGCCCGTCGTTGAGCAAGATCTGGCTTGTCGCCTGCCGAAAGGTCCGCTGCCAGACATTTTTTGCTACCGTGAACTCTGTTTCGCTCGCGCTTACTCACTATGTCGCTTTGTCGGTTGGACAAGCATTGGCGAAGTAATTAGCCGATCTTCGCGGGGGACCGGCTAATGTTTGTCACGTTGCCAGTTCGCGGCGGCGTCTCGATGAATTTTGCCCAGGCAGCCATTACCCTCTTGCGCGGTTCCAACATGTCGCTGCGCTGGTAAGCGGCCTCAGATTTGTCCTTGAGAACGTGCGCAAGGCATCGCTCGGCGACATCACGACTCACTCCGGTGTTCGCACACCAATCGCGAAAGCTCGAGCGGAGGCCGTGGGGCACGAATCCAGGCCGCAAGTCTTTCATCAGGTTCAAGCCGGCTGCGAGAGACAAGGGCGACTTTGGCTTGCCGCCGGGGAAGACGAACGGCCCGACGACGGGCAGGGCGCGCAGAATATCTAGCGCGGGACGGGATAGTGGTACGCGGTGCGTTATACCCGCTTTCATCCGCTCGCCCGGGATCGTCCACAGGGCGGCATCCATATCAATTTCGGCCCATCGGGTCCCGGTCGCCTCCCCAGGGCGAACTGCGGTCAGAATTTGCCATTCCAGCACGCGTGCGGAAATCCCCAATCGAGAGCGCAAGTCCGTCAGGAATCGGTGCATTTCGAGGTAGGGCACAGCCGGGTGGTGCCGCACGCTTTTGAGCTTCGCCGGTTTCGGAAGGATCTGGTCAATATGACCCTTCCAGCGTGCCGGGTTCTCTCCGAGTCGGTATCGGTTGGCAGTTGCCCAGGACAACACCGTTTCGATGCGCTGGCGAACGCGCGTGGCGGTTTCGGTCTTATTGGTCCAGATCGGCTCAAGTGTGCCAATGACATGCGCCGTTTCGATTTCGGCAACAAACATCGGTATAAGGGATGCGGCGTAGGTTTCCATGCTGCTGCGCCATTGTGCACGGTGCTTGTCGTTCCGCCATTCAGCCTCGTTCATGGCGAGGAAGCGATCAAGACACCAGCCGAAGGTGACGCGCTTGGCCCGCTCTGCGCGCTCCGCTTCTTTTCGCTCGTGCTTCGCGTTCAGTGGGTCGACGCCGTCGAGCAATTGCAAGCGCATCGCGTGCGCCTTTTCCCTAGCCAGAGTCAGTTTCACATCAGCCAGGGGGCCCAGACCGGCATCTCGGGGCTTTCCAGTGATCCGATCGCGATAGCGAAAAAGCCAAGTCTTGCGGCCATCGGGCTTTACGAGCAAGTAGAGGTTGCCGCCATCTGCGTGCCGGCCTGGACCGAGCCCCTTGATGGTGAGTGGATCCAGTTTTTTTCGGCCAAAAACCATCCGCCAAACTTCCCGTTACCGTCGTTGTTCCCATCACGCTACGCCGGATGGTGGCGAGCGTCAACGACCACGTGCGGACGCGGAAAGTCAGGAGAGGCTGCATCAATAAGGCCTGCAGCGGGTTGGCCGGATACCAGCGGGCGAGGGCGAACAAGTCCTGACCGGACTCTCTCTCCGCCAGATACGAGTGAAGCCCCGACAGGGGCTTTTTTCGTATCTGGCGGAGAGAGATCGGTGAACGGACCCTGAGGTTCGACAAAATTGTCTGGAACAATTTTGGACAGCCGAATGGCTGGCCCGCAGCGCGAAGCGCGGAGGGTGAGTCCCGGGATGGGACGAGCATATCCTTCGTCACGTTGCTCCAGGATCCACCGAAGCAGTCCCGCAAGGGGCTTTTTTGTATCTGGCGGAGAGAGATCGGTGAACGGACCCTGAGATTCGACAAAATTGTCTGGAACAATTTTGGACAGCCGAATGGCTGGCCCGCAGCGCGAAGCGCGGAGGGTGAGTCCCAGGATGGGACGAGCATATCCCTCGTCACGTTGCTCCAGGATCCACCGAAGCAGCCCCGCAAGGGGCTCTTTTCGTATCTGGCGGGGGGAGAGAGCGGTGACCGGAGTCTGAGGTTCGGCCCAATACAACGCCCACATCAATCTCCGCTCTGCGCCGCCTGCAGCATCTGCCTTGCATGCGCGAGCGTCTCCTTGGTGATCTCGATGCCGCCCAGCATGCGTGCAACCTCGTCGCGGCGCGCCTTGTCGTCAAGGCGTTCGATGCGCGTTTCGGTGTTGTCGCGATCGCTGGATTTGCTGACTTGCAAATGGGCATGTCCCTGCGCGGCGACCTGGGGCAGGTGGGTGACACAAAGCACCTGCCGCTGACTGCCGAGTCTGCGCAGCTTCTGGCCCACGACTTCTGCGATCGCACCGCCGATGCCTGAGTCGACTTCATCGAAGACCATCGTGCCGACGTCGTCGAGTCCAAGTGCAGCAACCTCGATGGCAAGGCTGATGCGTGAGAGTTCTCCACCGGAGGCGACCTTGCGCAATGCGCGCAACGGCTGGCCCGGATTTGCGCTGACCATGAATTCGCAGCGTTCGGCGCCATTGGTTTCGGGTTCGTCGCTGCCGCTGGGTTCCAGCTCGACCTCGAACCTGCCGCCGGCCATGCCGAGATCCGACAACAGCGCACCGACCGATTCGCCGAGTCGCGAGGCAGCCTGCCGGCGCGCCTTGCCGAGTTCTTTCGCCACGGCCTGGTAGTGGCCGAGCAATTCGTCGCGCTCCGATTCCAGTTTCACGAGCAGGGTACCGGCATTGCGCAGGGTTTCGAGTTCTTCACGCAAGGTATCGCCGTGGGCTTTCAGCTCGGCCATGCCCAATCGATGCTTGCGGGCGAGCTCGTGCAGTTTGCCGAGTTGCGCATCCAGCTCGGCGTAACGCTCGGGATCCAGGTCGAGCGAGCCTTGGTAGCGACTCAGGTTGTCGACGGATTCCTCGACATGGATGCGCGCGGCGTCGAGGAGTTCGCGCAAGGGTTCGATTGCCGGATCGAGTGCGGCAAGTCGCTGGCTCTCGCCATGCGCGCGGGCAATCATGCGCGAGATGCTGAATTCACTGTCGCCGTCGAGCAGGTCGGCCAGGCCGGCACAGCCCTGCACGAGCTGTCCCGAATTGGCGAGCCGTCGATGCGTGTCCTCAAGCTCGGCAAGTGCTTCGTGAGTCAATGCGTGCGTGTCGAGTTCCTTGACCTGGTGGCTCAGCCATTCAATCCGTTCGGCATGATCCTCGCCACGCGAGATTTCCTTGATCCGGCCGGCCACGGAACGCCAGGCGCGGGCTGTCGTGCGAACTTCCTCCAGCGCATCGCCATGGGCGCCGAACGCATCGAGCAAGGCCAGTTGCTGGTTGCGGTCGAGCAGTGCCTGATGTTCATGCTGGCCGTGGATCTCGATCAGGCGCTCGCCGAGTGCCTTCATCTGCGACAACGTGACCGGACGGCCATTGATCCATGCACGCGAGCTGCCTTCGTTGCGGATCACGCGACGCAACTGGCAGGCGTCGTCGTCATCGAGTTCCTCGTCGCGCAGCCAGACAAGCAGGTCCTGCCGTCCACCCAGATCGAACTCGGCCGACAACTCGGCTCGCTCGCAGCCGTGCCGGACCAGGCTCGCTTCGGCACGATTGCCCGCGAGCAGCAGCAAGGCGTCGACAAGCAATGATTTTCCGGCGCCGGTCTCGCCGGTGACGACAGTCAAGCCCGGACCGAACCCGATATCAGCCTCGCCGACGATGGCGAAATCCTTTACATAAAGCGAGCGCAGCATGCGATTACCTTGAGAATTCAGTCGCGGAGTGTCCGGATCGGTGGATAGTGTCGCAAGCCCGCGCTCATTCGGTGAGACGGTGCCTTGCTTCGCATCATGCCGCGGGGCACCCGTTTCGGCTATTGCCTGCCGGGCACTGCTGTGTATGCTGCCGGGATGACATATTCCGGCCATCCCGATTCACTCGACGCCCGTTCGCGCTCCGTGCTGCGCACCCTGATCGCGCAATACATCGCGGATGGCCAGCCGGTCGGATCGAGGACCCTGGCGAAATCCTCGGGACTCGATGTCAGTCCGGCGACGATCCGCAACATCATGTCCGATCTGGAAGAGGCCGGCCTGGTCGCGGCGCCGCATACCTCGGCCGGACGCGTGCCGACCGCGCAGGGCTATCGGATGTTCGTCGACAGCCTGCTTGAAATGCGCCCGCTCGGCGAACCGCAGGTCGAACAGTTGCGCCGCGAGCTGCCGACCGGAGCGGCGACGCCGGCCTTGCTCGGCAGTGCCAGCGCCCTGCTTTCGGAGATCACCCGTTTTGTCGGCGTGGTCAGCGTGCCGAGGCATGACGAGTTTCCGTTCCGGCATATCGATTTCGTGGCGCTGGATGCCAATCGTGTCCTGGTGATCCTGGTCTTCACCGATGGCCAGGTGCAGAACCGGGTGATCGAGACCCAGCAACCGCATTCGCCGAGCGAGCTCGAACAGACTGCGAATTTCCTCAATTCCAACTACGCCGGCATGCGCCTCGACGAGATCCGCAAGCGTCTGCTGCGCGAGATGCGCGAGGAGGGCGCGCATCTCAATCGGCTGCTTGCATCAGCCGTCGAGGTCGCCCAGCAGGCGTTCCAGTCGCCGATCGACAACGACATGCTGGTGACCGGCCAGACCAACCTGATGGGAGTCAACGAGCTTTCCGAGGTTGATCGGCTGCGCGATCTGTTCGATGCGTTCCAGCGCAAGCGTGACCTGTTGCAACTGCTCGAACGCTGCTCGCGCGCCGAGGGCGTGCGCTTGTTCATCGGAGAGGAATCGGGGTTCGCCGCGCTCGGCGGATACTCGCTGGTGACTGCCCCGTATGGTGTTGGCAACCGCGTACTCGGCGTGCTCGGCGTGATCGGACCGACGCGCATGGCGTACGAGCGGGTCATCCCGGTGGTCGCGACGACTGCCCAGCTCATCTCGGGTGCCTTGAACCGTTCGACGACGCCCCCATAGCGTGGCCGTGGCAGGGTTTTCCGGCGTCGAGCCGCGAACTGGCGGATTCCGGGGGATCCGCCCCGTCCATTGAACGATTTTTGATGTGCAGGTTGACCAGGCGGAAATTTCGCCTGGTCGTTTTCCTTGTTTCTGGAGGCGAGATGGAAAATACCGACCCGACCCGGGGTCCGACCGAAGCGGCAGGCGTCGACGAATCGACCCTGGCCAGCGGCGAAGAGGCGCTGAGCCAGCTGATGGCGGACTATGAGATCAAGCTCGGCGAGATGCGTGAACTGGTCCTGCGCGAGCGCGCCGAACTGGACAACCAGCGCAAGCGCCTGCAGCGCGATCTCGACCAGGCCCGCAAGTTCGCCAACGAGCGCCTGCTCGGCGAGTTGCTGCCAGTGATCGACAACCTCGAAAGGGGCCTCGCCGCTGACAAGGGCGAAGCCAGTGGCCTGCATGCGGGCGTCGAACTGACCCTCAAGGAACTGCTGCGCGTGGTCACCGCGAGCGGGCTGGTCATCGTCGATCCGCTGGGCGAGAAGTTCGACCCGGAGCGTCACCAGGCCATGAGCATGGTCGAGTCCGCCGGCCATGAATCGAACCAGGTTGTGGCCGTCCTGCAGAAGGGTTACCTGCTCAATGAGCGCCTGCTGCGGCCGGCGCTGGTCAACGTGGCCCAGTAAGCCATCGCTGAATCGGCGCAAACCGGTCGAACCCTTGACCTGGATGCTTGAAAGCCGACACAGCACCCCCAGTTTTGCGCCAGTGGCCGAATTGGCCGAATACGATATTTTGGGAGAGAAACACATGGGCAAGATCATCGGTATCGACCTCGGCACGACCAACTCGTGCGTCGCGGTCATGGAAGGCGGTACGGTCCGCGTCATCGAAAACTCCGAAGGCGACCGCACGACGCCGTCCGTGGTCGCATTCAAGGACGGCGAAGTCCTCGTCGGCGCCACCGCGCGTCGCGGCGCCGTGACCAATCCGAAGAACACGTTCTCGGCGGTGAAGCGCCTGGTCGGACGCAAGTTCACGGATGCGGAGGTCAAGAAGGACATCGATCTCGTTCCGTACAAGATCATCGGCCATGACAACGGCGATGCCTGGGTCGAGACGGCCGATGGCAAGAAGATGGCACCGCCGGAAGTATCCGCGCAGGTGCTCATGAAGATGAAGAAGACCGCCGAGGACTATCTCGGCGAAGCGGTCACCGAAGCGGTCATCACGGTGCCCGCCTACTTCAACGACAGCCAGCGCCAGGCGACCAAGGATGCCGGCCGCATCGCCGGTCTCGAGGTCAAGCGCATCATCAACGAACCGACTGCGGCCGCGCTGGCCTATGGTCTCGACAAGAAGGGCGGCGATCGCAAGATCGCGGTCTATGACCTTGGTGGTGGCACGTTCGACATCTCGATCATCGAGATTGCCGAAGTCGATGGCGAGAAGCAGTTCGAAGTGCTTGCGACGAATGGCGACACCTTCCTTGGTGGCGAGGATTTCGACAAGCGCATCATCGACTACATCATCGACGAGTTCGAGAAGCAGCACGGCGTGGATCTGCGCAAGAACCCGATCCAGTTGCAGCGCGTGCGCTCGGCCGCCGAGCGCGCGAAGATCGAGCTGTCCTCGCGCCAGCAGACCGATATCAACGAACCGTTCATCACCCAGGTGAATGGCGAGGGCGTGCATCTCGAATTGCGCCTGACCCGGGCCAAGCTCGAGTCGCTCGTCGAGGATCTGATCAAGCGCACGATCGAGCCTTGCCGTACCGCCATTTCGGATGCGGGCCTCAAGGTTTCCGATATCGCCGAAGTGATCCTGGTTGGCGGCCAGACGCGCATGCCTAAGGTGCAGGACGCGGTCAAGGACTTCTTCGGCAAGGAACCGCGCAAGGACGTCAATCCGGATGAAGCCGTCGCGATTGGTGCGGCGGTGCAGGGTGGCGTGCTTTCCGGCACGGTCAAGGACGTGCTGCTGCTCGATGTGACTCCGCTCTCGCTCGGCATCGAGACGCTCGGTGGCGTGTTCACCAAGCTGATCGAAAAGAACACGACGATTCCGACCAAGGCATCGCAGGTGTTCTCGACCGCCGAGGACAACCAGAACGCGGTGACCGTGCACGTCTTGCAGGGTGAGCGCGAACAGGCCCGTTTCAACAAGTCGCTGGCCAAGTTCGACCTGGCCGGCATCGATGCCGCGCCGCGCGGCATGCCGCAGGTCGAGGTCACGTTCGACATCGACGCCAACGGCATCCTGCATGTGTCGGCGAAAGACAAGAAGACCGGCAAGGAACAGCGCATCGAGATCAAGGCTGGTTCGGGTCTGTCGGATGAAGAAATCCAGCGCATGGTCAGCGACGCCGAAGCGAACCGCGAGGAAGACAAGCGCTTCCAGGAACTCGTCACGACGCGCAACAAGGCCGACCAGTTGGTCCACGCCACCCGGGCCGCGCTCAGGGAGCACGGCGGCAAGGTGCCACCCGAGCAGATGGGTGGCATAGAGGAAGCGCTGTCTAACCTCGACAAGGCCATGAAGGGCGATGACAAGGCGCAGATCGAGGCGAAGATCGCGCGTGTCGAGGAAGTCGCTCAGTCGCTGCATGCGGCGGCCTCGGCGGGCAGCCAGCCCGGCGCAGACAACGGAGCGCAGGCTGGTCCGGGCCAGCCGGAGGATGTGGTCGATGCCGAGTTCACTGAAGTGAAGGACGGCGACAAGTAAGACCGAGTGACCGGGCGGAACGGTGGATGGCGAATGATCGCCGTTGCCGTTCCGCCGTTCACGTTTCCTCGCTGCATCGATCCCGGTTGCCGGTTCCTCCATGACCACAAAGCGTTGCTACTACGAAGTCCTCGGCATTCAGAAGAGTGCATCGGAGGACGATCTCAAGAAGGCCTTCCGCCGCCTCGCGATGAAGTGTCATCCGGACCGCTGTCCGGACGATCCGCAGGCGCAGGAGCGCTTCAAGGAAGCCAAGGAAGCCTATGAAGTCCTTGGTGACGGAAAAAAGCGTGCGGCGTACGACCAGTACGGGCACGCTGCTTTCGAACAAGGCATGGGCGGCCGCGGTGGCGGATTCAACGGCGATGTCGGCGACATCTTCGGTGACATCTTCAGCGACATTTTCGGTATGGGCGGTGGAGGCCGAGGTCGGCCGCGCCGTGGTTCCGATCTGCGCTATCTGATGGAACTCGATCTCGAGGAAGCCGTGTTCGGCATCGAGAAGAAGATCGAGGTGCCAACCCTGGTTGCGTGCTCCGGTTGCGAAGGCAGTGGTTCGCAGGACGGCAAGACCTCAACCTGCGATACCTGTCGCGGACACGGTCGTGTGCGCATGCAGAACGGGATCTTCTCGGTACAGCAGACCTGCCCGCATTGCGCTGGCACCGGCAAGACCGTGTCCAATCCGTGCCGCAGTTGCCGTGGCGAAGGTCGTGTCAACGACGAACGCACGCTCGAAGTCAAGATTCCGGCCGGTGTCGACAACGGAGACCGTATCCGTCTGACCGGGCAGGGCGAAGCGGGTCCCGCTGGAACCGTGCCCGGTGACCTGTATGTCGAGGTACGCGTCCGCGAGCATGCGATCTTCACCCGTGAAGGGGACGATCTCTACTGCGAGTTGCCGATACGGTTCGGCCAGGCCGCCCTGGGTGCCGAGCTGGCCGTGCCGACGCTTGGCGGTGAAGCGACCGTATCAATCCCGCCGGAGACGCAGACCGGAAAGCTGTTTCGCCTGCGCGGCAAGGGCGTCAAGTCGGTCCGTAGCGGGCGCACCGGCGACCTGATGTGCCGTGTGGTGCTTGAAACACCGGTAAAGCTGACGCCACGTCAGCGCGAACTCATCGAGGAACTCGAAACGAGTTTCGGCGGTGAGGATGGCCAGACCCATTCGCCACGCAATCGCAGCTGGCTCGACGGCGTCAAGCAGTTCTGGGATCGCGTCACCTCCTGAGGTCGATGGCGTCCAGCGGCGGCTCCGGTTTACCCTGTGTGCCCGCAACAGATCCTGCTGGTAGCTCCTGATGACCGAAGTTGTTCGTCTCGTGATCTGCGGAGCCGCCGGACGCATGGGCCGGGCGCTGCTTGGGGCTGTCGCCGAATCCGCCGATTTCGAGATTGCGGCGGCGCTGGTCCGATCGGGAAGCGAGGCAGCCACGCTGCCGATTGCCGACGTTTCATTCGTGACGAGGCCGCCAGCCGATGCACTCGTCGATGCCGTCGTCGATTTCTCCGGACCCCGCGGTTTTGATTCGGCGCTCGGCATTGCGCTGGAACGCGGCGTTGCACTGGTCAGCGGGTCGACCGGGCTGACTGCCGCCCAGCACGCCGCGTTGCAGTCGGCGAGCCGGTCGATTCCGGTGCTGTGGGCAGCGAACTTCAGTCCCGGTATCGCGGTACTCGGCCATCTTGTTGCCGAAGCGGCTCGCCTGCTGCCGGATTGGGATTGCGAAATCCTCGAGGCGCATCATCGCCTCAAGCTTGATGCTCCTTCGGGCACGGCCTTGATGCTCGGCGATCGGGTCAACCAGGCGCGGGGTACCGTAGCGGGCAAACCCCTGGTCGAGCGCAGCGGATTGCGCGATGTCGGCCAGGTCGGATATTCGGTGATCCGCGGCGGCGACATTGTCGGTGAGCATGACGTGCGCCTGATCGGATTCGGTGAACGCATCGAACTCGCGCATCGTGCGACGAACCGGAACCTGTTTGCACGCGGCGCGCTGGTCGCCGCACGCTGGATGTCAGGAAGGCCTGCGGGCAGCTACACGATGGCCGATGTGCTCGGCCTTGGCACACATTGACGGCTTATTGCCTGCGCAGGTTTGGATTGACCGGCGCCGGATGCGCGCCGATTCCCTGACCCTGGCCGCGCAGCTGCCTGGCCTGGTTCTCGGCGGCGATGCGCGTGGCCAGCACGGGATCGCTGGATGTCGGCGCTGCGACGTGGTCGACTCCCGGGATGCTCAGGGTGTTCGTGGCCGCCGGATCCAGCCAGTCGCGAAGTCGCGATGCGGCTGTCGGGCCATTCCATCCGGCGGAGAATTTCCCGTAGCAATCGAAACCGTCATCGGGGACGCTGCCGAAGCACATCGCCGTTCCACCCGACAGCACGCCGATCAGGCGACGACCGCGCCCACCTGCATCATCAGCCGGGATCCACAGGCCTGATCCCGACGATCCGCCTTCCGTCGTCCCTTCATCGTAGGGACCCGTGTACCAATGGGTACCTGTGCTGACCCCTCCGGTCCCGATGCAATTGTTGATCGTGCGCGGCGCAACCGGACTGTGGTTGACCTTGGCCACGTCGCCGCTGGGATGGTGCAGGCCGATGCTGCCGGAAGGCGCGACTCCGCTCGCATCCCATCCCGCATGGAACAGGTTCCATGACGGATCCGGATTCTGGTTCAGCTCGACGAGGGTGAAATCCGCGTCAGCGCGGGTTGCGCGCAAGGCCGCGCCGGTCTGGTTCTGCGTGAAGGAAATCCCGGTGTTGATTGCGCAATTGGTCGATTGATAGTTCCAGTAGAGGCGCATCGTCGCCACTTCGGATGCCGTGGACATGCAGTGTGCGGCAGTCAGCACGTAGTTCTTGCGATCCGCCGGCACGTCTGAAAGCAGCGTTGCGGTGCAGATATAAGTAGTCCCGTTGTCGGCGCGGAACTCGTAGTAGGCGAGCGCACGCTCTTCCGCCGTATAGGGTTGGCCGAGCGGGCATACGACATTGACGTTGCAGGCACCGGAAGCGCCGGGATTGCCGATGCGCGGAGCCGCATTGAAGAGGTCGCGGTAACCCGCCCCGACATCGGTCAGCGTGAGCAGGGTGCGTTCGATCGTCGAACCCGCCGGCAGGTGCAATTCGATCATCGCGGTATCGCCCGGAACGACCGGCACCCAGAGCGGAGCCGGGTCGTCGGCGGTGTACGGTCCCTCATAATAGTCATTCGCACCGATCACCCACAGCGAGGCACCCTGGGTGAGCGCATAGCGGTCGAAACCCAGATGCAGGTCGGTTGCCCCTGGCACCTGGATGCGAAGACGCCACAGCAGCGAACCGTCCTCGAGAACCTGCCAGCGACCCTCCTGTGCAGGGTCGAGATTGACCGGGTTGCCAAGGGCGATGGCGAGGCGCTTGGCGCGAGCACCGCCGATAGCGGACCGATCGGTGGGATCGGCCAGACGCAGGGCCGGCGCGTCGATTCCCGGAAGGGTCACCGTCGGCGCGGGCACGCCGCGCTTGGCGGCAGGGCCGATGCCGTAGGGCGGCTCGCCTTGGCGCGCCTCGGCGCTGCCAGCGAATGCCAACAGGAAAGCGAGGAGGGTGTGGCGGAATCGGCAATTCATCGAAGTGTCCTGGTCAATCCAGATGCGCGGCATCGTTCTTGCGTCGGGCGCCGATCCGACGATCGATCGCACCGAACAGACGTTTGAAGAGTCGTGAAAACCTGCCGCGACGGGTCTTGCGCTGCTTCTCCGCGTCGCTGGTCAGCCAGGCGACCTGGATCACGCGGCGCTCGCCTGCATGCGGAAGATGGCCATGAAAGGAATTGTCGCAGCGCTTGAAGGCTGCCAGGTTGCCGTAGATCGGCCGGATTTCGGGAATGACGAGATCCTCGATGCTGTCGGCACGGGCGAGGAATCGCAGGCAACCCTCGCTGGTCTCCGGCCACGACTCGTTGAGGTAGAGCAGTGCAGTGGCAATCTTGGAGCGGCTGTCCGTATGTATCGTGCCGTGGCGGCGATTGAGGGCGCGACAGATCGTCACGAGGGTCGGGTACTGGCCAAGCCGCTCGATGCCGAGATGGCGGCCGATCGCATCGGCGACTTCAGCGGAGGTCAGTTCGTTGATCAGGCCGTTGACCGAGGCACCGCAATCCGCCTGTTCATGCGGGAAGAAACCGGCGCTCGGGTAGCGCGGAAAATCGCGGTCGAGGTCCGCTCTTGCGGAATCCGGCAGTTGTCCCCGCGCGACCAGAAACGGGAAGGGTTCCCGGCTGGCGACGGTGTCGTCGCGATCAAGCAACTGGGGATCGAGCAGATTCAATGTGACGGCCGTGTGGACGATTCGTGATCGACCGATTCTAACCTCGCGGCGGTGGATTGCGGTGGACATGACGGCGGGCGATGCCTATCATTCCACCTCGCCTTGCCCCCATATCTTCCGCCCGAACCACGGACTGGCTGAACCAGCCCGCGGGTTTCGTCGCACCCACGCCACAATCGTGCCGTGCGTTCGGGCCATCATTCAGGCGAAAGCATGACTCGATCCGCCATCCTTGCCCTTGCCGACGGTAGCGTGTTCCGCGGCCGATCGATCGGTATCGAAGGCAATGCAACCGGTGAAGTCGTATTCAATACGGCGATGACCGGCTATCAGGAAATCCTTACCGATCCGTCCTACGCGCGGCAGATCGTGACCCTGACCTATCCGCATGTCGGCAATACCGGTTGCAATGCGATCGATCAGGAATCCGATCGCGTGCAGGCAGCCGGCCTGGTCATCCGCGACCTGCCCCTGCTCGCAAGCAACTGGCGCAGCGAGGAATCGCTGGACAGCTACCTGCAGCGACACGGTGTCGTCGCGATCGCCGATATCGATACGCGCCGACTGACCCGCATCCTGCGCCAGACTGGTGCGCAGGGCGGTTGCATCGTCGCTGGCGAACATCTCTCTGCTGATGATGCGCTCAATGCGGCGCGCGCCTTTCCAGGCTTGTCCGGCATGGACCTGGCCAAGGTCGTGTCGACCGGGGAAGTGCATGCGTGGTCACGCGGCAGCTTCGATCTGGACCAGGGCGTCGAGCGGACGAGCGAGCCGCGATTTCATGTCGTCGCCTATGATTTCGGCATCAAGCACAACATCCTGCGCATGCTCGTCGATCGCGGATGCAGGCTGACCGTCGTGCCTGCACAGACTTCGGCCGCCGACGTCATCGCGATGTCGCCGGACGGCGTGTTCCTGTCCAACGGACCCGGCGATCCCGAGCCCTGCGACTACGCCATCGCGGCGATCCGCCGCTTCGTCGAACGGCGTATTCCGATCTTCGGAATCTGCCTGGGCCACCAGCTGCTCGGTCTTGCGACCGGCGCGCGCACGCTCAAGATGAAATTCGGCCATCACGGGGCAAATCATCCAGTGATCGACCTCGTCACAGGGCGGGTGATGATTTCAAGCCAGAATCACGGTTTCGCAGTCGACGAAGCCAGTCTGCCCGAGGGCGTGCGTGCGACCCACCGGTCGTTGTTTGACGGTTCGCTGCAGGGTATCGAGCTCGTGGATGCGCCGGCTTTCGGCTTCCAGGGGCATCCGGAGGCAAGTCCGGGACCACAGGACGTGGCTCCGTTGTTTGATCGTTTCATTCATCTGATGGAGGCGCACGCGGCTGCCGCGGCGTAGAAACATGAAGATTCCAGCCATGCTGATCCGGGTCACCGTAGCAATCGTGTCACTGGTATTCGCGAGCGCGACGTTCGCTGCGACGCCGGCGAAGGGCGGCAAATCCCGCCCGGCGTCCGAGCAGACCAGCCTGCGTGAGGTCAACTACCCGGATCTCGAGAACAAGATCGGCGCGAAGCTTGTCATCCACACGACCAACAACACGACACGCACTGGCAGCTTGATCAGCTATTCGAATGTCACCCTGGTCGTGAAGCTGGGCCCGGAGAGCGGTTCGATCGAGTTGGCCGTGCCGCGATCGACCATCCGCAAGGTGATGGTCGAGATCGGTGCGGCCGATCCCCTGTTTCCGACAGAAACAACCCCGACCGAAGGCAAGCCTGGTGCCAAGAAGAACTGATCTACGCACCA
>JAKQJM010000139.1 GCA_029561145.1 Pseudomonadota bacterium
GATTTTCGCGGCCGCAGCGCGCTCGCAGAGCTGCCACACGCGCGGAACAAGCTCCGTCATCACGCGTTGGTGCTGCGCGTCTTCGTAGCGTGGATGCAGCGCCGAGAGCTTGATCGAGATGCCGTCGGAGGCTTCGGGGCCATCGTTTGGCGACGCGCTTTTTGCGGCGGCGATTTGCTCGATGGCGTGCATGTAACTCGCGAAATACCGATCCGCGTCGGCCATCGTGCGCGCGCCTTCGCCGAGCATGTCGAAGCTAAAACGCAGGTTCTTCGCGCTGCGGCGTTGCGATTTTGATTCGGCGAGTGCTTCTTCAATAGTTTGTCCGAGCACGAATTGTTTAGCGAGCAACTGCACCGCGCGCAAGGTGCCCGCGACGACCGTTTTTGCGCCGAGCTTGCCAAGCATTCCCGGCGGATGCGCGGCATCGGGCAGCGTTTTTTTCGAGAGCGCGATGACCGAATTGGAGAGCCGCGCCATCGCTCCATCGCCGGTGCCGTCGAAATTCGCGCGACCGAGTTGATCAGCCGTCAGCGCAATCGCGGTCGCCGAATCGGGCACGCGCAGCAGCGCCTCCGCGAGCCGCATCAGCGCGAGGCCTTCGGGCTTGCTGATGGGGTATTCCTTGAGCAGGCTTTCCATCGCCCAGAACGGCGGCGGATGCCTGCGCACGGCCTGCACCCAGGGGCGCGCTGCGTGGGCTGCTACCGCCCAGTCCAGTGCGCCGTCCAGCGACTGCAGACGGTCAGAAACAGTGGCGGCTTCGGGCCGGTACGGGAAGGGCAGGCGTTGCTGTGGGTTCATGGCAGGTCACGTGTTGGTGTGAATGCCGTCATGGTGGATTGTTTGGTGGTGAATTTCACGCTAAATTGCGGCTTAAAACCGGATAAATCACTACTCATGACCGAATTGCTCGCCGATATCGACCGCATTGACCTGAAAATCCTGAATGTCCTGCAGCAGGATGGCCGTATTTCCAACCTCAAGCTGGCCGATGCCGTGACGCTGTCGCCCACCGCCGTGCTGGCCCGGGTGCAGCGCCTGACGCGCGACGGCTACATCCTGGGCTACGAGGCCCGGCTGAACCCGCTGAA
>JAKQJM010000090.1 GCA_029561145.1 Pseudomonadota bacterium
GGCAGCACTGAACATCGGAACCGGCCTGCGACCGTGCGCCAGACCTGTCGGCATGGCATAATCCGCGACCTTTTTGGCGTCCCGGAGCGATGGCAGGGCGCCGTAACCACTTGGAGTTGCAATGGATTTCCTGATCAGTTCCGCTTACGCACAGGCTGCACCCGCTGGCGCCGCACCGAATCCGCTGATGTCCTTCCTGCCGCTGATCATCATTTTCGGCATCTTCTATTTCATGCTGATCCGTCCGCAGATGAAGCGGGCCAAGGAAGCACGCGCGATGGTCGCGGCCCTGGCCAAGGGCGACGAAGTGCTGACCAGTGGCGGAATGCTCGGTCGCATCGAGGACATCGCCGATTCCTTCGTCACGCTCGAGATCGCCGACAAGGTCAGCATCAAGCTGCAGAAGAACGCGATCACCGCTGTCCTGCCGAAAGGCACGATCAAGCAGGCTTGATATCGACCGTGGCAGCCCCACAGCCTTGAACGGCGCTGTGGTGCGGATGCCACGGCGGCGTTGCGGTCCTGTTTCGTCCCGCTGCCCACCGCTGCATCCTGCTGCATCCCTTGATTGATCGGTAACCGCGTAGAACCGGATTTGTACGAATGAACGATTATCCCCGCTGGAAGCACATCCTGGTCGCCCTCGTGGCGGTCCTCGGCGTGTTGTTTGCCGTGCCCTCGCTGTACCAGAAGCAACCCGCGGTGCAGGTGCTCGCGAACAAGAGCGCTGTCGTCGATGAGGCCCTCAAGGAGCGCGCCCTGCAGGCCCTGCAGACGCGCAAGATCAGTTTCGACGGCGTCGAGATCAAGGACGAGCATCTGCTGGCCCTGTTCCCGAACACCGATTCGCAATTGGCCGCAGCCAGCGCGTTGCGCACCGATCTCGGCGACAATTTCACGGTCGCGCTCAACCTCGCTTCGACCGTGCCGCAGTGGATGCGCATGATCGGCGCCAACTCGATGCCGCTCGGCCTCGATCTGCAGGGTGGCGTGCACTTCCTCATGCAGGTCGACCAGAAAAGCGTGCTCGATGTCCAGGAACAGCGTTATGTCGACGACATCCGCTCGTTGCTGCGTGATCGCAACATCCGCAATGCCAAGGTCAACCGTGCCGCGCAGGGCATCATCGTCCAGGCCAGCAGCAGCGGGGACCGCGATGCGATCGCGGCCGCCATCGGAAAGGACCTGCAGGACCTCGTCACCACCGAAGGTCCGTCGATCGGCGACCAGCCGAGCCTGATCGCCAAGGTCAAGCCCGAGCGCATCAAGCAGATCGCCGACAACACGATCAAGCAGAACGTCGCGACCCTGCGCAACCGCATCAACTCACTCGGCGTGGCCGAACCGCTGATCGTGCAGCAGGGCGACAGCCGCATCGTCGTCGAGCTTCCGGGCCTGCAGGACACCGCCGAAGCGAAGAAGCTGCTCGGCGCGACCGCGACCCTCGAATACCGGGCGGTCGATGAAAACACCAATGTCGCCGAAGCCGTGCGTACCGGCTCGGTGCCGCCCGATTCGCGCATCTACTACTGGAAGGACGGTCGTCCGGCCGTACTCAAGAAGAAGGTCATCGTCACCGGCGACGAACTGGTCGATGCCTCGAGTGCCGCCGACCAGCAGACCGGCACGCCATCGGTTTCGGTCGCGCTGAACTCGGCCGGCGCGCGCAAGATGCTCGATTTCACCTCGCAGAATGTCGGCAAGGGCATGGCCGTCGTGCTCGTCGAGCGCACTCCGGAAGTACGCCTGGTTGACGGCAAGGAAGTGCGCAGCGCCAAGATCACCGAGGAAATCATCAATCTCGCGACGATCCGCGGCGTGTTTTCGAACAAGTTCCAGACGACCGGCCTGGACAGCATGAAAGGCGCCTCGGACCTGGCCCTGATGCTGCGCTCCGGTTCGCTCGCCGCGCCGGTCGATATCGTCCAGGAGCGCGTGATCGGCTCCACGCTCGGCGCCGACAACATCCGCAAGGGCGTAACCGCCGTCATCGTCGGCCTGGCCCTCGTGGTCGTGTTCGTCGCGATCTACTACAAGGTCTTCGGCCTGATCGCGAACGTCGCGCTGTTGATGAACCTGATCCTGCTGGTCGCGATCCTCAGCATCTTCCAGGCGACCCTGACCCTGCCCGGCATCGCCGGCATCGTGTTGACGCTCGGCATGGCGATCGACGCCAACGTCCTGATCTGCGAACGCATCCGCGAGGAGACGCGCAACGGCGTCACCCCGTTCGCGGCGATCCGCGGTGGCTACGAAAAGGCCTGGGCGACGATTCTCGACGCCAATGTCACCCACCTGATTGCCGCCTTCGGCCTGATGACCTTCGGTTCGGGTCCGATCCGCGGCTTCGCGATCACGCTCGCGATCGGCATCATCACGTCGATGTTCACTTCGGTGACCGGCACCCACTCGCTTGTTGCGCTGGTCTTCGGTCGCTCGGCCAAGCTCAAGTCGCTGCCGGTCTGACCTCGGGAACCCTCCATGGAACTTTTCAATCCGAACAGCAATATCGATTTCATGCGCTGGCGCAAGGTCAGCCTTGGCGTATCGGCGCTGCTGATGATCGTTTCCGTCGCGATCATCTTCGTGCGCGGACTCGACTACGGCCTCGACTTCACCGGCGGCGCGAATGTCGAAGTGACCTACGAGAACGCCATCGACGTCGCTGACGTGCGCGCGGCGCTGACCGAAGGTGGTTTCGACAAGGCTGTCGTGCAGACCTATGGCGGCACCAACGATTTCGCGATCCGCATCGTCGCCGACGAGCAGGCCACCTCGACCACCGAGGAAGCCAGTGTCGTCGCCAACGACAAGATCGCGGTCAAGGTGCTCGAGGCCCTGCACGCGAAGCGGCCCGATGCCAAGGTCGTCAACAGCGAGTTCGTCGGCGCGCAGGTCGGCGATGAGCTGCGCAGCGATGGTCTCGTCGCGGTCATCTTCGTCATCGCCGGCATCTCGATCTACCTGTGGATCCGCTTCGAGTGGCGCTTCGCGGTTTCCGCGGTCGCTTCGGAAATCCACGACACGCTGATCACGGTCGCCGCGTTCGCGCTGACCGGACGTGAATTCGATCTGCCGGCACTGGCCGCCGTGCTTTCCGTCGTCGGTTATTCGATCAACGACAAGATCGTCGTGTTCGATCGCGTGCGTGAAATCTTCCGCTCCTCGCGCAAGGGCGATTCGGCCGATATCCTCAACCGCTCGGTCAACTCGACCCTGTCGCGCACGATCATGACCGGCGTGACCACGGCACTCGCCGTTGGCACCTTGTATTTCCTTGGCGGTCCCGCCCTCGAGAATTTCGGCCTCATCATGCTGATCGGCATCTTCATCGGCATCGCCTCGTCGATCTTCTTCGCCAATCCGGTGCTGTTGCTGCTCGGTGTCTCGAAGCAGGACCTGATGCCGGTGACGCGCAACGATCCCGAGCTCGAACGACGGCCGTGATCGGCTGCCACGCTTGAACCAAACGGGGTGCTTCGGCACCCCGTTTGCGTTGCAGCTCCCGCCCGCGACGACTCATGCCGGGTGGCACAAAGCGACCGGGTCCCGGCATTTCCGAAGCACGATGAAAAATGCGCTGCTCCTTGATCTGACAATCCGGCTTGCAGCAAAAGCCGCCGCAGGTCAGGAGTTCCGGCGGATTCGCCACTGCGCCGTTCCCGACATGACCGACGCTGCGTGGAGCGCGCCAACGTTGCCGTGGATGTCATTCCCTGATGGCCTCGTGGCAGCCCTTAGTGGATCCGCCTGATTGCCAGCATCGACCATCCTGCCAATGGCACCAATCCCGGCGGGATGCCGATCATGGTGCTGGATGGCATCGGGCCGGAGCAGCCGTTGAGACCGGATACGCCGCGAACCCCCAGACGGGATTGAGATCGAGGAGCAGGAGTGCCCGCGTGTGTCCCCTTTGGGCATCCATCGTCGTTGAGATGATGGACATTCCAGCTTGCGAGGAAACCACGATGGCCTCCCGTTACGCGCCTTGCTTGTGCGGATTGGCGACTGCCTTGTGTCTGGCAGCGTCGATGGCGAGCAGCGCCGATGAGACGGATCCGTTCGGCGGCCGGGCGCTCAAGCCGGGCGAACGGCATGACGGCAAGGCCATGACGGTCGACGAACTGGTCGCCTGCATCGATCTCGATCGCGATCTCGACAACCGCAAGCGCGAAGCCGACGGGCTCGAACTCCAGGCCGACCTGGCCGAGTCCCGCTATCGCGGCCTGGCGCAGATCATCGACGCGGAACGCCAGATGCTCGACGCGAGCGACCAGCATGCGATCGATGCCTTCAATGCAAAGGTCGAGGAACATGGCACGGCAGTCGATGCCTACAACGACCTGGTCGTGCGACTCAATGCGGCGCTTTCCGATCAGGATGCCCTGACCGAGCGCTTCAACCCGCAGTGCACGACTTCGGCCTACTACGCCGCGGATCTCACCAAGGCCTACTCGATTCGCGAACGGCGACTCGCAGCGCGCATGTCGGAAGAGGCCGCGAAACGGGAAGGCACTCCGTCGCAGTAGAATCCGGCGTCCTGCCGGAGGATCACGAGTTGCCCAGCCCACCGCGTCGACCCACCGGAAAGTCCGAATCCTCGGCCCATCGGGAGCATGGGCTGGCGCGCGTGATGTCCAAGCGCGGCATGTGTTCGCGCAGCCAGGCCGAAAAGCGCGTACGCGAAGGACGTGTGCGCGTGGACGGCAAGCTGGTCCGCGATCCCGAGTCGCGCACGCGGCCGGATGCCGCGATTGCGATCGATGGCGCCGCTGTTTCTGGAATCGGGCGGCGCTACCTGATGCTCAACAAGCCGCGTGGATGCGTCACCACGGCGAACGACGAACGTGGTCGCGATACGGTTTACGCGCTGTTCGAGGGCACCGACCTGCCATGGATCGCGCCGGTCGGACGCCTCGACAAGGCCAGCGAAGGCCTGCTGCTTTTCAGCAATGACAGCGAATGGGCAGCGTGCATCACCGCACCCGAATCGCAGCTCGACAAGACCTATCATGTGCAGATCGATTGTCTGCCCGACGCGGACTTGCTTAAGCAGATGCAATCGGGCATCGACGACGCCGGCGAACGGCTCGCTGCGGTTTCCGTTCGCGAATTGCGCCGTGGCGCGAAGAATGCCTGGCTCGAAATTGTCCTTGACGAAGGCCGCAACCGACAGATCCGCCGATTGCTCGCCGCGTTCGATATTTCAGTGTTGCGCCTGATTCGGGTGGCGATCGGAGAGCTGCACCTCGGCGAGTTGGGCAAAGGAAAGTGGCGAGATTTGGCTGAAGACGAAGTTCGGGCACTCGCATCTCCGTCGCGCTGGGTTCAGCGCGGCAACGCATTGCTTTTTTCCGCCTCTGCTGTTCCTTCTCCCGGGACGGGAGAAGGCGCCGAAGGCGGATGAGTACGCTTTTTCGGTTTCGAATTTGCAAAAGAAAACAACGCCGGACCCTGCGTTGCTCGGGAACACGATGCGCCATGCAGAAACCGGTTCACCTTGAGGATCCTTCGCTCCTTGATGAACGCCCCACCACGCGCCAAATCGGCGCGATCCATCGCGCCAAGACAGTCGTGACAGCCAAAGCCCCTCATCCGCCTTCGGCACCTTCTCCCACAAGGCGGGAGAAGGATAAGTCGGCATCTTCCGTCCCTTCTCCCGCTTCGAAGTTGTAAAGGAGAACGCCGCCAGGCCCTTGAGTTGTCCGGCACCATGATGCGTTTCGCTGAATTCAGATCACGCCGAGTTGCTTGCCCACCTTCACAAACGCATCCACCGCACGGTCGATCTGCTCGATCGAATGCGCGGCGCTCATCTGCGTGCGGATGCGGGCCTGGCCTTGCGGGACGACCGGGTAGAAGAAGCCGATCACGTAAATGCCTTCGTCGAGCAGGGCACTGGCGAATTGCTGGGCGAGTTTGGCTTCGTGGAGCATGACCGGCACGATCGGATGATTGCCCGGACGCAGGTCGAAGCCGGCTGCGCTCATGCGCTGGCGGAAATGCCGCGCGTTGGCTTCGACGCGATCGCGCAGGGCATTCGAGCGCGACAGGATCTCGAAGACCTTGATGCTCGCAGCGACCAGCGGCGGCGGCAGCGTGTTGGAAAAAAGGTAGGGTCGCGAACGCTGGCGCAGCAGATCGATGATTTCGCGCCGACCCGTCGTGAAGCCACCGGAGCCGCCACCGAGCGCCTTGCCGAGCGTGGACGTAAAGACATCGACCTCGTTCATGACGCCGTGCAGCTCGGCCGAGCCGCGACCATTCGCACCGACGAATCCGGTGGCGTGCGAGTCATCGACCATGAGCAGGGCGTTGTGCTTCTTCTTCAGCGCGACGATTTCATCGAGCCTGGCGATATAGCCGTCCATCGAAAACACGCCGTCGGTGGCGATCAGGCGCGTGCGCTTGTCCTGCGTCCCGATCAGGTGCTTCTCGAGTTCGGCCATGTCGCTGTTGGCGTAGCGGCGGCGCTCGGCCTTGCACAGGCGGATGCCGTCGATGATCGAGGCATGGTTGAGCGCATCGGAGATCACCGCGTCCTCATCGGACAGGATCGTCTCGAACAGGCCGCCGTTGGCGTCGAAGCAGCTCGTGTAGAGGATCGTGTCCTCGGTGCCGAAGAATTCCGAGATGCGCGCTTCGAGCTGCTTGTGCAGATCCTGCGTGCCGCAGATGAAGCGCACGCTGGCAAGGCCGAAGCCGTGCGTATCGAGGGCCTGCTTGGCCGCTTCGATCACTTCCGCATTGTCGGCGAGGCCGAGATAGTTGTTGGCGCAGAAATTGAGGACTTCGCGACCGTCGCTGGTGCGGATTTGCGCCGATTGCGGCGTGGCGATGATGCGTTCGGTCTTGAACAGGCCTTGCTCGCGGATCGATTCGAGTTCGCTGGCAAGGCGGGTGCGGGTTGCGGAGTCCATGGCGATTTCGGGTTTCGGGGAAACGGCGATTGTCCGTCAAAGCGGTTTCCGGCGCAGCCCCGCCGGCTGACCATTCCCGCTACCCGATCAAGCCCGCGGAGGGAAAAGCCCGTTAGACTTCGCGACTGGCGTGGGCGATCGGGGGTATCTGGCGATGCGTTGCATTCTTGTCGGCTTGTTGTTGCTGGTCGTTTTCGAGCCTGCCGTGGCGGCCGTGAAACGTGTCGATCCGGCCTACCTTGCAAGCATCCGGGACGACAATCCGAATCCGCTGCCACGTGGGTTCGGCCCCGGTGAGCACCCTGTCGCGCCGCGGATTCCGGACCACGTGCTCGCACCACCGCCAGGCAGCGCACGTGCGCAGGCCGAGTACGAGGACAATCAGGGATTGATGGTCCGCTGGGGCTCGTTCAATTCGCTGCTGACCGACATGACCGTCGCGATCACCACCGGCGACAGTTCCGCCCGGATGTACGTCGTGGTCACCGGAACCAGTCAGCAGAACAGCGCCGCAAGCACACTTGCCGGAGCTGGCGCCAACATGGATCGGGTAGGTTTCATCGTCCAGCCCTGCAGCAATTCCAACCAGTGCAGCGTCTGGATGCGTGACTATGGTCCGCGCTTCATTGACGACAGTGGCCGCCTCGGCATCATCGATCACATCTACAACCGGCCGCAGCGGATCGTCGATGACGCCTATCCCGACGTTGCCTCCACAGTTCGCGGCGAGCCGAACTACGACATCCCGTTGACGCACGGTGGCGGCAATTTTCACTTGTTCCGGAATCGTGATGCGTTCATGACGAGGTTGATCGTCAACGAGAACCCTGGCGTGAGCGAACAGCAGATCCGCGACTACTACGCGTTGTACCAGGGTCTCGATGTGACCCTGACCGATCCGTTCCCGATCAGCTACGACTCGACCCAGCATATCGACATGTGGATGTTGCCGCTTGCCGACAACACGGTGTTGATCGGCGAATACGCAGCCGGGGAAGGTGGCGGCGTGCCCAAGACGGTGACCGATGCCACCGCATCGCTGATGCAGTCACGCGGATACACGGTCTATCGCACGCCAGGCTGGCGCGCAGGCGGTGCGCACTACACCTACACGAATGCTGTCCTGCTCAACGACCTTGCGCTGATCTGCCGTTTTGGCGGCAGCTATGCCGCGCAGGACGCCCAGGCGCTGGCGACATTCCAGACCGCGCTGCCGGATCGCACCATAGTGCAGGTCGATTGCAGCGGCATCATTGGTTCGGCCGGCGCGATCCATTGCATCGTCATGCATGTGCCCGACCTGCTTTTCCGCGATGAGTTTGAAGGCGTCGAGTGACCTGTCGCACGTGTCGCCGGCCCGCATGGATCGAATGCGCCTGGTCGATACCGCGCCGATTCCCGGTGGTGGCGAGCTGCGCCTGTTTGCAGAAGGCGATCACTACTCGATCAAGATCGCTGGCGGCGGCGACCTCATGTCGACGCGCATGCACGGCTCCGAGGATGCGTTGGCGACAATCGCCTGCGAGCGGATTCCGCGGGGCAGACAGGCGCGTGTCCTGATCGGCGGTCTTGGCATGGGTTTCACGCTGGCGGCTGCACTCGCCCATCTCGGCCAGGATGCGCGTGTCATCGTCGCCGAACTGGTGCCTGGCGTCGTCGCGTGGAATCGCGGGTCGCTCGGTCGGCATGCTGGTTTTCCACTCGATGACGCGCGTGTCGAGGTGCGCGAATGCGACGTCGCGATGGTGATCAGGAGCGAACGATCGGGTCTCGACGCGATCCTGCTCGATGTCGACAACGGCCCCGACGGACTGACCCGGATCGGCAACGACTGGTTGTACGCGATGCCCGGGCTCGCCGCATCGATGGCGGCACTGCGTCCGGGTGGCGTGCTCGCGATCTGGTCGGCGCATCCCGATCGCCGGTTTGTCGCGCGCCTGCGCCAGGTCGGCTTCGCCGTCGACGAGGTGCCGGTGCGCGCGCATGGCAGCAAGGGCGCGCGCCATCTGATCTGGCTGGCGAGCAAACCGTCGAATCCCGCCGGAACGGCAATCCGGCGTGCCCGATCCGGTCCTATCGACGCTCGACCACGGCATCGCCGCGGCTGACCAGTCGGTCGGTGTGTCGCTCGCGCGCATCGACCACGATGTTCCAGCCGCGCCCGGTCAATTCCTGCTGGCTGCGCATCGTCGCCGTTCCGGCCAGGAGCACGGTCTTGTGTTCGATGGCGAACGCCGCGTTGTCGAGGAAGCGCGAAACCTCGTCCGTCCATGCCAGGTAGTCGACCGGCAGCGGCAGCACGCGTTCACCATCGACACTGTCGTAGGCCAGTCCGGCGCCAATCGTCACAAGCGTTCCGCCGTGTGCGCGCGCTTCGAGTCGGTGCGCAATCAATCCGAGCGCGTTGACGATGTAGCGCGCCTCCAGTTCGGATTGCGCCGTCATCGCGAGTTCCAGCAGGGCATCGCAGCCGGCGGCGGGCTGCAACCGGTCGAGCGCGTCGATCATCGCGGTCTGCAAACTGGGGGTGAAGGTTCCGCGGCGCAGGAACTGGCGCATCAGCAGATTGTCACGGCAATGGCGGTTCAGGCGTTGCGCGTTGCGCTCGCGTACCTGGTCGGGATCGAGTTTCCACACGATCTCGTTGAGCTGGCTGCCCTGGGCCAGTGCGATGCCGCCGACGCCACCGATCGAACCCAGCGCTGCAGTCGCCGCATAACGCCCGCCCGAACCTGCCCAGGCGAGCTGATCGAGACGTTCGCTCAAGTGCGGATTGCTCGTGTACGGATCGATGCCGAGGCGCTCGGCCAGTTCCCGGCGGACTTGCCCGTACTTGAGCTGGCGTTTGACTTCGCGTTCGAGTTCGGCGCCCGTGCGGTCATACCAGCGATGCTTGTTGGTGCCGGATCGGCCATCCGATTCCTCGCGATCGATCTCGCGTGCCTCGGTCATCGGACCGTCGTCACGCGGGTAGGGATTGCCCGCGCTGCCCAGCTCGCGCGCGGTGCGATCGGAAAGCGCCTGCGCCTGATGGCCGATCCTGCTCAAGCGCTTGCCGAAATAGCGCGCGACGCCGGCCGGAATGCCGACCAGGGTCTTGATCGGATGGCGCAGGACCTGGCCAATGCCCTTGGCGGTTTTCGTCACCGAGTCGTCGGCCGCATCGAGAAACGCCTGGCCACGGGTGAGCTGATCGAGCGCCTCCAGCGCGGGCAGCTCGGCGATGCGATCGCCGAGTATCTCCACGCTATCCGCCTGGATCGGCCCGACCCGGGTGTCGATCGTGAAGCGTGCCATGTAGCCGCGGATTTCCACGTGCGGATCGACCTGGAATCCGGGACCCGAAAGCAGGGCGGGCTGCACGAGGCTGCTTGCGCCAAGTACCGGCTCGATTTCGTATTCCTGCGTCGGTACGGCTTGCGCCGGAAGCGCGAGCAGGGCGCAGCACAGGACAGGCATGCGGGCGGTGCGGTGGATTGGCATGGCGAGGCGCGCGGATTCTCGGTCAGGTCGGGATTGGCTGGCTGGGCGATCCCCGGGGCGGGATCACGCCGGCAGCAGTCTAGCCGCATCGTGATGAACCGACCGGTATCATGCTGCGAGATTCGCAGGTGACAGGCTCCCGCCGCGACAGCTCTCCATGGATTCTAGCCATGAGTGCCGTGATCCTTGCTGCGGGCTTTCTCGCGCCAGCGGGAGAAGCATGCAGTCGTTTTGGCTTCGTCCAGCGGGAGTGGCATGCAGTCACGACTTTATCGGGGTCCAATCTTCAGCCCGGCCTGTTCATGAAGGACGCAGGTCCAATCATCGTGCGTACTCGTGAATAATCCGGAGTGGACGGCGAAAGGGAAGGTGATGCTGGCAGCACAATTCATTCACGGAAACCGGCTGGAGATCCTTGCCGATCGGCTGGTCGACGATCTGCAGGCGCGTGGCAGCAGCGATCCGTTGCGGCCGCACATCGTGGTTGTCGCCCATCCGGCCCTCGGGCGCTGGTTGCAGGAGCGCATCGCGGGCCGCTGCCGGATCGCGATCAATATCGAGTTTCCGTTGCCGTCGAGCTTCGTCTGGCAGGTGCTGCGCAGTCTGTCCGGCACGCTGCCGCGCGATTCCGCGTTCTCGCGCGAGTCGCTGGCCTGGCGCATTCATGCGGCCTTGCCAGGCGTGTTCCGTGGCAGGAATTTCGCGCGCGTGCGCAATTATCTCGGCGACCCTGCCGATCAGCGCCAACGCTACGACCTGGCCGTAGACATTGCCCGCCTGTTCGATGAATACACGATGGCGCGACCGCAGTGGATCCGTGACTGGGTCCAGGGCCGCCCTGGCTTGGACGACATCGACGCACGCTGGCAGGCCGAACTCATGCGCCACCTGGCCGGATCGGCCGACGAGCTGGACCGGGCCAGCCTGATGCGAAAGGTGCTTGGCGACATCGAGCGCGCGCCGGAGGTGCCGCATGGACTCGAAGCGGGCTTCTCGATCTTCGGCGCCGCCCATCTGCCGCCGCTGTTGCTGGAATTCTTCCTTGCCCTGGCCCGGCGCGTGCCGCTGCGCTTCTATCAACCCAACCCCTGCCTCGACTATTGGGGTGACATCGTTTCCGATCGCGAACGCGTGCGTCGTCACCAGTTGCGGGCCACGCAGGGTCGTCGCGAAGAGGATGCGCATGCGGAAACCGGCCACCCGTTGCTGGCTTCGTGGGGCGGACTCGGTCGCGAGTTCCTCAAGGCGATCCACGCACCGGACCTGGTCGTGCACGATGACGATGCGTTTGCCGCGCCCGCTTCGAGCGGCCTGCTTGGCTGGCTGCAGGCCGGCATCCTCCTGCTCGATCCTGGCCACGCGCCGCCGCCCGCGATCGAGCGCGTGCCTTCCGTGCAGTTGCACCAGTGCGCGAGTCGCCGGCGCGAGGTGGAAGTCCTGCGCGATCGGCTGCTGGATCTTTTCGACAGTCTCGATGATCTGCTGCCGCACGAGATCGTGGTCATGTCGCCGCGCATCGAAGACTACGTGCCCTACATTGCCGCCGTGTTCGGCGACGACGATGCACTGGCGATCCCGTACGGCATCAGCGACGTGCCTTTGCGCGCGGCGCATCCGCTGATCGATGCATTCGCGCGCATCCTTGCGCTGGGCGAAAGCCGTATCGCGGTCAGCGAGGTCCTTGGCCTGCTCGCCGAGCCGGCCATCGCGCGACGTTACGTGCTCGATGGCGAAGCGCAGGACTGGTTGCGCACCTGGATTGCCGACAGCGGCATCCGCTGGGGCCTCGATGCCGCCTTCCGTGCCGAACTGGGCGCGGCCGCGATCGATGAGACGACCTGGCGCTTTGGCTTCAATCGGTTGTTGCTCGGCTATGCCGCGGGCGATGATGTGTCGATGCGCGCCGATGTCGTGCCGGCGCTCAATGCCGAAGGCGGTTCTGCGCAATGGCTGGGTCAGTTCGCGCGTTTCATCGATGCGCTCGCGGCGACCCGCGCGGGCTTCACGAAACCACGCAGTGCAAGCGACTGGAAACGCTGGCTGATCGATCGGCTCGACGCACTGTTCGATACCGGGACGACCGAGGCCGCCGAGCTTGGCGCGCTGCGTGACCTGCGCGAAGCCATCGCCACGTTCGGCAACACGGCCGCGCGCTGGCTTGACGATGAGCCGATCGACTTCACTGTCGCACGCAGCGCGCTCGATGCCGCGATCGCCGAGCCGCGGGCGGCGCGGGCAGGGCGGTTCGGCATCACCTTTTGCGGCATGGTGCCGATGCGCAACGTGCCGCATCGCGTGGTCTGCGTGCTCGGTCTCGATGCCAGCGAGTTTCCGCGCCGGCAACCGCCGGCTGGATTCAACCTGATGCGCAAGTATCCGCAGGCCGGTGATCGCACGATCCGCGAGGACGATCGTTTCCTGTTTCTCGAAAGCCTGATTGCCGCGCGCGACGTGTTCTATCTCAGCCACGTGGATCGTGACGCGAAGTCGGCCGGGAGCGATCCGCCGTCGCCGCCGGTCGAGGAATTGATCGGCTTCCTGGCCTCTGCCTATGGCGAGGAAGCGTGGAAGCGGGTCGAATCCACGATCGTACGCCGCCATCCGATGCACGCGTTTGCACCGGCGTGCTTCCGCGCCGGTTCAAGCGCGCCGGGCCATGACCGGCGCTGGTGGAGCGCGGCGCGCAAATTGATCGGGGGCTGGGTCGATCCGGCGCCGTTCGTCGGCGCTTTCGACGATGCGCCGGTCGCACCATCCGTCGCCGATTCGACGATCGAGTGGAGCGATCTTTCGATCGACGAACTGCTCGCCTGGTTGCACCATCCGGCGCGCGCGTTCTTCCGTCAACAGTTGCCGCTGCATCTGCCCGAAGCCGAGCGGGATGAAGATGTCGAAGCCTTCACGCTCGATCGCCTGTCGCGTTACCAGTTGGCCGATCGCCGGCTCGGCCCGCCGGCCGCACGTCCCGATCTGAAGCGCGTTCAGCGCGAAGGTTCGTTCCCGCTTGGCATCGTCGGGCAACAGGCCTGGGATGCATTGACCAGCGAAGTCGAGGCGTTGCAGCAACGGGCGATCGATCTGCTTGGCGGTGCGTTCGAACCGGTCATGCTGGAAGCGCGCACGATCGAGTTTGCGAATTTGCGCGTGCGGCTCAGCGGAGCAATCCGCCACCTTGTGCAGACCTCGGATGGCCGACGTGTCCTGCTGCTCAGTCGGCCGGGCAGGATTCGCGCCATCGACCTGGCCCGGCTTGTGTTGGAACGTGCCTTGCTCGGCGGTGATGAAAGCGGCCTCGAGATGTGGGCGATCGGCCTCGAAGCACACGCACCCAAGGCGATCGCGCTGAAACCCGCGGATGACCTGCGCAACTGGATCCGCGATCTGCTGGTCTGGCGCGCGCGCGGGTTGCAGTGGCCACTGCCGGCGTTCCCGAAGAGTGCAGAGAAGTTCGCGGCCTCGCTGATCAGCTCGGGCGATCGGGACAGGGCGCGCAAGGCCGCCCAAGCCGCCTGGTCGGACGATGACTGGCCGGAAAGCGCCGATCCTCATCACGCGCTGGTCGCGCGTCATCACGCCGAGGCCGTGCACGGTGAGTTGTTCGAGCGCTTCGCGGAGGCCTTGTTCCTGCCCCTGCTGGCCGCAACCGAGGTGATCGGGCGATGACCACGACCCTCGATTCCACCGCGCTTGCGCTGAGCGGCCAGCACCTGATCGAAGCCAGCGCCGGCACCGGCAAGACCTTCAATATCGCCCTGCTGTATCTACGCCTGCTGCTGGAGCGGAAGCTCGGCGTGCGCGAGATCGCCGTGGTCACATTCACCGATGCGGCGACGCGCGAACTGCGCGGTCGCCTGCGCACGCGCATGGCCGAGGCGATCAGTCGGCTGCAACGGGACGAAGCCCGGGTTCCGGACGAGCTGGATCGGCTATTGAAGAAGCATCGAGCCGACAAGGTTTCGATGGACGGTGCGAGGAATATTCTGCTGTCGGCGCTTGTTGGCTTCGACGAGGCGCGCATCTCGACCCTGCACGGCCTGTGCAAGCAGTTGCTCGCCGAGCACGCATTCGAAACCGGTCTGCCGTTGTTCGAACTCGACAACGATGCCGGCAACGAGGCCGCGCAGGAACTCGTGCGCGACTTCTGGCGACGGCATGTCATCGTCGATGCCGATGAGGCCGTCGAAGCCATCCTCGAACGCTGGAGCGCGCCTGCGGATCTCGCCAGCGACCTGCTGCGCTCGCAGGCATTGGCCTTGCCATCAACGCGGATTGATCCGGCCGATGCGCCGGCATGGGTGGTGCGCAGTCGCGGCGCTTTTGCAACGACCCTCGCGGACTGGCAGCGCCTGCATGCCACCGGCGCTATCGACGCGGCGATGCAGCAGTTGCAGCGGGCGGTCGCGGACAAGTTGCTTTCCACGGGAAAGAAAAATCCGCACGGCGCGACTTCGATGCAGCTCTGCGCGGATGCATGTGCGGGGGATCCTGCCCGGGTCGATGTGCGTGCACTCGATGCGTTGAACGCGGGCGTGATCGCGCGCGCACGTTTGCAAAGGGCGGACAAGTCAGGCTGGTACCCCACGGGCGAACTGGCCGAGGTCGCGGCCTGCGTCGAGGCAATGCAGGCTGCCCGGCGTGAACTCGATGCCGCCTTGCTTGCCCGCTTCACGAGTGCGGCGATCGAGTTCGTGCGCGAGGGACTCGCCGCGCGCCGCGAGCGCCTGCGCCGTTTCGGTTTCGATGACCTGATCGGGCAATTGCACGAGCGCCTGCATGGTGTGGCGGGCGAGGCGCTGGCCCGCAGCATCGCGACTGCGATCCCCGCCTTGCTGGTCGACGAATTCCAGGACACCGATCCGCTGCAGTACGCGATCCTGCATCGCATCCACGCGGCGCGCGCCGATGCGGTGCTGCTGCTGATCGGTGATCCCAAGCAAGCCATCTACCGCTTCCGTGGCGGCGACATCCATACCTATCATGCGGCGGCGCGCGATGCCGGCGGCAACCGCCACACGCTGCGCGAGAACTGGCGATCGGATGCCGCGTTGATCGCGGCGGCCAACAGTGTTTTCGATGGCGTCACCGATCCGTTCCTCGTCGATTTCATCCCGTTCGAGCCGGCCCGATTCCCGCAAGGCAAGGACAAGCCGGAGCATTGGCTGGCTGCCGACGCACCGTTGACCGTGTGGCGCCTGCCGGATCGCATCGAGAAGGACAAGCGCAAGCCATGGACGACGCCTGCGTTTGCCGAGCGCATCCTCGTCGAGGTCGCCGCCGAGGTCCGGCGGATCCTCGCTGCGGCGCGCGAGAACGGCGTCGAGATGCCGGGCATCGCCGTGCTCGTGCACAGCAATCGCCAGGCCGAACAGGCGGCGCGCGAGCTCGCGCGATGGAATATCGCCAGCGACTACCTGAGTGCGGCGAGCGTCCACGCCAGCGACGAGGCGATCGAGATCGAACGCCTGCTGGCCGCGCTCGATGCGCCCGCCAATTCGGCCCGTGTGCGCAGCGCACTGGCAACTGAACTGCTGGGCGTCGATCTGCGCGATCTGCTTGCAGGGCGGGATGATCTCGGCCTTTGGGAAGCCCAGCTCGCGCGGATTGCGGGTTTGCGCCAGCGCTGGCTCGACAGGGGGGCTTACGCGACGATTGCGCATTGTGTGCAGGAGGCCGCGGTACGCCTGTTGCCTCGCTGGGATGGACGGCGTCGGGTCACCAACCTGCTCCATCTTGCCGAGCTGCTGCAACTCGAATCGGCGCGACGCTCGTCACCTGCCGAGCTGCTGCACTGGCTCGGCCAGCGCCGCATCGAAGCCGACGAGGAGCGCGGGGCGGGCCATGCCGAACAGTTGCGGCCTGCCGATGATGCGGGTGCGGTGCAGATTTTGACCGTGCATCGCAGCAAGGGCTTGCAGTACGACGTCGTGTTCGCGCCGTTTGCGACGGGCACGCGCTGGAATTCGTTCGACAACCGCGAGGAGGCGGACGAGGCGGTGGCCTGGCATGCCGGCGACGAACTGCGCATTGACATCGGCGGTCCGCAATGGAAGGCACATGCCCTGGTCCAGCGCGACGAGCAGTTCGCCGAAAGCCTGCGTCTTGCCTATGTCGCGATCACGCGCGCGCGTCACCGCGTCTGGCTGGCATGGGCCTGGACGAATACCCCCAGGAACAGCACGAGCCTGACCGGTCCTTTCGCCTGGCTGTGGTTTCGGGACGCTGCGATCAAGCACCCCGATCAGCTCGCCTCGCTCAAGGATCGGCCGGAACGGATCGGGCAGGGACTGGCCGGCCTGGTCGAGCGTTCGCAAGAACGCATAGGCATCGAACTGCTCGACGTCGCGCCGCCGCTCGTCGAGCGGCTTGCCGATGCGAGCGACACGCCGGATCTGGTCGTTGCCGAATTCCGGGGCAGGATCGAGCGTGGCCTCGAAACGCTCAGCTACAGCCGGCTGTTCGGCGGCAACCAGCATGCGCCATCGGCCGATCATGACGAGTTCGACGCGCCGCTTGTGACGAGCCCTGCGCAGGCGGTCGAGGATCCCGTGCCGCAATGGCCGCGTGGCGCGGCGTTCGGTGTGTGCGTGCACCAGGTATTCGAGGATGTCGCGTTCGCCGAACTGGCGAATGCCGGAGTGCATGCCGACCTCGCGCGCATCTGCGCCGACCACGGTTATGCGGGAGAAGACATCGAGACGATTGCGACGATCACGCGCGAGAGCGTGCGCAGTGAACTGCTGCCGGGTTCGGGATTGCGCCTGATGGACTTGGCCGAGGGTGAATCGCTGGCCGAACTCGAGTTCCTGTTTCCGCTCGGCGGTTCCCGGCTCGATGCCTTCGAAGAACTGCTCGCGGCCTGGCCTGACCATGCACGCACGGCCGGTGAGCTGGTCGTGCGACGCGCCAGTGTTCGCGGTCTGATGACCGGCTATATCGATCTCGTGCTGCGCTGGCAGGATCGCTACTACGTGCTCGACTACAAGACCAACCTGCTTGGTCCGGCGCGTGCCGACTACGCGTCCGAACGCTTGCCGGCGGCGATCCGTGCACATGATTACGACCTGCAATACCTGATCTATCTGGTTGCCCTGCAGCGTTTCCTGCGCGCGCGGCTCGGCGACGAGTACGACTACGAGCGCCATATCGGCGGATCCTTGTACCTGTTCGTGCGCGGCATGCGCGAAGGCGATCGCGCAGGCATCCATCACGATCGTCCACCTGCCGCCTTGATCGACGCACTCGATGCCTGGTGCGAGGGAGCAGTCGCATGAGCGCATTCGAACAAATGCGCGAAGGCGGCTTCAGCGCGCTTGACGCCGCCCTCATTGATGCGTTCGACTCCATCTGGCCGGGCAGCGACAGGTCTGCCTTGCACCTGGCTGCGCTGAACAGTTGGGCAGTCGGTCGCGGACACAGTTGCTTCACGCCGGAGCTGCTCGCCGAGTGGCCGTCCGGCACCGAGCCGGGATTGCGCGAGCGGGCCATCCACGCATGGCACGAAGCCTTGCGCTCCGGCGCATGGCCGCAGGCGGCCTTCATCGGTTCGGCGGGCAGCGATTCGCCGATCGTCGTCGAGGGCGAGCGCGCCTGGTTGCGGCGCTACTGGCGTTACGAGCGCGAAATCGAGGCTGCCCTGATCGCGCGCACCGAGCCGCTTTCGACGAGCCCCGACCCTGCCGAAGTGCGCGATGCCCTTGATCCCCTGCTGCCTCCCGGAGACCCTGCGGAAACCGACTGGCAGCGTGTCGCCGCCGTTATGGCGTTGCGCGCGCCACTGACCGTGATCTGCGGCGGGCCCGGCACCGGCAAGACCTTCACGGCCTTGCGCGTGCTTGCCCTGATCCGGCGGTTTTCGGATCGTCGCCTGCACATCGGCCTTGCTGCGCCGACTGGCAAGGCTGCCCAGCGGTTGAGCGAATCGGTGCGGCTCGGCCTGAAGGATCTTGCGCTGACCGACGACCAGCGGGCGGACCTGCCGACCGATGCGAGCACCCTGCATCGCCTGCTCGGATTCCGCCCCCAGTCCGTGCAGCCGGCACGCGATGCCGCTCGGCCGCTCGATCTTGATGTGCTTGTCGTCGACGAATGCTCGATGGTCGATCTGCCGCTGATGGCCAAGCTGCTGCGCGCCTTGAAGCCCGGATGCCGACTTATCCTGCTTGGCGATGCCGACCAGTTGCCGGCGGTCGAGAACGGCGCCGTGCTGGCGACCTTGGCCGCCACGAACAGGTACAACCGCTACAGCGTGCCATCGGCGCAATGGATTGCAGCGGCGGGTGCGGCGACAGTGCCGACCAGCAACGAACGAGCGATCATCGCGGACCGCATCGTGCGTCTTGAACGACCGCGTCGTTTCGGCGGTGATTCCGGTATTGCGCGGCTTGTGCGCGCGATCCGGCTTGGCGATGCGGAAGCTGTGCTCGATACCTTGTCGGGCAGTGACGACATCCGCTGGCACGAGCAGCCGTGGCGAGCAGACAGTGCGGCCATGCGAAGTACCGTGCGTGAATCCTATCGCGCATTGAGCGACGCGCAATCCCCCGCTACCGCCCTCGCCGCGATCAACCGCTACCGCATACTCTGTGCATTGCGTGAAGGCCCGCAGGGCGTCAGCGGTCTCAACCAAACCGTCTCGACAGCCCTGCATGGAGCCTTCTCGTCGAGCGCTTTCATCTCCGGGCGGCCCATCCTGGTCACGAGCAACCAGCATGCGCTGGGGCTCTACAACGGGGATGTCGGCGTGCTGCTTGGCGAGCAACCCGGCTCGCCGTTGCGCGCCTGGTTCCTGCGCGGCGATGGCGACCTGCAGGCACTCCTGCCGGCACAGCTGCCGCCGCACGAGAGCGCCTGGGCGATGACCGTGCACAAGGCGCAGGGCTCAGAGTTCGATACGGTCGAACTGGTCCTGCCCGATGAGCCGCATCCGTTGCTGACTCGCGAATGGCTCTACACCGCTGCCAGTCGCGCACGTTCGCACCTGCGCATCCATGCAAGCCGCGAGGTGATTGCTGCGGCACTCCAGCAACGCACGCGGCGCATCAACGGCCTGCGCTTCGACTGACGTCGTGCGCACGCCATGCCTCCCGCCGTCACGGGAGGCGGCCAGGCAGCGACGCATTTCGATCGCATCGCAAGGGAATGCAGCGTGACTGAAGTCACTCGATCAGTCGGGTATCCTTGGCCGATGAATGACCTCGACTCCCATGATTCGATCCGCGCCGTGCTCTGGCGCGGCGACCGTCTGCGCCTCCTCGATCAGCGCAAGCTGCCCTTCGTCGAGGACTACATCGATTGCACGACGGCTGCGCAGGTCGCGCAGGCGATTCGTGACCTCGTCGTGCGCGGTGCGCCCGCGATCGGCATATCGGCCGCGTGGGGCGTCGTGCTCGCTGCGCAGCGCGGTCGTGATGCAGTGGACGCGGCCCTGCCGATGCTGCGTGCCGCTCGACCGACCGCGGTCAACCTGATGTGGGCGCTCGATCGCATGCAGCGGCGCATCACCGAGGGCGCGGATGCGCCGGCACTCGAACGGGAAGCGCAGCAGATCCAGGATGAGGATCTCGCTGCCAACCGGCACATGGGCGAGCTCGGCGCATCCCTGCTCGGCGAGAGTGTCGGTGTGATGACCCACTGCAACACCGGCTCGCTGGCGACCGCTGGTTACGGCACCGCGCTCGGCGTGATCCGCGCCGGCGTCGGCGGTGGCCGGATCAGTCGCGTGTTCGCCGGCGAAACGCGACCCTGGTTGCAAGGTGCGCGCCTGACGATGTGGGAATTGATGCGCGACGGCATCCCGGCAACGCTGGTTTCCGATTCCGCCGCGGCGCACCTGATGAAATCGGGACAAGTGCAATGGGTTGTCGTCGGCGCCGATCGCATCGCCGCGAACGGCGATGTCGCCAACAAGATCGGCACCTACCAGCTGGCCATCTCCGCGCGCCACCACGGCGTCCGCTTCATGGTTGTTGCGCCGGCATCGACAGTCGACATGGCGACGGTCAGTGGCGACGACATCGAGATCGAGATGCGCGATTCCTCGGAACTGCTCGCGCACTCCGGGCAGCGCACCGTGGTCGACGGGGCAGTCGCGTGGAATCCGGTGTTCGACGTGACGCCGGCCGGGTTGATCGATGCCATCGTCACCGAGCGTGGTGTCATCGAGAAACCCGACGCGTCGCGCATGCAGGCGATGTTCGGCTGACTCCGTCGGCGATGCCCCTGTCCGCCGTCCTCCTTCCGCTGCGCTGAGCCACGACGCGATGCGCCAGGTGATCCTGTTCTGCGTCGTCGGCTTCATCGGATTCCTCGTCGATGCGGGCATCGTCCAGTTTCTCGTGAGCGCGTTCGCCGCGAATCCGTATCTGTCGCGCCTGTTCTCGTTCCTTGCAGCAGCGACCACGACCTGGCTGTTCAACCGCAGCTTCACGTTCAAGCACATCCGTCACTACGGGCGATTCGGCGAATGGTCGCGCTACGTGTTCGCGATGTGCGGTGGTTTCGCGGTCAATTTCTCGATCTACTCGGCTGTGGTCTATCACTACCCGCTGGCCCAGCGCCTGCCGGCACTCGCCGTCGCGATCGGCTCGATCGGCGGCTTCGTGGTCAATTTTTCAGCCTCGCGATTCTGGATCTTCCGGCATCCGGAATCCTGATGCCGCGGGCGGCTTCGGGTCGGCCCGGGCAGTGCTTCACGCGCTTCGATTCGCGTACTTGCCGAGCGCGCGGAAGGGTGCCGTTTCGTGCTAATATTTCGCGTTTTCGCCGCGACCATTCCGGCACCACGACACGGTTGGTTTTCGAGCCGTAACGTCCTGATTCATATGGAAGAATTGCTCAATGGCTGAGTTCGCCAAAGAAGTCATACGCGTCAACATCGAAGACGAAGTCCGGCAAAGCTATCTCGACTACGCGATGAGCGTGATTGTCGGTCGTGCGTTGCCCGATGTGCGCGACGGCCTCAAACCCGTGCATCGACGCATCCTGTATGCGATGCAGGAGTCGAGCACGGTCTGGAACCGGCCCTACGTGAAGTGCGCCCGCGTCATCGGTGACGTGATGGGTAAATACCATCCGCACGGCGATTCGTCGATCTATGACGCCCTCGTGCGCATGGCCCAGGATTTCTCGATGCGCTACATGCTCATCGACGGCCAGGGCAACTTCGGCTCGGTCGATGGCGACAATGCGGCGGCCATGCGTTACACCGAGTGCCGGCTGGATCGACTCAGTTCCGAACTGCTCGCCGACATCGACAAGGAAACCGTCGATTTCCAGCCCAACTACGACGAGAAGGAACTTGAGCCGACGGTCCTTCCGGCGCGCATCCCCAACCTGCTCGTCAACGGTTCGGCCGGCATCGCCGTCGGCATGGCGACCAATGTACCGCCGCACAACCTGACCGAGGTGCTGAGCGCGTGCATCGCCCTGATCGATGATGCCAATCTCGAATTCGAGGACCTCATGCGCATCGTGCCGGGTCCGGATTTCCCGACCGCCGGCATCATCAACGGCTCGGCAGGAATCGTCGAAGCCTATCGCACCGGTCGCGGACGCATCCTCGTTCGCGCCAGGGCCGAGGTCGAAGTCGAAGCCAACGGCCGCGAAACGATCATCGTCAGCGAGCTGCCTTTCCAGGTGAACAAGGCACGGCTGATCGAGAAGATCGCCGAGCTGGTCAAGGAAAAGAAGATCGAGGGCATCTCCGAGCTGCGCGACGAGTCCGACAAGGACGGCATGCGCGTGGTCATCGAGGTGCGCAAGGACGCGATGGGCGATGTCCTGCTCAACAACCTGTACCAGCAGACCCAGATGCAGGTGACGTTCGGCATCAACATGGTTGCCCTCGTGGATGGCCAGCCGCGCACGCTCGGCCTGCGCGAGATCCTCGATGCCTTCATCCGCCATCGTCGCGAAGTGGTCACGCGCCGCACGATCTTCGAACTGCGCAAGGCGCGTGACCGTGCCCACATCCTCGAAGGCCTGACCGTCGCGTTGGCCAACATCGACGAGATGATCGAGCTGATCAAGACCTCGGCTTCGAGCGACGAGGCGAAACAGCGCATGCTCGCAAGGCGCTGGGAGCCGGGCCTCGTGCGCTCGCTGTTGTCTGCATCGGGTGCCGATCTTTCAAAGCCCGAGAAACTCGATCCGGGCGTGGGTTTGTCGGAGGCGGGGTACCAGCTTTCCGAAGTGCAGGCGCAGCAGATCCTCGAAATGCGCCTGAGTCGTCTGACCGGCCTCGAACAGGAAAAACTCACAGACGAGTACAGGGACCTGCTCAAGGCGATCTCCGCCCTGCTCGAGATCCTCGAGGACCCGGCGCGGCTGCTCGCGGTGATCCGCGAGGAACTCGTCTCGCTCAGGGAGGAGTTCGGCGACGCCCGTCGAACGGTCATCCAGATCAACCAGGACGACCTCGACATGCTCGACCTGATCGAGCCCGAGGATGTCGTCGTCACGCTCTCGCATACCGGCTATGCCAAGCGCCAGCCAGCCAGCATCTATCGCGCGCAGAAGCGCGGTGGCAAGGGTCGCTCCGCCTCGGCGTTGAAGGACGAGGATTTCGTCGAGCGCCTGTGGATCGCCAATACCCATGACACCTTGCTCGTCTTCACGAGCAGCGGCCGTGTCTACTGGCTCAAGGTGTACCAGATGCCCGATGCCGGCCCGAACGCGCGCGGCAAGCCGATCGTCAACCTGCTGCCCCTGCAGGAAGGCGAGAAAGTCCAGGCGATCCTGCCGGTGCATGAGTATGCGGAAGATCGCTTCGTCTTCTTCGCCACCGAGAACGGCACGGTCAAGAAGACGCCGCTCACCGAATACGCCTACCAGTTGCAGAAGGGCAAGATCGCGATCGGGCTCGCCGAAGGCGATGCTCTGGTCGATGTGCAGATCACCGATGGCGAGAGCGACATCCTGCTGTTTGCCTCGAACGGCAAGACCGTGCGCTTCGACGAGAACACCGTGCGCTCGACCGGCCGCACCTCGAGTGGCGTGCGCGGCATCCGACTCGGCAAGGGTGAGAAGGTCGTCAGCCTGATCGTGCGTGATGGCGATGGCGACATCCTCACGGCAACCGAGCGTGGCTACGGCAAGCGCACCGAGCTTGCGGAGTATCCGCGCAAGGGTCGTGGCAACCAGGGCGTGATCGGCATCAAGTGCTCGGAGCGCAATGGCGAACTGGTCGGTGCCGTGCAGATCAGCGAGGAACACGAGCTGATGCTGATCTCGAACCAGGGCACCCTCGTGCGCACCCGCGCTGCCGAAGTCGCCAAGGTCGGACGCAACACGCAAGGCGTTACCCTGATCCGCTTGCCCGACGACGAGAAGCTGGTCGGACTGGTTCGTCTCGATGCCATCGAGGAAGAGGCGGCTGCGGAAGGCGATTCCGATGCGGCCAGCGAAGGTGCTCCAGGATCGGGCAACAGCGCCGGCGAAGTCCCCCCCGCGACGGCGGAGTAGATCGCCCCGTGATCAATCGCGGGAGCGACTCCAGTCGCTCCCGCGAGCAACACGCGTGAATCGACGCGACGATCATGAAACCGTGCGCCGCAGCGCCGGAGTCGTTCAGAACATGCCGGTTTCGAGCTTGGCGGCGTCCGACATCATGCTGTGGTTCCACGGCGGGTCGAAGACGAGGTCGACATCGGCTTCGCTGATGGTCGGGATCATCTCGAGCTTGCTGCGCACATCCTCGATGAGGATCTCGCCCATGCCGCATCCCGGCGCCGTCAGCGTCATGCGCACGTTGACCTTGCGCTGGCCGTCTTCGGTTTTTTCGAGATCGCAGTCGTAGACCAGGCCGAGTTCGACGATGTCGATCGGGATCTCGGGATCGAAGCAGGTGCGCAACTGCGACCAGACCAGCTTCTCGACGTCCTCGTCGGCGGCATCGGGTGGCAGTTCCAGCGGGGCTGGTGGCAGCTTGCCGATCGCATCACCATCGCTGCCCGCGATGCGGAACAGGTTGCCGTCGACGAACACCGTGAAGCTGCCACCGAGTGCCTGCGTGATGTAACCGGCTTGTCCGGCGGGCAGGGTCACGCTTTCACCCTGGGGCACCATGACGGCCGGGCAATCGCGCTCGAAGCGAACCGGTTCGGAAGTTGAGCTGTATCCACCCATGAAGGAATGACTTCTGCTGATCGTTGCGTCTCAAGCTGTCAATTATGAGGCTTGCGCGACGGTTGCGTTGGAATATCGGGACTGGCTGGCCGGGTTCAACCGATCAGGCCGGTCTCGCGCAGGCAGCGCCCGAGCAGACGCAGTGCTGCTTCGATATCGGCGGGAGGCAGTCCGGCGTAACCGAGCAGCAGGCCCGGGCGTGCGGAATTCTGGAACGAGTAGGGAGCGACCGTGTACAGGCCGAGGCCACGTTCGCGCGCGTGAGCGGCCAGCCGCTCGCACTCGGCATGGCTTCCCGACCTGAGCCAGGCCGTCAGGTGCATGCCCGCGTTCGAATCGACGACCTCGAAGGCATCGCCGGTGTGCTTGCGCAACCCGCCGAGCATCGCCGTGCGGCGCGCGCGCAGGCTTTGCGCGGCACGGCGAAGGTGACGCTCGAAGCCACCCGTGGCCATGAAGTGCGCCAGTGCGGCCTGTTCGAGCGTATTGCTGCCACGATCCTCCAGCCATTTCGCTGCGCGGAATGCATCACCAAGGGATTCCGGCAGCACCATGTAGCCGAGTCGCAGCGCCGGGAACAGGGTCTTCGAATAGCTGCCGATGTAGATCACGCGACCGTCGTGATCGAGTGACTTGAGCGCGGCCAGCGGCCGCCCGCCGAAGCGGAACTCGCCATCGTAGTCATCCTCGATCAGCCACGCCTTCCGTGCTGCCGCCCATTCGAGCAGTTCAACGCGTCGTGCCAGCGGCAGTAGCGCGCCGGTTGGAAACTGATGCGAGGGCGTGACCACGGCAAGGCGCGCCTGCTTCGGCAATGCCGAGGGCACCAGTCCCGCATCGTCGACACGCACGCCACGCACGCGCGCGCCATAGGCCGAGAAGATCTGCCGCGCGCCGCGGTAGTGCGGATCCTCGAGCACGACGGTTTCGCCATCGTCGAGCAGGACTCGGGAAGCGAGGGCGAATGCCTGCTGCGTGCCCGAGATGACCAGCACGTTTTCGGGCGACGCCGTCACGCCACGCCGACGCGCAAGGTAATCGCAGATCTGCTCGCGCAATGCCGGCAATCCCTGTGCATCGGGGTAATCGAACTCGGCGCGTTCGCTGGCGCGGTTGATCTCGCGCCGCCACGCGCTGGCGAGAGCCGGATTGGTCAGCGGCAATCCGTACTGAAGGTTGAAGCGCAATCCGCGGTGCTGCCGACCCGGGATCAGCGCGCCATCGCTGACCGCGAGCGCACGCCGCGCGAACGCCGACAACGGGGCGGCCAGCGCATCACCGGCTTGCAGGCGCGGCGCAGTCGGGCGATTGCCGAGATCGGCGACAAAGCTGCCCGAGCCGACGCGCCCGTGCAGGAATCCTTCGGCCTGCAACTGGTCGTAGGCGGCTATCACGGTATTGCGCGAGATGCCGAGTTCATTGGCGAGGCTGCGACTCGCCGGTACGCGCGAACCGGCCGCCAGTCGTGATTCGAGGATGGCTGTCTTGAGCGCGCGGATCAATTGCGCGTAGCGAGGGCCCTGGCCATCGAGATCGATGTACATGATTGGCTCTATTCCTTCCCGCAATGTTGGCACTCGAAGGAGCCAATTTCCGCTGTCATGCTGGCCGCGTCAAGTTCGCTGATCCGAGGATTCCGTGATGCCCAGGCATGCCCGCAACAAGGTCAGGCGCGTCGCCCAGCGCGGCCACTACGATCAGGAAACGATCCACGCGATTCTCGATGCAGGCTGGATCGCACACGTGTCGTTCGCCGATCCGCAAGGCCAGCCGTTCGTGATCCCGATGCTGTACGCGCGTGAAGAGGATCACCTGTATCTGCACGGGTCCATCGCGAGCCGCCTGCTGAGCACGGTCGGCAGCGGCATCGAGACCTGTCTCTGCGTGACCCTGATCGATGGCCTCGTGCTGGCCCGTTCACATTTCCATCATTCGATGAACTACCGTTCCGTGGTCGCGTTCGGCAAGGCGATCGCGGTCGTCGATCCGGTCGAGAAAGCGGCGATCTTCGCGCGCTTCGTCGACAGCCTGATTCCGGGACGCGCAGAGGAATCCCGCGCCGCCGACAGGAATGAACTCAATGCCACGGCCCTCCTGCGCTTCACAATCGAGCAAGCCAGCGCCAAGGTCCGCACGGGCGGGCCGAAGGACGATCCGTCCGACAAGGACCTGCCGATCTGGTCCGGTGTCGTTCCGATCAGCCAGCGCTATGCGGAACCCGTGCCCGCCGACGATGTCTCGCCTGGTGCTCCCATTCCGCCCTCGGTGCGACGCCTGTTCGCTTGAAACAACGACTTCCGGCCATTACGAAGCGGCGGGGCGGCCGGTAGAATCGCGCCTTCCTGAATCGAAGCCCTGAACACGATGATCGTTTCCCCGATGTGCCTGGCGGATTGTCGAACCGATGTCCGCTGAGCGCCCAGGAAGATCCGTATCGACCTACGTCATCGGCATCGCGACGGCCCTGATGGTCGCGCTCGCCGCAGGCGCGGTCTGGTGCGTGCTCCAGCTCTACCTGCGTTACGACCTGATCGGCATCGCCCTGCCGGTCGGCGCGATCATCGCCTGGGTGCTGCGACGCCAGGGCTTCGGTCGCACCCTCAGCGGTGCCTTGATCGCCGCGATCAGCACTGCGGTGGCCTGTGCCTACGCGAGCTATCTGCTCGCCGCCGCCACGGTCGCGTCATTCCTCGGCGAATCGATGCGCTCGACCCTGCTCAAGATCGGCCCCGACATGGCCGGAGCAATCGCACGCGCCGGACTGACCGGCTTCCACATCGCCACCTTGGCGCTGGCCGTCGTGCTTTCGGCCTGGCTGGTATGGCGCAAGGCCTGAAGCGCGGTCAGGCCGCCTGTCATCATCGCATCCGACTGCATGGCGCCGTGACAATCCCGGGAGAGATCCCATCCTGCTGTCGGTCGAGGGATGCGCCATCCCGGTCGCCGAGGCCAAGCGAAGCGGAAACGCCTTTGGCATGATTCGGCGGGCGCGTCGCGTGCGCGGTCGATCGCCGACACAGGGCCTGAAACAACGGGGGACGCTGACTTGGAAGACTACTATTCGATCATCGGGGCTGCGGCAACGATTGCCTTGTTTGCATTGTTGCCTTTCGTGGTCTTCAGGAAAAAGAAACGTGTCCATGTGAAACCCGGCTCGTCCTATGCGGGCCCTGCAACCGTGAAATTCACGTGTTCAACCTGCTCGCGGCAATTCACGCACACACGACGGACCATCGCGGCGTGGCAAAAGGGCTTGCGTCGCATGGCATGCGATGACTGCCACAGGAAATGGCGTGATGGCCGATCGGCCGAGGACGTCGCAAGACACGAGAAGAACCGTGCAAACCCGGCACATGCAGAATCGGGAACAGGCAGCGGGAACCCGATCAATGCACGCAGCTCCGGCTACGGAAATGTACACTCCGGAAGGGCGGTCGGCCGAGACACGAAGGGTCGTTCGGGATGTCTCGGCGCGCTCGTCCTGATTTCGTTGATACCTGCATCGATTGCAGCCTTCCATGTCCTTGTCTGACTGCGCGCGACGGGCGTTGCCGCGGACCTGAAGCGAGCGCCTGTCGCCCAGGCAACGCGGCGGCACATCCTGCGAGCGGATGATGGCGTGTCATCGGCGCCCGATCCGGATCGATGGCGGTTGAGCGACGAGAGCCGGCCAACCGCCGTCGAGCGTGACACGGTGTTCAGCGCGGATCGAACCCGCTGGAGAACAGGCGATCGGGCAGGGGCGGCCCGACGACGAACACGCCGGCTGCGACCGGTCCGGCGTTGTAGGCGCTGTCGACTGCCTGCAGGCTCCACAGATACGGACCATCGGCGAGATTCTCCAGCGACCAGACGCCACGGCTGCTCAGGTTGCCGGGCTCGGGCGTGCGCCGTGCCGTCGTGAGCGGTACTCCATTGCGATACAGGCGCAGGTCGTAGGTCAGCGCATCGGGCGGCGTCAGGTCGTCGCTGGCTGGGCTCCACGCGAGCGCCACCGCGCCACCACCGATGACCGTGGAAGCGAGCGCGGTGGGCGCTGAAGGCGCCTGGTTCTGCGCAGGCGCGCTGTTCACGTAGAGGTGCATCTGGGTTTCGATCAATCCATTGCCGCCTGGCACGAAGTACGCGCCGGCGATGAAATAATCGAGATCGCCGTCGCCATCGATATCGAGCCAGCTGAATGATCCACCGCTGAAACCCATCGCGCGCGGCGCCGGCAACTGGTTGCCCGAATCGACGAAGTTGCCGTCCACGTTGTCGTAGACCTTGGCGCGACCCTCGATCTGCGATCCCGAGTTGTAGGTGCCGGCGAGCAGGATGTCGATGTCGCCATCGGAATCGTAGTCGGCCCAGGTTGCAGCGGAAACATCGAACCAGCCTTCGCACAGGGTGCACTCGATGACCTCGAACGGCACGAAGCTATCGTCGTCATTGCGATAGACGCGCAGGACCGTGTCGTAGGTGCCGTCAGTCTCCCTGACATTGCCGGCGACGAGGATGTCGAGGTCGCCGTCGTCGTCATAGTCACCCCACTGCGCTTCGCCGTGTTCGACGCTGAGTGAGCCGAGGATGTCCTGGCCGACGAAGGTGCCGTCGCCGTCGTTGCGGAATCGCCGGATATAGCCCTCGCCGGTCAGCGGGGCGAGATGGACGACGAGCAGGTCGAGATCCTGGTCGCCATCGAAGTCGGCCCACAGGGTCTGCGCATGATCGGATTGACCGAGCCCGGCGTTGACTTCGGTGAAGTTCCAGTCGCCGTTGCCATTGGCGCCGTCGTTGCGCATCAGTGCGGTGTGCGAAGTGAAGGTTTCCTCGTCCCAGATCGAAGGCAGCAACAGGTCGAGATCGCCATCGTTGTCGTAGTCGGCCCACGAGATCGAATGCAGGTCGAAGTCGGCCTGGTCGTTGTCTTCCCAATAGCCGGGCAACGTCGTGCTGGTGGGTACGAGCGTGCCGGCGTCATTGCGATACAGCACGGTCTGGCCGTCGCTGCCGATGACCAGGTCCTGGTCGCCATCGCCATCCGCATCGCCCCATGCCATGTCCGATGCACCTGCGGTCAGCGTTCCGTGTGGCACGTCGATGTAGGAAAAATTCCAGTGCGTTGCATCGAGCGGCCCGTTGTTGCGCATCAGCACGAGCTTGTCGACCACGCTCTCGTTGTAGACCACGTAGTAGCCGAGCACGACGATGTCGAGGTCGCCATCGCCGTCGTAATCGGCGGGAGCCGCCGCGGTGACCCAGAAGTCCTCATCCTGTGGCGTCACGAACAGCGGATCGAGCGGCGTCACTTCGGTGAACTCGCCAAACGTGCCGCCGGGGCCGGCTTGCACGACAACGAAACGCAATGCCGAATCGATGCCGCCGTCGTCATCGGTGACGCGCAGCGTCACGTGATACGTGCCGGGCGCCGTGAACAGATGGGTGGGGTTGCGCTCGGTCGAACCGGATTCATCGCCGAAATCCCATTGCCAGGCCGTGATCGTGCCGTCGTTGTCGATGCTGGTATCGGTCAGGCTGACGGAAAAGCCGGTCGTGACAAAATCGAACGATGCCCGCGGTGGCTGATTGACCGGCGCGCCGGGTGGCCCCGCGAAATGGCGAATCCTGCCCTGCCATCCGCCGATCCAGGCATCGCCCTGCGGACTCGCGACAAGACTTGAATATGTACCGAATCCGGCACTGCCCGCGTCCATGACAGCCCAGTTTTGGCCGCCGGTGGACGAATACATGACCTTGCCTCCGGTGGTCGAGACCCAGATTTCATTGGGCCCGAACAGGACGATGTCGCTGATCGTGTCCGTCGTGTCGGGTGTCGGCAGAATTTGCCAGGTCTGGCCGCCATCGACGCTGCGCGCGGCATAACCCGACCCGCCGACCACGTAGCCGGTGCTGGCATCCCAGAAGTCGACGTCGCGGATCGAATGCTGTTGCGAATCCGGAAGCGCAATCTCCGACCAGGATGCGCCGCCGTCGAGCGTGCGTTGCAGCACGCCGTAGATCGCCGCCGCCCAGCCGTGCGCGCCGACGAAATCGACCGCAGCGTAGGTCCCCTCGAAATCGCCGACCGGTGCCCAATGGTCACCGCCATCAATCGTGTGGAACAGTGCCGCGCCACTGAATCCCTGACCCACGACCCAACCGCTGGTCGGGCTGTCGAAATGAAGGTCGGCAGCAGTGAGGCCGGGTGGGGCCGACGTTCCTGCCGTCCACGATGCTCCCGCGTCGGTGCTGCGGTAGACGATGCCGGTCTGGCCAACCGCGACGACAGACTGTGGTCCGATCACTTGCACCGCTTCGAGATCGGCTTCGCCGAGCGCGCTGCGGATGACCCAGCGCGTGGAACCCGAGGTGCGCGTGAGCACCTGACCCGATGCACCGACCGCGATCAGGTCGCCGTTCGCGAATCGGTCCAGCGCGAATATCTCGTTGCCGGTTCCGCTCGACAACTGCGTCCAGCTTGCGCCCGCATCGGTCGTGCGAATCAGGAAGCCCGCACCGAAGCCGAAGTAACCCGTCGTCGCATCGACGAAGTCAGGCACGCCGCTGCCAAGGAAACCCGGTGCCGGTCCCGGTGTCGCGAACGCCTGCGTCCAGTTCTGTCCGGCGTCGGTTGATCGATACAGATTGCCGGCGCCGTCGGACGCGATGACGATCGAGGCAGCCGGCATGCTGAACACCACGGAGGATGCATTCGCGCCGGGCGGAATCGCCACGCCGAGGTCGGTCCAGCTTTGTCCGGCATCGGTCGATCGGAACAGTCGATCGTCGTAGTCCGGAAAGGTACCGCTGCGACCCGAAGCCAGCACGACGTTGTTGGAAACGACGAACAGGCTGTCGCGACCTTGCGCGCTGCCGCCGATGCTCCAGCTCACTCCACCATTGACCGAGCGTGCGAAATTGCCGTCGACGATCGCCACGGCGACCGATGGCGAGAGAAATTCGACAGCCGTCGCATTGCCGGACAGGACCGAAGCGAAAGTCGCGCCGCCGTCTGTGGTCAGGAAAACCCCGCTCGCGCCAGCGCCGAGTCCGTTTTGCGTTCCGGCGAAAGCGAAATCGGTCATTCCGTCCGGCGACTCCTGCCAGGTCGTTCCGCCATCGCGGCTGATCTGGGCGCCGAAATTGCCGGTCGTGATGCCGAATTCCGGCGTCTGGAACTCCATGGAATAGGCCGAGCCCAGGAAGGGCAGCTGCGTCCAGGTGTCGCCGCCGTCCGTGGTCCGGTAATTGACATTGCCCCACACCCAGCCGTGTTGGCTGTCGAGGAAGAAAATCCCGTTGAGCCCATTGCTCTGATCGGCGGGTACGTCACGCTGGGTCCAGGTCGCGCCATTGTCGCGCGACTCGAACAGCGCGCCGCCATCGTCGAAGGAGTCGTCATCGGTAGCGAGGAAGACCCGGCCCGCGGAAGGTGATGCAACGCCGTGCACCTGCAGATGGGTAGGCAATGGGCTCTCGCTGCTCCACTGCGCCAATGCCGAGCCCGTCGGCATGGCCAGCAACACGCCTGCCATGACCAGTGATTTCCACCGCCGATGCGCAACTGCGCGCGCTCGGATGGCTTCGGGAAAATCTTGAGTTGCATTGAACATGTTCGCCTCTTCGCCCCACGCCAAAATTACCGCCGAGGTGGAAGATGCCGTTGCTGCAGACTTCCGCCACCCGATCCACTACCTGTTTCGTGGGCGGATTGTCCGACAGCGAAACGCCGTGAAACCGTCGCTGGGTGATTTCCCCCCCCCAACCATTGTTCAGGTCGCGTCGATGAACGATGCGGAAATTCCTGCCCTGGCCATTCGCCAAGGCATGCGCTTCGTCGGTTGTTTTCATCAGGAATGCCGCGTCGATGCGTCGGGATTCGCCACTTCAGCCGGCGCAAGCAGGACTTGGGTCGATTCATGACACGTCAGGCCTATTGCAATCCTGGCTGCCGGGCGGGCTTCATCGACCCAGCATCTCTGACTTCGTCACGCTGCAATGGCGCTCGACGGGCGGAGTCAACCCGACCGGCGCGTCTTCGTTCCGCACGGTGCGGGAAATCCGCTTCGTCTTTTGCGCAGGCGATATACACTTCGGGCTCATACCGAGCTTGGGGAAGATCGCATGAACTACCGCTCTGCCGGCGTCGTGGCTGGCGTGCTTCTGGCCGTTGCCGCGAATGCACAGACTCCGGCCGCTGTGCCGACCACGCCCGCCACCGTGCTCAAGGCTGCGCACCTGTTCGACGGACGCAGCGGCAAACTGGTTTCACCGGGGCTGGTGGTGGTACAGGGCAGCAAGATCATCGCGGTCGGCGGCAACGCCACCGTTCCCGCTGACGCCAAGGTCATCGACCTCGGTGACGCTACGCTCGTGCCGGGCTATATCGACGCCCACACCCACCTCGCCTACGACCACGACGAGAACTGGGCGCAGGGCATCTACGAAGGCATGCTGCGTTTCCCGGTCGAGCAATCATTCCACGCCGGGCGCAATGCCAAGGTCACCTTGCTGGCTGGTGTGACCAGTGCACGCGATGTAGGTGCCGGCGATTTCGTCGACGTGGCCTTGCGCAATGCGATCAACGCCGGTCTTGCCGAAGGCCCGCGCCTGCTGGTCGCTGGTCACTCGCTGGGTTCCACCGGCGGCCATTGCGACAGTTCGCCGTACCCGCCGGATCGGGTCAAACCGTCCGGTCCGCTGGAAGGCGTGTGCAACGGTCCGGAGGAATGCCGCCTCGCCACGCGCCTGCAGATGAAGTACGGCGCCGACGTGATCAAGATCTGCGCCTCGGGCGGCGTGCTGTCGGAATCCGATCCGGTCGACGTGCCGCAACTGACACCCGACGAACTCAGCGCAATCATGTCCGAGGCGCATAACTGGGGGCGCAAGGTCGCGGCGCACAGCCACGGCGATCTGGCCGCGAAGCTCGCGGTGGAAGCCGGGGTCGATTCGATCGAGCACGGCAGTTTCCTGACCATGCCGACGCTGCAGCTCATGAAGCAGAAGGGTGTGTACCTCGTGCCGACGCGGATGACCCAGGTGTGGGTGGTCGACAAGGCCGATACCTATCCGCCGAAGATCGCGGCCAAGGCGCGCGCGGCCGGTGCAGCGCACTCGGTCATGTTCAAGAATGCATTGAAGGCCGGCGTGTCGATCGCGTTCGGCACCGATGCGGCGGTGTATCCGCACGGCATCAATGCGCAGGAATTCGGCGACATGGTCGACCTCGGCATGACACCGTCGGCGGCGCTGCTGACCAGCAGCCAGGGTTCGGCAAAATTGCTCGGCATCGACGGCGAAACCGGCACACTGGAAGCAGGCAAGTTCGCCGACATCGTGGCCGTGCCAGGCGATGTGCTGGAGAACATCCGTGCTACCGAGAAGCCGGTGCTGGTGATGAAGCAAGGGGTCGTGGTCAAGCCCTGACGGGTTCTGACCACAGGATGGCTGATGGCACAGCTCGCTAGAGAAGAGCACGAAGGGGCGCGACCGGTGGTGGAGAACGGGGCCGCAATCGGTCGCCGGGGTGTAGCCATCCTGGCGGCGTGGGCGGTGGTCGCGATGCTCTTCGCCGGGCAGGCCTGGATTGCCGCACAGGTGCGCGGTGAACCCTTGGCATGGGCACGTGCCAGTGCCATCTGGCTCGTCTGGGCCGCGGTCTGGGCTGCCCTCACGCCGATCGCGCTGCGACTCGAAGCGCGGTTCCAGCTCCAGCGACCGCACTTGCTTGGCGCGCTTGCGGTGCACGGCGTCGCTTCGGCGGCCTGCGCCCTGGTCAACCTGGCGCTCTTCGCGCTGGCGGCGCCAATCATCGGTGCGAGCCAGGTCGAACCCACCTGGCTCGGCACCTTCAGCCGACTGCTCGGCACGACGCTGCTGCTGAACCTCCCGGTGTATTGGTTGATCGTCGCCGCGGCACATGGGGAGCGACTCGTGCGGGCCGCCCGCGAAAAGGATCGTCGGCAACTCCGCCTCGAAGCGCAGCTGGCCGATGCCCGCCTGCAGACATTGCGCACCCAGTTGCAGCCACACTTCCTTTTCAACGCGCTCAACACGATCTCGGTGCTGATGCACGAGAATGTCGACTCGGCGGATCGGATCCTCCTGCAGCTCAGCGCGTTGCTGCGCCGCTCGCTCGACAGTACCGATGCGCATGAGGTGACGCTCGGCGAAGAGATCGGCTTTCTCGAGAGCTATCTCGACATCGAGCAGGCCCGCTTCGGCGGGCGCCTGAGCTACCGGATCCTCATTCCTGATCAGGTTCGCGAAGCGCGGGTTCCGAACCTGATCCTGCAACCCCTGGTCGAGAATGCGCTACGCCATGGACTGGCCACGCGCGCCGGACCGGGGCGTGTGGAAATCAAGGCGGACCGACAGGGCGATTCCCTCCTGCTGTGCGTTGTCGATGACGGCCGAGGTCTGCCATCGGCGACGACCGAACGCGTCGGCCTGGCGAACACCAGGGCGCGGTTGCGCTTGCTGTATGCGGACAGGCAACGCTTCGACGTGCGAAATTCCGACGACGGTGGCGTCATCGCCGAGATCGAGCTGCCCTGGCGCACGGCCCCATGACCCTCCGCGTACTGATCGTCGACGATGAGCCGGCCGCCCGCCGCGGGATAGTGCGGCTGCTGCAGCAGGAGCCGGACATCGAAGTCGTCGGAGAGTGCGGTGACGGCGAAGCCGCGGTCTTGGCGATCAGCGCGCATTCGCCCGACCTCGTCTTCCTCGACGTGCAGATGCCCGAACTCGATGGGTTCGCCGTCATCGAATCCATCGGCAGCAAGTGCATGCCGGCGGTCGTATTCGTGACCGCATTCGATCAACACGCCGTGCGCGCATTCGATGCGCAAGCGCTCGACTACGTGCTGAAGCCGATCGATCCGGAACGCTTTCGCCGGGCACTGCAGCGCGCTCGTTCCCACCTCGCCCATCCCGATGACGGTTTCGTCCGACGCGTTTCCGAGGCCTTGAAGTCGATCGATCGCGGAGAATTGCAGCGTTTCCCCTTGCGTCTCGCAATCCGTTCCGAGGGCCGTGTTCGATTGATCGACATCGGCGAGGTCGATCGCATCGTCGCTGCAGGAAATTACGTCGAGATCCACACAGGCGCGAAACAGCACTTGCTGCGCGAGACCATGGCCAGCCTCGAATCCCGCCTGGACCCACAACGTTTCGTCCGGGTATCGCGGGCAGCAATCGTCTGCATTGCCCAGATTCGCGAAGTGCAGCCGCTGTTCAATGGAGACTTCGTCGTTCTGCTCAAGAATGGCGCGCAGGTGAACGGCAGTCGCCGCTATCGGGCGGCGCTCGACGTGTTGCTTCGCTGAGCGCTGTTTTCCGCGCGGCTTGCTTGCCGGGTGGGTCAGGCGGCAGAGCGGTCCCATCGCGAAGTCCAGCCCGCACCGGGCAACTTCGATGGGCCCCATGCCGGCAGAAAGAACGCGCTTGCGCCGTTGGCCGCCACGCGCTCGTCACTGCGCAGCCCCCACTCCTCCCACCGCCGCGTCCGCCTGGCCCCAAGGGGGCGCGAGCGACCTTGCGATTGGCCAACATCCGCAACACGCACTTCTGCGTATCGGAGCTGGCCATGAAAACATGCAACATCCTGCTGTCCGCAGTGACAACCATCGGCGCCCTCATCGGCGTGGTTCCGTGCGGGGCCAATGCGTCCGACGGCGCTCGCGCCGAGACGCTGGAGCTCAACAAGTCGATTACCCGCAGGGTGTACGAGGAAGGCCTCAGTCAGGGGCGATTCGAGGTGCCGTACAGCACGGATTTCGTTGGCCACGGCGGCAGGGCAACCTTTACCCATGCCGATGGCATGGCCGAAGCCAGGGGATGGCGCGAGGCGTTTCCGGATCTGAACATCACGGTCGACAAGCAGGTTGCCGAGCAGGATCTGGTGGCGGTGCGCTGGACGGCGCGCGGGACGAACACCGGCACCGGCAATGGCATCCCGGCCACTGGTCGCGCGGTGGAAATCACGGGCACGACGCTGTTCCGAATGGATGATGGGCGAATCGCTGAAGAATGGACATGCGCCGATTCGCTTGGGTTGAGGAAACAGCTGGGCCTGTCTTCGACACCCGCAGCGGCGCCGTCGAATTAACCTGTCCGGGAAACGGGGGGATAGTCCAATCCGGACCCGTTCTCGCATTCGACGCGATGATGACGATACGCAAGATCGATGTGGCGTCGATCGAGGCCGCCGTGCGCGGTTGAGCGGCAAGGGCGCTCCCTTGATCGGAGCGCCCTTGCCAGGGTGTCCCGATCAGTACGTGCCCATGAAATCCTTCTTGCCGACCTCGATGCCGTTGTGGCGCAGCAGCGCATACGCAGTGGTGACGTGGAAGAAGAACTGCGGCAACCCGTAGTTCAACAGATAGCCCTGGCCGCTGATCGAGCGTTCCTTCGGGGTGCCGGGGCGCAGCAGGATCGTGCGCTGCTCGCTGCCATCGAACGCGGCCGCATCCAGGCCATCGATGAAGGCGACGGTCTTTGCGATCCGCGCCTGCAGTTCCGCGAAGCTTTGTTCGCTGTCGTCATACGCGGGGACGTCCGCGCCGGCCAGCCGCGCCGGCACGCTCTTGGCGAAGTCGCAGGCAATCTGCACCTGCCGCACCAGCGGGAACATGTCGGGAAACAGTCGCGTCTGCAGCAGCACGGCCGGATCGATTTTCTTTTCGGTCGCGTGCGCCTCTGCTTTCGACAATACATCGCCGAGGCTGGTGAGCATCTGCTTGAACACGGGAACGGAGGCGGCGTGCATTGAAAGGGTCATGGCAGTCTCGCTGGGGGGAACCGCCATGGTATTGCACCCCGCTTGCCGAGGTGCGAACTGTGCCTACAGCATCCGTCGCAGGGTGTTGTCGCGGCGGATCAGGTGATGCCAGAGCGCGGCCAGCACGTGCGCCCCGATCACCCAGTAGAACGCCTCGCCGATACTGCCGTGCAGGTCTTCCAGGGTATGCGCCAAGGCTTCGTTTTCGGGCAGGAGCGCGGGCAGCGCCAAGTCGGTAAAGGGGATCAGCACCGCCTTGCCGTCGCTCCAGGCGGTCGCCAGGCCGAGCAGCGGCATGACCACCAGGAAGGCGTACAGCGCGACGTGGAACAGGCCCGACACAAACGCGGCAGGTCGTCCCAGCGGCGGCGTGATCGATGGCGCGCCATCCAACCGTCGCCGCACCAGCCGCCAAAGCACCAGCACGAATATCGAGATTCCAACCCAGAAATGCCCCTGCACCATGGCCCCGCGTCCCACGCTGCCACGCGGGAACAGACCCCGCTGCTCGATCAGCAGGTAGCCAGCCAGGACCAGCACAGCCATCAGCCAGTGCAGGCGCCGCAACGTCGGGGTGTAGCGCGGGGGTAAGGAAATGTTCACGGTGTGACTCCAGGAGGATGGGCGCACGAATGTGGCGAAGTGATCGTCGGATCGGGCCAATCTACGCCCTTGGTCAAGGCTTGCCTTGATCGTGATCAAAAACAGCAAGAACGGCAAGAACGGGATCCAGCCTGACCTCGTTCCCGCGGCTGGGCGCCGGCATCAATCAGGCTCGTACACGGGCCGCGTGCTCACCGAGCGACGCGTGATTGCTTTGGCCACGCGTCGGCCGAGCTGGATGCTCGGTTTCTCGACAACGGTGTAGACGATTGCTGCGATGGCGATCGTGATCGCCGTGTTGAACCCCAGATAGACGATGAGGTGCCGGGTTCTCCACCACGAATCCACGGGCAACTGGTATAGCAGCCAAAGCACCGGGTAGAAGACGATCGGGTGGAACAGGTAGATCGAGTAGCTGATCTGGCCGAGCCACGTCATGACCGGATTGCGGATGCGAAGGATCGTCGTGCCGAGCAGGACGAGGCTGATGCCGATCGAGTAAGGCACCGTGTGACGCCACGGAAGTCCGGCGAAAAAAGTCGAGACGACGGGAAATCCGACCAGGTAGAAGGCGATGAGTCCGTAGAAACCGGCGCGCGCGACCCGTGATTCGAGTTCTCCGTCGTACCAGGCTCGAAACAAGGTGCCCATCGACATGATCGACAGATGGACCAGCCACAGCGTGATGTTGAATGAGAACAGCGCGCGTCCTCGGCCATAGGCGATCAACCACACCAGAACGACGAGGGCGAGGCCGCCGGAGAAAGCGGCGATACGCGAATATTTCCGGATGTTCCCGGTCACGAGGAAGACGAGGCAGATCGCGTAGAACGTCAACTCGACGAGCAGTGTCCAGTACAGGCCGATCGCGGGCTGCACGCCGACGAGGTCCTGCATCAACGTGAGGTTGACGAGAAAATCGGTGGCCGTGAATTCCTTTCCCCACAACCAGTAGCACGCGAGCGCCCCGGCGGGAACCGAAAGCCAGTAGGCGGGGAAGATGCGGAACAGCCGCTTGATCGCAAAATCCCAGCCCGCACGCGGCAGGCCGGGCCGCGCGCTGAACGGAATCACGAAACCGCTGATGAAGAAGAAGGCCACCACGCCGATGCGACCGAAGTCCCACCCATGCGAGACGTCAAACAGCCATCGAGTGGATTCGGTCTGCGGACTCAGCGAGTAGAACGTTTCGCTGACATGCGTGCAGACGACCAGCAGCGCGGCGATCGCGCGCAGGGCATCGATGTGCTGCAGGCGTTCCTGAACGGCGGGCGAACTCACGGCCGGGAGAGCCGGGTTGCATGTCTCAGGCTCGGATGTATTCAACAAACCAGCGTCTCCTCAAGTCGTCGCAGGCAAGGGTGCTGGGTTGCGAGAGAGTGATCCAGTGAATTATCCGGGATGCCGATGATTTCGGCGAGCTTGTTGGATCCGATGTGTGCGTCCTGGTTGTTCCGATCGCCTGCAAGGCCTATCCGTGAAGCGTCTCGCCGCGCGCGGAGCGAAACCCGGGTCCGAAACCCGGGACAGGCTAAAAATTTCCGGGACCAAACCCTGAGGGACTTTCAGAGAAGCGCACTCTGACCCCACTTTTGCTGCATGTGCTGCGCCTGAAGGGTGACACGCTGTTTGAAGACGGATTCGAAGAGCTGCACTGACAGGATCGATGCAAAGTGAATGGAGGCGCCTGTGTTGGCGCGGCCGGCGCCCCGCTTCACGCGTTCTGCAACAAGAACACGGTGCGTTCGTGAGGCGTCGGTGGATGTCCCGGTCCGGTTCGGTTGCCCATGATTCGTCTCCCTGTCGTGGCCAACGCCGATGATGCGGCGAACGGCCGTGCGGCGGGAGAGGGATAGGCGTGTTTCAAGACTCGAACCCGTTGGCGAACAGCGTGTCGTCGGCATCGGCCTCCACCGCACCGACGTCGCAGCGCACACCGCCAGGGCGGGCGTAGCGGCGTTGGTCGGTGGGGAGGCATTGCGGTGTGCTGGCGCGGTCGATGGCGAAGCTGCCGATGCCGGGCAGGCGCGTCGGTGTCGGGCCGCCATTGTTCGCGAGCGGGCCGAGCGCGAGGCTGGCGTTGCTGATGTTGATGCGGTTCTGTTCGGGATCCAGCCCGCAGGTGTCGCCGGTGCTCTCGATGTTGCCGGCGTTGTTCTGAAGCACGCCGTTGTTCATTCCGCAGCTGCCCTGCACGATCGAGTTCGAAAGGGTCAGAGCGACGCCGTTGCCGAGACCGCCAATGGCGGTGCCGACGACGCCGGCGGGCATCGTGTTGGGTCGCACCAGGGTGACGTGCGTGAGGATCAGTTGCGCACCAGCGCCGTTGCGGAAGCCGATGGCCGCACCGCGTGCGCCATCGGCGGCGGCCGCGACCGTGAAGCTGTTGCCGGAGAACGTGCTGTTGCGGATGCGCAGCGTCGTGTCATCTTCGAGCACGACGGCGCCGCCCGCGTTGCCGTCCACGCGATTGTTGACGAAGCTCGATCCGCTGACGGTCCAATCCCCGCCTCCTGCGGCATAGAGCGCGCGCACCGTGTTGTCCTCGAACAGGCTGTCCTCGATGGTCACGAGCACATCGGTTTCGGTGCGGATCGGTCCGACATTGTCGATGTAGTGAACGCGACGCAGCGTCAGCGTACTGGGGCCGATGCCTTGCATGGGAATTTCGCTGTTCGTGATAGTCGAGTCCTCGATAACCAACTGGCCGCGAATCAGACCCACCTGAGCAAGGTTCGTATTGGCCGGGTCAAGCTCGCCATCGATGAGGACCCGCCGCAAGGTCAGCGTGGTCTCGCCGCTGCCTTGGACGGTGAGGTCGCGTATCGCGCTGTCTTCGACCACGGTCTGGCCGTAGTTGCAGTACAGCGACGTTCGAATCTCGCTGCGGCGGACCTGGGTGGTGCCGCAGACCTGGAGATTGCCGCCTTCGAAGATGATGTCGTCGACCAGCACCGGCACGCCCTGGAAGCCGGCATAGCAGCCGTCGACGGGGCCCTTGAAGGAATCGAGGCGCATCCCGACCACCGCAAGATCGCCCCCGGCGGCGGTGAAAAACATATTGGTGAATTCCTCCGTTTGCACGACGCGGGTCAAGTTGGAACCGGCCCCCTGCACGCGCAGTCGCTGCGCGACGACGGTCAGTTCGCCGCGCGTCAGCAAGATCGTGCCCGCCGGCACGACGACCACGTCGGTGGGACCGAGTGGATCGTTCGCCCCGGCCGCCGCCATGGCTTCGCGCAGCGAGCAATCCCCGGCCAGGCAGCCATTGGGCGAGGGATCATCCAGGCGCGTGACCTGAAAAGTGGCGGCGTGGACGTTCGCGGAGATCAGCGCGAACAGCAGGGCAGCGACGAGAG
>JAKQJM010000095.1 GCA_029561145.1 Pseudomonadota bacterium
GCCGACCGGCAAGCCCGGCAAGGAAGGATCCGCGGCAATCAGCGCCTGGTGCGCCGATCCGCCGCCCGACACCTTGCTCATGATCACGGCGCAGGAGTGGAGCAAGGCGCATGAGGGTGCGTGGGTTGCCGCGGTCGAGCGTGTCGGCGTGGTAATGCCGGTATGGCCGATCCGGCACGAGGACATGCCGGACTGGATCTCGGCGCGCATGAAGTCACGCGGACTGAAGGCAACTGCCGATGCGATTGCGCTGCTGGCCGAGCGCATCGAGGGCAACACGCTTGCCGCGGCCCAGGAAATCGACAAGCTGTCCCTGCTCGTCGGCCAGGCCGTGCTCGACATCGACACGCTCGAGGCCAGCGTCGCCGACGATGCGCGTTTCGATGCGTTCCGACTCACCGATGCGGCGATTGCCGGCGATGCGATGCGCGCCTTGCGCATGGTCGAGGGATTGCGCGCGGAGGGTGCCGAGGCGATCCCGTTGCTCGGCTGGCTGCTCAACCAGTTGCGCGTTCTTTCACGACTCGCCAATGCCGGCGGCAATCTCGGCCAGGCATTCAAGACCGAGCGCATCTGGGATGCCAAACAGGCCGGTTTCAAACGTGCGCTCAAGGCGGGCGACGCGGCCCACTGGGAGCGCTGCATCATCCATCTCGGCCGCATCGACCGCATCGCCAAGGGTCGCGGCGAGGGCGATGTCTGGCGCGAGATCGAACGCCTTGTCGCGGCGATCGCGATGCCGCGTCGCGGCGCCGATCTGCTCGGCGCGACCTCCTGAGCCGACCGCGCGACGGCCGTGATCCCGCAACCGGAAAACCGCCCGCTCGGCATCCTTGGCGGCACCTTCGATCCGGTGCATCTCGGCCATCTGCGCGCGGCCTGGGAAGCGGCCGGGTTTCTCGATGCCGAGGTGCGCCTGGTGCCGGCGAGCGTGCCACCGCACCGGCCCCAGCCAGTGGCAAGTGCACAGCAGCGGCTGGCGATGCTGCAGGTTTCCCTGCTCGGGCAGGATCGCCTGCGTATCGACGATCGCGAGTTGCGCAGGCAGGGGCCGTCCTACACGGTGGATACCCTGTCGGAACTGCGCGAGGAAATCGGCGCGCATCGACCGCTGGTGCTGCTGCTGGGCATCGACGCGTTCGCTGGTTTACCCGGTTGGCATCGCTGGCAAAGCCTGTTTGAACTTGCCCACATCGGCATCCTGAGCCGACCCGGCCACTCGACCCTGTTGCCGATGAGCTTGCGCGAAGAACTGCGTGAGCGCCGTACCGGACGGGTGGCGGATGTGTCCGCCACTCCGGCAGGCCGGGTCATCGAGATCGTCGTTTCCGCCCTGGAAATATCCGCGACCCGGATCCGCAGCGAATTGGCCGCTGGTCGCGAGCCACGCTATCTGGTTGCCGATGCCCTGCTGGCAGATCCTGTCTTGCTCGAATCGTATCGTCGCGCCTGAGCGGGGTGCGTGCGGGGGACGTTTACGAGAATCGAGAATGATCAACAGGTGTTATTGACAACGCTATCCGGAATCGCGTGGGCCAGATCTCGTGGCAACCATGGGCGAGAGCGTCATCCGGAATGCGTTGCGGTTCTGGCTGTCGCCAGCCGGGTCGCCGTTGATCGCGCCATGACGTCGTTCGTGCCCCGTCGTCCGTGCTTGGCGACCCTCCCGCTTTCGGCCTCGCGCGCGGCTGGGGACAGTGCTTGTCCATGACTAGGAACGTGTCGCCGCGAATCTTCGCGTCGACACGGCCCCGAGTCGCATGCATGAACAGGCAAACGGGGGAATGCGGCAATGACACAAGCGTTGGGGATCGCGCGGGACCAGGATGGCGCATCAGGAGACAACGACTTCGGCGATCGTCGCGCCGCGAGCATGGGCAAAGTCGAACGTTCCCGCCCGGGCCGCAGGTTCGACACGATCCTGACGGCTGCTGCCAGAACCTGGTTCGTCGTTGCGGTGCTCGGGCAATGGCTGTTCGTGATCTACGTCGTCGGCTTCTACGCGCGCGCTGCCTGGCAAGGCCACATCGAGCGCTGGAACCAGGTGCTTCCACACGGCCATGTGCCGGGCGATACGCCGGGCAACCTGGTCGTCGCCGTGCATCTGGCATTTGCGGTGCTGATCATCGTGGGTGGCTCTGTGCAGGTGCTGACCGGCGTGCGTCGACGGTTCCCGCGGTTCCATCGCATGAACGGTCGGATCTATTTCGTGTCGGCCTTCGTCATGAGCCTTGGCGGCCTGATCATGGTCTGGACCCGCGGCACCGTCGGTGGCCCGCCGCAGGCAGTTGCGATCACGATCAATGCGTTGCTGATCATGGGCTGCGCGATCATGACCCTGCGCAACGCGCTGGCGCGTCGCATCGATGCGCACCGACGATGGGCGCTGCGCCTGTTCCTGGTCGTCAGCGGCGTCTGGTTTTTTCGCATCGGCCTGATGTTCTGGATCGCGCTGAACCAGGGGCCGGTCGGCTTCGATCCGGAAACGTTCCGCGGTCCCGCACTCGTTGCGCTCGCA
>JAKQJM010000125.1 GCA_029561145.1 Pseudomonadota bacterium
TGCAATTCCGCCGGAAGCCTGCGTCGACGCCGCAGGCTTCCGCGTATCCGTCGACGCGCTCGGCTCGTCGCGTCGCGCGAACGGAAATCCACCGTGCGATATCGGCGCCGTCGAAGTGGCCGAGCTGCCGATCTTCAAGGATGGTTTCGATCCGCTGTGAGGATCCGACCGGCATCGATGGCCTGATCGGCACCGCGCAGGCTTCACCCCGTTGGCGTGGCATTCGCCGTATGCACAGCGTTCGGCAGTGCGAACCTGCCCGCGCGTTCGATCAGATCAGTGGTCGAGGACACCGAACACGAAGGCCGATTGCACGCTGCCGAGCACGCGATCCTCGAATACCTTGCGTCCCGCATCGTCGCCGGCCGCGCCAGCAATGACATGCAGCGGCAGCAGATGCTCCTCGCGCGGGTGCGACGCGCGACCACCGGGAGCACTCGACCAGTCGGTCAGGCGTTGCTCGCGTTGCTCGCGCGGAGACGCGATCGTCTCGGCGAGCCACGAATCAAAGCGTTCCGAATCGGCATCGACGCCTTGTCCATCGCGTCGGAAGCGCTGCATGTTGTGATAACTCATGCCACTGCCGATGATCAGCACGCCTTCGTCGCGCAGTGGTGCCAGTGCGCGACCGAGCGCGAGGTGCTCGGACGGATCGAGTCCGCGCCGCAGCGACAGTTGCACGACCGGCACATCGGCTTCGGGGAACACCAGTTTCATCGGGATGAAGACGCCGTGGTCGAGTCCGCGCGTGTTGTCGTCAGCATTCGCGATGCCGGCAGCGCCCAGCAGCTCGCGGATGCGCGCGGCCAGGGTCGGTGAGCCCGGTGCGGGCCAGCTCAGTCGATAGGTGTGCTCGGGGAAACCGGAGTAGTCATACAGCAGTTTCGGATCGGGTTGCGCACCGACCGTGAAAACCGGGGCTTCCCAATGGGCCGAGACCACGACGATCGCTTTCGGCGGAACGCCGAGTTCAGCGACCAGGCCGCGCAGCCATCCGCCCATGTGATCCCAGGTGCCGGCTGGCGACCAGTCCATGAAGAAGCACGGGCCTGCGCCGTGCGGGAGGAAAACGGTAGGCATCGAAACGGACGACATGAAGTTTCCAGGACTTGGGAGATACCCGTCAGATGGTGTCTCCGGTGCGCCTGCGCGAGGGTGCTTTTGGAAACGGATCGTTCACGGATCCTGAATCGTGCTGGCCGCGGGCCCCGCATGCTGCGGCATCACCTTCTCGATGCGTCGGTCCGGTATGAACCACATCAGGGCGACGGCGACATACAGGAATTGCGCCATCCATTCGCCGACGAAGGCGAGCGGGATGGCGATGGCGTACATCAGGGTCGAAATCATTCCCTTGCTGTCCCTGCCGATCGCGCGTGCGACCAGCGAGTCCTTGCCTTCGGTGGAGATGATGAGGCGCGCCAGGATCCAGTAGGCGATCGAGGCCATGAACAGGACAACGCCATACAT
>JAKQJM010000004.1 GCA_029561145.1 Pseudomonadota bacterium
CAAGATCGACATCATCTGGAACCACAGTGTCGACGAAGTGCTTGGCGACCAGACCGGCGTCAATGGCGTGCGCGTGAAGAGCATGCAGGACGGCTCGACGCGCGATATCGCTGTGACTGGCATGTTCGTCGCGATCGGCCACACGCCGAACACGAGCATCTTCGAAGGCCAGCTCGACATGCGCAACGGCTACATCACGATACGCACCGGACTCGAGGGCAATGCCACCGCAACCAGCATTCCCGGCGTGTTCGCGGCCGGTGACGTGGCCGATCAGGTCTATCGCCAGGCGGTCACTTCGGCCGGTTTCGGCTGCATGGCCGCGCTCGATGCGGAGAAGTATCTCGACAAGCTCGGGCTTGCCGGCTGAAACCGATGCGCACGAACTACGTCCTGATCGACTACGAAAACGTCCAACCAAAAAATCTGATGCTGCTGGAGGGCGAACATTTCAAGGTGAAGGTATTCATTGGAGCGTCGATTACCAAGCTACCTCTCGAACTTGTCACTGCCATGCAGTCCCTGGGCGATCGAGCTGAGTACGTCCGGATAGCGGGCAATGGCCCGAACGCTCTCGACTTCCATATTGCCTACTACATCGGCCATCTCTCGTTCGCCAGTTCAGATTCCTTCTTTCACATCATTTCGAAGGACACAGGATTTGACCCGTTGATCGCACATTTGAAGGACCGAAAGATCTTTTGCAAGCGATCCGCCACGTTGGACGGCATCCCTATTCTTCGTTCGCTCACCGAGGCCGGGAAGGACGTGCAGGTGGATGCTGTCGTTGAGAAGCTCAAAGGCATGCCCAAGAGCCGACCTCAGAAGGACAAAACGTTACGCACAATGATTTCCGCCTGGTTCGGCAAAAATCTTGATGATGTCTCGTTGGATCGCATTGTTGGTGAACTCACGAGGCGGAAATTCATCAGCTTGGACCACGGCAAAGTTCGCTACTCCCTTCCGGCCTGATTTTGCAAACGGTTGTCGCTCAATCGATCTCGGAAATTCCATCTGCCGAATGGGATGCGCTGCGCAGCGACGACCATCCGTTCCTCGCTCATGCCTTCCTGGCCGGACTCGAGCAACACGGCTGCATCCGTGCGGACTACGGCTGGCAGTCCTGCCCAATGGGCCTTTACGAGGCCGGCAAGCTCGTTGCCGCCGCGCCGCTGTACCTCAAGGGCAACTCGCATGGCGAGTTCGTGTTCGACGGGGCGTGGGCGAACGCCTATGCGCGGCACGGCCTCGATTACTACCCCAAGCTGTTGTGCGCGGTTCCATATTCGCCGGTGACCGGGCCGCGCCTGCTGGTGGGTGCGGGCCCGGGAGCCGAATCACGACGCAATGCCCTTATCGATGCGCTCGAACAACAAGCCGACGCATTCGGGCTTTCATCGATCCACCTGAACTTCGCTGACCGGATCGACACCGAGGCGCTTGCCGCAACCGCCTGGCTGCCTCGATTCGACTGGCAATTCCACTGGCGCAATCGCGGCTGGAACGATTTCGATGATTTCCTGGCCGCGCTCACGCCGAAGAAGCGCAAGAACATCCGCCAGGAACGCCAGCAGGTCGCGGCCGCCGGCATTGATTGCGAGATCCGGCATGGCGATGAACTCGGCAACGAGGAATGGCACGCCTTGCATCGCCTGTACCGGTCAACCTTCGATGCGCATGGAAATCATCCGGCATTGACCGAGGATTTCTTCCGCCATCTGGGTCGCACGATGCCTCGACAGGTCGTCACGGTGCTCTGTCGGCGCGGCGCGCGGATCATTGCGGTCGCGTTCTGCCTGCGCAGTGCCGACACCCTCTACGGGCGCTACTGGGGTGCCGAGGAGCAGGTTCCCGGCCTGCACTTCGAGGCCTGCTATTACCAGGGCATCGACTATTGCATCCGCCATGGGCTGCGCCATTTCGAACCGGGCGCCCAGGGTGAACACAAGATCGCGCGTGGCTTCCTGCCGGTACGCACGCACTCGTTCCATCGGATCCGCGATCCACGCTTCGCAACCGCGATCGCCGACGCCCTGCACCGCGAAGCGCAAGCAATGGCGATGTACCGCGACGATCTGCTGGCCCACTCGCCCTACCGGGAATGCGCGGAGTCCCGATGATCCGCCTGCCACAACTCGACATCCGTTCGATCGCGTTTCCCGATATCGAAAGCGCGCTCGACGAGCCTGATGGACTGCTCGCGTTTGGCGGGGATCTCGGCAGCGAGCGCCTGCTTGCCGCCTACGCGCACGGGATCTTCCCGTGGTATTCGCATGGCCAGCCGATCCTGTGGTGGTCGCCGGATCCCCGCATGGTCCTCGACACGGCGAAGCTCCATGTGCCGCGTCGACTCCGGCGCTGGCTGAAATCCTGCGAATGGAACATCCACGCCGACCGTTCGTTCGCGAATGTCATGCAGGCCTGCGCCGAGCCGCGCAGGGACGGCGCGGGAACCTGGATCACCGATGCGATGTTCGAGGCCTATTGCCGGCTGCATGCCGAAGGACACGCCCATTCGGTCGAGGTGTGGGATGCCGATCGCCTGGTCGGCGGAATCTACGGCGTCACGATCGGACGCATGTTCTTCGGCGAGTCGATGTTCAGCCGTCGCGACCATGCCTCCAAGGTCGCCCTGCTCGCCCTTTGCAAGGTACTTGCCGAGCACGGGATGCCGTTGCTCGACGCCCAGGTCAGCTCGGAACACCTGCAGACGCTTGGGGCGAGAGAGATGGCGCGCCATGAGTTCAGCCTGCATATCGCCGAGCTCTGCTCGCTGCCGGGCTTGCCCGTGGAATGGGCCCCGTTGTTCGAAGGCATGGATCCGCGCACCCTCGCCGACCGGCACTGACATCGATCGCTGCCGGGATGGCCGTGCCGGCAAGGCCGGGCGAGCCAACCTTGATCCGCGTTTACGGCGTGCATCCGGATAACAGGGCGGATACCGGTCGATTTCGGTGGTTTGTGCAGCGACTTCCCGGTACACGGTGCCGCGATCGTGTAGAATCCGCCGCCTTCTCGGTCCTGCCGAGTCCGAAGCCCAGGGAAAAATGTCAAAAGACGATGTCATCGAAATGGAAGGTGCGGTCCTCGAGACCCTTCCCAACACCATGTTCCGCGTGAAGCTGGAAAACGGCCATGTGGTCACGGCCCACATTTCGGGTCGCATGCGCAAGAACTACATCCGTATCCTCACGGGCGACAAGGTCAAGGTCGAGATGACTCCCTATGACCTGACCAAGGGACGCATCACCTACCGCATGAAGTAAGGCTCAAGCGCACGCGAAAGGCCCATGCGCCCCGCCGGTCCTGCTTTCCCTGCTTGCGGCTTGGTGCGCCCAAGTGCCGTCCAGCCTTCCTAGCCGATCATCGCTGTTCGGCCTCTGGTACGGAACTGCCCCGACGCCACGACTGGAAGTTCGGGCGACAGCATCTCGGCAAGAAACGCCGATGGCACGCTTGTCATCTATTTTCGCCTCCGCGACAACCAAGCCGACTTTCTGATCCGCTTGAAGGCGGAACCCCGGGTGTTCACCGATGGCATCGAGACCACGCGAACCCTGAAGGCTGATGGCGTCGCATCGATGCCGAACGGTCAACTGAGCCTTACGTCGATCAAATCCGCTGGATCTTTTTCGCCCAACGGATTCATCGACACGCGCATCGACGGATCGACCTTCCAACTGCCGGTCGATCCGTGCGCCTCGACGGCCCGACCGGCGTCGGAATAGGACCTACTCCACCACCGCCGGCAGTTTTTCAGCCGCTTCGGTCTCGACCCTGAGCTTGTCGTCGCGGACGCTGAGCTTGACCTTGCCGCCCTCGGCCAGATCACCGAACAGCAACTCGTCGGCAAGCGCGCGCTTGACGTTGTCCTGGATCACGCGAGCCATCGGCCGGGCGCCCATCTGCGGATCAAAGCCGTGCTCGGCCAGCCACTTCCTCGCTTCCGCATCGACATCGAGCGAGACGTGCTTCTCCTGCAACTGCACCTCGAGCTCGATCAGGAACTTGTCGACCACGCGCAGGATGTGTTCGAAATCGAGCGCGCCGAACTGCACGATCGCATCGAGGCGATTGCGGAACTCGGGAGTGAATGCCTTGCGGATGATCTCCATCGCGTCGGATGCGTGATTCTGGTCGACAAAGCCGATCGTCCGGCGTGCCGCGGTCTGCGCGCCTGCATTCGTGGTCATGACGACGATGACGTTCTTGAAATTCGCCTCGCGACCGTTGGTATCGGTCAATGCGCCGCGATCCATGATCTGCAACAGGACGTTGTAGACGTCGGGATGCGCCTTCTCGATCTCGTCGAGCAGGAGCACGCAATGTGGATGCTTGACGATCTGCTCGGTCAGCAATCCGCCCTGGTCGAAGCCGACGTAGCCCGGCGGTGCACCAATCAGGCGCGACACCGAATGCGCTTCCATGTATTCGGACATGTCGAAACGCACGAGTTCGACGCCGAGCTGGAGGGCAAGCTGGCGCGTCACTTCGGTCTTGCCGACCCCGGTCGGACCCGCAAACAGGAAGTTGCCGATCGGCTTGTTCGGATCGCCAAGTCCCGAGCGGGCCATCTTGATCGCGCTGGTGAGCGCCTCGATCGCAGAATCCTGGCCGAACACGACCATCTTGAGGTTGCGCTCGAGATTGCGCAGCACATCGCGATCCGATGCCGACACCTGCTTGGGGGGAATGCGGGCCATGCGCGCAACGATGTACTCGATTTCGGGAACATCCACCGTACCGGTGCGCTGGTCGTCGGGCAGCAGGCGCTGGCGCGCACCGGCCTCGTCGATCACGTCGATGGCCTTGTCGGGCAGCAGGCGATCGGAGATGTGCTTGACCGACAGGTCGACGGCCGCCTTCAGTGCCTCGCCGGTGTACTCGACATGGTGATGTTCCTCGAAGCGCGATTTAAGGCCCTTGAGGATCTCGATGCTGTCGGCGATGGTCGGTTCGACCACGTCGATCTTCTGGAAACGACGCGCGAGCGCCCTGTCCTTCTCGAACACGCCGCGATATTCCTGGAAGGTCGTCGAACCGATGCAGCGCATCTCGCCCGAAGCGAGCATCGGCTTGATCAGGTTCGATGCATCCATGGTGCCGCCGGATGCCGAGCCGGCACCGATGATCGTATGGATCTCGTCGATGAAAAGGATCGCGCCGGGCTCCTTCTTGAGCTGGCTGATCACGGCTTTCAGGCGCTTCTCGAAATCACCGCGATATTTCGTCCCGGCGACGAGGGCGCCGAGATCAAGCGCGTAGATCGTCGCGTCCTTGAGCACGTCGGGAACCTGGCCTTCGACGATGCGTTTGGCCAGACCCTCGGCCAGCGCCGTCTTGCCGACGCCGGCTTCGCCGACATACAGGGGATTGTTCTTGCGCCGGCGGCACAGCACCTGGATGGTGCGCTCGACCTCAAGCTCGCGCCCGATCAGCGGGTCGATCTTGCCCTGGCGCGCCAGTTCGTTGAGATTGTTGGCGAATTCGCCGAGCGGATTGCCTTTCGGCTCGTCGCCACCCTCGCCTTCGCGCGCAGCGGACTCGGCGCCCGGCGCACTGGTCGATTCGTCACCCAGCTTGGCGATGCCATGCGACAGGTAGTTGACGACGTCGAGTCGGTTCACATCCTGCTGACCGAGGAAGTAGACGGCGTGCGAGTCCTTTTCGCCGAAAATCGCAACGAGGACATTGGCACCCGTGACTTCCTTCCGTCCGGAGGATTGAACGTGGTAGACCGCACGCTGCAGCACGCGCTGGAAGCCAAGCGTGGGCTGGGTGTCGCGTTCGTCCGCTACCGGCAGCACCGGCACGGTCTCGGCGATGATCGAGCGCAGGTCACGGCCGAGCTTGCCGAGATCCGCCCCGCAAGCGCGCAATACCTGCGTCGCCGACGGATTTTCCAGCAGGGCGAGCAGCAGGTGCTCGACGGTCATGAATTCATGACGCTGTTCGCGAGCCTCCTTGTAGCACTGGCCAATGGTGAGTTCGAGATCCTTGCTGAACATCCGGGTTTGCCTCTCTGGATGAATACTGCTTCGGATAATTGGGGTGACTCAGGATTTTTCCATCGTGCAAAGCAACGGGTGCTGATGGGTCCGGGAAAATTCGTTGACCTGGGTCACCTTGGTCTCCGCCACTTCCCTTGTATATACGCCACAAACGCCTTTTCCGCGCGTGTGGACATGCAGCATGACCTCGGTGGCGCGCTCGCGATCCATCGTGAAGAAGGTCTCGAGCACGACGACAACGAAATCCATCGGCGTGAAATCGTCGTTGAGGATCACAACCCGGTACATCGGCGGTCGCGCCACCTGCGGATGGGCAACCTCGACCGTCAGGCCGTGTTCGTGCTCGTTTTCATGGTGCGGGGACTGCGACATGGAATCCAATCGGCTTCGGCTATGGCTTGCAGTATAGGATTCGACGGTCCGCGTTCAAGTGACCGCGTCGGCCCGCCGGGCCAACTCCTGTAGACTGCGTCGCTGATGAATATGGATCAATTCCCGATTGGCAAGACCCTCGACGACGCCGGAATCTGGCGTCCACGGGTAACCGTGGCTACCGTGGTGCCGCGTGACGGGCGCTTCCTCCTCGTCGAGGAGATCGTGCATGGCCGCCGCGTGGTCAATCAGCCGGCCGGACACCTGGAACCCGACGAGACCCTTCACGCCGCCGCGATCCGCGAGACGCTGGAGGAAACCGGCTGGGACGTCGAACTCGAAAGCTTCCTCGGCGTGCAGCAATGGACCAGCAGCGAGTCCGGCAGCCAGTTCGTGCGGTTCACCTTCGCCGCCATACCGCTCCACCACGATCCGGCCCGCAAGCTCGACGACGGCGTTCTTGGCCCGCTCTGGCTCGATCGTGAAGGCATCGTTGCGCTGGGCACGCGCCTGCGCAGTCCGCTGATCCTGCACAGCATCGATGACTGGATCAGCGGAAGAAGGCTGCCACTCGACTGCATCAGCCGACTCGCTCCCGGCACTGCATCGATCTGAAGCGATGCGATCCGGTCTGACCATCGTCGGCGTTTCCGGTGGCGTCGACTCCTCGGTGGCGGCGCTCCTGCTGGCCCGCGAGCAAGCGCCAGTGGCCGGACTGTTCATGCAGAACTGGGAGGAAGACGTGCGCTTCGGCCCGTGCCGCGCCGACGAGGATCGCCGCGATGCCGTCGCGACCTGCGCCCGTCTCGGCATTCCATTCCATTCGCGCAACTTCGCGCGCGAATACTGGGATCAGGTATTCGAGCATTTCCTTGCCGAATACCGGGCTGGACGCACTCCGAATCCCGACGTGCTGTGCAACCGCGAGATCAAGTTCAAGACCTTTCTCGACCATGCACGCGACCTTGGTGCGGACCGCATCGCGACCGGCCACTACGCGCGCAATCGACTGCGCGATGGCCAGTGGCAATTGCTGCGCGGGATCGACGACAACAAGGACCAGAGCTACTTCCTCTACGCGCTTGGCCAGGAACAACTGGCATCCACCGTGTTTCCGGTGGGTGAGCTGCCCAAGCCCGAAGTGCGCAGGATTGCGCGCGAAGCCGAACTCGCGACGCACGCGAAAAAGGATTCGACCGGCATCTGCTTCATCGGCGAACGCGATATCCGCGAATTCCTCGGCCGCTACATTCCGGCGCAGGTCGGCGAGATCCACACGCCCGATGGTGCCTGCGTCGGCGAGCATCAGGGAGCGTGGTACTACACACTCGGCCAGCGCGGTGGACTCGGCATTGGCGGTCGACGCGATTCCAACGGCGAGCCGTGGTACGTGGTCGGCAAGGACGTCGCAAGCAACATCATCTACGCCGTCCAGGGCAAGGCCAGCGAATGGCTGATGTCGGGACGCCTCGTTGCCAGCGGACTGGACTGGGTCGCGGGAATCGCGCCGGCGCGCGAATTCCGCTGCAGCGCGAAGATCCGCTATCGCCAGGATGACCAATCCTGTGTCGTGCGCGTCAGTAGCGACCACTGCGAAGTCGAGTTCGAGCAGGCGCAGCGCGCCGTCAGCCCGGGCCAGTCGGTGGTGTTCTACGATGGGGCAGTCTGCCTCGGGGGTGGCATCATCGAACGCAGCGATGCGCCGTTCGGTGGCTGGAGCCCATTGGCCTCATCCGTCCGGAATCCTGCGGAGATCCTGCATGCGTGAATCGCGCGTCATCGCCCTGGCCGGGGTATTCCAGGCCTGTTCCCTGGTCCGTTCGCTGGCCAACGACGGGCGATGCGAGGCCGCCGCCGCGGAATCGAGCCTCGCCAGCGTGTTTCGCATCGACAGCGACAGTGCAGCCGATGTGTTCGGCGGCCTCGCCGGCATCCGCCTCGGCATGGAGTGCCTGGTTGCCAATCTCGACAGCGCCGACCGCGATGCCGCGATTGCACGCCTCGTCGTCGGTGTGATGCGACTCGAACGCAAACTGGTGTCACGCTCGGACATGCGCCGTCAGGTACTGGAGGGCATCGAGTCGATCCAGCGCCAGGTCGATCACCTCGGGGTCGCGCATGCGACGGTGCAGGCGCGCCTTGCCGAGCTCTACAGCAACACGCTCTCGACGCTGCGGCCGCGCATCGTCGTGCACGGCAATCCCGCCCAGCTTTCCGATCCGCGACGCGTCGAACAGATCCGTTCGCTGCTGTTTGCCGGCGTGCGGGCAGCCGTGCTCTGGCGACAGGTCGGCGGCAGCCAGTGGCGATTGCTGTTGCGCCGTAGCGAGTACGCCATGCTCGCGCGTGGCCTGCTCACGCGCTGCACGCTGGATCGGGGATGAGCCCGGACACGGCGGACCTGTCCGGGACTGATCCATTTCGATCGAAACCGATCAATCCGGCGCGGTGATCCGGATCGAATCGTCGTAACGGATGGTCTGCACCGAATGGGTCTTGTGTCCCATTGCCTGGCCATCGCTAACGCTGCGCACGATGCGACCCGCATCATCGATGTAGACGAGGTTGTGCGACGAGACCGCGATACCCATGATCTTTGTGTTCACGTCGTAGCTGATCGCACGAAGCTTGGCGCCGCCGACGGTCTGCATGCCCTCGTCCTTGATGTTGCTGGTGCCTGCTCGCGCCTCCTCGAGAGTCGACGGCAGCAGGCGCTTGAACATCGCGCTCATGTCGATCGGCGGCTTTGTCCAGGCACCCTCCCCGCTGCGCATCCAGGTTCCTTCCGGAAGCACGACAAAACTGGCCTGATCAGTGCTCACGCGGAACCGGCTGATCGTATCGAACTCGACCGTGGAGCGGGTTTCGTTGCCCTTGGCATCGGTCGCGACGGTGTCGGTCGCGCAACGCGACTGGATCATCTTTTCGTAGGCACTGAACAGGGCGTCGCGCACGTCGCCATCCGCGCGGACCAGACTGGACGACAAGGCGGCGAATGCGAACACTCCCGCAACGAAAAATCGGCTGGTCAGACGTGGCATGCAGAAATCCCGCAGGAAAATGGAAGGTCTGATCCTGCGCGAATTGCGCGACGAATCGCAAGCCGGGCGGAAACGGCACGTTCTGTCCGGATGCGCTGCGAACGTCGTTTGTAGCGACGCGGTGGCGCAGCTAGACTACGCGCCTGCCGAATCCGTTCCACCGACGCCCAAGGGCCGAAATCCAATTCCCATCAACCACTTACCGCCAGGACCTCACGTCAAGGATCATGTCGAGACTTGACGTGGATCGAGGTCCCGGCGCTCTTTCCGTTTGCGGAGCACGCCATGATCTTTGAAACGATTGCCAACACCGGCCACGAAGAAGTGGTGTTCTGCCACAACAAGGATGCCGGCCTCAAGGCCATCATTGCGATCCACAACACGGTGCTCGGACCCTCGCTGGGCGGGTTGCGCATGTGGCCTTACAAGAGCGAGCAGGAAGCGATCAACGACGTGCTGCGGCTGTCGCGCGGCATGACCTACAAGAACGCGGTCGCCGGACTCAATCTCGGCGGCGGCAAGGCGGTCATCATCGGCGATCCGGCGAAGGACAAGTCCGAGGCCCTGTTTCGCGCCTTCGGCCGTTTCGTGAATTCGCTCAACGGCCGCTACATCACTGCCGAAGACGTCGGCATCGATGTCAATGACATGGAATGGGTGTTCCGCGAAACCTCGTTCGTCACCGGCGTGCATCAGGTGCATGGCGGTTCAGGCGACCCTTCGCCGTTCACCGCGTTCGGCACCCTGCAGGGCCTGATGGCCTCGCTCAATGCGTGCTTCGGCAATGAAGACGTCGGCAAGTACAGCTATGCGGTACAAGGCGCCGGTCATGTCGGCATGGAATTCATCAAGCTGCTGCGCGAGCACGATGCCAAGGTCTACGTCACCGACATCAACAAGCAACTCGTGCAGCGCGCCGTTGACGACTACGGCTGCACGGCGGTCGGTCTCGACGAGATCTACGACACCGATGCCGAGGTCTACAGCCCGTGCGCACTGGGCGGAACCATCACGATGGAGACCCTGGGCCGGCTGAAGTGCAAGGTCATCTGCGGCGCGGCCAACAACCAGCTGGCCAGCAACGAGATCGGTGACGAAGTCTCGCGACGCGGACTTTTCTACGCGCCCGACTATGCCGTCAATGCCGGCGGCGTCATGAACATCTCGCTCGAGATCGACGGCTACAACCGTGAGCGCGCGATGCGCATGATGCGCACGATCTACCACAATGTCAGCCGGATCTTCGAGATCGCCAAGCGCGACGGCATCCCGACCTACCTGGCCGCAGATCGGCTCGCCGAAGAACGCATCTCGACGATCGGCAAGCTGCGCCTGCCGCATCTCAGCGCGGTTGCGCCGAGTTTCCAGGGCCGTCGCGGCAACTGAGCGCCGTCGGTCTGCCGGGATGGGCGCGCGTGCGACAATCCCGCTCCGGACCAGCGACTTGCGAGCCTGAACCATGCAGCCATTCCACCTTGATGAAGACCTGGTCGCCCTGCGCGAAGCCGTGCAGGCGTTTGCCGAAAAGGAAATCGCGCCGCGCGCCGACCTGATCGATCGCGAAAACCAGTTTCCATCCGATCTCTGGAAGAAACTCGGCGAACTTGGCCTGCTCGGCATCACCGTGGCCGAGGAGTTCGGCGGATCTGGACTCGGTTACATCGCACACGTGGTCGCACTCGAGGAAATTTCGCGGGCATCGGGATCGGTCGGTCTTTCGTATGGCGCGCATTCCAATCTTTGCGTGCAGAACCTCAGCAACAATGGCAACGACGAACAACGTCGCAAGTACCTGCCGAAGCTGTGCAGCGGCGAGTGGGTCGGTGCCCTTGCGATGAGCGAACCCGGCGCAGGTTCCGACGTCGTCGGCTCGATGACCTGCCGGGCGGAGCGGAAGGGCGAAGCATGGGTCGCCAACGGCTCGAAGATGTGGATCACCAATGGTCCGGATGCGGACGTCCTGCTGGTCTACATGCGCACTGCGCCGAAGCCGGCCGGTTCGCGCTGCATGACCGCCTTCATCGTCGAGAAGGGCATGAAGGGTTTTTCGACCGCGCAGAAGCTCGACAAGCTCGGCATGCGGGGCTCGAATACCTGCGAACTGGTGTTCGAGGACTGCGAGATCCCGGCCGAGAACATTGTCGGCCAGGTCAACGAAGGCGTGCGCGTCCTGATGAGTGGACTCGATACCGAGCGTCTGGTTCTTTCGGGCGGACCGATCGGACTCATGCAGGCGGCCCTCGACATCGCCCTGCCCTATGCGCGCGAACGCAAGCAGTTCAACGCGCCGATCGGCACTTTCGGCATCATGCAGGCGAAGATCGCCGACATGTACACCGCCCTGCAATCCTCGCGCGCCTATGCCTACATGGTTGCGCGCGATTTCGACCACGGCATCAAGTCGCGCATCGACCCGGCCGCCTGCCTGCTCAATGCTTCGCAGAATGCCATCAAGGTAACCCTCGAGGCGATCCAGACGCTCGGTGGCAATGGATATATCAACGAGTATTCGACCGGGCGTTTGCTGCGTGACGCCAAGCTCTACGAAATCGGCGCCGGCACCAACGAAATCCGGCGCATGCTGATCGGCCGAGAACTCTTCCACGGAAAGAGCTGAAACAGCCAGTCGCGGCAACCCGATGCGGGTTTGCCGTCACGCCAGTCGCGCCGGAAACCGATGCGCGACCCTACCTCGATTGACAACAAGCGCATCGGAATCCCGACCTCGATTCCCGATCTGGCAAACCCGGCGATCTGGAGTAGACTGGCTGCGGGTCACAGGGGGACACGATGGGGCTGATCGACGACAGCCTGGAGTACGCACTCGAACCTACCGGGGTCGTTCCCTCGTGGAAGGTCCTGATTGTCGATGATGAGCCCGAGATCCATCAGGTAACGCGACTGGTCCTCGGCAACTTCCGTTTCGCCGGCCGACAGCTTCAACTGATCAGCGCCTATTCGAGCGTCGAAGCCGAAGCGCTCCTGCGCGAACATGCGGACACCGCGGTCATCCTCCTCGATGTCGTCATGGAAACCGAGCAGGCTGGCCTCGACCTGGTGCGGACGATCCGCGATGAGCTCAACAACCAGTTCATCCGAATCGTGCTGCGCACCGGCCAGCCGGGCCAGGCGCCCGAGCATGAGGTTGTCGCCGCCTACGACATCAATGACTACAAGGAAAAGACCGAGCTCACTTCACAAAAACTGTCGACGACCCTGTACGCCGCGTTGCGCGCGTATCGCGACATGCGCACGATCGAAGCCAGCAGACGCGGGCTGGAAATCGTCATCGAGGCCTCGTCCGAGGTGTTCTCGCATCATCATCCGCAGCATTTCGCATCGGTCGTGCTCGCCAAGCTGACCCAGTTGATTGGCGTGGAAGCCGGTGCATTGTGTTGCCGCATCGCGCATCCGAATGGAGTGTTGCCCGATCATTTCCACGTCACCGCAGCCAGCGGCGAATTCTCACGTTACCTGTCACGCAATGCCGATGAGAAATTGCCTCCGCACATGGTGCAATCGCTGCAACTGGCCTTCCGCAAGAAGCAACACGTGTTTTCCGACGATCACTACGTCCTGCATTTCTCGGACAGCGACGCCACCGAAGCACTGCTCTACGTCGGCGAATCACATCAGCTCGATGAACACGGCCATCGCCTCATGCAGGTGTTCTGCAGCAATGTCGCCATCGCCTACGAGAACCTGCATCTCAACCAGGAACTGTTCGACAGCCAGCTCGACATGGTCTACCTGCTCGCCGGCGCGGCCGAATCGCGCTCGCGCGAGACCGCGAACCACGTACGCCGGGTCGGATTGCTCGCGGCAATGCTCGGGCGCCTGCATGGCCTCGATGAAGCCACCTGCGAATTGCTCAATTTCGCCGCACCGCTGCATGACATCGGCAAGATCGGCATCCCCGATGCCATCCTCAACAAGCCGGGTGCCCATACGCCTGCGGAAACGAAGATCATGCGCACCCACGCCGAACTTGGCGCGAGGTTGCTCGGTGGCTCGCGCCGCCCGGTCTTCCAATTGGCCGGAATGATCGCGCAGACCCATCACGAGAATTATGACGGCTCCGGTTATCCGGCTGGCCTGGCCGGCGAGGACATCCCGATCGCCGGGCGAATCACGGCACTGGCCGACGTTTTCGATGCCCTCGGCAGCCGGCGCTGCTACAAGGAGCCGTGGCCCGACGACAAGATACGGGACTTCATCGAATCGCAACGCGGCATCAAGTTCGATCCGGAACTGACCGACCTGCTGTTCGCCAACTGGGAACAGATCACGCAACTCAGGCTTGAGTTGCCGGACAACTGACGTAACCGTCGTCACCGCATGTCGTGATCAGCGTTGAACCCGGTCTCCGGGAGCCGCAAAGCGGATGCACAACCAGATGCCGTTCCCGGGTGAACTGTCGACGACGATCGTGCCGCCGAGCACCTGGGTCACGAGGTTGTACACAATGTGCATGCCCAGACCCGAGCCGCCAGCACCGCGACGCGTGGTGAAGAATGGATCGAAGATGCGCGCCGAGGTCACCTCGTCCATGCCTACGCCGTTGTCGCGATAGTCGATCACGGCGGTATCGCCGTCACGCGAAATGCCGATCCTGATTTCGCCGACGATTCCGTCGGCGAATCCGTGGATCACCGAGTTCATCACCAGGTTACTGATGACCTGGTAAAGCGCACCCGGCGCGGTCTCGCAGATCACCGATGCTTCGCAGTCCACCTCGATGCGGTGCGGCGTTTTTTTCAGCGCGGGTCCCAAGGTGACCAGGATCTCGTTGATGCAGACCGCGAGGTCGACGACGCGCCGGTCTTCGTTGGACTGGTCGACCGCGACCTGCTTGAAACTCTTGACCAGTTGATCCGCGCGCTGGAGGTTGCGCAGGATCAGCCTGGAACCTTCCAGCGCGGCATGCTCGAAACGCTGCAGATCCGATCGCTTCAATTCTCCCTTCGCGATCAGCTGCGACAGGTGCACGGCCTCCTGGGCGAGGTGCGACGCCGCTGTCACGCTGACCCCGATCGGCGTGTTGATCTCGTGCGCGATGCCGGCGACAAGTCCGCCCAGCGACGCCAGCTTTTCGGCCTCCAGCAACTGTCGCTGGGTAAGGGTCAGGCGGTCGAGCGTCTCGCGCAACTCCTGGTTCGCGCTGCGCAGGTCCGCCGTACGCCGATCGACGCGCAGCTCGAGGTCCTCGTTCAAGCCGCGCAATGCCTCCTCGGCCAACTTGAGCGCGTTGATATCCTGCGTGGTCCCGGCCATGCGCATTCCGCGCCCGTTCGCATCGCGTTCCACGATCCTGCCGCGGGTGAGCACCCAGACCCACTCCCTGTTGTGGTCCAGGGTCCGGTAGCTCGCCTCGAACGCGGGGACTTCGCCCTTCACGTGCGCGACAAACGCGACATTGAACTTGGGAAGATCGCCGGCATGGACAAACGGTCGATACGCCTCGACGGTTTCCTCGACCACCTCATCCGACACGGCCAGATGTCCCAGCTTGTTGTCGCGGTGCATGCGTCCTGTCCGGAGATCCATGTCCCAGAGTTCGCTGCCGCTCCCCCACAGCGACATCTTGAGACGCTCCTCGCTCGTTCGCACGGCCTCCTGGGCGGCGGCGCGGCGACGCAGGTGGGCGCGCAACTGCCAGCCGATCAGTGCACCGAGCAGGATCGCCGACAGCGTGTAGACGGCCCACGCCAGTGGCGACGCCCAGGGCGACGGACCTACCGTGACATCGACTGAAAATTCGTCGCCATTGGTGGTGTCGCCCTCATGTCGCGCCCTCAAGAGCAGTCGATAGGCGCCCGCGGGAAGGTCCGTATAAGTTGCATAGCGGCGCGAAGCGGGCGTTTCGATCCACTGCGCGTCATGTCCTTCGAGACGATAGCTGTAACGGATCGACTCGGGATCGGAAAAATCGAACGCCGCGAATTCGAAGGTCACGTTGTCCTGATCGTGTCGCAGATCAACCTTTCCGCCGAGCCACAGGCTGGCATCGAGCGGCGAGTCGGGATCGCGCCAGCGCAATTCCACCGGGTTGTTCTGCAGCAGAAGCCGCGTCGCCAGCGTCCTTGGCGGTGGTGCCATGACCACTTCGAGCGGATTGAACACGCTGATGCCATCGAGCCCGCTGAACACGATGCGTCCACCCGGCAATCGGGTCGAGCCATTGATCCAGTAGCCGGTCGACAACGTCCCGTCATGCGGCCCCAGATTGACGAAGGACTTGCGTTTGCGATCGAAGCGGGAGATCCCGACCGTCGTGCTGATCCACAGGTTCTCTTGTGCATCCTCGACGATAGCGCCGATCGCATCGGCCGCGAGGCCTTCGCGACTGCCGAAATTCTCGAAGCGCGGATTGCGCTCGCTGCCAGGCAACATGTGGCTGATTCCACTGCCCTGGGTGCCGACCCACAATTCACCGCGGGAATCGACCGCCAGGGTCGAAACGGCATCGCCACCGATTGACATCGGGTCGTTACGGTCGGACCTGAAATGCTCGAAGCTCCGGTTGTTCCTGTCGTATCGATCAAGGCCGCCCGTGCGCAGCCCCAGCCAGAGGTCGCCCTTCGGGGTCTCGATGATCGTGCCGACGGCCTCACCACCGGGGCCGGACGCGTTGCCCGCTGCATCCACAGCGGGCGGATGATGGACGAACCCCGTGCACCTGGCGCAGCGCTCATCGAGCCCCTTGTTCTGCGTTCCGAACCAGAGCGTTCCGGCTCCGTCCTCGTAGATATAGAGGATCGTGTCTTCGGCGAGACTGGCTGGATCGGCCGGATCGTGGCGAAAGTGCTCGAATCCCCCGCCGTTCGGGAGCATCCGGTTGAGCCCGCCTCCGAGGGTCGCGACCCACAGGCTTCCATCGCGCGTGCGACGGATGAACTGCACGAAATCGTGGGAGAGCGAATCCGCCACCGCTTCGTCATGCCGATAGCGGGCGATCACCCCGCGTGCCGGGTCCAGATGGACCAGCCCGCCACCTTCGAGTACACCCGCCCACAAAGTGCCATCGGTGTCGCCCCATACCGAAAGCGCCTGTCGCGATGGCAACGTACGCGTATCGCCGGCGATGCTTTCGACACGAGCAAAACTTTCGGTGCGTGGACTGTGCACGGAAAACCCGTTTGCCCAGGAACCGACAAACAGCGTTCCGCTGCGGCCGCGCAACAACGATGACAGCCGGTTTGCGGCGACGGTGTGATCGCGCGATGCATCGTGCGCGTACAGCGTGAAGCGCGTTCGCGAAGGATCCAGTCTGGCCAGGCCGCGATTGTTTCCTGCGATCCACAATGCGCCGTCGGGGTCGGCAAGCAGGGCGCGGACTGCGCGATCTGGCAGCACTTCGCCCTCCGCGCCAGCGTTCTCGATGTAGTGCCTGACCTGATTGCCGTCCGGATCAAGCAGGTAAAGGCCAGACTCGGCCGTGCCTGCCCAGATCATCCCGTCGGATGCCTGCGCGAGTGCGTGCACGTCGAGCGGCGAGTCGGAACCGGCACGCACTTCGCGCAATCCGTTGCCATCGGAACCGACGACCCACAAGCCATCTCGCGCTCCGAGCCAGACCCGGCCATCACGCGACTGCAACATGCTGCGAACCATGCGCAAGGCCGGGTGCGCCGCAATCGGCGTATCGATCAGGTAATCGTGCGTGCGGTCGAACCACTGCAGGCGTCCGGCAGAGTTGGCAATCCACAGCCTGCCATCCCGATCAAGCAACAGCGAAGTCACATGATTGCTGGCGATCGCATTGGGCACGCCAGGATTGGCCTGGTAGCTCACAAAGCGGTCAAGCAAGGGATCGTAGTGATTCAATCCTCCCGCCTGGGTTCCGATCCAGAGGCTGCCATCGGCATCCGCCGCGAGTGCCCACACATGATTCTGCGAAAGCGACCAGGGATCGTCTCGATTGGATTTGTATACGCGGAACTCGTAACCATCGAAACGGTTGAGCCCGTCCTGCGTGCCGATCCAGATGAAACCGCTGCGGTCCTGGGCAATCGCGCGACTGGTTGACTGCGACAGGCCTTGCTGCGTGCCGTAGCTGCGGAAGTGGATGTTGTCGACGCCCGGCACGTCGCTGGCAATTGCCCGCGCAGCCAGGCCGGACACGAGAAGCAACCCTGCTGCGAGCAGCCACCCCGGCAGCATCAGGTTGTACCTTGATCTGCCTTGAGGGTCGGGTCGATGCATCGACCAAGGCTAGTCCACCGCATCGACAACGACAAGCAGCAAGCTCGCCCGGCGCGGCAACATCAATCGGCTCAGGCGGGCCGCGACGTTTGAACGGAAACCGCACCCGGACGACACGTATCAGGCTCCCGACGAAAGACCCTATTCCATTGATGAGCGTCACACTCGCCGGGTCGCCAAGTGGGTATCGTCACCAGGCCTTCGGGGGATCACACCAATGAATCGCAACTGGCTGACCGGACTGACACTTGGGGTCAGTCTTTTTCTTGCACCCGGCGTGCAGGCTGGTGGACACGATCCACTGTTCGTGAACAGTTTCGAGATCCCGACCGACCTGCCAGGCAACGATGCCGAAGCGGCACGATTCCTCACCCAGGCGACCTACGGGCCGACACTTGCCGAAATCGCGCGGCTCAGGACGATCGGCTATTCCGAATGGTTCCGTCAGGAGTTCAACAAACCGGCGACATCCGCGCGCACCTACATGGAACTGGTCAACGCCAACCGCATCGCCGACGGCCAAAGCGGGGTCAGCCACAACAACCGCCTCGACCGCTGGTTCCACACGGCTGCAATCGGCAGCGACCAGCTCCGCCAACGCACTGCGTTCGCGCTGAGCCAGATCCTTGTCATCTCGGACCAGAACAGCACGCTCAGCGGCGAACCGATCCAGGTCAGCGAGTACTGGGACATCCTTGCCCGCAACGCCTTCGGCAATTATCGCGATGTGCTCGACGAAGTGACCTGGAATCCCTCGATGGGCAAATACCTGAGTCATTTCCGCAATCGCAAGGCCTCGCCGGACGGCTTGCGCCAGCCGGACGAAAACTACGCACGCGAAGTCATGCAGTTGTTCACGATCGGCCTGATCGAGCGCAACCTCGATTTCTCGCCGATCCTGAGCGGCGGGCAGCCGATCCCGACCTACAACCAGAGCGTCGTCACCAATTACGCCAAGGTGTTTACCGGCTTCAACTACAACAACGCGACGACGATCAGCAACGGCACCAACACGTATCTGCGCATGACCTGCATCCAGGGCGAGCATGACACGACCGCCAAGACCGTGATTGGCGGCACGACGATACCCGCAGGGCAGAATTGCCCGGTCGATGTCGACGATGGCATCGATCTTCTGTTCGCCCATCCGAATGTCGCGCCGTTCGTCTCGCGCCAGCTGATCCAGAGATTTGTCTCGAGTTCGCCATCTCCCGCGTACATTCAGCGCGTCGCGGAGAAGTTCGAGGACAACGGTTACGGCGAGCGTGGCGACCTCGGCGCGGTCATCATGCAGGTCCTGCTCGATCCGGAAGCGCGCAGTGCACCGACCGCCAACAGCGGCAAGCCACGCGAGCCGCTGCTCAAGCTCACCGCGATGTGGCGCGCATGGGATGCGCAGATGCCGGCCGCGGATTCCTACGCGAACATCGCGATGGGCATGACCAGCCCGACCGGCACGTTCGGCCAGCGGCCGCTCGGCGCGGACACCGTGTTCAACTTCTTCGAACCCGACTATCAGCAACCGGGCATCATCGCTGTCGCCGGCCTGTTCTCGCCGGAGTTCCAGACCCTCAACGAAAGCACCCTGACCTCAAGCTCGAACAGCTACTACACCTACAGCTGGAACAGCTATGTCGGCATGTCGAGCCCACCGAACAACCGGCCACTGCTCAACCTGGCGCCGCTGGTCGGACTTGCCTCGAATCCGGCGGCCATGGTCGACGAGATCAACAAGCGCATGCTCTACGGAAGCATGTCGAGCGGAATGCGCGCGACCCTGCTCAACATGTTGACCTTCATGGATGGCGCAACTGCGATCGACAAGGCGCGCACCCTGGTCTACGTGACCGCTCTCTCCCCCGAATACGCAGTGCAACGCTGAGGCCACATCCATGAGCGGCGAATCGACGTCACGTAGAAACTTCCTGCGCCAGTTGTCATGTGCCGCGTGTGCCGGCGGCGTGGCCACCCTGCTGCCTCAGTTGAACCTGATCAGCAGCGCGCTCGCCCAGACCACCGTGCCCGGATACAAGGCCCTGGTCTGCGTCTATTTTGCCGGTGGCAACGATGCCTGGAACGTCCTGGTTCCGTATGACCAGGCCCGTTACGATGTCTACGCCGCATCGCGCAGCGGTGTGTACAACGCAAACTCGAACCCCGGCGGCCTTGCCATCGATCGGCCCGCATTGGCGAATACCCAGATTTCCGATGCCTCGGGCAGCTATGCACTGCACCCGAGCACGATCGACCGTACCGGTCCGGCCCAGCCCGGGCTGCGTTCGCTGTACAACCAGGGCAAGCTCGCCCTGATCAGCAACATCGGCCCCCTGATCCAGCCGATCACGAAAGCCGAATACAACTCGACACCGACGCTGCGTCCGCCGCAACTGTATTCGCACAGCGATCAGGAAAATCTCTGGCACATCGGACGCACGACCTCGTACGCACGAGGCTGGGGCGGCCAGGTGGCCGATCTCGTCAGGACCGGAAACCTCAACCAGATGCTGTCGCCGTGCATCTCGATCGGTGGCGGCAACCGCTTCGAAGTCGGCGCTTCGACCTTTCCGTACCAGATGTCCTCGAGCGGACTCGCGGGGCTTTCGGGCATGACAGGCACGAGCACGGAAGGTGCCGCACGCCGCGGCGCCCTGCAGCAACTGCTCGATGCCAGTTATCCGTCGCCCTACCAGGAGGAATACCGCAGCATCTTCAATCGCTCGCGTGACCTGTACAACCTGCTCAACAGCGGTCTGGCCAGTGGTGGCATCGGCAACGTGAACACCGATTTCCCGACCCAGAACTCGCTCGCCGACCAGCTCAAGATGGTGGCGCGCATGATCAAGCTGTCGCGCGACACGTCATTCAATGTGCAGCATTCGCGACAGATCTACTATGTCCGCATCGGCGGCTTCGACATGCACGACAACCTCATGAGCGCCGGCACCAATGGCCATGCCGACCTGGTCCGGCGCGTGTCGCAGGCGCTCGGCGCATTCTGGGCCGCGCTCGGCGAAATCGGCGCCCAGAACGAAGTGACCACGTTCACGATGAGTGAATTCGCGCGAACCCTGTCGACCAACGGCAACGGCTCCGATCACGCCTGGGGCTCGGTCAACATGATCCTGGGCGGCGATGTGCAGGGTGGGCGCCTCTACGGCACGTTCCCGGACCAGACCCTCAATGGGCCGGTCAGCCTGAGCCGCGGCCAGTTCATTCCGTCGACCAGCGTCGACCAGATGGCGGCCACCCTGGCGCGCTGGATGGGCGTGACCTCGACCAGTGACCTCGGCACGATCTTCCCGAACCTGGCGAATTTCTCCTCCTCCAACCTCGGTTTCATGTTGCATTGATCGTGCGGTCCGCCAGCGTCGGTTCGCGTGCCGGCTGGCGCAGCGTCGCCGCGTGCGCCGCATTGGCACTGGCAACGTCGTCAGGCGCCACCCGCGCAGCAAGCGGTTGCGACAGCATTGCAAGCGTGCCGATCACCTGGAATATCGACTACTCCAGCAATATCCAGGACATCTTCAACAATCGCTGCGCGAACTGTCATGTCGATCATGGGGGCTCGCCAACCGGGGATCTTGATCTCGACCCCGAATTCTCGTGGGACAACCTGGTCGGCCAGGAATCGGCAGGCCAGCCACCGCGATTGCGCGTTGTCCCATTCCAGCCGCTGGCCAGCATCCTGTTCGAAAAGATCAATTGCGACACGCAGGACGCCGGCGTGCGCATGCCGAAAGGACGCGCTCCGCTGCCGCCGGGCGAGCAAGCCCTGATCTACGACTGGATCATGCTCGGCGCACCACGCTTGCAGACCGATTTCGTCTTCTTCAGCGGCTTTGAAGCCCGCCCCTGAACCGTTGCGGTTGCGCAGGCGATCCGATCAATTCAGGAACTGCGGTTGCGTGAGCTGTTCAAGGAACACGCCGATCAGGCGCGGCTCCATCGTCAGCAGGAACAGCACGCCGTAGGCCGCGCCCCAGAGGTGCGCGCTGTGATTGATGTTGTCGCTGCCCTGGCGATCCATGTAGATCGAATAGCCGATGTAGGCCACCGCGTAGATGATCGCCGGACACGGAATGACGAAGATCAGGATCGTCGCCCACGGTTGCAGCAACACGAACGCGAACAGCACGGCCGACACGGCACCTGATGCACCGAGGCTGCGATAGGCCGGGTTGCCGGCGTTCTTCATGTAGGTAGGCAGGATCGATACGACGATTGCGGTCAGATAGAAGATCACGAACCCGAGCGTGCCGATGTAGGACGAAATGAACGTCTCGATGTAGCGGCCGAAAAAGTACAGCGTGATCATGTTGAACAGCAGATGCCTGCCGTCTGCGTGAAGGAAGCCGTAAGTCAGCAGTCGGTAATACTGTTTGCCTCGACTGATCGCGGGTGGCCAGAGGATCAGGCGGTCGATCAGTTTCGGATTGCTGAACGCGGGAAACGAGATCGCACAGGTGATCACGATGATGGCGAGCGTTGCGTACATGGGCGAAATGGATTCCTCGATCGAAAGCGAAGGATTCGGTCTGCGCCCCGCGTGACGGGCCGACCGAAGGACCGCAGTATCGCATCCGGCGAAGGCCGCGCAGTCATGCGACCATTCACGGATGAATCAAGTGAACAGGAAACGTGTTGTCGTGATCGGCGGTGGACCCGCCGGGCTCATGGCTGCGGAAAGCGCGGTCGCCCATGGCGCCAGTGTCGACCTCTACGACCGCATGGGCTCGGTCGGCCGCAAGTTCCTGATCGCCGGCAAGGGCGGGCTGAATCTCTCCCACTCCGAACCGTTGCAGCAGTTCGTGACGCGATTCGGCCAGCGTCAGCACGAGGTCGCGCGCTGGCTGGAGCGTCTCGGCCCGGACGCGCTGCGCGCCTGGGCAAGCGGTCTCGGTGTGGAAACCTTTGTCGGCAGTTCCGGACGGGTCTTTCCAAAGGACCTCAAGGCGGCACCGTTGCTGCGTGGATGGGTGCGTCGCTTGCGCGCCAATGGCGTGCGCTTTCACGTCCAGCAGCGATGGACCGGCTGGGACGATACCGGCGCGTTGCGCCTGGTCGGTATCGCCGGCGAGCAACGGGTCGCGGCCGACGCGGTCGTTCTCGCGCTCGGCGGCGCCAGCTGGCCGATCCTCGGTTCGGATGGCGCCTGGTTCCCGTTGCTGCGCGAATGCGATTTCGACCTCGCTCCGTTGCAGCCATCGAACTGCGGGTTTGATGTCGGCTGGAGCGCCTTCCTGCGCAAGCGTTTTGCCGGCGCACCGATCAAGCCTGTTGCAATCGGCTGGACTGGCGCAGGCGACTCGCGGATCTACCGGCAGGGCGAATTCGTCCTGACCGAGAACGGCATCGAAGGCAGCCTGGTCTATTCCCTTTCCGCCCGGCTGCGCGATGCAATCGCAACCACGGGGTCGACCACGATCGAAGTCGATCTCGCGCCGGGTCGCGATGCCGCACGACTCGAGCGCGAGCTGTCCAGGCCACGCGGCAGCCATTCCCTGGCCAAGCACCTGCATCGCCATGCCGGCATCGACGGAGCCAAGGCAGCACTGCTGCACGAGGTGCTCGAGCGCGACGTGTTCAACGACCCTGCCCGGCTTGCCGCAGCGATCAAAGCCCTGCCCCTGCGCCTGTTGCGACCAAGGCCGCTCGATGAAGCGATCAGCAGCGCCGGCGGCGTGCGTCTCGAAGCACTCGACGAGCACCTGATGGTGCGCAACAAGCCCGGCGTCTTCTGTGCCGGCGAAATGCTCGACTGGGAAGCGCCGACCGGTGGCTACCTCCTGACGGCAGCAATCGCCAGTGGCCTGGTCGCCGGTGCGGGCGCGGCAGCCTGGCTGCAGCGCAAGTGACAATGCCTACCACTCGCTGCGATTCGGCAACAGCCCGCGCAATTCGGCATCGCTGAGGTTGCGCCACTGGCCCACGCGCAGCGCACCGAGCTTGATGTTGACGATGCGCACGCGGCAAAGCTGTTTTACCCGGTATCCGAAGGCATCAGCCATCAGGCGTATCTGGCGATTCAGCCCCTGTGTCAGCACGATGCGGAAACCGAACTTGGCGATCCGCTGCGTCCGGCAAGGCTTGGTCATCTGTCCATGCACGCGGACTCCTCGCGCCATGCCGATGAGGAACTCCTCGGTGACCGGTCGATTGACACCGACCAGGTATTCCTTTTCGTGATTGTTCTCCGAACGCAGCAATTCGTTGACGATGTCGCCATTGCTGGTCAACAGGATCAGCCCTTCGGAGTCCTTGTCGAGTCGCCCGATCGGGAACACGCGCTGCTGATGGTCGACGAAATCGACGATATTGCCCTTGACCGCGGTCTCGGTCGTGCAGGTGATGCCGACCGGTTTGTACAGGGCGATGTAGACGTACTTGCGCACGCCAGGCTGCGCCGGGCGGACGAAAAGGCGCTGGCCATCGACGAGTACTTCATCGCCCTCCGCCCAGATGTCGCCGATCCGCGCGACCCGATCGTTCAAGGTCACCTTGCGCGACGCGATCAGCCGATCGGCTTCGCGACGCGAACAATGGCCGCTGTCGCTGATGTACTTGTTCAGGCGCATGTAAGGGCTATCGGGAAGCGGGCGTAGCGCCCAATGCTGGCATGTCGAACCGTGAGCGGTCCATTCCCGCATGCCCGGCGGCGGCATCGAGGATGGCGACCGGCGGAATGTCGCGCCATCACCGCGCGCGGCCGCACCTTCGAGCATCCGGGCAGGCGGGGTCTGACTTTAGTCACGCGCATCGCCGGCCCGCTTGCCCTACCCTCGGTGTTCCACCGCACTCCAGGAAGCCACGACGATGCCCTGTCGAATCAGCCTCGCCGCCGCATTGACCCTCGTCCTCGGCGCAGCATCGCCCTTGCAGGCGGCCGATGACGCGAAAACCGGAACATCGAACGCAGCGACGCCAGCCGCACCCGCGGCGGCGGCCAATCCGTTCTTCGCCGCCAGCACCCTGCCCTACGGGTTCCCGCCGTTCGACCGCATCCACAACGAGGACTACGCGCCTGCCTTCGACAAGGGCATGGCCGAGAATCGCGCCGAGATCGAGCACATCGCCGACAATCCCGAGCCGGCGACTTTCGAAAACACGATCGTGGCGATGGAGCGCGGTGGCCGATTGCTCGAAAGGGTGAGCCGCGTGTTCTTCTCGCAGGCAGGCACCAATACCAACGACGCGATCCAGAAGATCCAGGCCGAGATGGCGCCGAAGCTTTCCGCGCACAACGACCTCATCATGCTCAATGGAAAGCTCTTCGCGCGTATCCAGAAGGTCTTCGAGCAGCGTGACACGCTCGGTCTCGATGCCGAATCGAAACGACTGGTCGAGCGCTACCACACCGATTTCGTCCGCGCCGGCGCAAAGCTTTCCGAAGCCGACAAGACGCGACTCAAGGCGATCAATGCCGAGATGGCGTCCCTGTCCACGAAATTCAGCCAGAACCTGCTCAAGGAGACCAATGCCTCGGCCGTCGTGGTCGACACTCAAGAGCAACTCGCCGGGCTCGCCGATGATGCCGTGGCAGCAGCCAGGGAAGCGGCAAAGACGCGCAAGCTGGAGGGCAAGTTCGTCATCCCGCTGATGAACACGAGCGGCCAGCCGCCGCTTGCCTCACTGCAGGACCGTGGCCTGCGCCAGCGCATCATGCAGGCTTCGCTCGAACGCGGCAGCCATGGCGGCGAATTCGACAATCGCGCCATCGTGGCCGCGACCGCGCGGCTGCGTGCCGAGCGCGCCGCCATGCTGGGCTACGCCAACCACGCCGCCTACGTCCTTGCCGACGAGACCGCGGGAAGCATCGAAGCCGTGAACAAGCTGCTGTCCCAGCTTGCGCCACCGGCGGTCGCCAATGCACGCGCCGAGGCCGCCGACATCCAGAAGGTCATCGACAAGGACGGCGGCGATTTCAAGGTATCCGCCGCGGACTGGGCGTACTACACGGAAAAGGTGCGCAAGGAGAAATTCGATCTCGATTCCGAACAGTTGCGCCCGTACTTCGAGATGAACAATGTGCTCGAGAACGGCGTGTTCTTCGCCGCGCAGAAGCTGTACGGCCTGAGCTTCAAGGAACGCAAGGACCTGCCGGTCTACCTGCCCGATATCCGCGTCTTCGAGGTGTTCGAGGAAAATGGCGATCCGCTCGCGCTGTTCATCGTCGACTACTACGCACGCAGCAACAAGCGCGGCGGCGCGTGGGCGAACGCCTATGTCGCGCAGTCCGGCCTGCTCGGCACGCGACCGGTGATCGCCAACCATCTCAATGTCCCGAAGCCGCCGGCAGGCGAACCGACCCTGATGACCTACGACGAGGTCAACACCGCGTTCCACGAGTTCGGACACGCGCTGCATGGCATGTTCTCGAACGTGAAGTACCCGCGCTTCGCCGGCACCTCGGTGCCACGCGATTTCGTCGAGTATCCCTCGCAGGTCAACGAAATGTGGATGGCCTGGCCCGAAGTGCTGAAAAACTATGCCAAGCACTACAAGACCGGCGAGCCGCTGCCGCAAGCCTTGCTCGACAAGGTCAAGGCCTCCGAGAAGTTCAACCAGGGATTTGCCACGACCGAGTATCTCGGCGCCGCCCTCCTCGACCAGGCCTGGCACCAGATCACCGCGAAGCAGGTTCCCGCCGAAGACGGCGTGCTCGCGTTCGAGGCGGCAGCCCTGAAGAAAGCCGGCGTCGATTTCGCGCCGGTGCCTCCGCGCTACCGCACGACCTACTTCTCGCACATCATGGGTGGCTATTCGGCCGGCTACTACGCCTATATCTGGAGCGAAGTGCTCGATGCCGACAGCGTCGAATGGTTCAAGGCGCAGGGCGGACTCACGCGTGCGAACGGCGACCATTTCCGCAAGACCCTGCTTTCACGCGGCGGGTCGGAGGATGCGATGGCCCTGTTCAGGAATTTCAGCGGTGGCGCTCCTTATGTCGAGCCGCTGCTGAAACGCCGTGGTCTGACTGCCGCAGGGAACTAGTTCGAGGCACGGGGCTGCAGTTCACTGAGCTGCGGCCCTTGATCCGCCCCCGACTCCCGCGGGCACCGCATGACGGTTTCCTGTCCGGTCGCACAAGCGACTAAGCTTGGACCATGAGCGAAACAATCCAGCTTGCCAACCTGATTGACGGCCGCATCGTTCCACCGGTCCTGGATCGCTGGCTCGATGTGTTCGAACCGGCGACAGGCAAGGTCTTTGCGCGTTGCCCGGCATCGACGAAGAACGATGTCGAGGCTGCCGTCGAAGCGGCGCAGCGGGCCGCCCCGGCCTGGGCGGAGACCGCGCCTGACGAACGTTCACGACTCATGCTGCGCCTGGCCGATCTGCTCGAACAGGAACTCGACAGCCTGGCCGAGCTTGAATCGCGCGACAACGGCAAGCCGGTCGCGGTCGCCCGGCGTATCGACATCCCGCGGGCGGTTTCCAACCTGCGCTTCTTCGCCGCGGCGATCACGCAGTGGTCAAGCGAGGCACATCTGACGAATGCACGGACCCTCAATATCACCTTGCGCCAGCCGCTGGGTGTGGTCGGCTGCATCTCGCCATGGAATCTGCCGCTCTACCTGTTTACCTGGAAGATCGCGCCGGCCCTCGCCGCCGGCAACACGGTCGTCGCGAAACCGTCCGAAATCACCCCGTGCACGGCTGTCCGTCTCGCCGAGCTGAGCATCACTGCCGGTTTCCCGCCCGGTGTACTCAACATCGTCCACGGTGAAGGGCCGGCGGTTGGCCAGGCGATCGTCGAACATCGCCAGGTCAAGGCGGTCTCGTTCACCGGCAGCACGCGGACCGGCGCCGCAATCGCGACGACTGCAGCGCCGATGTTCAAGAAATTGTCACTCGAGATGGGCGGCAAGAACCCCGCCATCGTCTTCGACGATTTCGACTTCAGCGAAACCAATCTCGCCACGATCGTGCGATCAGGTTTCGCCAACCAGGGCGAGATCTGCCTGTGCGGCTCGCGCCTGCTCGTGCAGCGTTCGATCCTCGATGTTTTCCGCGAACGCTACCTCGCCGCGGTGAAGGCCCTGCGCGTCGGCGACCCGCGTGACCCTTCGAGCGACCTCGGCGCCCTCGTTTCGAAGGCGCATCACGAAAAGGTCATGGCCGCGATCCAGACGGCGCGCAACGAAGGCGGCCGGATCGCGATCGGTGGCAATTCCGTGCATGTCGGCGGGCGCTGCGCCGACGGCTGGTTTGTCGCACCGACGGTGATCGAGGGACTCGATTCGCGGAGCCGGACGAATCAGGAAGAGATCTTCGGGCCTGTTGTCAGCCTGATTCCGTTCGACGACGAGGCCGATGCGATCCGCATCGCCAACGACACCGACTACGGACTCGCCGCCTCGTTGTGGACACGCGATCTTGGCCGCGCCCAGCGCATGTCGGCACGACTCGACTTCGGCATCGTATGGATCAACTGCTGGATGTCGCGCGATCTGCGCACGCCATTCGGCGGGGTAAAGAACTCGGGCGTGGGTCGCGAGGGCGGCAGTGATGCCCTGCGCTTCTTCACCGAAGCAAGGAATATCTGCGTCGAGAACGGATGAACCCGAACCGTCGCGTGTACAACCACGAGCTGGTGCAATGGAGGAATTGAGCATGTCCGACCCGATCCGCAATCGTTCGCCCTATCGATTGGCGCCCGTCGCGCCGTTGGGCCTGGCCATCATGTTGTGCCTCTCCATGCCGACAGCCGGTGCTGCAGAAGCACCCAAACCCGGCGGCAGCGCCAATGTCCATCAGCAGCAGGCAGCGGTTGCGAAATCCGAGCAGATCATGGCGGAGGCGAAGACCCGCAGCGGCCTGCTGTCGCAATACCTGTTCATGCGCGACGCCTACGCCAGCAGCACCGACCTGGCCTTCCGCGTCATCTTCAACCAGTACCTGAGCTGGTACCAGACCTGGGTCGGCGACTATGTCGGAGCACGCGACAGCTTCTCGATCGTGCAGAAACCCGCCCGCGACGACTCCGCATCGCCGCTCGGCGACGCGGACTATCATGCAGAGCCGGCCGTGGATGCGATTGCACGCATGGCCAGGGATCGCAAGGCGGTATTCTTCAACGAGAACCACAGCTACCCGCTGACGCGCTCGCTGACCGTGCAGATGCTGTCGAAACTGCGCGAGGAAGGCTTCGATACGTTCGCATCGGAAACCCTCTACCAGGATGACATGGACGCCCTGCAGAAGCGCGGCTATGCCACCTCGGCAAGCGGCTTCTACACCGAGGAACCGATCTACGCGGAGATGGTCCACGAAGCGCTCCGGCTGGGCTACCGCGTCGTCGCCTATGAGGCGCTGTCGAACGTGACCGGCGACGCGCGCGAGGAGGAGCAGGCGCGCAATCTCAAGCGCGATGTCTTCGCGGATCATCCCGATGCGCGCCTCGTCGTCAACGCCGGTTATGCGCATATCCAGGAACACGGCAAATATCTCGGCGGCGCAGCGATGGCCCAGCACTTCGCACGCATCACCGATATCGACCCGTTGACGGTCGAACAGACGATGATGATCCCGCACGACAAGCTGATCAGCGACCATCCGTATTTTCGCGAGATTCAGGAAAAGCTCGCGCCCAGGCAGGCGATCGTGTTCGTCGACAAGGACGGCGCCGCCTGGTCGCTCAAGGCGAAGGCCTACGATGTCAGCGTGGTTTTCCCGGACGAGACCCTGCAGCGCGGCCGGCCGACTTGGCTAGGCCTCGGCGGGCTTCGCCAGCCGTTCGTGGTCACCGGCAAGATGTGCGATCAGGTATACCCCTGCATGATCGAAGCGCGCTATGCGGGCGAGCCCGATGCGGCAATTCCAGCCGATCGGCTGGTACTCGAATTCAAGGGACGCCTGGCCGGTTATGGCGACCGCGTGCGCCAGAGCAGCGACCCCGACCCGATGGCCGAACTCTGGCTGCGGCCCGGCACCTATGAAATCCTCGCCCGCGACATTTCCAACAAGGCGAGCCATCGGCAGTCGATCACGGTCGGTGGCGGAAAGCCGTGAGCAATATCGTCAACGCCGATTCGGCACCGAAGGCAGTTGGCGCCTATCCGCATGCGCGCCGCGCGGGCAACCTGCTTTTCCTCTCGGGAGTCGGCCCGCGCCGACCCGAGGACAATTCGATACCGGGCAACGTGCTCGACGCCACCGGCAAGCTGATCACCTATGACATCGAGGCGCAGTGTCGCCAGGTCTTCGCCAACGTGCGTGCCGTGCTCGATGCGAGCGGCGCGCGCTGGCAGGACCTGATTGACGTCACCGTGTTCCTGACCGACATGCAGCGCGATTTCGCCACCTACAACCGCGTCTACGCCGAGTACTTCACCGATGCGCAACCCTGTCGCACGACGCTCGGCATCACCGCCCTGCCGACGCCGATCGCGATCGAACTCAAGTGCATCGCGATGCTTGTGTCTGTCTAGCGTGCCTGTTCATTCGCCGCAACCTGCGTGCGATGCATGGACAAGCCGTGCCGCCACGCCGACATGATGGAGATTCCGCTTTATCGGCAGATCCTCGCTGCCGGATTCGAGACGCTCGATGGTCCCTTGCAACGATTCCATTCCCTGCAAGGCAGGCACTCGCTTCAAGGGCGTTGTTCGATACACGGCGCCGAACACGCGATCGGAAAGATGATCTGCATGCTCCTGCGGCTTCCGCAGCCATGCGCAAATGCGGAGTTCGGCTTCGAGCTCCTTGCCACTTCCGATCTGGAAGTCTGGACGCGTCGTTTCCCGCGGCGCGTGATGCGCTCGTCGCTTCGACGAGCGGCGGATGGAAAGCTCGCCGAACGCATCGGCCCCGTTCGCTTGGGATTTTCCCTGATTGCCACGGACGGCCGATTATCGATGCGGCTCGACCGCATCCGCGTGCTCGGCCTGCCATGGCCGCGACGCTGGTTTCCCTTCGTATGGGCGATCGAGCACGGCGCGGACGGCCGTTTCCATTTCGATGTCGGCGCGCGATTCCTGCGCCTTGGATTGCTCGTCGCCTACTCGGGACACCTTGAACTCCCTGCCGCGGCTGTTGGCGCATGATCGTCGTCTTCGATGCCCACTGCCTGCTCTGCAGCGGCTCGGTCCGCTACCTGCTTCGGCACGATCGTCGGCGTCGACTGCGCTATGCGACCGTGCAATCCGATGCCGGTCGCGAACTGCTCCAGCGCGCTGGCGTCGACGCGATCGATCCGGAATCGTTCGTGCTGCTCGACGGCACGCGCACATGGACCGGGACCGCCGCGGTCCTGCGCGTTGCGCATGCGCTCGGCTGGCCGTGGCGCCTGGCATGGGTCGCCTGGCTGATTCCCTGCCCGTTGCGCGATGCGCTGTATCGCTGGATCGCACGCAATCGCTACCGGTGGTTCGGGCGACGCGAGATCTGCTTCGTGCCCGACACGGACGACGCCGAGCGCTTTATCCGCTAGCATCTGCGCCCGACGAATTGCCGAGGCCGGCCACCATGCTCGCACCCGCCTTCAACCTGCAACAGTGGATCGACACGCACCGCCATCTGCTGAAGCCGCCGGTCGGCAACAAATGCATCGTCGATGGCGATTTCATCATCATGATCGTCGGCGGGCCGAACGCACGAACCGACTATCACCTGGAGGAAGGCCCCGAGTTCTTCCACCAGCTTGAAGGTGACATGGTCCTGAAGATCCAGGAGGGCGGCCACGTCCGCGACGTGCCGATCCGGGCTGGCGAGATGTTCTATCTGCCACCGCGCGTTCCGCATTCACCCCAGCGCAGCGCGAACTCGATCGGCCTGGTCATCGAGCGCAAGCGGCTGGCGCACGAGAAGGATGGATTGCTCTGGTTCTGCGAACGCTGCAACCACAAGCTCTATGAAGAATTCTTCGTGCTCGACAACGTCGAAGTCGATTTCCTCGCGGTGTTCGACCGCTTCTACCGGTCGCTCGATGCACGCACCTGCAAGTCCTGTGGACATCTGAATCCGGCGCCCGAGCGGTATGCCTGACACGGCAGGCAGTCGAATTCCCGCGGGGCTCTCGCAGGAGGCTGCTTCCAGGCCTTGGCCCTTCTGGGACAATGGTCACGATTGAACCGGGCCGGAATGACTTCGCCCAGCAGGGTCCACGCCCGCCTTTCGTCGCGGCAGGTTAAACTTGCCACATGCTCAAGATCGATACCCACGCCCACATCCTGCCCGAGAACTGGCCGAACCTCGCCGAGAAATACCAGGATGACCGCTTCCCGGTCATGATCAACGCCGAAGGGCGCCATCGCATCTACAAGGACGGCAAGTTCTTTCGCGAGATCTGGGCAAACGCCTTCGATCCCGAGGTCAGGGTCGCCGACTATTCCCGATACGCGGTCGATGTCCAGGTCGTCTCGACCGTGCCGGTGATGTTTTCGTACTGGGCCAAGCCGAGCCAGGCACTAGAACTGCATCGTTTCCTCAACGACCACACCGCCGAAATCTGTCGCCGCTATCCGCGCAACTATGCCGGCATCGGCACGGTACCGCTGCAATCCCCGACCCTCGCGATCCAGGAGCTCGAGCGCTGTGTCGATCAGCTCGGCCTGTCGGCGGTGCAGATCGGCTCGCATATCGAGGACTGGAATCTCGATGCGCCGGAACTGTTCCCGTTCTTCGAGGCGGCTGCCGATCTCGGCGCGGCCATCCTCGTCCATCCGTGGGACATGATGGGCAAGGACACGATGCCGAAATACTGGTTGCCCTGGCTGGTCGGCATGCCCGCGGAGCAGTCGCGCGCCGCCTGCTGCCTGATCTTCGGTGGCGTGCTCGAACGCCTGCCGAAGCTGCGAGTCTGCTTCGCCCATGGAGGCGGCTCGTTCCCGTACTCGATCGGCCGGATCGAACATGGTTTCCGCATGCGTCCCGACCTCGTCGCCACCGACAACGCGCGCAATCCGCGTGATTATTTCGGCCGCATCTATTTCGATTCCTGCGTGCACGACGACGCCGCCCTGCGCTATCTGCTCGATGTCGCCGGGGTCGACACCGTCATGCTCGGCACCGACTATCCGTTCCCGCTCGGCGAGCAGGAACCCGGCAGTGGCATCAACGCACTGAACCTTTCCACTGCCGATCAGGCTCGCCTGTTCCATGGCACCGCGCTCGAATGGCTCAACCTCCCCTACTCGCGCTTTGCGCAAGACGATATGGAGTAACCCGATGAAACTTCCCCTCATGCTCCTGCTTCTTGCCGCCGCCAGCGCCAGCGCGCAGGAGCATTCCGACTACAACCTCAATGACGGCAAAGTGCGTTTCAGCGTTCCGGCGGGCTGGAGCGCGATCATGGAGAAATCCGATGGCAACCCGCAGGCGATCATCTACCAGGTGAACGATCCGGCCACCGCGGGCACCGAGGACACGGCGAGCGTCACGGTGAAGACACGCCAGCTGAAGTCGCCGGCGGAATTCGCCGATGCCAAGCAGAACGAAATGCTGTTGTCGAAAGCGCAGACCGGCTACGAGGCGAGCGCCGATGGCAGCGACAACGGCATCCACAACTACTTCGTGATGCGCGGGAAAACACGCTATGCGATCCGGGATCGCTTCGTCCTGATGGGTTCGATCGCCGTGCAGGTGCGTTGCCAGCGACCGCTCCTCGACAGCACGACCAAGGACTGGACCAGCCAGTTCTATGCCGGCTGCGACAGCGTCGCCACATCGCTGAAATGAGCGATCCCGGCCGCTGTGACGCCAGCGAGGATTGGGCACTCGGCGCCGATGCGGCCGATCCGCTCGGTCGGTTCCGCGCCGAGTTCTGCATGCCGCAGCACGAAGGCCGCGATATCGCCTATTTCTGCGGCAACTCGCTGGGCCTGCAGCCGCGCGCGACACGCAAGGCGGTAACCGACGAACTCGACTACTGGGCCGAGCTCGCTGTTGAGGGCCATTTCCGTGGCCGCCTGCCATGGATGGACTATCACGAGTTCGTTCGCGACGACCTCGCCGCCATCGTCGGTGCACGCCCGATCGAAGTCGTCGCGATGAATTCCCTCAGCGTCAACCTGCATCTGCTGATGGTCAGCTTCTATCGTCCGGGTGCGGGGCGAGCGGCGATCCTGATCGAGAAAAGCGCATTCCCTTCGGATCGCTACGCGGTCGAAGCGCAGTTGCGCTTCCACGGCCAGGATCCGGGCGAGTCCCTGATCGAGCTCGCACCGGACGAAGCCGACGGCACCTTGTCCGAAGCCGCGATCCTTGCTGCGATCGAAAAGCACGGTTCGCGTATCGCTCTCGTCCTGTTACCCGGCGTGCAATACCTGACCGGACAGGCACTGGACCTGGCCACGATCACGAAGGCGGCGCACGCCCAGGGCTGCGTCGTCGGCTTCGATCTGGCGCACGCGGTTGGCAACATCGATCTGCATCTGCACGATTCGGGTTGCGATTTCGCCGTGTGGTGCAGTTACAAGTATCTCAATTCAGGCCCTGGCGCGGTGGCCGGCGCCTTTGTACACGAGCGTCACGCAAGGACGACGCGCCCGCGCTTCGCCGGCTGGTGGGGGCACGAAAAAACCACGCGCTTCGAGATGGGACCGGAATTCAGGCCCACACCGGGCGCCGACGGATGGCAATTGTCGAACCCGCCGATCCTTGCCCTCGCGCCCCTGCGCATTTCGCTCGAGGTATTCCGGCGCGCGGGTTTCGATGCGCTGCGCGAGAAGTCGCGCGCAGTGACCGGCTACCTCGAATGGCTGATCCGCGAACGCGTCGCCGACGTGCTCGATATCGTCACGCCGACGGAGCCTGCACGTCGTGGCTGCCAGTTGTCGCTCCGGGTCAAGGGTCCGCGCGAATCCGGTCGTGAACTGTTCGAACACCTGCAGCGTGACGGCATCGTTGTCGACTGGCGCGAACCCGATATCATTCGCGCCGCACCGACACCGCTGTACAACCGCCATGTCGATTGTCGCCGCCTGATCGAATCGGTCGCGCGCTGGCGCTCGGCGCGATGATCCGGCAATGAGACCACCCATCACGATCGTCGGCGCCGGTCTCGTCGGCGCCCTGCTCGCGACCCTGCTCGCCCAGCGCGGTTTTGCAGTCACCGTATTCGAACGTCGCCCGGATCCGCGCAAGGCCGGTTTCCTCGGCGGCCGCTCGATCAATCTCGCCCTCGCCGAGCGCGGCTGGCACGGCCTGCGCGTGGCGGGCATGCAGGAGCGGATGCGGCCGATCGCGGTGATGATGCGCGGACGCATGGTTCACGACGTCAACGGTCAGACCAATCTGCAACGCTACGGTCGCGATGATTCCGAAGTGATCTGGTCGGTCAACCGCGGCGCGCTGAACACGAACCTGCTCGATGCCGCCGAAGCCGCCGGGACCATCATCCATTTCGACCAGCGCCTCGACTCGGTCGACTGGAACCACTCGATCCTGCATCTGCGCAGCGAGGACGGAACCGTGCGAGAGCATCGCGCGGGCGTCGTGCTGGGTACCGACGGAGCCGGATCCGCCCTGCGCAACGCAATGGCCAGGGTGGTCGATCTGGGCGAACGTTTCGAGCCTCTCGGCCATGGCTACAAGGAACTCGAGATTCCGGCCCTGACGGATATTCCGCAAGCCAGCCTTGCGCCGGGCCTGCATGAAAAGCGCGCGCGCGGCGAGCGCTTCGCGATGGAGCCGAACGCCCTGCACATCTGGCCGCGCGGCAACTACATGTGCATTGCGTTGCCGAATGCCGAAGGCAGCTTCACGGTTACCCTGTTCCTGCCGAACGAGGGGACGCCCAGCCTTTCCAGCGTCAAGACGGCGAGCGACGCACGCGCGTTTTTCGAACGCGATTTCGCCGATATCGTGCCGCTGATGCCCGGCCTCGAAGCGGACTATGTCGGCAATCCGACCGGACTGCTTGGCACTCTGTACCTCGATCGCTGGCACCTCGACCACCGTGCCCTGCTGCTTGGCGACGCCTCGCACGCGATCGTGCCGTTCCATGGCCAGGGCATGAATGCGGGCTTTGAAGATGCGGTCGAACTCGCCGAACTGATCGCCGCCACACCGGATGACACCGCGTCGGTGTTCGCCGAATTCGAGCGTCGCCGCAAACCGAATGCCGATGCGATCGCGGCGATGGCGTTGGAGAACTACGTCGAGATGCGCGATCGCGTGGACGATGCGGACTACCTGCTCATGCGCGAACTCGACCGCGCCCTCGCCGCCCGTCATCCGGGCCGCTGGGCACCGCGCTACTGGATGGTCACGTTCTCGCGCATCCCGTATCGCACGGCCTTCGAACGCGGCGCGATCCAGTCGAAGCTGCTGCGCGAGTTGATCGCGGGAAAGTCGACACTTGCCGATATCAATCTCGACGCCGCCGATGCCCGCGTGCGGCTGATCCTGAGTCCGGTGCCGGCTGATACATAGGCTATTCGCCGAGACGAGCTGGCGGCGAGCATTTCCTGCAACACGAGGTCGCCCTGCGCCTCGCGTCCCATCGGCACACCCACTGATTCGAATCTGCGTTCAATGACACATACGCCGTTGCCGGTAACGTAGTCAGGCGTGGTGCTTTTTTGTTGTCAGCGCGACGACGAGCACCGCCCGCGGAGGGGCCAACTCCTGAAGACGTTTCCTGCAGCCTGGACGGATCAAGGCGCAGCGCGCCGATACCGAAGTACGCCAGACCGATGGCGGCCCCGTCGGCTCCGGCTCTTGCGTTGAACGGCGTCATGCCCCTGTGTCCCTGCAGGCAAAAGCGTATCCGTTCAATGTGTCGGGATCATCAGGCATTGTCGAGCGACGGCAACGCGCGCACGATTCTCATCGTTTCGATGCTGACCGTGATCACGCGCACGAACAATTCGAGCGAATTGCGCGGGTTGTGCATGGTCTCGATCGCCCATGTGTTTGTGTTTCCCCGCAATCGACTCGGTGCGCTCTTCTGTTCAACGGCGCCGGGGCCGAAAACCGATCCCGGTGCACGGGCCTCATGTCACGATGTCATCGTTGCTAGAGCGCGCGAAGGAAGGCGACCAGATCGCGTTTTTCAGGAGTGGTCAATCCGATCGCAAAACGTGTGTCGTAGAAATCGATGACGTCCTCGAGCCGCGCGGCCGATCCGTTGTGGAAGTACGGCGGATGCGCCACGGCTCCGCGCAGGATCGGCCCCTTGAACTTGCCGATATCCTTCCAGCGTCCGGTCAGCAGGGCGCGACCGGGATCCGTGGTCTGCCGAACCGCTCCCGTTTCGCGATTGCGCAGCGTATACAAGGGCATGTCCGGGCTGCGCCGCGAGGCATCGGTGAGCCCGAGATCGAGCGGCAGCGCGACGGTGTGGTTTCCGACATTGGGTGCGTTATGGCACGTCGTGCAGGTGCCGGCGATCACCGGCATGTCGAGCGCGTCATTGAGCCCGCCGACCGAAGTGATCGCGATCGGCCGGGTATTGAACAGGACTTCGCCGCGGGCAACCGATTCCCGTTCCTCGCGCGACGCCGATGCGCTGCCGTTCCACGCGGCAAACAGGGACATCGATCCGGGATTGAAGGCGGCCAGGGTAGGATCGGCGCCGAGCGTATCGTTGATGCCGACATGAAAGCGCTGCGACGCAAGAATGCGCGGGCCGCCCATGGCATCGTCGTCATTGAGCAGTCCGGCGCGGTTGTCGCGAATCTGGGCAGTGGTCAGACCCAGTTCGAAGGCAACGATCTGGTTGATCTGATCCTCGCTGGGCGCTGCTGCGGCCTGCGCGTGGCCGAGCGTGGCGTCCAGCACCTGATGCCTGAGGCTCGCGACGAGATTGGCCTGGCTGACCCCTGCATCCATCGGCGGCAGGAACGGAGCGACGGTCTCGCGCGCATCCCACATCACGCCGGTCAGGAACGCGAGATTGGTCGATGGCAAAGGACGCCGGAACAATGACAGTTCGGCGGCACTGGCAAAGCCGTAGGGATCGTCGACGCTGTCGAGCGTGAACTCCGCCGTGGCCGGCACTCCGATTCCTACCCGGATCAGCCCGCGATTGAGCAGCATCGAATAGGCGTGGCGACGCTTTTCGAGCGTCGAGACGTCGGCAAGCGGGGAGTTTGAGCCGTCATTCCTGCGGAAGATCGGATCGGTTCCGGCGGTCGCCTCGAACCGCGTGCGCACGCCTGCCGGCGTTATCGACCAGGCTTCCTCCTGGCGGTGGCAGGTGTTGCAGCTTCGGCCGTTCGTTCCGAGAGCCTGGAAGAATGCATTGCTCGTGTCGATCGACCCGCCAGGCGAGAACGTGCGCAGCCAGCCGAACGGATTGTCGGTTGTCATCGGATCGCCCAGGGTCTGCGCGCTGACCAGCATTTCGGACGTACCGACCTGCGCAAGCACGACTCCCGGTATCGCTCCGCACCACGCCAGGCCGACCGCAATCAACGCACCGTGCCTGCCCCGACGCCACCACGCTCCCTGACTACGCATTGGACATGCCCTCCTCCGGTTTCGCAGACGACGGAGCGTCTGCACGCATCGTCGGCAGGATGTCCATCGTCGACCGATAGCGTCTCCCTGCCGCGCCATGTCCGTAGAACGACATTTCGACGCCGATTTGGACAAGCCAAACCCGAATTGGCGCTACCGGCCCGACCGTCGGACCCGGGTGCCCGCTCAGACCATCCGCCCGGTCCTGGCCGCCGCGAAGTGCCCCACATGGCCGGCAACGATATGGCTGTCTCCGGGAAACCCGGACGCGTCACAACTGCGACGTTTTCTGGCCCTCGCAGTTGTCGCCACGACCAGGCGATTGCTGCCGGCAACGATCGAGGTCAAAGCACCCGGTGGAGCCGGTCGGTATTCGATTTCCGGCTGCGTCGTGCAACTGCAGCGTCGGGTGCGCTGTCGTATCATCACCTCTGCTCTTGCCAGCCCGCCAACCGGAGTCAGGCCATCAACTCGCTTCCCTACGACAACGCGGTTCTCGCCGAACGCGCCCTGGCCATCGCAGACAATGCACGCGAGCTCGCCGCACTCGGCTGGACTCCGGCGACCAGCAGCAATTTCTCGATGCGCCTCGACCCGCGGCATGTCGCAGTGACCGTTTCCGGCCGCGACAAGGGAAAGCTTGGCGCGGACGACATCATGGTCGTCGACCTGGAAAACCGACCGGTCGCCACGTCGGCGCGCCCGTCCGCCGAGACGGCCCTGCACACCCAGGTCTATCGCCGCTTTCCTGCGGTCGGCGCAGTCCTGCATACCCATTCGCGCGCCCAGAGCGTCGCATCGCGCCTGTTCGCCAGGGCCGGGAACGTGCGTTTTGAAGGCTGGGAACTGCAGAAGGCGATTTCGGGACACCACACCCACGAGAGCGTGCTTGACCTGCCGGTGTTTCCGAATACGCAGGAAATGAGCGAACTGGTCAGCCGGGTCGATGCCTGGCTCGATGCGGGCAAGCCATTGCATGGCTACCTGATCGATGGCCACGGCATCTATGCGTGGGGTGTTGACATGGCCGAGGCCAGACGCCACCTCGAAGCGTTCGAGTTCCTGCTCAACTGCGAGCTGGACCTGAGGAGGCTGTCAGCATGAGTCGATTGCGGATCTACGCCGAAACAGACGGTGCCGTGGCACTGGCCACCCATGATGCACACGCGGACATCGCCGCGGCACTGCGGGCAGTCGGTATCCGCTTCGAGCAATGGGAGGCTGCCCAGCCCATCGCTGCCGGCGCCAGCCAGGCCGAAGTGATTGCCGCCTACCGGACCGACATCGATCGTCTCATGCGCGAGGAAGGCTACCGCACCGTGGACGTGGTCAGCCTGACTGCCGACCATCCCGATCGCGCCGCGCTGCGCCAGAAGTTCCTCAGTGAGCACACCCACGCCGAGGACGAAGTACGTTTCTTTGTCGCCGGGTCGGGCCAGTTCACCCTGCATATCGATGGCAAAATCTACGACATACTTTGCGAACAAGGAGACCTGATCGGCGTCCCCGACGGAACGCGCCACTGGTTCGACATGAGTGAGCAGCCGAACTTCGTCGCGATCCGCCTGTTCAACAATCCAGCCGGCTGGGTCGCCAACTTCACCGGCGACGACATCGCCACGAGGTTCCCCCGCATGACACCGGGCGATACCGCGGCAAGCGGCTGATCCGGTCCGCATCGACTGTTCGCGCTCGATGATTCACGCCCGGCAGCGACCGCGCGTGCGAGGCTTGCATCCCTTTGGAGAACATTGAAGACCATGTCCAGCATCCGCGCGATCGTCACCGATATCGAAGGCACGACCAGTTCGATCAGCTTCGTCAAGGACGTGCTGTTTCCCTACGCGCGCGAGCGGCTCCCGGCATTCGTGGTCACCCACTACGACACACCCGAAGTCCAGCACTGGCTGCATGAGGCCGCCCGTGAAGCAGGCCTCGTCTCGGCCAGCGAACAGGAAATGATCGACCTGCTGATCGGCTGGATCGACAGCGACCGCAAATCGACCGCGTTGAAGGCCTTGCAAGGCATGATCTGGGCAGAGGGTTACCAGGGCGCCGACTTCCAGGCACACATTTACGAGGACGCCGCGCGCGGCCTGCAGAAATGGGCGGCGAACGGCCTGCGTCTGTACGTCTACTCCTCGGGCTCGGTGCCGGCGCAGAAACTGCTGTTCGGAAACACCGCGGCCGGAGACCTCACGTCGCTGTTCTCGGGTTATTTCGACACCGAAACCGGTGCAAAACGCGAATCGGCATCGTATGCGCGGATCGCCGAGGCAATCGGATTGCCGGCATCGGCGATCCTGTTCCTGTCCGACATCGCCGAGGAACTCGACGCGGCGCACGACGCCGGCATGCAGACCATCCTCCTCGCGCGCGATTCCCGTGGATGCCCTGCGAATTCGCGGCATCGCTGCGTGGTCGGTTTCGATGCGATCGATCCTTCGCTGATCTGAACCGATGAACATTCTTGCATCGGTCATTCGCGACGGCGTGCGGGTATGCTTTCTGCGACGCCCGCGCGGAAATCCTGCCGCGCCTGGCGGCGGCGCGTTCGTCGGCAGCCTTGTTTTCTACCTGCTGGTCGAACTCGTCACGAGCGGATTCGAGGCCTCTGCTCCGCGGACACTGGTCGGCTGGGGTTTCAGCACCTTGCTGGCCGACGCCACATTGACCCTTGTCGCAGCCTGGCTGATCGTGCGTCTTTCGGGACGTGAAGGGATCACCTGGGGAGTGGCCGCGATTGCACTCTCGGCGACGGCCGCAACCGCCTTGCTGATCCACTGGCCGCTGCAGGCGGCCGCGTTGCGCCTCTATCAGGACGGCAATGCATCGGCAGCGATCGCATTGACCTGGCTCTCGCAGGCCTGGTGGTGGTTCGTGCTGATCGCGCTCGCGCGCTGGTTGTTGCCACGTCGGTTGCCGATGACCCTGCTTGCGGCAACCCTCGCCTATGCGGTCTCGGCCATGCCGTGGTGGTGGATCCCGGGTGCGCCGCTTGTCCTGCAAGACAGCGCAGCGATGGCAGCGGCGGCCAGCGACGGCGATGAAGATGGCGAAGACGCGATCGTCGAAGGTGGATTCGAGCAGGAGTCGACCGAACAAGGCGTTGCCTTCGACGCCGAGCAGCTCATATTCGATCAGGCGCGCCTGCTCCAGTCGGCCATCGACGCCTTGCACCCGCGCATTCCGGGACGGACCAACCTGTACGTCGTCGCATTTGCTGGCGATGGCAGCGAGAACGTGTTCCGCAACGAAGTCGAGTACGCCGGTCGATTGTTCGCGCGCCGTTTTGACGCGGAAGGGCATGTGCTGATGCTCGAGAACAATCCGGCCAGCATCGACGAACGCCCGCTGGCCACCCTGACCAACCTGCGCCTTGCGTTGGCCGCGATAGCGGAACGGATGGACGCTTCCGAAGACATCCTGCTGGTCTACCTGACCTCGCACGGATCCAGCGATCACGAGCTCCATGTCGCACTCGACCCGTTGCCGCTGAACCAGATCGCGCCCGAAGATCTCGCCGATGCACTGCAGACCACTCCATCGATGCGCTGGAAGGTGCTCGTGGTCAACGCCTGCTATTCGGGAGGGTTCATCGATGCCCTGCGGGATGACTCGACGATGGTCATCACTGCCGCGCGCAGCGATCGCACTTCATTCGGTTGCGGCTCGGAATCCGAGATCACCTACTTCGGCAAGGCGTTTCTCGCCGAGGCGCTCAATCAAACCACGTCGTTTGCCGATGCGTTTGCAATGGCGAAAGACGCCGTGGCCGAATGGGAGGTCCGCGATCACGAGGAACTGCAGTCCGAACCGCAGATCGCGAGTTCGCGCAGCATCGAGGCCAAGCTCGGCAAGTGGAGCCGCGCGTTGCCGGCAGCAGCGCCGATTCCGTTCGCGCCCGCGGCCAGCACGCAACCCTGATCCGATTGCGCCGGCCCCCGTCTCAGCCGAGCAGCTTCGCCACGTCCTTGCCGATCGCTTCGGGTTTGTCGGTCGGGGCATAGCGCTTGATCACGTTTCCCTCGCGGTCGACGAGGAACTTGGTGAAATTCCATTTGATCGCACCGATGCCGAGCAAACCTGATTTTTCCTTCTTGAGCCATTCATACAGAGGGTGGGCACCGCCGCCGTTGACCTCGATCTTGGCGAACATCGGAAAGCTGACGTCATAGGTCAGGGAGCAGAAATTCCGGATCTCGGCTTCATCTCCGGGCTCCTGATGACCGAACTGGTCGCAGGGAAAACCTAGTACCTCGAACCCCTTGGCGTGGTATTCCTTCTGCAGCGCTTCCAGTCCCGTGTACTGGGGCGTGAAACCGCATTTCGAAGCCACGTTGACGATCAGCAACGCCTCGCCCTTGTACTTCGACAAGGACTGTTCGTTGCCGTCGATATCGCGCGCGGAGAAATCATAGGCTGTGGTCATGTCGGTCTCGGGACATCGGGAAGGTCGGAACTAGCGTACAGCAACGCCACGTTCGGGCAAGGTTAATGCGCGGTGGCCAGAATCGGCATTCCGTCCCAACGTCGGAGCCACACCCATGAAACGCCTGATCCACGGTCTTGTCGCGACAGCCCTGATGGGCCTTGCTGCCAGCGCTGTCGCGCAAAGCGACCCGATGTCCAACGGTTCCGGACAAGTCACCGTCCGCAGCGCCGGCACCGGCTATACGCCTTCCGGCCCGGCTCCTGATTTCAGCCAGCTCGACAACGACGGCAATGGCAGCATCGACGAAACGGAAGCGACTGGCTACAAGCTGCTTGCCAACGATTTCCGCATGGCGGACAGCAACCGCGATGGCCGCGTCTCAAAGCACGAGTACGAACGCTGGGCAGCGATGCCCTGATCGCGGCTGGCCGTTCGACGGTCAGCCCTGGCCGCTCGCGGCTTCGAGTTCCTGCCAACGTGCATAGGCGGCGTCAAGCTCGGCCTGGCTCTTGGCCATGGCCTCGTTCGCCGCGACAATGGCGTCCGCCGACTGCCGGAAGTAGGAGGGATCGTTCATCGCGGCGGTCAGTCCGGCAATCCGGATTTCCAGCGCCTCGATGACGCCCGGCAATTTTTCCAGCTCGCGCATCTCCTTGTAGGCGAGCTTGCGCCTGACCGGGACCGGAGCCAGCGGTTCCGCGGCGGTCGCAGCGGCTTCGTTGCGCGGTCGCATCGACATCGCCTGCGGTCGCTGGCGCAGCCATTCCGCATAGCCGCCCACGTATTCGCCGACCCTGCCCTCGCCTTCGAGCGCCAGCGTGCTGGTCACGACGTTGTCGAGGAACTCGCGATCGTGCGAGACCAGCAGCAGCGTGCCTGCATAGTCGACCAGCAGTTCTTCAAGCAGTTCGAGGGTCTCCACATCGAGGTCATTGGTCGGTTCGTCCATGACCAGCAGGTTCGATGGTTTCGCAAACAGGCGCGCGAGCAGGAGCCGGTTGCGCTCGCCACCCGACAGCGCCGAAATCGGCGCCCGTGCGCGTTCGGGCGTGAACAGGAAATCCTGCAGGTAGCCGATGGCGTGCTTGCGCGCGCCATTGATCTCGATGAACTCGCGTCCATCGGCGACATTGTCCAACGCGCTCATGTCCTCGCGAAGCTGCGTGCGATGCTGGTCGAAATAGGCGATCTCGAGCTGGGTGCCGATGCGCACTTCGCCGGCCTGCGGCTCCAGTTCGCCGAGCAGCAGGCGCAACAGGGTGGTCTTGCCTGATCCGTTCGGGCCAATCAGGCCGATGCGGTCGCCGCGCATGATCGTGGTCGAGAAGTCCCGGATCAGGCTGCGGCCCGGAATCGAATAGGCAATCTCATTCGCCTCGATGACCTTGCGCCCGGAATTCTGGGCGGTTCCGGCCTGCATGCGCACGTTGCCGGTCTGGTTGCGTCGCTCGCCGCGCTCACGACGCATCGCTTCGAGGCGTCGCACGCGACCTTCGTCACGCGTGCGACGTGCCTTGATGCCCTGCCGGATCCATACCTCTTCCTGGGCGAGCTTCTTGTCGAACAGCGCATTCGCCTGTGCCTCCGCATGCAGGCGTTCCTCGCGGCGACGCAGGTAGTTTTCGTAGTCGCCAGGCCAGCTCGTCAGCTTGCCGCGATCAATCTCGATGATGCGCGTGGCGAGCGAGCGCACGAAACGCCGGTCGTGGGTGATGAAGACCACGCTGCCGGCAAAATTCTTCAGGAACTCTTCAAGCCAAGCGATCGCTTCGATGTCGAGATGGTTGGTTGGCTCGTCAAGCAGCAGCACATCAGGCTCGAGGACAAGCGCGCGCGCGAGCAGGACACGTCGCTTCATGCCGCCCGACTGCGCGCGGAATTCGTCGTCCTCGGGCAGTTCCAGCTTGCCAAGCACCTGGGTCACGCGGCGGTCGAGATCCCAGCCGTTGGCCGCCTCGATGCGCGACTGCACATCGGCCAGCGCGCGCATGTCGCTGTCGTCGACGAGATGGTGGACAAGGTGATGGTATTCGGCGAGCAGCTTGCCGATATCACCGAGCGCGCCAGCCACGACGTCGAAGATCGAGCCGTCGGTGCCCTGCGGCACTTCCTGGGCCAGCCGTGCGACGACAACACCGGGCGACACGCGCACTTCACCATCATCGGGATGGATCTCGCGATCGATCAGCTTGAGCAAGGTCGATTTTCCGGCGCCGTTGCGCCCGACCACGCAGACACGCTCGCGCGGTTCCAGCGCGAATTCGACATCGTCGAGCAGCAGCGGGCCGCCGATGCTGTAGTCGAGTTTGCGCAGTTCAATCAGGGCCATGGAAGTCGCCAGCAGGAATAGAGGAGGATCGCCAGGGAAAACCGGATCCGGGATTTGGGCCAAGGCATCGCGAAACGACGCGCAAGACGGGATTGTGCATGGTCCGACTGTCGTCAATGCCAGGACTGATGGCACTGTAGACTGCATCGGCAGCGCGCAAGGCTATCGGCCTGAGGATGTCACTCAGGGCCGGCAGTACCTATCGGGGAGTCCATCATGTCGATCAGCCGACGCAATATTATCAAGTTGGGCGCCCTTGCAACTGCCCTTGGTCTTTCCGCGCGCGGAATTCGCGCCCAGACGACACAGCAATCGAGTGGAAAGTCCTTGCGCATCCTTGTCCTCGGCGGCACCGGCTTCATCGGCCCGCACCAGGTGCGCTACGCCGTCTCGCGCGGCCACCAGGTCAGCGTGTTCAATCGCGGACAACGCCAGGCCGACCTGCCGTCTGGCGTCGAGCATCTCAACGGCGACCGCGATGTCGGCAAGCTCGATGCACTGAAGGGTCGCGAGTGGGATGTCTGCATCGACAATCCGACCAGCGTGCCGTTCTGGGTACGCGACGTCGGCCGCATCCTCAAGGGCAAGATCGGGCACTACGTTTTTGTCTCGACGATTTCGGCGTATGCCGACAACAGCCAACCTCATGCGAACGAGGATTCCGCGCTCGCGACGTACGCCGGCAAGGACGCGATGAAGGAGACGCGCGAGACGCTGAAGGCGGACATGGGCCTCTACGGACCGCTGAAGGCAGCCAGCGAACGTGAAGCAGCGCGCTGGTTTCCGGGCATCACGACGATCATCCGTCCGGGCCTGATCGTGGGTCCAGGCGATGCCACGGATCGCTTCACCTATTGGCCGGTGCGCCTCGCCCGCGGTGGCGAGGTGCTTGCTCCGGGCGACGGCAGCGATCCCGTGCAGTTCATCGATGCGCGCGATCTCGCCGAATGGATGATCCGCATCGTCGAGGCGCGCCGTTTCGGCACCTACAACGCCACTGGACCGGATTACCCGCTGAGCATGGCGGCGATGCTGCACGGTATTCGTGCAACCGGGAGCGCCGGCGCACGCCTGACCTGGGTACCGACCGATTTTCTTGAGGCACAGAAATTGTCGGCCTGGTCGGACTTGCCGGTCTGGATTCCGGCCCAGGGCGAAACGGCAGGCTTTGCCTCACGCGACAACCAACGCGCGCTCGCCGCCGGGCTGGGCTTCCGACCGCTCGCGGCGACCGCGAACGATACCCTCGCCTGGTTCGACACGTTGCCGGCGCCACGGCGATCGAAGCTGCTCGCGGGCCTCAGCGCGGAGCGAGAAGTCGAGGTGCTCGCCGCCTGGCACGCGAGCGGCAAGGGCAACCGATGAAGCTGATCGCCGGATCCCGCTCCGCCAGCAGCGGCGACGAGGCGCCGGATATCGATCCGGCAATCCGCTGCAGCCGGTGCGAGGCGACCTGCTGTCGCCTGACCGTGCATGTCATGTCCGACGATCCGACTCCCGACTACTTCATCGACCAGGACGAGCACGGGATGGACGTGATGCGCCGGCTCGATGACGGCTGGTGCACGGCGCTCGACCGCGCGACGATGCGCTGCACGATCTATTCAATGCGGCCGCTGGTCTGCCGGGACTTCGACATGGGTGGCCGCGACTGCCGTGAAGTACGCGCCAATGAGCGAGGGCTGGCCATTACCGTTGTCCAGGGCAACGCCGATCCTTGATCGGCATGCCCATCAGGGTTGCAAGCCCGAATCGGCTGCCAAATAATCCTCGCGACCTCGGGAGGCGCCTTGCGCAAACAGTTGGTGGCCTATGGCTTGTTCCTCGCGGCGGGAACCGCTGCGCTGCAGTGGCTCGACTACCAGCGCCTGGTCCGTTCGCATGCGGGCGACATCTACGTTTTCCTCATCGCGATCGCCTTCCTCGCTCTGGGCGTCTACCTCGGCGCCCGTGTTTTCGGCAAGTCGGGACACGTCGTGATCGACGGCAATCCGCGGGCCCTTGAAGCGCTGGGCATCAGCCCGCGCGAACTGGATGTGCTCAGGGAAATCGCCGCCGGTCGCTCCAACAAGGAAATCGCCGCGCGCCTGAACGTGTCGCCAAATACGGTGAAGACCCATATCGCGCGGCTGTTCGAAAAACTCGGCGCGAAGCGGCGCACCGATGCCATCAATCGCGCGAGGGAGCTCGGGATCGTCTCGTGATTGCGGGTGAATCGGGCAAAATCACCTTTTCGGGCGATTGCCGGATACCCCGACCAGAGCGCAAATAGACCGACATCCACCACGGGGAAACGCGTCATGCTCAAGCAGATTCTCAAGTTCGGCCTGATCGCCGGCCTCATCGTCGGCATTCCGTTGTCGATCCTCTGCCTCACCCTGAAGGACGAGCCACCCGCGGACTGGGGCATGGTCGTCGGCTACCTGACCATGCTCATCGCGTTCACGACGATCTTCGTCGCGATCAAGCGCCAGCGCGACATCGATCGGGGCGGCGTGATCGGCTTCTGGCCAGCCTTGGGCCTCGGCCTCGGCATCAGCCTGGTCGCCAGCATCGTTTACGTACTCGCCTGGGAAGCATCGCTCGCGATCACTGGCGTCGATTTCGCCAATACCTTCGCCAACGTGATGATCGAGCAGGAAAAAGCCAAGGGCGTCAGCGCCGAGGCACTCGCCCGGTTCACTGCCGACATGGACCAGTTCCGCATCCAGTACGCCAATCCGCTGTTTCGCATGCCGATGACGTTCGCCGAGATCTTCCCGGTTGGCCTGCTCGTATCGCTGATTTCAGCCGCCTTGCTGCGCAACAGCCGCTTTCTTGCCGCGAAACGCAGCTGACACGCAAGCAGCGCGCCATCGGGATTCGACGATCCTGTCCGCGGTGCGGGCGGTTTTTCCCGATTCGGCGCGCCGCCTGGTCCTACTTGTCGACAACCCGATTGCGGCCTGCCGCCTTCGCCTTGTACAACGCACGATCGGCCGCCTTGAGTACGTCGGATGCGTCGCCGGAATTGTTAGCACGTCGCGCCAGGCCGATACTGATCGTGACCTTTACCTCGGCAGGCGCCGCGCCGGCTGCTTTCGGGCTGCGCTTCCCCGATGGCACTGAACGGACCGGCACGCGCAGCTTCGCGACCCGAGCACGCAGGTCCTCGCAGGCCTGGGCCGCATCGCGGGCGCGCGCTCCGGTGAACAGCAGGCAGAACTCCTCGCCGCCATAGCGGTACGGGTCCCCGCCACGCGTGAGTTTCAGCTGTTCGGCAATCGCCTTGAGCACGCGATCGCCGGCACCGTGCCCATGCCGGTCATTGAATGCCTTGAAGTGGTCGACGTCGATCATCGCCACTGCGTAGTCACCGCTGAGTCGGGTCAGGGCCTCATCGAGCGAACGCCGATTCGGCACCCCGGCCAGTCCGTCGACGAACGCCATGTTGTAGGAGAACAGCAGGATCGCGAACAGCGCGATCGCCCCCGCCACGGCGAGCAGATCGCTGGACGCACCCGCCTGCATCGACGGCAGCAGCGCGATGCCGCTGACCACGAGCACGAAGCTCAGCGCCGCATCCATCGGACTGCGCTGGATGATCCAGCGCACCATGCAGAACACCGCTCCGACCAGCACGAGTCCAGCCGCAACGGTTCCGCTGTTCCAGGGCAGCCAGCCCAACGGAAATGCCTCGCGCAATCCAGGCCAGATATGTGCGGGTGCCATCAGCGTCAGCCACACGGCAATCGCCAGCAAGCCGAGCAGCACGAGGTTGCGTCGCGCGCGCAATCGACGCTCCGGCATCGCTGCCGCACCCAGCAGCAGGCAAGGTGCAAACATGCGTGCGGCCTCCATGCCGCGCTCGACGGGCAAGACATGGCCGAACCCTCCGAGCGCCAGCGAGGCGCAAGTCAGGATCGCGAGAACCATCACCGCGCGATTGCGGTGGAAACCGAGTGCCAGCAGCAATGCGATCGCGTTGAGCAACGGCGCCGCGAGCTGCGGCCAGGATGGCGTCGTGATCACCTCGAAGTATCTCCCTGGATCATTCCTGGAAACGTCGTCCGCAAGATTGCACGTGCAAGCGACGCGCCTCAGCGCATCAACTCGTAAGGTCCGCCGCGCGTCAGTGCGCGCTGGTACGCCGGGCGGGCATGGATGCGGGCCAACCAGTCGGACAGGTGCGACTGCTTGCCGCCGAGCCCGCCGCGCGCGGCAAAAGCCTCGACCGGGAAACTCATCTGGATGTCTGCAGCCGTGAATTCCGCGCCCGCGAACCAGTCACGATCCTCGAGTTCGCTTTCCAGAAAGGCGCGATGCTGGTTGAGCTGAGGCGCGATGAAGGTGCCCAGTACCTTGTCGGCAATGGCCTTGGCGATCGGCCGCGCGAAGAACGGCATCGGTTGCTTCGGAATACGCGAGAACACCAGGCTCATCAGCAAGGGCGGCATCGCCGAACCCTCGGCGTAATGCAGCCAGTAGTTATAGCGCCGCTGCTCCGGCGTGCCGTGGGCCGGCTTGAGCCTGCCCTTGCCGTAACGATCGACGAGATACTCGACGATCGCACCCGATTCCGCGACGCCGACCTCGCCGTCGGTGATCACCGGCGACTTGCCGAGCGGATGCACCTTGCGCAGTTCCGGTGGTGCCAGCATGGTCTTCGCATCGCGCTGATAGCGGATCACCTCGTAATCGAGGCCCAACTCCTCAAGCAGCCACAGCACGCGTTGCGAACGGGAATTGTTGAGGTGGTGAACGGAGATCATGGCGGTCCTTGTTGTCCGATCGATCGCGGTCGCTGCCGCGAAGCATGTCCGCTGAATGGCGGACGTGGCAAGCTTGTTCTTCACCGAAACACCCGGACTGGCGGACAATCGCGCCAATCGTCGGTCCCATTCGGCAATCCGCCCAATCCGCGTCCCGCATGTGCTGAATCATGTCCTCCCATCGATACTTCCAGCTTGACGTATTCAGCCATCGCCCGGGCGGCGGCAATCCGCTCGGCGTGGTGGTTGGCGCAGATGACTGGAGCGACGCCGCGATGCAGGCGTTCGCCGCCTGGACCGACATCGTCGAGACGACCTTCCTGCTTGCTCCGACCACGAGCGATGCGAGCTATCGCCTGCGCATCTTCACGCCGACGCGCGAGATCGCGTTCGCCGGACATCCGTCGATCGGTAGCGCGCACGTGGCCCTGGTGTCGGGCTTCGCCAGGCCGATCGACAATCTCCTGATGCAGGAATGCCTGGCCGGCGTGCTGCCGATCCGCATCGAGGGCGTGTCTGCGCAGCGTCGCCTGTTCATCAAGGCACCGAAGGCCAGCGTTCTGAAAACCGGCGTCGAACCGAACAGCCTGCTCGCCGCCACGCTCGGCAAGGTCAGACTCGGGCGACTTCCACCGGCCTTCGTCGAAGGCGGCCGACGCTGGTGGCTGGCTGAACTTGCGGAGGTGTCGGCGTTGCGCGCATGGCAGCCCGATCACGCCTCGATCAGGAAGATCGCGCTGGACAGCGACAGCCTCGGGCTGTGCGTTTTCGCGCGCAGCAGTGAACCCGGCCACGACATCGTGCTGAGGGCGTTTCCAGCCGGCGTCGGAATCGTCGAGGATCCTGCCTCAGGTGCCGCGAATGGCCTGGTAGCGGCCTATATCGCGGCGGCCGAACCCGAGGGGCCGCTCGCACGTGGCTACACGGTCAGCCAGGGACGCGAGATGGGCCACGATGCCGAATTGATCCTGCGCATCGAGGCCGATGCGACGATCTGGGTCGGCGGACAGACCCAGACCGTGATCAGCGGCGAAGTGGATTGGCCGACGCGCGATTCGACCTGACTGCATCGGCCATGCTCCTTCGTTCGCCGCCCGCGCTTTCAGGCCCGGTGTGATGCGCATGGAGCGACAAGGTGGATCGCCGACCCGCGACGCCTGAAGCCGCATCCTGCGCCGAGGGGATCAAGGATCGGTCGACCCGGCTCAGCGCCGACCATGGTCGAGCCAGATCTCCAGACCTTGCGCATTCAATTCGATATCCGAGGACAGCAGCTCGCGCATGTGTCCACGCGACATCATGCAACCATGCGCCTCGGCACGACCCAGATAGAGATCCGCGAGTTCGTCCTTGATGCGCTCGTGGCGTTCCGCGACACCGTACATCGATTCGGCGATCACGACCATCGCATCGATCTGTTCGAACAGGTCGCGACCGAGTCGCTCCACATCGACGACCCGGCTGTAATGGGTCAGATACATCGCCTCGGGCTTGAACAGCAGCATGCGCGCGATCGATCCCTTGAGGGCAACCGGGTCGAACTGCACGGGCGTCGTCGTCGGCAGGATGAAGGCGCCATTCTCCGAATCGAATTCGCGATAGGAAAGACCGAACGTGTCGCCGGGGAAGAATGAACGGCTGCGCGCATCCCACACGCAGAAATGGTGGCGCGCATGACCCGGCGTGTCGATGCAGCGCAGCGTTCGCCCGGCGAAATTGATCAACGTCTCGTCGCGGATCTCGATGAGGCGTTCAACCGGGACCGGGACCAGTTCACCGTAAGTCCGCTGGACCTCCTCGGCACCATAGACCGACGAAGCACTGGCAACCAGTCGCGCCGGATTGATCATGTGTGGCGCGCCGCGCGGATGCACGGCAAGGCGGGCATTCGGCAACTGGCGCATGATCTCGCCGGCGCCTCCGGCGTGATCGAGGTGCACATGGGTGACGATCACGTAATCCACCGCATCGCGTGCGATGCCCTTGGCATCGAGTTCGGCGAGCAGCGCGGGAATCGAATAGTTGGTGCCGACATCGATGAAGGCGGCGCGGTCTCGCTCGACGATCAGGTGGCTGGCATCGAAGCGGGGTCGATGGAATCCCGTGTCGATTGCGCTGATGCCGTGTTCGAAATCCATGGATGGTTTGCAGCATGCGTCCGGTGGTCGCCCATGATCGCAGAGCGGACAGCAGAGCGGAACGCGGCAGGCGCTTGCTATGCCCGAAGTGCCTGCAAGGCTCGTCGCAACTCGCCTGCAAACGGGCGCGGATCGCTGCGTCGCACGGTCACTTTCGGCGTCTCGTGCCAGTCGGCACAGGCCTGCACGGCGACGGCAAGTGCTTCGGTCATCCGCACATCCGGTCGCACTCCGGTTTCGAGGTGGATGCCCTTGACCTCGAAGCGACCCTCATCGCGATGCGCCTTGGCGTCAAGCCGCCCGACCAGGGCACCGCGATGCAGGACAGGCAGGACGAAATAGCCATAGCGACGCTTTGGTTCGGGCACATAGCATTCGATCGTGTAGTCGAAACCGAACATCGCGCTGGCCCGGGCGCGATCCCAGACCACCGGGTCGAACGGCGACAGCAGGGTCGTGTGCGTCGCACGCAGCTTGCCGGCGATCGCCCGCCGAAGAAGCCCGGCATGGTCACGATGCACATAGGCTCGATCGTCCCAGCCGCGCACGTCGACGCGGATCAGTTCGCCCGATGCGACCAGCTCGTCGAGATCCGCATTCTTGTGCCTCGGGCGAGTGCGGTAGTAGTCGGCGATCCAGCGCGCCTGGCAGATACCGAGTGCCTTGACCGAATCGAGGACGAGGCGACGCGCGACGGCACGTTCATCCACAGCTTGCGCCGATCGCTCGACGCCCATGCGTTGCATGACCCGTTCGCTGAGGTCATACACACGCTGGAAACGCTCGCGGCGCGCGACCATCAACTCGCCACGCGCAAACAGGGCCTCGAGCCATCGCTTTTCGTCCTTCCATCCCCACCAGCCGCTCGTGGCGGGTCGGGTTCCTTCAAAATCGGATGCCTTGGACGGACCTTGCACACGGATGCGCTCGAGCACCGCATTCATGCCGGCGCGCTGTGCGTCCTGGGCCCGCGCCGCATGCTTGTCGGCCCAATGGCCGGCACGACCGCCGCAGTCGGAATGCGCGCGATGCAGGGCAAACGCCGCAGTCGGGACGAAACAGGCCTCATGGGACCAGGCCTCGAAGATTTCCCCACGCTCGAGCGCATCGCCAAGCCAATCGGTCGGATAGGCACCCAACCGTGAAAACAGGACCAGGTAGGGGCTGCGCGCGACCACATGGATCGTGTCGATCTGCAGCAGTTGCATCCGCTCGATCGCGGCAAGCAGGCTGGCGCGCTTCGGACGCGCAGCAGGCTTGCGCAACAGCCCCTGCGCCTCGAGGTGAAGGTTGCGCGCCTGCTGGACGCCGAGCGCGGGTGTCGGGTCAATCGCGGGGGTCATGCGGCGATGATGCGCATCGGCACCGCTCAGGGCAATGGCGCATCAAGGCGATCGCGAAAAACCAGCTCGACCGGCTTGACCGAACCGTCACCGATCGGCTTGCCGATGCAAGTGCCTGAGGATTCGGTTCGCCCTGCCGGAACCTGAACATCGTGCAATAATCGGCAGCTAAGCTACGCCGAATCCCTATCGGCCTGTTCACTTTCAACGGAGACATATCATGTCCGGCATTGTCATCGTCGGCGCCAAGCGCACAGCGATCGGTTCCTTCCTCGGCCAGTTCACCGGTGTTGCCACGACCGCGCTTGGTGCCAGCGCGATCAAGGCGGCGCTCGCCCAATCGGCCGTGCCGGCAGCGGACGTATCGGAAGTCATCATGGGCTGCGTGCTTCCCGCCAACCTCGGCCAGGCACCGGCTCGCCAGGCCGCGCTCGCCGCCGGACTGCCCAAGTCGACCGGCTGCACGACGATCAACAAGGTCTGCGGCTCGGGCATGAAGGCGATCATGCTGGCCCATGACCTGATCAAGGCAGGTTCGGCCAGCGTCGTCGTCGCCGGCGGAATGGAATCGATGACGAATGCGCCGCACCTCCTGCCGAACTCGCGGACCGGCAATCGCTATGGGGCGTTCGAGGCAGTCGATCACATGGCCTGGGACGGTCTGACCAACCCGTATGACGGCAAGTCCATGGGCGTGTTTGCCGAGGCCACCGCCGACAAGTACGGCTTCACGCGCGAACAGCAGGATGCGTTCGCGATCGAATCGGTGAAGCGTGCGCAGGCCGCGATTTCGTCGGGCGCATTCGCCGACGAGATCGTTCCGGTCACCGTGTCCACGCGCAAGGGCGATGTCGACTTCGCCACCGATGAACAGCCCGGCAAGTCGGACATCAGCAAGATCCCCACGCTCAAACCGGCCTTTCGCAAGGAAAACGGCACGGTCACGGCAGCCAGTTCGTCGAGCATCTCGGACGGTGCCGCGGCGACTGTCGTCATGTCAGCCGATGAAGCGGCAAAGCGGGGATTCAAACCACTCGCGACCATCGTCGGCCATGCGACCAATGCGCAGGAACCGGAATGGTTCACCACCGCACCGGTCGGGGCGATCGAGCGGCTGCTCAAGCAGATTGGCTGGAATGTCGGCGATGTCGACCTGTTCGAAATCAACGAGGCTTTCGCGGTTGTCGCGATGACGCCGATCCGCGAACTTGGCATTCCACACGCCAAGATCAACGTCAATGGAGGCGCCTGCGCGCTGGGCCACCCGATCGGTGCTTCCGGTGCACGCCTCGTCGTTACCCTGGTCAATGCGCTGAGGACGCGCGGACTCAAACGCGGCATCGCAAGCCTGTGCATCGGCGGCGGTGAGGCAACCGCGATCGCGATCGAGATTGCGTAACATTTTGTCGCTGGTCCGGCAGATAAAGTATGCTGGATGGGGCATCCTATTCACCGGAACAACCAAGCCCTTTTGTGCCTGGTCACGGAAGTTGCCAATGCGGCGGGCAGCACTCCGAACTCCCTGAAACGCCGCTTCAACTCGAGGGGACACCATGAACTTCACCCGTATTCTTCTGGCATCGGCACTGGCTCTCGGGCTGGCTGCCTGCGATAACTCACAGAAGCAGGCCCAGGAAGCGGCAGACGCCGCCGCCAAGGCCGCACAGGAAGCCGCAGCGGCAACGCAGAAGGCTGCCGATGATGCTGCAATGGCCGCCAAGAAAGCCGCGGAAGCGACCAGTGCGGCTGTCGGCACTGCTGTCGACGCGGCTACCGTAACGACGATGGACGCAGCTGCGACCGCCGCTGACGCTGCCAAGGACACTGCAGCCACTGCTGCCGACGCCGTTGGCAATGCAGCGGACAAGGTCAAGGAAGCTGCCGAGGAAAAGAAGGACGACGCCGCCAAGCACTGATCCTGCTTTCCGCGTTGCGATCTACCGGCCGCCCTGTGCGGCCGGTTTCGTTTGGCAACCCGGAGTTGGCACGGCATCGCCCGCTGTGTTTTGATCTCTCGATTCCCGCCAGGCGCGCCGCCATGCCCCGCATCCATACATTGATTGATCCCCGTTCTGACGATTTCATCGCCAATGCGAGGCACCTGCGCGGACTCGTCGAGGATCTCAGGCAACAACTGCGCATCACCGCGCTTGGCGGCGGCGAGAAAGCCCGCACCAAGCACACCGAGCGCGGCAAGCTGTTGCCTCGCGAGCGCATCCGCGCCCTGCTCGACCCGGGTTCCCCATTCCTCGAACTCTCGCCGCTGGCCGCGCACGGCATGTATGACGACGCCGCGCCTTGCGCGGGCTTGATCACCGGCATCGGCAGGGTCAGGGGGCAAGAAGTCCTGGTCGTCGCGAACGACGCGACAGTGAAGGGCGGGACCTATTTCCCGATGACCGTGAAGAAGCATCTGCGTGCGCAGGAGGTGGCTCTCGAAAACCGCCTGCCCTGTGTCTATCTGGTCGATTCGGGCGGGGCCTTCCTGCCGCTGCAGGACGAGGTTTTTCCGGACCGCGAACATTTCGGCCGGATCTTCTACAACCAGGCGCGCATGAGCGCACTCGGCATCGCCCAGATCGCCGTCGTCATGGGCTCGTGCACGGCCGGTGGTGCCTACGTGCCAGCGATGAGCGACGAGACCATCATCGTGCGGGAACAGGGAACGATCTTTCTCGGCGGTCCGCCGCTGGTCAAGGCGGCTACCGGCGAAGTCGTCGATGCCGAGTCCCTGGGCGGCGCCGAAGTGCATACGTCGGTATCGGGTGTCGCCGATCATTTCGCCGAGAATGACAACCACGCACTGGGCATCGCCCGCGACCTGATCGGCAATATCAATCGTTGCAAGGCGATGCCGCTGGCCGTGATCGAACCGCGCGAGCCCGCCTATGCCGCCGACGAAATCTACGGGATCGTGCCGCGCGAAACGCGCATTCCGTTTGACATCCGCGAGCTCATCGCGCGCATTGTCGATGGCTCGGAGTTCACCGAATTCAAGGCGCGTTACGCGAAGACCCTGGTCACCGGTTTTGCGCACATCCATGGTTATCCGGTCGGAATCGTTGCCAACAACGGCATCCTGTTCGCCGAATCGGCGCTCAAGGGCGCGCACTTCATCGAGCTGTGCAACCAGCGCAACATCCCGCTGGTTTTCCTGCAGAACATCACCGGCTTCATGGTCGGGCGCAAATACGAGAATGCCGGCATCGCCAAGGACGGCGCGAAGATGGTCACCGCGGTGGCGTGCTCGCACGTACCGAAGTTCACCGTGGTCATCGGCGGCAGCTTCGGCGCAGGCAACTACGCGATGTGCGGTCGCGCCTATGGCGCGCGCTTCCTCTGGATGTGGCCGAACTCGCGCATCAGCGTGATGGGTGGCGAACAGGCCGCGAGCGTGCTTGCCACAGTCAAGCGCGATGGCATCGAGGCCGCCGGCAAGACCTGGTCGGCTGACGAGGAAACGGCCTTCAAGGCGCCGGTGCGTGAACAGTACGAGCGCCAGGGCAATCCCTACTACGCAAGTGCGCGGCTCTGGGACGATGGCATCATCGATCCTGTCGACACGCGCCGCGTGCTCGGGCTGGCCATCTCGGCGTCACTGAATGCACCAATCGAGCAAGGTCGGTTCGGCGTGTTCCGCATGTGAACAGGGCGAGCGTCCACGCGTTGACCCGATCCGGCCAGCTCGATGGTCCGGCGCCTTTTCAGCGCGCCGGGTTCCGGTCGCGCATTCCGTCCGTGGCGATTGACGCACACGCGGTCCGCACAAGTCCTGCCCGGAAAATTTCATTGGACAGCCCACTGCTTCTGACGCGACTTCGATTCCTTGCCGTCATCCTCGTGCTTGCGTCAGCTTCTCGCCCGTTGCATGCGCAGGAGGCGGTGCCAGGCTGGATGCAGACCCGCGACCAGAATCCATTCGCGCTCGCGACCGGCCTGCCATTGCCTCCGATGATCCTCGCGGCCGGGAAATGGCAGTTCGATGCGAGCCTGAACATCGCCAACACCGAGCTGGACGTCTTCCGTGACGACTCCAGCCTCCTGTTCGATGCCGAGACGCGAGAGACCCGCGTCAGTGCGACCTATGCCTTCAACGATCACTGGAACCTGCGCGCGTCGATCAGCCACCTCTGGATCGGTGACGGAATCCTCGATGGCCCGATCGAGGGCTTCCATCGCGCCTTCGGGTTCGACAATGGCGATCGCGGCCAACTTGGAGATCGCGCTCCCGTCATCGAAGTGCGGCGCGACGGGAATCTGCTGTATGCGCTGCAGAGAGCGAATTCCGGCGCCGGCCCGCTGCTCGTCGACCTGACCCGGGGCTGGCGTTTCGACGACCAGCGCCATGCCGGACTCAGCTTCGGAATCAAGCTGCCGACGGGCCACGCGGAACGCCTGAGCGACAGTGGCGGCACCGACATTTCGCTGTCGGGATTCTTCATGCAACCGTTCGGCGATCGCCTGGAAGTCGGCGCGCGTGTCGGCATCCTGCGGCGCGATGGAACCGAACTTCTGGGCGACCTCGCACGCACCCACGTTCCGTTTGCCAGCGCCCTGCTCCGCTATCGTCTCGGCGAACACTGGAGTGCCGTCGTGCAATCCGACGCGCATGGCCCTCTGTACCGCGACCTTCCCGGGTTCCTCTCAAGCTCGGGGAATCAGTTGAATTTCGGCCTGAGCCGGCGCGTCGGCGAGCATGTGGAGTTCGAGGCGTCGTTGGGGGAAGACCTGCCGGCACTGCTGACGACCGATGTCGTCGTGCATTTCAATCTTCGACTGCATCCCTGAACTCACCCATGCGACAACATGCCACCCGTTGGCGGCCTTTGTTTTCCGTAACTTGGCGGCATTTTCGCTGACACGCGGACAGATCCAGCGTGGATCGTTTGCGACCCGACCAACCACTCCAGGAGATTCATCATGCTTCGCCAGTTTCTCGCTGCAGCCAGCCTCTTGCTTGTTTCCTCGTCGGCCTTCGCCGCGTGTTCGATCAACGTGGACGGCAACGATGCGATGCAGTTCGATGTAAAGAGCATTGAGGTCCCGAAAACCTGCAAGGAATTCACGGTCAACCTGAGCCATTCCGGCAAACTCGCCAAGAACGTCATGGGCCACAACTGGGTCCTGTCGACGACGGCCGACCTGCAAGGCGTCGCCAACGACGGCGCCCCCGCCGGCCTCGACAAGGACTACGTGAAGCCCAACGACAGCCGCGTCATCGCGCACACCAAGGTGATCGGCGCGGGCGAAACCGCGTCCGTGACCTTCGCGGTCAGCAAGCTTGCTGCCGGCGGCGACTACACGTTCTTCTGCTCGTTCCCGGGCCACTGGGCGCTGATGAAAGGCAGCCTCAAGCTCGTCTGAGCAGCTCTCCATGGGGTCCGAGCGGCTCGGATTCCGAACAGGCTTGTGGGACAATCGCGGGGCTGCATGCGTTCGCTGCGGCCCCGTAGCTCAGCTGGATAGAGCGTCCCCCTCCTAAGGGGAAGGTCGTACGTTCGAATCGTATCGGGGCCGCCATTAAAAACAATAAGTTACACGCCATTTTTGGTGCGTAGCGAGTGTCACCAACCGACGTAGTAAGCACCTAGTAAACACGCCGGCCCGCGCACGCTGTTGACCAAAAAGGCGCGCCATTCCTCGCCACGATGCGGCAAAAGCGGTGCCCTTGCTTACTACCTGCTTACCACGCACAAGCGCAGTGGCGCCATGCCGCAATTTTGCAGGGTTTCCTTAGTCGCACCTCCCCCTTAGCAAGGGGCTGCGCACCTTTTTCGGCTTTTGCGGGGCTCGCTCCAGGCACCCCGGCAAAAACGCAAATACGCCTAGTTGGGGCACCCGCAAAACCCGCTTAAGCGTTGTCCGAGCACCATGGATGTTGCATTCGAGTAACTGGCGTCCATCCGCTGATTTGGATTCCGGCTCGGGCGCGCGTTGCCATCTCCGCGCAATGGTGCAGATCGAATCGCTGCGCGATAGCGATCTCAGCAAGTTGAGCGATCAGTGGTAACTCGAAGCGAGTATTCCGTATGGAGGGAACGTCATCCGGATCAATGCTAGTGGAGTACTCACCGTGGGCAATCGCATGCCTCCGCGACCCACGCATGTGCTCTTCAAGCGACGTCTTCAGATTCAGCGAATCGTAGATCAGTCGCGCGTCGCCCGAGAGTAGCGCAACTGCGTCCTTATAGAACTTACGCGGACCAGACCCTCTGTAACCGACACAAACTTCCACAGCCTTGTAAAACCACAAGAACGATACAGTTGGAAACGAATTCTGTGCAGCGCGTGCCTCTTTAACCAGCCCAAGCGCACGAAGCGCGCACGTATCAGTTGTAATCGGCAGCCAAAAGCCGCTTGGAACCGGCATCGTTACTTGGGAATACCTTGTGCCCGAAATGTAATGCGGAAAAGTGCTCCCACCCATGTCGTGCACCTCAATCGACGCCTCAAGCGACCAAGATAGCGCCGACAGAAACCGATGCATTGTCGTTGCAAACGGAACATGGGCCGCAAACTCCCCACCTTTTGGTATTACGCCGGGGAGCTCCAAAACAACATTGGCATATCGATCGCTTTGCGGCGGCACCAATCGAAACCAGTTACCTTGAAAGCAAAGTCGGACGACAGCGTCAGGCCAAGGGAAGTTACCCTTTACCGAAGCAACGTAATAATACTCGTCGTATGTCGCTGCTGACATGAATGCTTAACCGGATCGCCATAGGGCAATGATTGAGATCACCAAAGAACTTGCCGCCAGCCAATTAGCCCAGAGGAATTGATTTCGCGCTTCTCGGAGTGTCGCGATAGCCGATGCAAGTATGGGGAACTGGATCCGATGCCGTCCAGGCGCGTCCTTGCCGGCCAAGAAGCGAAAGAATGGCGCAGCAGCATTCCCCGTGTTCACACTGAACTTCGGATTCAAATGATAGCAAAGGCGCCCAAAAATGATGTCGCCGTCTACGTCGAAGTGCCGCGCGAGTTCGCTAACGTCGATGGGCATGTAAACTTTACTGTCTCGCTCAGCGGTTGGCTCGCGGTAGCTGACGAAGGCCTCGTAGTAACGACGATAGATTTCTTCGAGAAGCTCTAGGTCGGTCGGAGATTTGCGCATGCGTGTTCTCAGATACAAATCGTTAGATCACTACTCTAGCGAATCCTCAAGCCAGCCGATAATTTTTGTCGCGGGAAAGGTGTCCGAGAATGGGGCTAGCCGAAAATGGTGGATCCAGATTCATTTATTGGGCACGCCGTCGGCCGATGATTGATCGCGGACTCGGGCTTCGCTCTTTGGCACACCAGGCATCACCTCGCGTGTCGACGACTCGCGATTGCCGAGTACATGAATGTCGAGAGATCCGCAAAACCGGCTCGCGAAAGCGTAACCTCGCACGCATGAATCCGGATGATCCGATCGCGACCGTCTTGCGCATCCATGAGTGGACAGCACGAGGCCAGGCAAGCGGAAACCCGCACGTGTTTCGTTTGCAATGACAACGGAGCGCCTCGATCGCCGCGGGCTTGCCGCTGCTGCAGGCGCCTTCGTGATCTGGGGCCTGATGCCGCTCTACTGGCATCTGCTGAAATCAGTGCCTTCGCTGCATATCATTGCCCACCGTATCGTCTGGAGCAGCGTGCTCGTCGTCGGCTGGCTGACCTGGCGATACGGCCGCAGCTGGCTGCGCGTGACCCTGCAGCAACCGCGCGCAATCTGGATGCTCGCGCTTTCCGGCGGACTCATCGCATTCAACTGGGGCCTGTATATCTGGGCCGTGAATGCCGGTCATGTCGTCGAAACCAGCCTCGGCTACTTCATCAATCCCCTGCTCAACGTCGTGCTTGGCGTGGTCGTGCTTGGCGAACGCCTGAATCGCGTGCAATGGACGTCGGTCTTGATCGCGGCGGCGGGCGTGCTTTGGCTCACGTTCAACTATGGGAGCTTTCCGTGGATTGCCGTCGCGCTGGCCTGTTCGTTCGGCATGTACGGCCTGATCCGCAAGATCGCTGCCGTGCCGCCGGTGCGCGGACTTGGCGTCGAGAGCATCTACCTTGTCCTGCCTGCGCTTGTCGTCCTGCTCTGGGGCGAAAGCCACGGTCAGGGCGGATTCGCCACCTCGACAAGCGCGAGTGGCTGGGGCTACGCGGCCGCAGGCCTGCTTGTGTTCGGCGGCGCGCTCACGGCGATCCCGCTGATCGCCTACGCCGATGCGGTGCGTCGCATCCCGTTCTCGATGGTCGGATTGATGCAGTACATCGCGCCGACCTTGCAACTGCTGTGTGGCGTTCTGGTTTTCGGTGAACCGTTCGGGCGTGAACGCATGATTGGATTCGCCCTGATCTGGATTGCCCTGGCGATCTTCGCGACCGAAGGCTTGTTGCGTTCGCGACGCCGACCAGCAACGCTGCCCGACTGAGCGAGCGGCCCTCTCGGTCAGTGCCTGCCTGCTGATGGAAATCCGGAAAACAGTTTGACGATGCCGGAATCGACGGCGGAATTCGTGCGCTCCTGCGACTCCGAAACTTCGACGACAACCGTTGCTTGCCAGACTTCATCATG
>JAKQJM010000018.1 GCA_029561145.1 Pseudomonadota bacterium
CAACCTGACCTTGGGGTCGAGAAACACGAACACGTGGTACTGGTTGGCGGTGTCGACGAGCCGGGACTCGGCCGGATAGATCTCGAATCCCTCGTGCTCCGGCCCGACGATCAGGTTCTTGATCACCTGCAGGTCGCGCCAGTCGTGGACAGGCGCCTTGTCGCGTCGCTTGATCGACAGCCAGATCACGTCACCCACGAATTCTCCGAACGGCGCCTCCAGGGTCTGCGCGTTCACCTGATATCGGTCGTTCATATGGACCGACTGTCGCCGCAACTGTTCGACCTGCGCGGCAGCCAGGTCGTGCGGAACACCGAACTTCCTGGCGATCATCGCTGCATCGAAAGCATCCTCCAGCAGCCGTGCCGCCTCGAACGGCTCCATCGTCGCTGGCGGTGGCTCGTTGCCCACCCGGTGGAGTTCGATCCGGCTGTTGTCGAGGCGGTGCGCGAGGGCGGTCGTCCATGCACCCGCCTCTGTCTCGCGGGTCTGGCCGACTTCGGCCTCGGCCATGCCTGTTTGCATCCAGGTGAACCAGAACCTGCCGTCGAGTCCCGGGTCATCGGCGGGTCCGCCGCCGTGCACGACATAGCCGTCGGCCTGCAGCAGCCGGCGAACCTCGCCAGCAAAGTCGATTTCATTGTCGATCATGGGGTCAGCCCTTGCGGTCAGCGGACAAGCAGTCCGCAACTTCAGGATCTCCCGGGGCCGCGGACATTCAACCCCTGCGGACTGCGCACCGCCTGCGCCTCGGCTGGCAGAGCCGAAGGCAAACTCCTGCCATCGCCACCGCTGTCGTCGAGGACGCGGCGGACCCCTGACGACCCTCAAAGGAATACGGATGGACAGCTCACCCGAGGCGGATTTCCCGAGCAGCGAATCGTTCGTCGACTGCGCCGGCGCACGCCGCCATTTCGAGTTGGAGGTGCGCCACCTGCCGAACCATGGCTACGCGGCCGAGGCACGCGAGGTGACGACCAGCGAGCACGGCGGCTACGTCTTCAAGGCCTTCGCAGAGGCGAGCGGCACGATGGCGCTGGCCAGGCTGCGCGGGAAGGTCCGGCAAGGGCTCGCGCAGCGCTTCCTGATCAAGGACGGCGCGACGATCGAGATGCCGTTCGAGCGCATCCGCGGCCGCATCGACTCCGAGGGCGTGGTTGTCGATGGTCGCCTCGTCACCTGGGATGAGTTCCTCGAACTGCTGCAGCCC
>JAKQJM010000033.1 GCA_029561145.1 Pseudomonadota bacterium
AAACTAGACCCGCTTGACCGTGATTCGCCGAATTTGCATGCGCCCGTCGCTTCGCAGCGAAAACCGGTGGTGCTGATTCCGTGCGACAACCGGCTGGTCGATGGCGTGCCGATGCAGGTGCTCTACCAGCGCTATTCCGACGCGGTGCGCGATCAGGCGCATTGCTTGCCGATTCCGATGCCGTGCACCGGCAACGAGAACATCGACGCGTATCTCGCCATCGCCGACGGCACCATGCTGCCCGGCTCGCCGTCGAATGTGCACCCGTCGCATTTCGGCGCGGACGTGCACAACCCCGAGCTGCCGCTTGACCCGGCGCGCGACGCGATTACGCTGCCGCTGATTCGTCGCGTGATCGCACTCGGCATGCCGGTGCTCGCGATTTGTCGCGGAATTCAAGAGATCAACGTGGCGCTCGGCGGGTCGCTGCATCAGGCGGTGGAAGAGGTGGACGGCCGACAAGATCATCGCGGCGCACAGGGCCGCGAAGACGCCGAGGCACACGAGCGCTACGCTGACGCACACCCGATTCGCATTGAGGGCGGCGGCTGCCTCGCGGCGATTTTGTCGACCGACGAAGTGATGGTCAATTCGGTTCACGGCCAAGGCATTGATCGCGTGGCCGACGCGCTGCACGTAGAAGCCGTCGCGCCAGACGGGCAGATTGAGGCGGTGTCGATCCCGTCGCACCCCGGCTTCTCGTTAGGCGTGCAATGGCACCCCGAATGGCAGCCCGAGAAAAACGATGTTTCGATGCGCCTCTTCGGCGCGTTCGGCGATGCGTGTCGGAAGTGGCACGTGAGTAAAGGCGCCTGAGCGCCCAGTCTCCCTACCAGCAACGGACTCGTGCGACAAACGCCCGTTGACGGTCTCGTTCCTAGTGTTTGCTGATCTTTCGAGGTGCCACGAGGCGCGCGGTGGGTCGTGTTCGTAGGCGACGAGCGAGCCCTACGCGTGCGGCGGGGCCCGAGCCCGCTGGGGAAAGCGTCATGGCGCGAATGACTCCCGCATAAAATGCCCAGATGTCAGGAAACACTTTAGGCCATCTCTTCTCCGTCACCACGTTTGGTGAGTCGCACGGCCCGGCAATTGGATGCGTTATTGATGGCTGCCCGCCGGGCATGCCGCTCTCGGCTGAGGACATTCAGCC